>JBDTGA010000079.1:0-37025 GCA_039937655.1 Ginsengibacter sp.
CGGATTCTCATCGCGGACGGAAAGAGGAGTCGAACCTCTGACCCACAGGTATGGCGGACAAAGCCGATTGTGTCAACAGCATACAGATAGTTACTACGTCTGCACTGCTGTGCGTTTAAACACAAGCCTGGTTTGATTACAACAGGGATCTATCCGTCTTGCCGTTAAGCAAGCTTTTCGTGTTGACCGTTTTATCAACAATATTTTAAAGAACTTTTTTGCTTTTTGTTTGACAATACAAACCTCGAACCCAACTGTGCAATCTTTTTGCACAGTGAAAATTATTTTTTATTTTTCCGAAAATATTTTTCAAATGCCCGTTAATCGCAATGCCTTAATACGCTACAGAACCATTGACAGATGCCTGCAAAACCGCCGCCGCAGGTGGACTATTGAAAATCTTATTGATGCCTGTAACGATGCCTTATACGAATATGAAGGGATTGAAAAAGGCTTAAGCATACGTACCATTCGCCTTGACCTGAATGCAATGCGAAGTGATAAGCTTGGCTACAACGCGCCTATTATTGTTAAAGACAAAAAGTATTATTCTTATGAAGATGCTGACTATTCTATTGCTAACATTCCACTTACCACACAAGACCTGAGCATTCTACAGGAAGTCTCCCATCTTCTAAAACAGTTCAAAGGTTTCACTCATTTTAATGAAGTAACTGAGATGGTGAACAAACTCGAAGACAAAATTTACAGCGAAAAAAATCAGCAACCCTCGGTAATTGATTTTGAAAAGAATGAATTGCTGGCGGGCATTGAATGGCTGGATTTTTTGTACAAAGTCATTGTTGCCAAAACAACTGTGCAACTTACTTATCAATCTTTCAAAGCAAGACAAGCCAGTGATATCGTCTTCTATCCCTATCTTTTAAAAGAATACCGAAACCGATGGTTTATCCTCGGTATGATGAAAAAAGGAAAAGAGATTATCACCTTTGCACTGGACCGTATTCAAAATATCATCTCTTTGAACAGCGAGTTATTCCGTGAGCATAAAACATTTGATCCATACACTTACTTCAATGATATTGTAGGTGTAACACGCAATGCTGCTGACACACCTACTCACATTGAGTTTCTGGCCAATCACGTTCAGTCACCTTATATCAAAACCAAACCTATTCATGCTTCCCAAAAGATTGTTGAAGCGAGAAAAGAGGGCACCATCTTCAGTATTGATGTGGTACCCAACTTTGAATTGGAACGTGAACTTATTGGCTTTGGCGAAGGATTGAAAGTTATTTCCCCCATTCGTTTTATGAGACGCATTCGTCGAAAAGTTCACTTGATGAACGAAATTTATTTTCCACCAGAACTAGCCGAATGAATATTGTGGAACTTAATTCTCGATCAACATTTACTTTTGACAGACAGTTAAATCAAAATATTTTGTCCTTGAAAATTAAAAATAGCATTTTTGATTTTCAAGGATGCTAAAACAAGATTCTTTTCTTCAACATCGTCGTGCATATCATAATAATCCGAAAATTGCGCATTCGTGTTTATAGTAAAAACCAACATAACAAATAATAATTAAAAAATTAAATTCATTGTTGTTTTCTACATAGAGTTTATACAATATTAGGGTGAACGTTTCCGGGCTTTGCTACGAAACGAGTTTCATTGTACAACATTTTAATTTATTACTACAGTTCATAAAGGCTTAAATCTACTCAAGCGCCTGAGCTGCCTCTTTGGCTAACGATCTCACTTTTTGCCACCATGGATCATTCTTAAAAGACTCCTCATTATTGGTAGCATTAGGGTACCGCGCCAATGACTCCATGAGGCAAAAACACTCTACTACTTTGGCAATCGCAGGCAGCGATAACTGTCCCGAAAGAATCATATCTGGAAAATCAGCCATTTGCTCTCTGATACCTTCCAGGCATTCTTGATAGACACCAAAGTCTGAATAGCCAACCCAATGCGATTTAAGGCTTTCGAAGTCACAGGCGAGCATTGCCAAGTTAGATTGTAATGTAGAAATATCCATGATTTAGAATGATTTTTTTCTGAATACACGCAGTTGCTATTTTATAAATTATAAGTATAACTTTTTGTGTTAGCCATAAACTTGCTCAAAGCTACACCTTTGAGTTAGTACAGAAACTATGAAATAGCTGATTGTTTGCTAATATAAAAATCGCAACTCGTCAAATTGAGCACCGCACCCGGATAAGTACTGCTCTTCCTCATCTTTTTTTGCGGAGCAACTTTGAAGTGATCTTGTTCTAATGGTTTGTTTTTCATTGTTTATTTTGTTCGGTATTAAAAACTTAAATAGGAATTGTAAATAAAAGTTGCCTTACTGCATAAACAATTCGCCTTATTTAATATTGACGGATGAATTCATAAATTTAAATTGTTGTACGAGTTGATACTTCTTTCCGTGGTGGACATGTTTTTTGAATACGTGTGAATACCGGTAAAATCAATAGTTTCAGGCGGGAAGAATATTTAAAAATTAATTCCTTCTACTTGTACCGGATTAATTTCCCAAAAACCAAAATCATCAAATTCAAATTCAACAAACCATTTTCCTTTTAAATTAATTTCTTCCAGTACCGAAACTAATATAATATCATGCTTGCCATTTACCCGGCAATTATTGTCTTCAATAACGTAATCAGTATTTGTAACTTCATTTAATTTTATATCTTCATAAGCGTCTTTAAAACAGTTGATAACAGTTAGGTATTCCTTTTCAGAAAGAGGGTAACGATCATTGATACGCAGGTTTTCTTTCTTCAACATTGGCATCCAGGAAAAAAATTGCTTTTCTAAAATACATTTTATGCAATCATCCAGCGCAATATTTGTATTCTCATAAATGGGATCAGGATAAAATTCATCATACGTAAAGCAGGTCATTCCACCCGGTATAAAAATATCGTTCATCTCATACTCAAATAATTCTTCTGTCGCGAAGCGATATAACTCTCTGACATTAACGTTAGGGCTGCAAACAGCGAGGTCAATATTGTATTCATTTAAATAGCCCACAAGCTGCTCCCACGAAGCATTTATTTCATCATCAGGAATTTCATTTACCGGTTTAAAATGATCCGGCTGTTCAATTCTGTCGAATACTTTTATAGTCTTTCTTTCTGCTGCTTGCTTTTCATAGGCTGTAATATAATTGAGGAATTCATTTTCAACTTCATCAGGAAAATCATTCTGTGCATGCCGGGTTTCAAACTTAGCTCCCTGCTGTAACATGAGTTTCATTTTCAAAAACTCATTTTCGGTTTTGATATTTTCTTCCCTATTAGATTCTTCTGAATGTTGTTCCATAATGTGACAGGTTTAAATTCTATTTTTACCAACCAACATAATCCGGAGGTTTTATACTTTTCAAACAAACACAGATTATCAGTTGTCTTTCAAGGATACTAGAACAACCTCCCCTGTTCCCCCGGCCTCCTGAAATCTTCGATGTTCATTTTCCATCTTTCTCCATTCATTCCATACAATTTCCCATACTTTTTATATTGCTGATTTACTATATCGGCAATACTTCCTTCGCCCCTCATGCGCAATCCCCACCGGGTGTCATTTACTTGCCCATTGTGGCTGGCTTCTATTAAATGCCACACTTTGTCGGCACGATCAGGAAAATTTTTATACAACCAATCGTGAAATAAAAGCTTGATAGCACCATTCAAACGGATAAAAGTATAGGCTGTAAATTTGGCTCCTGCATCGCTGGCTGCTTTCATGATTCGTTGCATCTCGTGTTCGTTCAATCCTGGTATCATAGGCCCCATCATTACACCGGTATGTATGCCTGCTTTGCTTAATTCTTCAATCACTTTTAATCGTTGTTTGGCGGTGGCTGTTCTCGGCTCCATCACCCTGCGCAGATCTTCATTAAATGATGTAATGGAAACCATGGCTGATACTATTCTTTTTTTAGCCATTTCCTGCAATACATCTTTGTCTTTTATAATCCATGAATTTTTTGTTAGTATCCCTACAGGCTGGTTAAATTCATTACATACTTCAAGCAGGCCACGTGTCAATCTATATTTTTGTTCGGCCGGCTGATAGCAATCTGTATTGCCGCTCAGCATGATCGGGTGCGGATCCCATTTGGGATGCATCAGCGTTTTACGCAACATCTGCGGCGCATTTATTTTTACAATAATTTTTCTTTCAAAATCGAGTCCTGCACTGTAACCCCAATATTCATGCACATTACGTGCGTAGCAATAAATACATCCATGCTCACAACCTGCATAAGGATTCATACTGTACATCATACTGAGGTCGGGACTATCCACTTTATTTACAATACTTTTTACATTTTGTTCTAAGTATTGAGTCTTTGTATTTGCTACCTCCCAATCATCAATGGATTCTACCTCTTCCCTTGCTTCATGATTTTTCAGAAAACGATTTTGGGTATTGAATTGAGCGCCGCGCCCGGATAAATATGGTTCTTCTTCATCCTTTTTTTGCGGAACAGTTTTAAAATGATCCTGTTTTAATTCTTTGTTGTTCATAGAGAAATTTTTTTCAATCATTGGGAATATAAAAAATAGAATACCTACCTGAATAATTCGCCCTGCGTAGCATTGACAGGTAAATTCATAAACTCAAATCGCTTGACGGTTTGATATTTTCCTGTTTGACGGTCTCCGTCAGACCGGAGTTCTCTCTTTAACAGCAACATTCCATCTGCCATAAAACATCCTGTAAAATAGCGATGGCTGTAATCGAGCCACGCCTTTTCATACTGCCAGGGTAATAATTTTCTGGCAACAGTGAAAAATGGATCATTTATAAAATGAGGTTTGTTCTCTTTATCCAACGTCATTAATTGTTGTGCCGGTCTTAATGCTTTCCCTAAATTTTGGACTTGTTGTTTGGATTCTATATTGATAAAAATGGTATGGCTTGGGAAACTGCCATAATCTTTTAAATCAACTCTAAAAGGTTTGTACCCCGCAGCTATCGAGTGTAAGCGGTTTACCAATCGTTCTTCCACCATTTCAAACTGTATAAAATTTACCAATGTAATAGTTGTTTTGGAATAAAGCGCAACAGCCACTCTATACTTCTCAGAAAATTCTTTTTTTACCTGCATAATTTTATCACACAAATCCTGGTGCGGATTTAACACGAGCAGATATTCATTATAATTATATCCTGGTATTTGTATTAAAGAATCAGTTTTCACAGAGATTTTTTTATGGTTAATAATAAATAGCACAAGGGTTTTCTTCAGGCTGCAATCCAAACACGTTGACGGGTTTACATTCTTCATATTCATGCGCCCTCTTCAGCAAAAGCAATTCATTGGCGGCAAATGATTCATGAAAAGATTTGTGTGCATACTGTATCAATGCTTTGAAATACACTTCTTCGGAAAGGTCTCCCGCAATACTCAAATATGGTTTCGGCGCAAATTTCATCGGCGGGCACGCGCAAGAACTGATGTATGTGTTCAGTATCTCTAAATCTGCCCTTAACTTTTGAAAAGGCCTTTCATTTTGTACCCGCAGGTAAATCGTGTGTGGCGGAAAACCACTGTAATTATTAAAGGTTACTGTAAACCCTTGTCGTTGCCTGCATATCCTTTGTATCCAACGGATGAGCGTGTCCTCCATCGCTTCTTTTGCAAGAAAATCAGATACAATGATATAGGGCTTCCTCTCCACAATATTCTTTTCTTTGAATTCACTATAAAAAGATTCTTTTTCTGTCATTATTTTTTCATAGATGCCGGTAGCAGGACACACTACCAGCAAGTATTCATATAATTCCTGTCCACGTGCTTCTTTTAATGCCGGAGGAGAGGATAAGGATTCTGTTTTCATCATAATTTATTTTTTATTGTCAATAATTTTAGCATAAATTTACTAAATATATTAGTTAATAAACAAATTATTTTATGTCCACTGATCATTTTTATTCCACGAAATACGAGGGAACCAAAGGGTTTTCCCAACAAGACATTCATTCGGCCAATGCAACAGGCTTTGGCGCTGCCGCCGACGACTATATGGAGCGGGGCATTGATCTTAACGAAGAGTTGATCCGTAATAAACCAGCCACTTTTTTTATGCGGGTAAATAGTGATGCCCTAACGGATTCAGGCATCTATAAAGGAGATGTGGTGATTGTGGACCGCTCTTTAAAAGCAAGCAACGGCAAAGTGATCATTGCAGTACTGAATGGCGATATGCTGATCCGGCGTTTTGAAAAAATAAACAACACGACCAGGCTGTTGGCAGATTCCAACAAATTAGCTCCCTTACTTATTGACAGTAACTGCGGAGATTTTGGAATTTGGGGAGTAGTTACCTATGTAATTCATAAACTATAACCCCCTAATAACCAGTCATCCCTAAAGAGGATAATGAATAATAAAGATCCGTTATGGCTCATAATTTTTTACAACCAACCGGGACCTCACAAAAGATCTCTCTCCCGAAAGACAGGATGGTTGCGATTGTGGATTGCAATAGTTTTTATTGTTCGTGCGAAAGGGTTTTCAGGCCTGACCTACATAACAGGCCAGTAGTCGTTTTGAGTAATAACGACGGTTGTATTGTTTCGCGGACCGATGAAGCAAAATTGCTGGGAGTGGAAATGGCGGGCCCTTATTTTATGGCAAAGGACTTGATTGAAAAAAATAAGGTGGCTACATTCTCCTCCAATTATAATTTGTATGGCGATATGAGCCGACGCGTGATGGATACTTTGAAAACATTGGCAGGTGAAGAAAAGGTAGAGGTATATTCTGTAGATGAATCATTTATTGAGGTGAGCCATGTTGAAAAAGAATACCTGAACGAATATGCTTTGCACATAAGAGAAATAGTAGAGCAATGGACGGGCGTCTCCGTTTCGGTAGGTATTGCATCCACAAAAACACTGGCAAAAATCGCCAACCACCTTGCCAAAAAAAATAAAGCAGCAACGAATTGTATTTATACCCTCGGTGATAATGACAATATAAGAGAGATCTTAAAGAGAACGCCTGTTTCAGAAATATGGGGAGTAGGGAGAGCCTATTCCGAGAAGCTGGTGAATTGGGGAATTACCGATGCCTGGGAATTGCGGAACATGTCTGAAGGATGGGGATATAAAAATATGGGTGGAGTGGTGGGAGTAAGACTCATTAAAGAATTAAAAGGAATTCCTTGCATTGAAATAAAAGATGAACCGGCCAACAAGAAAATGATTGCCACTACCCGCATGTTTGGAAGAAATGTTACCAGCCTTGATGAGATAAAAGAAGCGCTTGCCACTTATACATCACGGGCCGCCGAGAAATTGCGCAGGCAAAATAGCGCCGCCTCGGTAATACAGATTTTCATGGTGGCCAAAGAAGAAAGTCAGTCTGCAAACTTCAGCCATGGAGCTGCTATAAGTGCTCATGCTATCTTGCCCATAGCTACCTCCATTACCAATGAGCTAATTGTTCCTGCCATGAAACTGGCAGAACAGATCTTTCAGCCGGGGCGTGACTATAAAAAAGCGGGCGTAATGCTGAGTGGTATTGTTCCCGACACATCTATTCAAAGTAATTTATTTGTGCTTGCAGCAGAAAATAACAAACGCTTTTTGATGAATACTCTGGATAATATTAATTTCAGTATGCGAGACGATGTAGTAAAATTTGCAGCCTCAGGAGTTAATACCAATTGGAAAATGCGGCGCGAATTTCGTTCCCCGAGATACACTTCACGATGGGGTGAATTGCGAAAAGTAAATTAAACCTCAACGATGAATGGAATCAATCGGGCAAAAGCGTCAAAAGGATAATGATTCACCACCTTTCATCACAATACACTGTTTATAATCTATCTCTTTCTATTTTTTATTATGACAATGTACGGACGTAACTTTAATTGAAGCAGAAAGAAATTATTCACATAAAGAGTCGGTAAAGATTTTAAATTGAATGAAAAATGCCTGAAGCATTCCTGCAACAGGCATTTTTTATTTTTTTTGAGTTAGGTAAGGCCTTATATTTTAAATTAATTTTTATTTCCCGAAAGTGTAGGCATATCCAAGAGCTACCGTTCCTGCACCAACCCGGTTCTTTCCATTAGCAGTCCCTTTCTGAATATCACGGAATCCATAGTTGCCACCGCCTTCTATGAAAATATTGCTTTTCGCAAAATTATAAGCAAAGCCCACATTGCCAGAAACGCCAAAGTTTAAAGTATTCAGTTGGTCTTTAATGTCGGTATTTCTGTCAAAAGAAGAGGAAGGTGCGATGGGTGTTGTGCCCTGGGGATCAAGAAATGTTGCGCTTGAGCCACTGGTTATCTGGTGAGCCGATAATAAGAATCCCGCAAATGGGCCGGCTCCAAAATAAACCCTTATAGGAGAATGGCTACTCAGCTTCCATCCAAACTTTGCCAATACCGGTACCAACAGATAATTGAATTTGGCTACACTCTTAAAATCGGCATAAAGATAAGTGGGCATACCCTGAGGATTAGGAAATGCCTGCAATCCTGTTTTCTTTCCACCTTGTGAAGAAAATTCGATCATTGCTTCGAGAGAGAAAAGAGAAGATAAATGGTACTCGCCGAAAATGGCTTCATCAGGCCCAAGCCTTGATTTATAACCGGTATTTAAAGGATTGGTTTCAGATCCGCTACCTGCCGTTAAATTAGGAATACTTAATCCTGACCTTACTCCGAGGCTGAAAGTTTGAGCATCTGAAATGCTGCTAAATAAGATGGCAACAGCCAATAGTGGTAACGAGAATTTTTTTTTCATAATAACGATCTTTTGTTTAACGATTTAAAAAAAAATTTAGCACTTTATATTGATTGATATCCCGATTACATGTTTTCGTAAATAAATTCACTTGTTTTCCTGGACTCCGCAAAAGGCTCTGCAAAAGTAATCCACAAAATGTATTAAATGATTTTTGAATTTTTTTGAAGAACAAAATTCCCGGCCAGATACAATCTCTAACCGTTTAATGTTTTCATACCAGCTTCGGAATAGCGTTGTCCTGCCGCTGCTTTTGGAGGAAACACTTCCTCTATCTGTTTCAATTCTTTTGACGATAATATGACATTGGTGGCTCGTATATTTTCTTCTAAATATTTTACTCTTTTCGTTCCCGGAATAGGGAAAATAAAATCCTCCTGTGCTACCACCCACGCAAGTGCCAATTGAGCAGGTGTACACCCTTTCTTGTTTGCGATGGCTTCTACTTTTCTTAAAAGCTCAAGATTCTTATCAAAATTATCCCCTACAAAACGGGGAGAATGTCTGCGAAAATCATCTTTATCAAAGTCCTCAAATGTTTTGAGTTGCCCTGTAAGGAATCCACGCCCAAGCGGACTGTAGGCTACAAACGCGATTCCCAGCTCCTTACACACAGGCAATATCTCTGCTTCCGGATCGCGGCTCCACAAACTATATTCAGATTGTAGTGCAGTAAGGGGAAAGGTAGCGTGTGCTTTTCGCAGCGTCTCCGCATTTACTTCACTCAATCCTATCCCCCTTACTTTCCCTTCTTTCACTAATTGTCCCATAGCGCCTACCGTTTCTTCAATCGGTGTATCAGGATCGCGGCGATGTAAATAATATAAGTCAATCACTTCTACCTTTAATCTTTTCAAACTCTCTTCGCACGATCTTTTTACATACTCAGGCCTGCCGTTTATGCCTCTTGCTTTCGGATTGGCAGGGTCTCTCACAATACCGAATTTTGTAGCAAGGGTAATTCCTTTTCTGAAAGGAGCTATTACCTTCCCTACCAAAACCTCATTGGTAAAAGGCCCGTAAGCATCAGCCGTATCAAAAAAAGCAATTCCGAGTTCGTGCGCTCTCCGGATCGTCTTGATGGATTCAGCGTCATTCCTTTCTCCATAAAATTCACTCATTCCCATACAGCCAAGCCCTATTTCAGAGGCCTCTAATCCCTGACTGCCCAATGCTTTCGTTTTCATGATAGTAGTATTTAGATCGTGATGTAAAATTATAACAACGAAATTAATCTCTTTCTGATGGCTATCGGACTGAAATATATCTACCCAAATTAACTTTTTGCATAGTTGCAAATTTCGGCGATAAAAGGCTTTAATAAAATTCATAGCATCATATAAAGCAGTAATGCATACACGAAACTCAATAGACTGTGTTTACCAGGCATTCAATACTTCTGGAAGAAGCAGGTCTTTACCTATGCCTTTAGATTAAACATTTGTTGGGAAGCTTTCTTCGCAGGAAACCACGACGCAGCAAAAGCAATGATCAGTGAAGTGAATATTACTAGTAGAAAATCGGTGATGACAAGTTTTACGGGGAAATAATCAATTAAAAATGAATTACCCACAAGCTTAATAAGATGAAATCTCATCTGCAAAAAGGCAATGACCAGTGCGAGAATAATCCCTGTACCCGCACCTACTACCGCCAATAGAATCCCTTCGCTCAAAAATATTTTTTTGATTAAGGACTTATCCGCACCAAGAGCCTGCAGCACGCTGATGTCTTTTCTTTTTTCGAGCACCAGCATCGTCAATGCGCCTATCATATTGAATGCGGCGATAATAAGAATGAGCGTGAGCACTGCATAAATAAACCACTTCTCCAATCGCATGGAATTGTAAAGGCTGGTATTCTGCTCGTATTTGGTGAGTACCTTGTATTTATTCCCTAATTTATTTTGAAGCGTTTTTTTTAAGGATTCTGATTTCCCGGGATCAAGCAAAGAAACTTCGAGTGCGCTGTACTCATCCGGTTGATAATTCATTTGTTGCTTCATAAAAGCAAGATTCGTAATTACATATTTATTATCAAATTCCTGCTGGATGGCAAAACTCCCACTAGTGGTGGCATTGCCTTCACTGAGTGCTGACAAGGGGTTAGGATTCTCTGAATTGGTTTTTTTAGGAAGAAAAACAGTTAATGGAAAAAGATTCCGGTCGGCCTGGATACCAATGGCACTCTCTATTCCGGCACCTAACACTAATTTAGGCGCGTTCAATGTTCCGGTATTAAAACTACCATGATACATCTTTTGAGGAACGCCAGAAACTCTATCGTAATTAGAATCCACCCCCTTCAATAAAACTACCGTTTGCTGATCGCCACTCTGCAACAACGCCTTTTCTTCCACATCAAGGGAGATCCCTTTGATGCCGGGCAGGCTATGGATCTCGCGGAGTTGCGACTGGGTAAGCGTAATGGTTTTGCCCCTGGCGGGAATGATCTTTACATCTGAATAAAAATTAGAATACAATGATTGCACAAGGCCTTCAAAGCCATTGAAAACGCTCAATACCAATACCTGGCAAAGAGTAGAAAAAGCAATGACACCCGCCGTTACCCACGAAATGATATTGATGGCGTTCGTGCTTTTTTTTGCCTTAAAATATCGCCATGCGAATTTTAGATACAAGGTCGTTGGTTGATTAGTTTATTCGTTTTCCGATAATTATCGGGATAGTTTGTTCGTGATCTGTTATGTTGCTGAAGGAGGTTGCGGATCGGATGGATCGCTTTTTCCTCCTTCGGTATTCACCGAATTTTTCTTTATATCATCCAATAATTTTTCTATTTTAAAAACATAATCCAATGTATCGTCCTGGTAAAAGGTAAGCTGCGGAATACTGCGCAATTGATGGCGCATCCTTCTTCCCAATTCACCGCGAATTTCACTGCTCAGGTCTTTGAATTTTTCCAGTGCTTTATCAGCGTCTTTCACTTGAAAAAAACTTAAATAAATTCTTGCCTCATAAAGATCGGGCGTGATCTTTACCGATGAGATAGAAACCATCCCCCCTTCCATCATGGTAAGCGCCATCTTTAGAAAGATTTCATTCATCTCTTTGGCAATCTCAATAGCTACCTGCTTTTGTCTTTTTCCTTCCGTCATTTTATATAATTATGATCCCGATAAAACTCATCGGGATGGTAAATTTAGTTACTTTGCTGCTATTTCAAATTAATAAAACATCTCAATTCTTTTAATGAAGAGTTTAAGAACTATTTTCCGATATGTGGGCAAATATCCGAAATTAATATTGGCCTATTTCGGATGCAATATTCTCTCTAATTTGTTCTCTGTGGTCTCGTTGGGTCTATTAAGCCCGTTCTTGCTACTCATTTTCAAAAAACAGGATACCCTTCAGGCTGTTTCCGAAAAAACAAGTTCGCTTACCGAAATGAATCCGATAAATCATTTTAAAATATGGCTATACGAACTGGTAAAAACCCCTAACGGTGATATCAAAGGCCTGGCAATTATATGTATTCTTATATTGACGTTCATTATTCTAAAAAATATTTTTTTATACACCTCACAATATTTTTTGACCCCTGTGCGCAATTCTGTGATAAACGATATGCGCACCCGGATGTATAAAAAGATTCTCGTGTTGCCGATTGGTTATTTCAATGATCAAAAGAAGGGCGATATTATGAGCAGGCTTACCAACGACCTGAGCGATGTGGAAAGTTCCGTAATTAATTTTCTGGAACTGCTTTTCCGCGAACCGATTACCATCCTGTTATTTTTTGGTTATATGGTAATACTTAGCCCGCAACTAACTTTCTTTCTTATTTTATTTTTGCCCATATCAGGAATAGCCATTGGCCGTATAGGGCGATCACTGAAAAAAACAAGTACGAAGGCTCAACAGAAACTGGGTGATATTCTTTCTACCATTGAAGAGACACTGGGCGGCATTAGAGTAATCAAAGCTTTTAATGCAGAACGTAGGCAATACACCCGGTTTAAAACCCAGAATGATGAATTACTAACTATAAAAAACCGGGTGAACCGTCGTAGGGATCTGGCTTCTCCTGTGAGTGAAATAATGGGAATAGCAGCAGTAGTATGCGTTTTATGGTATGGAGGCAGACTGGTACTTCGAAATTCTTTCCTCGATCCGGGAGATTTTCTCGCCTATATTTTAATTTTTTCTCAGGTGATCCCTTCATTAAAATCTTTGTCAACTGCATCTTATAATATCCGCAAAGGCGCCGCGAGTATTGACCGGATAGAACACCTGGTTGATGAAGATGTTTCTATTAAAGAAATTGCGAATCCTATTACTCTTGATAATTTCAAAAATAGCATCGAATTCAAAAATGTTTCTTTTTCTTATGAAGACAAATTGATACTTGATAATATCAATCTTAAAATAGAAAAAGGTAAAACCGTAGCGCTGGTAGGTTCATCGGGTGCAGGTAAGAGTACGCTGGCCGACCTGATTCCGCGCTTTCACGATGTGGTAAAAGGAGAATTATTGATAGACGGTATCAATATAAAAAATTATTCATTGCAGTCGTTGAGAAACCAAATGGGAATTGTAACGCAGGAGCCTATTCTATTTAATGATACAATAGCCAATAATATTTCATTGAGTGTTGACCATGCTACAGACGATCAAATTATGAATGCTGCCAGGGTCGCTAATGCACACAATTTTATTTTACAAAAAGAAAACGGATACAACACAACGATTGGCGAACGCGGCAATAAACTGAGTGGAGGAGAAAAACAGCGTGTTACCATTGCGCGTGCCGTTCTTAAAAATCCGCCAATTTTAATTCTCGATGAAGCTACTTCATCGCTCGATACAGAAAGTGAAAAATTAGTGCAGGATGCCATTGACAACCTCATGAGCAACAGAACGAGTATTGTAATTGCTCACCGGCTAAGCACCATACGCAATGCCGACGAAATTATTGTACTGCAACACGGAAAGATCGTAGAACGCGGCACTCACGGGAGTTTAATGGCACTTGATGGATTTTATCAGAGGCTGGTGAATATGCAGGCGGTGAAGTGATGCGATCATTTAAGTAAACAATTTCACCGCGATCCTGTCGGCAAATAATTTTCCCTCATCGGTTAAAATGATATGATCGTTTTCGAAAAAGTACATTTCTCTTTCAACCTCCTTTTCAATCGCACTTTCAATCCTTTTTCTTTCATTTAGCGAGAAATTATTTTCAATCCGTTGCAGATCCATTCCTTCTATAGTGCGTAAAGAAGTCATAATATATTCATCCGATTTTTGTGAGTCGGTAAGGATTTCTTTTTCAAAGGAGAGAATACCATTCTGCAAAGATTGAATATAAACGGAATTATTTGCTTTGTTCCAAGTACGCTCATTTCCATTGTACGAATGTGCCGAAGGGCCAATGCCAATATATTTTTTACCCTGCCAATAACTGCTGTTGTGCCTGCTTCTGAAACCCGGCAAAGAAAAATTGGAAATTTCATAATGTTCGTAACCAGCTTCCCTCATCATCTTCATCAATATCATATATTGGTTTGCCTGCACATCTGTATTTACATCTTCTTTCTTCTTCAAAGCAATCATCTTTTGTAAGGCAGTTTTTGGCTCCACGGTCAACGCATAAGAAGATATATGCGGCACCTTTAAATCAATTACTGTCTGAACATTTTTTACCCACTCTTCATCGCTCAGCCCGGGCGTACCGAAAATGAGATCAATGGAAAAATTATGAAACCCTGATTCCCTTGCAAGCCGAATACAATCATACGCCTGTACCGCATTATGCGCCCGGTTCATCCATTTCAGATCCCTTTCTATAAACGATTGTATGCCGATACTCAACCGGTTGATACCGGCATTTCTCCATTCATTTAATTTTTCAATAGTGATATCATCGGGATTAGCTTCCAATGTAATTTCAGGATCGCCGGCTATGTGATAATTCTCTTTTAAAGAGGAAAGAATACTATTCAAATCATCTTGTGAAAGCAGGCTCGGCGTACCACCTCCAAAGTAAATTGTTTCGATTACTTCGTCTGGAAAAATAATATTTATTTCGTTCCCGGGATCTTCGTTTCGCAATTCAATTTCCCTGACCAACGCACGAATAAGTTCTTCTTTTAATGCGAGTGAAGTGGAAAAATAAAAATTACAATAATAACAGGCCTGTTTGCAAAAAGGAATATGAAGATAAATACCTGCCAAAAATGTACAATTTAAAGTTCTCTTGAATCAATTACCCTTCCTTTTCAGAATTTCAATTTAGATTTGAAAGATCAAAATGAAATCAGCCACCACAAAATATATGAGCCGTGTTTTCCTGCTCATGACCTTTATACTGTTTTTCTTTTCCAACAATACTTTTTGTCAAAAAAAATATGCAGTTCACTATTTTATGTCGGGCAAAGATACTTCGTATAAAATACAGCAACTCGGTTTAAAAACAATTTTTGAAGACAAGGAATCTGCCCGGAATTACATTTCCGGTTTGCTCACTACCCTGGTGGCCAAAGGATTTCCTGCAGCCTCAGTTGATTCGGCATTCTACGATTCTGCTTCTGCCAGAGTTGCCATTTATCCCGGGAAAAAATATAAGTGGGCGCAGATCAATACCGATAGCGTGGATCAGGATGTACTCGATTACACAGGATGGAATGAAAAACAATTTGAGAATAAAGAGGTTGTTTTTTCGCGTTTTCGTCTTCAGCAAGAAAAAATCATTGAATATTATGAAAATAACGGTTATCCCTTCGCAGAAGTTTCTCTAAAAAATGTGGCAATAAAAGAAGATAAGATCACCGCGCAACTTCAGGTAGAAAAAGGAATTTTTTATCATATTGACAGTATCCGTGTGTATGGAAAGGTAAAGATCAAAAATCTTTTTCTTCAACACTATCTCGGTATTATGGACGGAAGCGTCTATAACTATCAAAAATTACAACAGATCAGTAAGCTCATGCAGGAACTCCCTTTCCTTCAGCAACAGCAATCCTGGGATGTTACCATGCTCGGTACCGGAGCTACGCTTAATCTGTATCTGGAACCCAAGCGCAGCAGCGAGATCAACGTGCTGATCGGTTTTGTACCGGGCAATACCATTACAGGCAAAGCACAGATCACGGCCGAGGTGCATCTCAACCTAAAAAATTCTCTCGGTGACGGAGAAGGCATATTATTGAACTGGCAACAACTCCAACCACAATCACCTCAACTGAACCTGGGTTATACGCATCCGTATATTTTTAATTCAAATTTTGGAATTGATCTTTCTTTCGATCTCACTAAAAGAGATTCTTCTTATCTGCAATTAAATGGGATTATCGGGCTTCAATACCTCATTTCTTCTTCCCAGACTTTCAAAATATTTTATCAGAATGAACAGAACTATTTGCTTTCGGGAGGGGTAGATACCAATCAGATCATTTACTCAAAAACCCTGCCCTCCAATATTGACGTG
Organism: Ginsengibacter sp.; assembly: GCA_039937655.1. Taxonomy (GTDB): domain Bacteria; phylum Bacteroidota; class Bacteroidia; order Chitinophagales; family Chitinophagaceae; genus Ginsengibacter. The sequence goes on from JBDTGA010000079.1 coordinate 16,213, forward strand.
GGGTCGGGCAATGTGGGCATAGGGTATCATTTCGTAAATACCAACTACCGCCTCAATCCTAGAAAAGGAAATGAACTGGATATTACCGCTACAGCAGGAATTAAGAAGACCACTAAAAATAATGACATTGTAAATCTGAAAGATCCTTCCAATCCCGGTTTTGACTTTAATTCCCTATACGATTCCATCAAATTAAAAACGTATCGTATTAAGATACTGGCGTCCGGAGCCCATTACTTCCCTCTCGGTAAAGCAGGCACTTTGAGAGCCGCAGCGAATATTGGTTTGATCGAAAGTCCGCAAAATTTTCAGAATGAATTGTTCAGGATCGGAGGCTATCGTATCCTTCGCGGTTTTGATGAAGAAAGTATTTATGCCAATCAATATGCTGTGTTCACTGCTGAGTATCGGTATCTTGTGGGAGTAAACTCCTATTTCTTCGGATTTTCTGATTTGGGTTTTACAAAAACAAAATATAATACTACCAACTATTCTAATTCGTTTATAAGCGGTGGAGTAGGACTGGCCTTTGAAACTAAATTCGGATTATTAAATTTAAGCTATGCTTTGGGCAAGAGAAATGACGTAAAATTTGATATCCGCAATTCTTCCAAGATACATTTTGGTTATATCAACTATTTTTGACAAAATGAAATTGAAAAATTTTCTATATTTCTTCCTGAATATTCTGTTTACGGCCTGCTGTTCTCAGTCATTCGCTCAGAATCAGGGCGATAGCATCTCTCATAGGAAACCCGACACCAATCAATTACCGGCAGTTAAGAAGGCTCACGTCAAGCAGGATAGCAACCACCGTCCGAATACCGCTCCCATTCATATAAAAAAAATAGTAGCTGCAAAACCCGATACTGCAAAAACCATTGTAACTGTGGCAGATACTTCCGTCTCTAATATGGCGGCCAAGGGTCAACCACTTACAGATAGCAATGCAGTTAAAAGCGCAGCCGACACAATGACTCCCACCGCCATCGTGCATCCCATAATCAATAACAGCAGTTTTGTTACCAATAAAGTATTACTGAACAATCGCCTTATTAACACAAAAGATGCATCGGTTTATTTCATTGAGTCGGAAAGGCGTGTAAAAGGAAAAGAATTCTTATTCTATTCCTTATGTGTTATTGTTTTAATACTCGGAATTTTTAAAACTTTTTACAGTGGGTATTTCAAAAATCTTTTCAGGGTTTATTTTAATACTTCCCTGCGGCAAACACAGCTTGCTGACCAGCTGGTACAGGCCAAATTACCTTCCTTCATATTAAATATCTTTTTTGCAGTTACTACCGGCATTTACATCTGGTTGCTTTTTAACTATTTTCATCCGCCACGCCTCATCAGCAGCAGGTTATTGTTACCTTTTTGCATTTTGAGTGTAGCGCTACTTTACTTTATAAAATTTTGCCTGCTCAAGTTTATGGGCTGGGTATCGGACATACAGCAAACTACCGACAATTATATTTTTGCTATTTTTCTGGTGAATAAAATCATTGGAATTTTACTGGTTCCCGTCGTCATTTTACTGGCATTCCTAAATCCTCATTGGATTCCGGTGGTAACCAATATTTCTGTGATGATATTGGGTTTATTCTTTTTATCAAGGTATGTGAAAAGCTATGGAGCCATTGAAAAAAAGATACCGCTGAATCCTTTTCACTTCATTATTTACATAGTCGGTGCGGAGATAATCCCGCTCATCATTATCTACAAAGTAGCCGTTGATTATCTGATATAATAAAAGGCGCCTCATGAAATAACTCATTTTATTTTATTATCTGTATTAAAAGGTTAACAATCTTCACAGAATCGGATTGAAATGCACTCCATGAAATGCTTTCGTTCTGTCTAATCAAAAAAAGTTAACTTTGCACCTACTGCATGAACGTTACAATGGATATAAATACAGACCTAAAGGAAGTAAAGACACTGAAGGAAATTCAACACATCCTCGTTACTCAAGCCAAACCAGAAAACGAAAAGTCTCCTTATTTTGAGATGGCCCGTAAATACAACGTAAATCTCAGCTTTGCCCCTTTTATAAGAGTAGAGCCTATTCCGTCTAAAGAATTCAGAAAACAAAAAATTGATATTCCATCCTATAGTGCCGTGATATTCAACAGCCGCAACGCCATTGATCATTTTTTCAGGACCTGCGAAGAGATGAGAATTACCATGGCCCAGGATGTAAAGTATTTTTGCATCACTGAATCGGTAGCGCTGTATCTTCAAAAGTTTATTTTATACCGAAAACGCAAAGTTTTCTATAGTTCTGATGGCACCAGTAAGAATCTCTTTGAAGTCATCGGTAAATATAAGGATCAGGAAAAGTTTTTATATCCCTGTTCACATTCTTTTGACAGCGATATCAGCAACTGGCTCGTTACCAATAATTGCGTTTATGCCATACCGGTACTCTACGAAATCATTTCAAATGATGTAAAGGAAATCGTAGAGAGGCATCATTACGAGATCATCTGTTTCTTTACCCCCTTGGGCGTCAGAAGTTTCACAGAAAATTGCCCTTCCTTTAATCAGGACGGCACATTGATCGGTGCATTTGGCGATAATACCCGAAAGGCAGTGATCGCTGCCGGTTTTCATCCCGACATTCTTGCTCCTCAACCTAAAGCTCCGAGCATGGTTTCTGCCCTGGAAAGTTACCTTTCAGGACTTAAGAAAAAATAAGACATTTATCTATACAAAAAAACAAAACCCTCGCAATGAGGGCTTTTATCTTATGTATTATCTATTTTCGAAATCAAAAATTTATTTCTTGATCAATCCACCAAAATACTGAACAGTTCTTACTAACTGAGATACATAACTCATTTCATTATCGTACCAGCTTACTGTTTTCACCAGTTGATGGTCGCCTACTGTTAATACTTTTGTTTGAGTAGAGTCGAACAAAGAACCGTAGTGCATACCAATAATATCGGAGCTTACTATCAGATCTTCATTGTATCCGTAGCTCTCATTAGAAGCGGCTTTCATGGTGGCATTTACTTCGTCAACAGTCACCTTTTTCTTTAATATGCTGGTAAGTTCTGTAAGAGAACCGGTGATCACAGGAACCCTTTGTGCCACACCATCCAATATCCCGTTTAGTTCCGGAAGTACAAGTCCTATAGCTTTTGCAGCACCGGTACTGTTAGGAACGATATTGGAAGCAGCAGCTCTTGCCCTGCGTAAATCACCCTTAGGATGAGGAGCATCCAGTGTATTCTGATCATTTGTATAGGCATGAATGGTAGTCATGAATCCTGCGGCAATCCCAAAAGTGTCGTTCAATACCTTTGCCATCGGAGCCAGGCAATTGGTAGTGCAGGATGCGCATGAAATAATAGTTTCACTTCCATCAAGAATTTTATGATTTACATTGAAAACAATGGTTTTTACACCACCTGTAGCCGGTGCAGAAATCAAAACTCTTTTAGCACCTGCGGTAATGTGTGCATGTGCTTTATCTTTATCGGCAAAGAAACCGGTACTTTCAATTACTACATCCACATCGTGTGATGCCCATGGAATTTGTGCCGGATCTTTTTGAGCATAAATTTTTATTTCCTCACCATTCACGATAATGGAGTTATCGGTATGTTTTACTTCACCTTCAAATCTTCCCTGTGAACTGTCATATTTTAATAAGTGTGCTAATTGTTTAGGACTGGTTAAATCATTTACTGCAACTACATCTATGCCTTCCATATTGTAAATCTGCCTGAATACCAGACGTCCAATCCTGCCGAAACCATTAATGGCAACTTTTACTGTGCTCATAATTATTTGTTTTATTTTAAAATTAGTCTGCAAATTTAAGCTATGTTGAAGAGATTTCCTTTTGAAAGTTAATTGCTGATCAATATTGGCCGCAAAATTTTTGAAACCCTTAAGCGGATTATGCCGCCTCACCCAAAAGACTTTTCTCGAGAAAATGACCAGACAAACGGTAAGAAAGGGTTAGATAAATACGGATATTTTTTCGTCAGACAGTAATGTTTTCTAATTACATCTATGATGAGCTCCTCGCCGGCAAGATATTCCATACCCGAAAACTATTTATAAACAGTGCCATGAAAAAGATCATTGTAAAAGACGGCACACAGAGCTGGAAGCATCTCTTGCACCATTCAACGATCAGGGAAATGCTTATTCAATTAAGGTAAATATTTTGTATCCGGTATCACGGTAAAAATACTGGTTAACAAGGAAGGCGTCATCATCAGAAGATGGAGTAGCTTCGGTAATATGGAAGAAATCAAAAGCGTGCCTGGTAATGCTTTTAAAAAATAATAGAACATCTTCTTACAATAGCTCTGCATCTGACTATAAAAAACAGAAAACATCGAAATAATTTTTGAAACCTGCATCACCAATCAGACCGTCATCCCCTGAAATCCTCTCTCCAGATCCTCTATGATATAATCCGCATCTTCCAAACCCACATACATCCTAAGCCTGCGGTGTATTTTATTCTCCGGATCAAAATCTTCTGCATTGACAGAAGCGCACCCGGGAATGATTAAAGATTCATGTCCTCCCCAGCTCACTGCCATTAAAATATGACGAAGGCTGTCGCAAAAATTTTCTATCTCTCTGATAGTCTTTGCTTTTAAAATGAAAGAAAACAGTCCACCCGCACCACTCATCTGTTTCTTCGCCAATTCGTACTGAGGAAATTCTTTATCAAAAGGGTAGCTTATTTCTTCGATTTCTTTTTTACTCTTTAAATAATTCACCACTTTCCCGGTAGTAACAGAAACTCTTTCCAAACGTGTGGGAAGTGTTCTCAATCCACGAATGAGTAACCATGCATTGAAGGGAGTAGTTCCTATTCCCATATTCATATATTCACTGTTGAATATTTTTTCGATCATTCCCTTCCTGCCACAAAGAACCCCGGCCACCACATCGCTATGTCCATTTATGTATTTAGTAGCACTTTGCAACACGAGATCAATGCCCATATCAATCGGCCTCTGATACAGAGGAGTACAATAACTGTTATCGCATATTGTAATTATTTTCGTCTGCCTGCCTGCCTGGTTTTTTGATCTGGCCAGGCCGGCTACCGCTTCCAAATCCTGCAAATAGAAGCTCCAGCTATTGGGGGTTTCCAGATAAATAATGGACGTATTGGGCTGAATCGCCTTTTCAAAATCTTCAATATTCCTTCCGTCCACATACGTGGTGCTGACATTAAAGCGTGGCAATACATTATCAAACATTTTCTTTGCCCAGCTATAAGGATTCGCAACAGACACAATGTGATCTCCGCTCTTTACATTGGCCAGAACGGCGGCAAAAATAGTACCTGAACCACTGTTGAAAACAAGGCAATCTTCGGCCCCATCCAGCGCAGCCATCTTTTCTGATAAAATTTTTAAAGTGGGGTTGGTTGCGCGGCTGTACATAAATGAGGCCGATTCATCCGCAAATGCTTTCCTTAAATTATCTACCGTTTTAAAAGAAAAATTACTCGTCTGGAAAATGGGGGGTGTCACCGCATTAAAATATTCTTCACGCTCTTCGCCTGTTTCATTGATGATATGAGAAACTGTTTTTGGATCCATTCTGTTCTGATTTTTACTATTAAATTTTTTAAAATAAATGAAAGCCGCCTCACGGCTTTCATTCATGAAAGGTAGAAAATATTGTGGTTACATTTGTATTTTGGAAACCATCATCTCCCATGAACAAGATTTTTATAACATTCCTTTTTTTCTCTTACACCTCATCGGCACAAACAATAATAGGTGCGGATTCTTCACAAACATTGGAAAACGTGGTCATCAAAGCGTACGAAAACAACAGTAAACTAATTAACGTTCCTGCTCCCATAAGTGTAGTAACCCGAACAGATCTCAACCGATACAACAATACGAGTATTATAGAATCAATGAATGAAAAACCCGGAGTAAGAATGGACGAACGCTCACCGGGAAGTTATCGTCTAAGCATACGTGGTAGTTCTTTGCGTTCTCCTTTTGGTGTTAGAAACGTGAAGGTATATTATGATGGAATCCCCTATACCGATCCTGGTGGAAATACCTATCTCAATCAGCTTGGGTTTTACAACTTTCAATCAGTGGAAATTATAAAAGGCCCTGCCAGCAGCCTTTACGGTGCAGGAAATGGAGGAGTACTATTAATTAGAAATGATGTAGGTCCCTTTCGGCCCGGGGCTTCCATTTCTTACAATACCGGAAGCTACGGCCTTAACAACCTGAATGTAAATGCACGTTTAGGAAAAGAAGACACACACAGTATTCTCAATTACCAGCACCTTACCAGCGACGGATATCGCGACCACACAGCCATGAGGCGTGACGTACTCACATGGGACGCGGTAATGAAGTCGTCCGGAAATTCGGAATTACAGGTGCATTTCCTATATGGAGATTTGTATTACCAGACTCCCGGGGCGCTTACTAAAAGTGAATATGATTTGAATGCAAGATCTGCCAGGCCTGCCATAGGAGGCTTTCCCAGCGCAGGCCAGGCTCAGGCAACCATTTACCAAAAAACTTTTTTAGCAGGATTCTCCTACGACACAAAAATAAGTGAGCATTGGAAAAACACTACCATAGTATATGGAGCATATTCCCAAATGCGGAATCCCAATTTCAGGAATTACAGCAGAACTACCGAGCCGCATCTGGGAGGAAGAACCCTTTTTCACTTCAGTAAACAAATAGACAAAACTTTACTCACACTAAATGGCGGCGCAGAACTCCAACAAAGCTTCAATACGCAAAGAGTATATAAAACCAAAAACGGACAGCCGGATTCCCTGCAGACAGATGATGAAATTTACAATCATCAGGCCTTTGTTTTTATGCAGGGTAATGCAGAACTCCCTCACGGATGGATACTCACTGTGGGAGCAAGCGCCAATAAACTCGGATTAAATTTCAGAAGACTTTCTGAAGTACCCTCTGTAACCGACAATAGAAATTTTAATAATGAAATTACTCCGCGCTTTGCTTTATTAAAAAAATTCACAAAAAAAATATCCGTATATGGGAGTATTGCAAGAGGATTCTCTGCTCCTACCACCGCAGAAGTATTACCCTCAACCGATGAGTTCAATACTACCTTACAAGCCGAAAGCGGTGTTGATTACGAGTTGGGAACAAGAGGAACGCTGGTGCGGAATAAACTGTATTTTGACATCAACACTTTTTTTTATCAACTAAAAAACGCAATTGTTCAACGGCGTGATGCTTCAGGTGCTGATTATTTTGAGAATGCAGGTTCAGCAAAACAAAACGGACTGGAGACTTATTTATCCTACGAATTGATCAACAATGAACTACAGTTTTTCAATCATGTTTTTTTACACGCCAGTGATACCTGGAACCATTTTCGTTATAAAAGGTTTAAACGGATAGACAACGATTTTTCAGGAAACCAGTTGCCGGGAGTAGCCGCACAAACGGTAGCCGCGGGCATAGATGTTGATACAAAGACAGGCCTCTATGCAAATACCACTTTTTTTTATAGCAGCCGGATCGCCCTGAACGACGCTAATACAAATTATGCGGATCCTTATCATTTATTAGGTATAAGGATCGGTTATAAAAGAGAGTTGTCGAAGAAAATAAAGTTGGAAATTTTCGGTGGTGTTGAAAATATGTTCAATGAAAAATACAGCCTGGGAAACGACATCAATGCTGTCGGTGGGCGCTACTACAATGTAGCTCCCGGAAGAAACTATACAGCAGGGGTTATTTTTAATATTTTAAGTTCATCAGTCCGGTAATGCCTTTAACTATCTAACCCATCAACAAAAATATTGTCGGCTTCTTATTTAGATCCACTTTTTCTTTTTTCCAATCTGCAATATTTTTTGTTTTTATGTATTCATTGGGTGAAGTAATTTCCGCAGCGATACACAATTGAGTAGAGGGATTGGCATGTAATAAAATAGTTTCCAGCATTTTATTATTTCGGTAAGGTGTCTCAATAAATATCTGAGTGCATTTTCTCCGGGAAGATTCTTCTTCTATCTGTTTTATTTTTTTGATCCGCTCTGCATTATCAATGGGCAAATAACCCAAAAAACAAAAATGCTGGCCATTGAAGCCGCTCGCCATTAAAGCAAGCAAAATAGAACTCGGCCCCACAAGAGGTTTTATTCCAACATTTAGTTTTTGCGCTTCATATACCAGCACTTGTCCCGGATCGGCAATGCCGGGGCAGCCAGCTTCACTGATGATGGCAATATTTTTTTCTTCTTTTATTCTTTGTTTAAAGATATTTATTTGTTCCTCTTCTGCTTTGTGAATGGTATGCCATTCAAAATCATCAATTACAATTCCTTTGTCCATTGCTTTCAAAAAACGTCTCGCCGTTCTTTCATTTTCTGCGAAAATCACTTCACATTTTCTTACGGCAGCCATTACATACCCGGGAATTGTTTCTACCGCATTATCCGTTAAGAAAGAAGGAATCAGATACACCATCTGGTATTTTATTTTAAAATCGTTTACAAATTATTTCTTTTCGGGCCGCTGCATACTGAGTGTGGCGGCGATCACCGCATAGCTCGGCGCCAATATCCAACCCACCACCGGCAGTAAATGCATACCGTAAAATACCATCCCGTTCCCGATAGCAAGGCCTTTATGGCGGTTTATAAAATCTACACTTTCTGTTGCCGAAAGCCCTTTGCGTTCATTGGTATAATCAAGCATAGAAAACCCTAAATAGAAACACTCAATAAACAAAGAGAGCAGCGGAGCCACCCATCCTAGTACAGGAATAAGTGCTATCAACAGAATGGAAATGGTATAAACCGTTTGCCACAAAATATTTCTAAGGGCAATACGTATGCCCCGCAATACATCCGAAATAAATCTTTTCATTGAAAAAGGATACGCTATATTCAAAATAATAGATTCCGTTTTTTCACTTAGGTAGGCAAACAAAGGAGACCCTATTATCAGGAACAGATATTTGAACCAGGAGAAATACAGTAACATCAATATGAGCTGAAGAATGATCTGTCCAAAAATAAAAATGAAATTCAACCAATGAATATTTTCCTTTTGCAGCCAGTTTTTCAAGCCGGTTCTCGACAATAAATAATCAATAATGAAGGCAGTGGATTCCCAAAAAAAATAGATACCGATCACAAAAAAAATAGCATAAATAGTCCCCGGAATCAATATCCATTTCCACAATTTATTTTTTACAATAAACCGGTGTGCTTTAAAATAAGAGGATATGGCTATGATGATTTCTTCAAGCAAACGTTTCTGATTATCGAACAGTAGAATATGTTATTGAACAAATATAATTTACTTTGCTTTGAATAGTTTAAAAGTTTTGGGAAGATAGGTTGATAGATTTAGAATGATTTAGATAGTTTATAGGGTCTATATAGTTTAGAAATAAATAGTTTGGAAAATAATCTGGTTACACCAATACCAGTAGTCAATTTGATCATGAAAAAAATTCCTTTATCATTTTATAATAGAAAAGACGTAGTCACAATCGCCAGGGAATTATTGGGAAAAATAATTGTCACCAACGTGAATGGGCAGATCACTTCAGGAAGAATCGTAGAAACTGAAGCCTACATAGGCATCACAGACAAAGCTTCCCATTCTTACGGCGGCAGGCGTACTGCGCGAAACGAATATATGTATTCAGTACCGGCTACCGCTTATGTATATATCTGCTATGGAATGCATCAGATGTTCAATATCGTAACCAATCAAAAAGACATACCGGATGCCATATTGATAAGAGCCATAGAACCTTTGCAGGGAATTGATATTATGGTGAAAAGAACCGGTAAGAAGGCTGCGGACAAAACCATTACCCGGGGCCCGGGAAATGTAGGAAAAGCACTTGGTATTTTTAAACATCATTCGGGTTTGTTTCTTCTCGGTAATGAGATTTATCTGTTGGACGATCATTATACAATTCCTTTAGAAAAAACCGGTATCAGTAAAAGAATTGGTGTAGAAAGCGCCGGTGCTGATGGTTTATTGCCTTATCGTTTTTATGTTAAAGGAAACAAATTTGTAAGTGGAAAAAACAGATAAAAGAGGATGGACCCTATATCCACACAAAAAAGGGTGGCAGAAGAATCTTAAAAGTAACTTAAAACCCCTCTTTATATCCACCCACACTGTACTTTAATGAATTTATTTTTCTCTACTTTTTTGCCACTTATCATATTTTAGATAACCTTTGCACTTACTTTAACGTGTTCTTTTATATTTGCTCATGCGAAAATACGGAATACTCATTTTTATCTCTTTAATAACACTCACCGCTTCCGCACAAAAGAAGTGGACCTTGCAGGAGTGTGTGCAATACGCAATGGACAATAATATCTCAGTAAAACAGAGCGATTTACAGTCTAAACTTGCAGAGATAACCTACAAACAAAGCAAACTTTCCCAGATTCCTTCAACGAACTTCAGTAATAATGATGGATGGAGATTTGGTAAATCCCAAAACCCTTCTACAGGAATTCTTGAAAATCAAAATTTCTTTTCAATAGGATTAAATCTTCAGAGCAGTGCCGAAATATTTAACTGGTTTTCTAAAAAAAATACCATCCTCGCCAATCAGTGGTCGCTGGAAGCAACAAAAGCTGCCACAGAAAAGATGAAAGATGATATTGCCCTAACCGTTGCTAATTCTTATCTGCAAATATTATTGGCGCGGGAACAGGAAAAGATTGCAAAAATACAGGTGGGGCAATCAAGGACTCAATTAGATATTGTAAATAAGCAGGTAAATGCCGGTGCCTTACCCGAGCTAAATGCGGTCGAACTGGAAGCCCAGCTTGCTACCGATACTTCTAATCTAATTACAGCCGCAGGAAATGTGACACAGGCAAAATATGTATTGATGTCTTATATGAATATAGATGCCGCAGAACCCTTCGATATTGATGAGCCACCAATTAATAAAATTCCAATAGAACCCATTGGCGATCTACAACCTGCCGATGTATATGCATTGGCGCTGGCCAATCTTCCACAGCAACGGATGAATGATTTTAATATTAAAGCGGCAGAAAAAAATGGTCTCGCTGCAAAAGGAGCTATGTATCCTTCTGTCTCTGCATTTGGAAGTTTAAGTACCAATTATGGATATTCGCGTACTCCCTATTTTACGCAGGTTCTTAACGGGTATAAATCCAGCGGCCTTATAGTGACAGATGGCATGGGGAATGTGCTGAACAATTATGATGTTCAGCAGCCGGTATTTACTAATGGGAAAAAACAATACCTTACTTCTCCAGCATTTGGAAAACAGTTTAACGACAACTTTGGACAAACGATCGGTATCAATATTTCTGTCCCACTATTTAATGGCTGGCAGGCAAAAGCCAATTACAAGAGATCGAAGATCAATATTCAAAATATGGAATATCAAAAAGATCTTGATAATAAAACATTGAAGCAAAATATTTATCAGGCGTATGATGCCGCTACTGTGGCTATGAGTAAGTTTACATCCTCAGAGAAAGCAGTAGAATCAGCACAAAAGGGGTATGATTTCGCATTGCTGAGATATAAAGTAGGAATGCTGGGAACATTGGAACTAATTACCAATCAAAACAATTTATTCACCGCAAAATTGCAGAATGTGATCAATCAGTTTGATTATGTATTTAAAATGAAAGTGCTTGAATTTTATAAAGGACAAGGTTTGAAACTGACTCCATAAATCTTCATCATTGAAAAAAAATTTTTTAAACAATTAAAATATAAAGATCCTCTCCCGATAGCTATCGGGATGATGGGTTTTGGGAGGTATTATGAATAAGACATTAAAATGGTTAATCATTGTTTTGGCAGTGCTGGTAGTGCTTCTGGTAGTGCTAAAGAAAGCAGGGATAATAGGTAAAGAAGAAGGGATAAAAGTTACAGCAGAAAAAGCTGCCCGTAGAACTATTGTGGAAACGGTAAACGCCAGTGGAAAAATTTATCCCGAAGTAGAAGTAAAATTGAGCCCCGATATCTCAGGAGAGATTGTAGAACTTAATGTAGAAGAAGGTGATAGTGTAAAAAAGGGACAGGTACTTGCTAAAATATACGGCGATATTTATGTAACACAAAGAGATCAGGCAGAAGCCATTGTAAAGCAGCAGCAGGCACAGTTAGCTGATGCCCAGGCATCCATAGGAGCGTTGGAAGCAAACCTTAACCAGGCAAAGGAAACCTATAAGATGCAAAAGCAATTATATGATGAGAAAGTAATTTCAAAGAATGAATTCAACACGGCTGATGCTGCTTATAAGTCAGCATTAGCCAACCTGAATGCTTCAAAACAGGGCATCGTAGGCAGTAGAGCAGGGGTGCAAAGCGCGCAGGCAGCTTTGCAAAAAGCAAATAAAGACCTCCGTCTCGCAACACTGGAAGCGCCTATGAGTGGAATTATTTCTTTATTGAGTGTGAAAAAAGGAGAAAGGGTAGTAGGAAGTTCCATGATGGCCGGTACAGAAATGATGCGTATTGCAGATATGAGTAAGATAGAAGTAAGGGTAGATGTAGGCGAAAATGATATTCCTAAAGTCCGTCTCGGAGATAGCGCTTCGATAGAAGTAGATGCTTATAATAATAGAAAATTTAAGGGAGTGGTAACCCAGATCGCCAGCAGTAATAATGGCGCTGCCACGCAAAGCGACTTAACAAATACCAGCACAGACGTCACTAATTACAAGGTGTATATACGGATTGATCCCGATTCTTACAAAGATCTGCTCGACCCCGCCCATAAGAAAAGATTTCCTTTCCGACCTGGAATGAGTGCCAGCGCCGACATTCAGACAAAGACACACGTAAATGTATTATCAATACCTATCAATGCAGTAACTACCCGCGAAAAAAATGATTCGTTGGGAAGTAAAAAGATGGGGAATCCTAATATGGACAATCAGTCTGATATCAACGCAAATAATTCCGCCAATGATTTGGATGTAGTAGTATTTGTAATGCAGCCCGATAAAACTGTTAAAAAACAGAAAGTAAAAACAGACATACAGGATATTAATTACATAGAGATCACAGAAGGACTAAAAGAAGGAGATGAAGTGGTAACAGGACCTTACGATGTGGTTTCCAAAACATTGAAGGAAAAAGACAAAGTAAGAGTGGTCTCGAAGAACGAATTATTTAGTGGAAAGAAGTAATGAATTTATTATTCAATAATTGGTTGATTTCAAAAAAGGTTCATTGAAAACATTTTTCAATGAACCCTGCTAAGATCTTACCCAAACAGTGTTTAAAAGAAGTTACTAACTGCTTTTGCCTACATTGCCAAAAGCCAACTGACTTTACAAGAAATGCCTTTTTATGCGATCATATTTCCCTTTATAATAGTAGATTTTTAAATTCAGTTTAGAACCCCTGCATTTAAAAAGATCCGGGTGCTCTCTCAAGCCATATTGTGAGACCAGATTTTTTACACAAATTCAAATTCCTCCTTTCATACGCAATAGTATTTGCTCACCGACTTACTCATTCATAAGCTGAACCTGATTTTAAATCTGTTTTCGATAGCCTGTTGATAAAATAAAATTAAAAAACATTTTTTATTCCCTGTTTACATAGAGCAAATACACTTTCACATAATTGATTTTTATGCCGGTTTGAGATGGTACACTTTTACACAGTAAAAAATTAAAAATGGAATCAAATAAAAAAGCCACTGCCATTAGTATCCTGCTTCCCATTGTTTTATTCCTTCTTGTTTTAACGAGATTCTTCGGATCAATTAAATACGGAAACACGCCAGAGATGTCTATCTGGATTTCGCGGGTTTTACTTTGGATAGCAGTATTCATAACCTGGCTATATGCAAATAAGATTGAAAAGAAAAGCTTTCTGTTATGGACAGAACAAAAGAAGAAACCCCGGTTTTATTTAATTTCCATAATAGTTATTTTAGCAGGGATTACAATCCTTCTCTATACCATTTCATTTACAGAACATAAATTCGGGTTGGCAGAAAACAATACTAAATTGAATTACATTAATGAGTTAATGTGTAATCATGAGGCTCTTATACTTTTCACTTGTCTTACAGCCGCTTTTACAGAAGAGTTCATTTTTAGGGGATATTTATTACCTCGTCTTCAAATTGTTTTTAATAATATCTGGGTATCAATAATTATATCCTCGGTTTTATTCGGCTTATCCCATTTTGGGTTTGGAGATTTTAATAGAATGTTATTCCCATTTATCATTGGGATTATTTTTAGCTGGGTTTATTATAAATATAGAAGTCTGGCTATTTTAATAATCTGTCATTTCTTAATGGATTTTTATTCATTATACTTTTCATGTAAATAAATTGCGAAAGTCAGATATACGATTAATCCCGGTTTATCTTTGGATAATGATAAACTTGAGTTTTAACTTAAAATTATTTTTAAAAAAAGTTAATAATTCTCAAAGAGGAGAATTATTTATAAAAAGAATTAAACTAACCAGTTAATTATAAGTAAGATTGCTATGGTAATAAATATAATTACGATACCAAAAAACGTCAGGAAATCAATATCTTTAGAACTCTTATTCATAATTTAAAATTTAGATTTAAAATTCAAAAAAGTACGAAATTCAATTTTTAAAACCCTGCCATAAATAGGACTCCCATATTACTTATAGTGATGCATTTGAAGAAAATGGTTGGGTGAAATTAAAAAACAGAAATAGAGATTTTTGAAAACAAGTTAATATGCATCCTTATTGAACGTTTTAGTTATAACAAAGAAAATTGGCTTGAAGAATAGTACTTCTCTATCGGGTAAAAGACTCTTAAGAGAATCAGCAGATTTCAATGTGAATATTAAAACTATTTAAATTTTAAATGCAGAGTAATAATATTAGAAGAAAGTTTTGTGCTCTGGAAATAATGTCCAAACCGTATTTCTAAAGTATTTAAATGCCGAAGGCCAAATACACCTTTCGGTGGTGCAATTCTAAAATTGGCACCAATAAAATTGCTCGTGAGTGTAGATAGATCGTAGTCGCTGGTGTAATAGGTTTCATCGATATTATGTTGGCCGTAAGGAGCAAAATAATGGGTGCCTTTTTGATTATTGTAACGATAAAAAGGGCTTATGGAAATAAAAGAAGTCAATTTTACAGGGATTTCTATTTCGGCTGTATGGGCCTGTATTCCCCAATTATCTATGTAATAACGGTAAAAAGTACGGATGATATAATGGTCGCCCAGAAAATAATTTACACGTACAGCAACCGGCAATTTGTATCGGTTATCCGGGAGGTTCTCCGATCTTTCATTGTAAACATTTCCATTCGGCCCTACGCCTTTAGCAAAATCAGCATTAAAATATACTCTCTGGTATTTCGTAGCCAGTAAACCGTGTTGCCAGGAAGGCTCTGCTGTGATCAAAACCTGCAACCTGGTATTGATTACCTGCGAAATAGAGAAGGATGCGCTATAGGAATTGCGTGGTCTATAATCAACAGGCCTTTCATCGTCATCCGAACCAGAACCATAAACCGGTGGCCGTAATTCTAAAGGTAATATAACCGTCCACCTGTCGAGGTATGCCTGTAGTTTAAGATCAAACTGGGTATTCTTATTATGAGATAATCTTGTCAGATTGAATCCTGCACCCACTGACTGATAATCATATTCATGTGAATAGGATCCTGTAAAACCAATAGAATTACCTGTTTGAACATTTGAACGTGTCCAGTTTAAGGACGGATAAACTCGCGTGTCTGACCTTGAAGCAGATGAGATACTGCTGGGATCAATTTTATCGGAAGATGCTGAAGTATAATGATCAACACCCAATTCGAAAAGAAAAGTATTCTTGTGTTGGTTGCGTGTTAATTTTGAAATCTGCAAATCAATTGTGTTGGCAAAATCAGTTAAATTTTCCGAACCAATACCGCCGGTTACCGCCGAGTTATTCCCATTCTGGTGGTAATAAGCTGTTACAAAATTTACTTCATCCAGCTTAATCTTGCGCGACTGATAACCAGAACTGTCTTTAATTGCTTCTGACACTTGTGCATGTGTTGATAAAATACCAATATACAAGCCTAATACACTTAAATATATTTTTCTCATTTCTTCAAATTTTCTTGTTACTCAATAACTAAATTAATTACAACCGCAGCCACCACCGCTTTTGCCCCCATTAGTACCAGAGGCTCCTTCCCTGTAAAGCTGAAAACTTTGTTCAAACTTTTGTGATTTACGTGCAGAAAGATCCATTTCAGAATCATTCAACCGATTTTTTTGATATTGCTTTACGGAACTGCAGGATATAAATAAAACATTACTGCTCAGGATAAATAACCACAGGAACAAAAATTTTATTTTCATTTTTCAGTGTTTAATATTTATGTTATTCGAAGAATATATTTTATCATGATCGTCAACAATTACACAGGCTATCCCCGGTAACTGATTAATAAGATCTAATCCCACTTTAATACCCATCACCATTACAGGTGTTGCCATGGCGTCTGCCAGTTCTGCACTTTGACAAATAACACTTACACTCTTTATTCCCGAAACAGGTAAGCCCGTCTTAGGATCAATTGTATGGGAATATTTTTTATCCTTAATAATGACGTATTTTTCATAGTTACCAGAAGTTGCTATCGCCATGTTACTTATATTCAAAGTCGAGAAGGGAATATGGATATTGTTAGGATTTGCAATAGCTATTGTCCATGGCTTGCGGTTGGGTTGCGTACCCCAGGTAACCAAATCGCCAGCCGCATTTACTATCCCGCTTTTAACTCCGCATTGTTGTAAAATATCCTTTGCCCTGTCTGCTGCATACCCTTTTCCGATGCCACCAAAACCGATACGCATTCCTTTTTTTTTTAAAAACACGGTAGTTTTTTCTGCATCAAGAATCACATTCCTGTAATTAATAAGGCTTACAGATTTTCGCGCCATTTCAGCATCGGGTAATTCTTTCATGTTCATATCAAAATTCCACAAACGCTTGTCAATAGAGCCATAGGTAATATCAAAAGAGCCTTGAGTAAGTGCGGATATTTTTAATGAACGGGCAATTAAGGTAAAAACTTCTTCATCAACCTTTACAGGCTTCACTCCCGCATATCGGTTAATTTCATTAGTCTGACTGTCATCGCTGAATGTGGTCAAAAGTTTTTCGATCCTGCTGATCTCAGCTACCGCAATACCAATGTGCTCCTCGGCCAGAAGTGGATCATCTTCAACTACACTGATTTCAAAACGGTTCCCCATTAGTTTCAGGATACGCCTGTGAACAGCAAGATTATTTAATGTCTCAATGGTTTGCATCAACCACGTTATTAATCTGTAAAATAAATTTTTCGGTAGTCTCGTCTGGAAATCCATCCCATTCTTTTAATATTTTTCCTTGTTCATCCACTAATAATGTTAAAGGGAACTTTCCATCCGGATTGTATTTATCAGCCAAAGTTTCATTACGTTTTACCTGTTCCGGATCAAGCTGATTCTTCTTTTTCCTTGGGAAATCTGCACGTACCAGTACAAGTTTATTTGAAGCATAATCCTCAAATACTTTGCTTTCAAATATTTCATTTTTCAGGCGTATGCATGGGCCACACCAGTCTGAACCCGAAAAATTAATCAGAATCAACTTGTGATCTTTCGCTGCTTCAATCTTTGCTTCACTAAAGTTTCCCAGCCAGATAGTACCTGAGAAAATGAACGGCATTAGGATCGTTAATATTTTCATGATTTTTAAATTGATATTATGAATAGACCCTCAATGAGGTGCCGGTAAGAGTAGTCTTAAAAACCTTGAGATTTCTACTGGCAGGAGAGTTTAATACTACCCCGTTGTCTGAAAAAGCAGACCCGTGATTATTGCAATAAAACTGATCGCGGGATCCATTATAAATCAGAGGATAATTCTCATGTGTGCAAGACTGTTGTACCGCTATGTATATCCCGGCAGTGGTGCGTGCTACCAAAACACCTTGCTGTGCCAGATAACCACCATTAGTTAAAAGAGCAGAATTTGCTGATGAAGAAAGATCTAATGTAAAGTCTATTGACGAAGGCCCTCCAATTGCTCCTTCATTAGAACCTTTGGAACAGCCGATACAAGTAACCAAATAAGCTGAAACAGCTCCTCCACCAATTAGTGAAATGAATTCTTTGCGATCCATTCTTTCAAATTTTTCTTATTAAGAAATTGATGAGACAAAAAAAACCACGACAAAATGATTATTTATTAGTTAGAGTAGCTTTTTAAAGAAAATAGTTGGGTGTAATGTATTTTTTCTACAAAATTTACAAATTTATGACTAGCCCTTTTCCCGGAACAATAAACTTATTTCTTAAGGTCAAAGCTGATCATAGAATTTAATAAGATAAATGGGAAGCCTCCCTGTTACAATTTCATTTTTATCCCTAAAACAAAACCTAATGAATTGGGATAAGATTGTACAAAAACATTGCTATTTACAGCGCTTAACGCAAACTGTACTGTAGGAGAAAAACAAAGAAAGAATTTTTTATAAATATTGTAATCCACTCCTATTCCAGCCAGACCACTTAAATAAAATGGCTTTAAGCCATAAATTTTATCGGTGGTTTCTGTCTCATTATCATTTCCGCTTTCCAATTCAGTTGTTAATTGTCCTCGTGTTAAAAAATTAGCAGAAACGCCTCCCAATAGGTTTAGATTGAATTTCCCTTTACTGAAATTGTATTTTACAGCTAATCGAATTCCTATGTATCGTAAATTATACGCGGTAGATTTTGAAAAAATACTATCGCCAATATTGGGATTATTACTAAAAGAAGGCTTCACATAAGCGTCTCCCAAAGGGGATGCTAACTTATATTTGATAGCTCCCGAATTATCAGGTTGTGCATAAAGAGTTTCAGGTTTTTCATATTCCAGTTCAAACTCTGACCTGGCCAATGTAATGCCTGATTGCAATCCCCAATGTCTGCTAATCGTATAATCAATCAAAGCGCCAAGAGTTGATGCATGGCTTTCAGCCTCCGGTATGTCAAAACTACTGTTGTTTGAATTTCCCAGGCCGCTATTTGCAAAATGATGAAAGGTGATATCAGGTGAATAGAATGCAGCTATGGCAAAACGAGATCCATTCGCTGATTTTAAGGAAGGCTTCCGGACTACGGTTTTCTCAATTGGTACTAATGGATTAATTTTGGCAAATGTAATATTCTGCAACGATTCTTTTGTGGCGAATTTGCTGATTGTATTACTTTCTACGATTCCTATATTCTTTGGATTCGATGTTTCATTTACAGGCAAAGTATGGCCAAACTCAATACCTGAGGGGGTTACAATTACAGATAGTTTATCTTCAACTTGATTAGCTATTTTAGATTCAACGACTTCGTCTGATTCTCTTTTAATCAATTTACCATTCTTTTGATTTAAAAATTTTGAAGTAGCTGACTTTGAAATATCAGGCAAATTCGATTCATCCGGTTTATTAAATTTTATTTTATTCTTTTGGATGGGAGAAGTCGAAAGATTTCTCGCAGTTACCGAATTCAGAGGTCCTCTCACATCCGTATTATCATCTTTTAAAATGGTTCTATCAGTAATTTTATTTTCGGGTTTCGTAATTTGTTTTACACTATTGCTTTCATTAATAGTTAAAGAATCAACCGATTTTTGCAAATTGGTTGTAACGGATCCTTTAATATCCTTTGAGTTGTCACTTTTATTAATGGTTAAAGAATCAATTGGTCTTTGCAAAGTGATGGTGCCGGATTCGCCAGTTGATGTATCGTTTTTGGTTTTGGATTTTTCATTAATCCCTGAAAAATCTTTATTTGACCTCACAGGATTCTTATCCTGAAACTCCCATACATAAATACTCAACCCTGTCAGGAGAAATAGTAATAGTAAAGTAATTTTTTTAAGGAAATTGTACTTCTTTTTTATACTTAAGACGTGATCTTTATCCAGTTCCTTCTTAATATCATCCCATGCTTTTTGAGAAGGATTCTCTTCATCATCCCCAAGTGCTTTTCTAAATAAATTTTCAATATCATGTAAATTTTTATCCATTCGCTGAGTTTTGTTTGGCAATTTTCATACTGTTGACAACGGCTTTTTGCAAAATTATTTTTGCGTCATGGAAATTCGATTTTGAAGTACCTTCAGAAACACCCAATTGAATTGCTATCTCGCGGTGTTTCAGCCCTTCAAATACGTAAAGATTAAAAACCATCCTATACACTGGCGGCAAAGACTGCACTATCCTCAGTAATTCTTTTTTACCCAGCAGGCCGATTATATCATCATCATCCATCACTTCCATATCAGAAAAATCCTCTACATTTTTCATTACTGCATGCATTTTTGATGTTGCCCTGTAATTTGCAATAGCGGCATACACCATTATTTTTCTTATCCATCCCTCAAAAGAGCCGGTATATCTGAAAGTATGTAACGATTTAAAAACCTGCACAAATCCATCCTGAAGTATGTCTTCCGCTTCTTCCCTGCTTTTGGAATACCTCATACAAACTGCAAACATTTTTGGGGCAAACCGTTCATACAGGCTCGATTGGGAATGCCTATCCCCATTCATACAGGCTTGTATCAAATATTTGTTTTGCTCCAAAAATTCAATCTGGTTTATATTAATAGTGATATCATTCATTGAAATGGTTGGGTTGAAAGTAAATCAGACATTAAAAATTTTCAACGCCAAAAGTCATACAAAATTCTGAAGCAATTCTGAAGTGCAACACCTGCCATGTTTTAAAAATCGGCAGGTGTGTTGGCAAGCTATTCAGTAAAATAAAAAAAC
>JBDTGA010000080.1:0-56552 GCA_039937655.1 Ginsengibacter sp.
AGGCAGATCTTTTTTAATGACATATCAGGTATTTTATTTTTTGAAAAATAACACGCGGTAAATTTATGGCTTTTTAGAGCGGCATCATTAGTGAATCACCACAATTTATTAAATATACGGCATGTCCGGATTCGTTGGCTGAAAGGAAGGGCAACCAGGCTTAGGATTTCACAATCGGATACCAAATCAAAAACATACAATATTTGTTTATCCACTATAGCGCTTCTTGAAAAAATGCTTTTCATTAAACCTATAGGATTAGGTGCAACAGGAACATTGTTAAGTTGAAAAAGAGTTTTCACTTCGGCCTCATAAAAAAAGCGTTAAGAAAATTTGAATGAATGTCGTTAAGAAATGAAATTGATGTTACTGTGGCTCATTGTTGTATATCGTTGGTAAGTTGAACTATAGCTTGGGCATATTCGATCGCTTGAGCTAATTTCATTTTAGGCAATCATTCAAATTTTTAGCTTTTTTTATATAGCCTTGATCTTTTTTAGCCTGCCCCGATTACCTTCGGGGTTACTTTTTTGTATCAAGACAAAAAAGTAAATGAAGACTAAGCCAGTATCTACAAGAGATTGAGATTAAAATACCTAATCCAATAAAAAAGAGTATATCATTCTTAGTGATAGAAAGCACAACTTCGGGAGGTTTCGAAAATGATTTTATCAATGCTATTTTCTTGCCTTGAGGCATTCTTCGATTACGCTCAGAAGAAACAAAATGTAAATAGCTATCGGCACAAGGACAACCTGCCTTTTCCGGTAGACAGACCTGATCGCTCTCCCGAAATATTCAGCCGGCCCCATTACCATAATCCCTTAAAAACCCTCCGGTTTATTAAACCATTTTAAATCCTTCCAGGAATTTAGTAGTAAAGTTTCCTTTTCTGAATTCTTCATTTTGCATCAACTGAAGATGGAATGGAATCGTGGTTTTTATTCCCTCAATCACATATTCACTCAAGGCCCTGCTCATGGTATCAATGGCTTCACTACGTGTTTGCGCTACGGCAATTAATTTACCAATCATGCTATCATAATAAGGAGGAATTACATAGCCTGCGTAACAATGGCTGTCAACCCGCACTCCATGGCCTCCCGGCTGATGAAGGACCGTAATCCGTCCCGGGGAAGGCCGGAAATCATTATAAGGATCTTCTGCATTAATTCTGCATTCGATGGCATGCATTTCGGGATAATAATTTCTTCCGGAAATTTTATCTCCGGCGGCAATCTTTATTTGTTCTTTTATCAGATCGTAATTGATAACCTCTTCAGTAACACAATGCTCTACCTGTATGCGGGTATTCATCTCCATGAAATAAAAATCCCGGTTTTTATCCACTAAAAACTCAACGGTACCCACACTTTCGTAATTGATAGCTGACGAGGCCTTTATAGCAGCCTCTCCCATTCTTTCTCTCAGTTCGGGAGTCATAAATGGCGATGGGGACTCTTCTACCAGCTTCTGATGACGGCGCTGGATAGAGCAATCACGCTCACTCATGTGGCACACATTTCCGTACTGGTCGCCGGCAATCTGTATTTCAATATGGTGTGGTTCCTCCACAAATTTTTCCATGTAAATACCATCATTTTTAAAAGATGCGGCAGCCTCGGCTTTGGCATTATCAAACGACTTTTCAATATCTTCTTCTTTCCATACTACACGCATTCCTTTACCACCTCCACCGGCAGTGGCTTTCAGAATAATAGGATAGCCTACTTCCACTGCAGACCTTTTAGCATGTTCAACATCTATCAGTAAACCATCTACACCAGGAACTACCGGAACACCGGCTTTGATCATGGTTTCCTTCGCAGTGATCTTATCGCCCATAGCATTGATCATTTGGGGAGTAGGCCCAATGAATTTTATTCCATGGTCAATACATATCTGTGAAAATTTTGCATTCTCTGCAAGAAACCCATAACCGGGATGAATGGCATCGGCATTGGTGATTTCGGTAGCCGCCATAAGATGCGGGATATTGAGATAGCTATCCGCACTCGCCGGCCTTCCGATACAAACCGCCTCGTCAGCAAATTTTACATGAAGGCTGTCTTTATCGGCAGTTGAATAAACGGCAACAGTTTTGATGCCCATTTCTTTACAGGTGCGTATGATTCTTAACGCAATCTCTCCCCTGTTGGCAATAAGTATTTTTTTAAACAAAGTAGTTAATTTGAAAATTTGAAAATACTAAAATATTAAAATAAAACTCCATCAAAAATTAAAATATTATATAACTTAATAAATAGCTCAAAGGGGATTTTTTTTTGGATGTTGACAATATTTTCCCCAATATTTTATTTATCTCTTCTATTTTAGCTTGCAATTGAGTACAGCCAGGATAGGATGCCGCATATTCACACAGCCAAAGCAAGTATTGAGTTTCTTCCGCCTCTTTAGCAGCAATTTTCATTTTATGAATAAAATCAGCCTTACTCTCGGCATTCTGTGCTTCCATGACATTTGCTCCAATTGATGTCCCGGATTTAAGAAGCTGTCTTGAAATTATATATTTTTTTTGCGAGTCCAGTAGTTCAGAATATTCTATGATCATTAATGAAAAGTCGAACGATAATTTTAAAATGGGATTCTTCTCAAACAAATCCTTTCTCATAATGAAAAACTTAGTTTAACGATTATATGACAGTAAAACTGTGAAATTCTACAATTTTTAAATTGTATTATTTCTGCATAGAGTCATTTTCTCATTGAGCTAATTATCGAATTAGCTAATTAATCAAGGTTCCACCAAAAACAACGGCTGATCAAACTCTACAGGAGAAGCATCTTCTACCAGAATCTTCACGATTTTTCCTGAAATTTCACTTTCAATCTCGTTAAAGAGTTTCATGGCTTCTATAATACATACTACCTGCCCGGTTTCCACATCTTCACCTACGCTCGCAAGAAGTGGCTTGCCAGGTCCTGCCTGACGGTAAAAAGTCCCGATCATAGGACTTTTTATAGTAAGTAAATTTTCTGTTTTAGGAGTCCCGGCAGATTCTGGCGCTTTTGCTTCGTCTGCTTTGGTAGTGGTAACTGTAGTTTGTGGAATGGCTGACGGCAATTGCTGCATTAATGGTGCTCCGAAATGCTGAGCAGGTTCTTTTTTTTGTTTGATAGTAATTTTAAAACCTTCCTTTTCAATGCTTAATTCGCCAATATTGCTTTTGTTGACAAGCTTTACCAATTCATGAATTTGTTTTATGTCCATATCGTGGATAATTGAGTTTTTATTTTAAAAAACGTGAAGCTAAGTTAATGTACATGTCCGAATTAAAGTTTAAAAATTAATAATTAAAAATAAGAACTCAATCTTTAATACGAAAATAAAAAACAGAAGCCTCTCTTCTTTGTGTTGGTATTGTATTCCTAAAAGATAACAAATGTTCATCTCATTAAGGTGTCACAAGTGCTGTAATTTTACTCTTTTACTCTTTCTACGTATTCGCCTGTTTTGGTATTAACTTTTATCCGTTCACCTTCATTCACAAATAAGGGAACATTTACGGTAGCCCCTGTTTCTACGGTAGCCGGCTTTAAAGTGCGGGTGGCTGTATCGCCTTTCATACCCGGTTCGCTATAAGTTACCAGCAATATGATCTTATCGGGAAGTTCCACACCCATCGGCAGATCAGTTTCCGTGTTAATAAGCATAGAGACTTCCTGTCCATCCTTTAAAAACTGCGGAGCATCCACCATTTCCGGAGACACGGCTATTTGCTCATAATTTTCCGTATCCATAAAAGTGTATCCCATATCGTCCTTAAACAAAAACTGAAAAGGTCTTTTCTCGACCCTAACAGGATGAATAGTTTCACCACTGTTCCAGGTTTGTTCAATAGTTCGTGCATTATCCACACCTTTCAGTTTTGCCCACACTTTCATTCCTGCACGTGCTGTTTTGTTCTGACCAAAATCAACCACTGTGTAAAGATTTCCATCAATTTTTAAAATCAGTCCTGTTCTTATATCTGTAGTAGATGCCATATAAAAGATTTTCGTAAGGCTGCAAAGGTAAAATATTTGTTTTATTCCTGAACGCTTAAATTGTACAATCGCTGAGAGCAGGCGGATAGAGAAGATTACAGGAGAAAATAAAAAAATCAGCAGGCGAACCAAAATATTTCTTAAAAATATCACATTACCATCCGGGCTGTTCACTTTTTCATAGCTTTATAAAAAATTACTCTTGAAAAATTTATTCCTCTTCATCGCCTGCATTTTTATTTACGGCACCGGCTTCTCACAAACAGGTGCCTCAAATGATACTCCTATCTATCTTCGTTTCCCCACCATCCCCGATTTCACGGTTTACAAAGCACCCGATAGTACAGCATTCTCCAGAAACGATCTTCATAAAAAAGAGAATACCATTTTCATTATTTTTAGCCCTGACTGTGAACATTGCCAGCATGAAACAGAAATGCTTACACAAAATCTCCCAAAATTCAAGAACACACAGATTGTGATGGTTACTTATTTGCCTTATGATGAAATGATCAAGTTCTACCACATCTATAAGATTGCAAACTACCCTCAGATAACAATGGCAAGGGATACTAAATTCTTCTTTCCTGTATTTTTCAAAGTAACAAACCTACCTTCCATTTTTATTTATGATAAAAAAGGAAATTTCAAAAAGGCTTTTGAAGGAGATGTGAAACCCGAAACCATTCTGGCAGAATTATGATCTCACACGAAAAGAAATTTCTGCAGATAGCCACCATTATATTGCTAACAGAATCTTAAATTCGGTACCAAATTTTTGATTTTTTAATTTTTTATTAGTTTTATGAAAAATTTACCGATGAAAAAAACATTAATCGTACTCACTCTCTTTCTGATCTCGTATTCAGGTTTCTCACAAATTAATAACCCCAATAACAAAACAACTGCTTATAGCAGCGCACCTGAAATTCCGAATTTCACTTTGTATAAAGCGCCTGACAGTACTACTTTTTTAAAGAAAGACTTAAGCTCCCACAAACCTACTATCATCATGGTCTTCAGTCCTGACTGCGGCCATTGCCAGCACGAAACAACTGTGCTCACACAGAATATCAGCCATTTTAAAAATGCACAAATATTAATGACCACCTGGCTTCCCTACCAGGAAATGATTGCCTTCTACAAAAGATTTAAGATCGCTAATTACCCTGAAATCACAATGGCGTGGGATAATAAATTCTTTTTCGTTCCCTACTACCATGTGCAAACTTACCCCACTTTAATAGTGTATAATAAGAAAGGAAAATTCGTAAATAGTTTCAGCGGAAACATAAATATGGAAAGCGTCTGGAAAGCTCTGGAAGATTAAAATCCCAAATAGTGTAGTTAATTTATGTTGGATTTGACAATGTTCTTACATTGAGATCCTCTTGGCTTTACATATATCATTAACCGGACAATGTAACATCATCCGGTTTTGATTCATTTCATATTTATGATTAGAATGCCGGACATATTCAGCAGAAAAATCTATTGTTTTCGCAAATTTCTCCTTAACCTTTATCCTTTATTGTCTGGAGAAATTATCACCTTCTGGTGCCTGCTAACTTTCCAAACTCGTACTCCGTAGGATGTTGCACACCAAGGAGATTCGTCACAAAATAATCCCATCGGCGCCGCATCATGTAGGCTGAATAGGCTCCATATCCGTGTCTGCTATTGGGGAAAATAACCAGATCAAAATCTTTATTAGCTTTTTCCAATGCCTCCACCACCAGCATCGTGTTGGAAGGAGGTACATTGTCGTCAACCATTCCATGAGCCAGCATCAGCTTGCCTTTCAAATTCTTGGCATATATCTGGTTTGCCTGTGGTTCGTAATTCGATACACCGTTTGAACCAATTGTCAAAAGCCCGATATAACGTTCACCCCAGTCATCTTCATAATTACGGTTATCATGATTCCCGGATTCTGCGATACCTACCTTAAAAAAATCAGGATAGCGAAACATGGCAGCAGCAGTGGCAAAACCACCACCGGAATGCCCCCAGATACCAATACGGCTTGTATCCATATATGAATATTTTGCAGCCAGTTGCCTGATGCCAGAAACCTGGTCGGGCAGCGTATTTTCTGACATGTGCCCATAGCTCATATCATGAAAGCTTTTGGTACGAAGTGGATTGCTGGTTCCTTCAATCAGTACTACTACAAATCCTAATTCGGACAGTGCCTGATTATCGCCTCTGGAAGCAATAAACGACCAGCTTCCAACACTTCCACTCTGCGGACCCGGATAGATATAATCTATTACGGGATATTTTTTTTGAGGATCAAGGTGAGTAGGTGTAAACATCAATCCATACAAGTCAGTTACTCCATCGTGCGCTTTCACGGTTATAGGTTTTGGTGGTTGCCATCCTGTTGCCACTAACCTGGAGACATCCGTCTTTTCTAAAATTGTCTTCAATTTCCCATTCAGATCGCGTAACCCGAATACAGCCGGAACGTCCAGCTGGGAATAATTATCTATAAAATATTTTTGTGAAGGAGATAAAGTGATGGAATGATTCCCATTGTCAGGAGTGAGTGAAACAAGATTTTCTCCATCGAAACCAATTTTATAAAAATGAGCAAAATATGGATTGACAGGATCTTTACCGACAGCCATAAAATATATTTCACGTTTCTTCTCATCCACTTTTATTAATTCAGAAACTACATAATCTCCTTTGGTTATTTGATTTTTTAATTTCCCCGTAGTGGCATCGTATAAATATAAATGTCCCCAATTATCCCTTTCAGAATACCAGATAATCTCATTGGTAGCTGGTAAATACCGCCAGCTAATCTCCTTCTGCCCCGATTCAAATTGTGTGGGCACTGTTTCTTCAAATACTTCCCGCACAGCACCTGTAACGGTATTGGCAATACGAAATTTTTCCACTTTATGGTCGCGGGAAGTGGATACAAAAGCAAATTCATTTCCATTAGGATTCCAGTCCACATCATTCAATACGTTACCGGTAGAAATATCATCCCCCAGCGAACTACGGTGTGGATCGGGAGCTACCTGTAATCGGATCACTTTAGGTGCATCCACATTGATAACCACTCTTTGAATCATGATGATATTGGTATCTCCCGGCAGAGGATATTTCCACGCTTCTAATTTAGGATGGCCCACATTGGTAGTAACGAGATACATATCGCCCACTTTGCGTTCATCCTGTTGAAAGGTGGCGATTTTCTTTGAATCCGGCGACCAGCTAATTATAGCTGCATTACTGTGTTTCCAGCCGGCATTATCAGTAGCGTAACCAAAATATTTTTCTCCATCGGTAGTCAGTGGTGTTTCTTTACCGCTGGCTATATCTCTCACCCACAAATTATAATCTTTGATGAAAGCCTCTTTTTTCCCATCCGGAGAAATTGATTGACTACCGCCAAATCGAAAACCTGTTTCTTCTTCCCCATTATGATTAACCCGGGTACATTTATAATTCTTCAGGTCACAGTTCCACTGTTTTCCATTGGCTCTAAAATGAACGGATTTCCCGTCAGCAGAATATGAGAAAGATTGGAAAGGCAACATTTCAGGCTGATAAGTTTTGCCGGTGGCAGCAGAAAGTGAAGCAGCGAGTTTTTGTTGATCAAACGCACCTGAACGCTTTCCTTTTGCCGCATCCACTAAAATAAATTCACTTCCTTTTGAGTCTGCATCGCGATACCAGAATTTATCATCCGATATCCAGTTGGCCCTTACATTAGGATGGTCAATATATTTTTGAGTATTATAAGAAAGTAAACTTTCTGCATGTGCATAATCTTCGGTAGTAAGATCACGGGGTTGCTGTGCTAAAGCATTGAGGGAAAAGGAAACAACAATCAATGCCAGAGAAAGAGATTTCATAAAATGAGTGGTTTTGAAAAAATAAAACGTTTCGAATAAACAAGTACAAAGTAAGGGATTTCAATAAATAACCAGAGAAGAAATACATGTATGGCAGAATTCTCTATCGAGCATCGTCTCTCAAAGGGGGCGATGCGGTGCAAAAGAATCATCTGCTACCGGCGACGACGCATTGCAAAATACATTCAATCATTATCTATTTTTACATTTTTTAAAAAAAAGACATAGATTTAGTTAGTAGTTAAATTCAATTCAAAATATCGTATTACTATTTTCGTTCTCAAACTAAAAATACTTTCTGTCGAGCATTGTCTCCTATCTGTGACGATACGGTGCAAATAAACCAAAACCACGTATGCTATTTAAAAAACAATTTCCCTCCTTATGTTTCCTTTTAATGAGTTTTCACTTTTCCAATGCTCAAATTGAGGGAGCTTATGTGACAACGAAAGATTTCCATGCCGTGGGATTCGGCGCTTTTCTCAATTTCAGTTTACCGATACAAGAGGTTAATTACATAACTATTGATGCGGGTTATCTATTTTTTAAAGATAAAAACACGACTGAACTTGATTTGGTTCCCCTCTTATTGGGTTACCGATATACACTTGACCAAACGGGCAGTGGCTGGTATGTAGAACCCAACGCGGGTTACACTTTTGATGTACTACAGGACTGGGGCCACAACGCACAGGGCGTTGCAGCCGGAATTGGTTTGGGTTACCTGGTAGATCTTGGTTCAATTCCATTTAATTTTAGTGCACGATATGAACATATTTTGGGAACCCCTGCAAGCAATATATTCTCCTTACGGATTGCTCATTCCCTTAGTCTTAGATTTCGTAAGAGTAACGATTATTAAGTTTATCCACTACTAATAAATAAATTATTATCCATGAAATTATTTTTTTCATTACTTCTTCTGGCTTCTACAACAGTAAGATCTCAAACCAAAATAACCAAGTATTACAACAACGATTGGGAAGAAACGTCAAAAGGAAATGCAGAATTTTATGCTGATTTTATCAAAGACGGGAATTATTACCACTGCACTTCTTACGATATTCATACCAGGATGGTACATGGAAAATCTACTTATGGAGACACGATAATGATATCTCCCGTTGGTTTACAGTTAATATATTTTAAGAATGGCCACTTGGAAGATTCTGCCTTTTTTCAGGACCATAAAGTAATATACTCCTATCATTATTACCCAAACAATCAACTGGAATCGCGTTATTATCTACCCGATAATAAAAAAGAGCAGGTTACGGAAGGATACGACGAAGAGGGTAAGAAAATTAAAAATTATGTTTTTGAGAAAGAAGCTGAATTCAAAGGTGGCTCTAAAGCCTGGATCTCCTACATTAAAAAAAATGTATCAAAGAATCTGACCACGAAAGGAGATGAACAGGTAACAGCAAGTGTTGAGGTTGAATTTATTATTGACGAGAGTGGATACGTAATCGGTTCAAAAATCAAAAAATCCTCCGGATATAAGAATATAGATTCGGATGCCCTAAGGGTAATTGAAAATAGTCCCCATTGGAAAAATGCCATTCAATTTAATAAGCCTGTAAAAGCATATAGGTTGCAAACAATTAGTTATATCCTGCCTGCACAAAAAAAATAGAAGGTTTTCATAAATAATTTGATACCCGGAGAAACCTATACGGTTTTTGAAACCTTATAGGTTTAACTTCAAGTCAAGCATCGTCTCATGAAGGAGACGTTGCGTTGCAATTATCCCGATTTTGAGACGGGCGTTGTCTCCCGCAATGAACAATGCAGTACAAATACCCTCCAACAAATCAACAATAAAATAATACCTTTGAGTCTTAAATATATTTTTTAAACAAATACAAATAAGATGAAAGTAACCGTAGTAGGTGCAGGCGCAGTAGGCGCTACATGTGCCGACAATATTGCCAGAAAAGAGCTTTGTGAAGAGCTCGTATTGCTCGACATTAAAGAAGGAATTACCGAAGGCAAAGCCATGGATTTTATGCAGAGCGCCACATTGCTCGGAAGCGACACAAAAATTATCGGCAGCAACAATGACTATTCAAAAACCAAAGGAAGCAAAGTAGTGATAATTACTTCAGGCATACCCCGTAAACCGGGAATGACACGTGAAGAATTAATTGGTATTAACGCCGGCATTGTAAAAAATGTTACGAATAATATTCTGCAAAATTCTCCTGATGCTATAATTATAGTAGTCAGCAATCCGATGGATACCATGGCCTACCTTGCTTTGAAATCCAGTGGATTACCTAAAAACAGGATCATCGGTATGGGAGGCATATTAGACAGTGCAAGATTCAAATATTTTTTATCAACCGCGATGAAATGTTCACCACATGACTTGCAGGCTGTAGTAATAGGTGGCCACGGAGA
The DNA here is from genome assembly GCA_039937655.1 of Ginsengibacter sp. GTDB lineage: Bacteria > Bacteroidota > Bacteroidia > Chitinophagales > Chitinophagaceae > Ginsengibacter. The sequence continues at coordinate 10,287 of JBDTGA010000080.1, forward strand.
TAAAACCATGATTCCCCTTACCAGACTCGCAACTTATAATGGTACACCGGTTTCTAATTTACTGGATGAGGCAACTTTGAAGCAGGTAGCAGCAGACACTATGGTAGGCGGCGCAACACTTACCAAATTATTAGGCACAAGTGCCTGGTATGCACCCGGAGCTGCCGGAGCAACCCTCGTAGAAGCTATTGTACGTGATGAAAAGAAATTGATACCATGTTGTGTAATGCTCGATGGAGAATATGGGCAAAAAGATATTTGTATAGGCGTACCGGTAGTAATAGGAAAGAACGGCTGGGAAAAAATCGTTGATTTCAAACTGAATGACGAAGAAAAAGCAGCGTTTAACAACAGCGCTACAGCGGTAAGAACCATGAATGCCGCATTAGAAGGATTAAAATAAAGGAGAAGTCTTCAGCATATTATAGGCTGAAGGATTATCCCATAAAAAATCCGGTATAATTCCTTTACACCGGATTTTTTTATGCAAGATTGAAAAAAAACATTGGAAAGTATTCAGAAAAACTTCCAGATAGAAATTGCCTATGCCAATGTAATTTTTATACAGTATCTATTTCTATGAATTTTTAGAAGGATCAGGCCTTTGCTGTATTTCAGAGGAGAATGAAGCGTTAAGATACTCGCGGTTCATTCTGGCTATATTTTCTACGGATATTCCTTTAGGACATTCAGCTTCACAGTTATAAATATTTCCACAATTACCAAACCCTTCTTTATCCATCTGGGTTACCATATTTAAAACCCTCGTTTTCCTTTCGGGTTCTCCCTGTGGCAACAAAGCCAGTTGAGATACTTTGGCACTTACAAACAACATTGCAGAACCGTTAGGACAAGCTGCCACACAGGCACCACAACCAATACAAGCTGCCGAATCAAAAGCTTCTTCCGCTCTGGCTCTGGCAACGGGAATGGCATTGGCATCCACTGCATTGCCGGTATTGGTAGAAACAAAACCGCCTGATTCTATGATTCTATCAAAAGCACTTCTATCCACCATAAGATCTTTAATTACAGGAAAGGCTGTTGAGCGCCATGGCTCTACTACAATGGTATCGCCATCTTTATAAGCTCTCATGTGCAACTGGCATACGGTATTTTTTTGCCATGGGCCATGTGCCCTTCCATCCACATACATGCTACAGGCTCCACAAATACCTTCACGGCAATCATGGTCAAATGCGATGGGCTCTTTTCCATCATGAATAAGCCTTTCATTTAAAACATCAAACATTTCAAGAAAAGACATTTCAGAAGAAATATCTTTCACATCAAATGTTTCAAAATGGCCATGGGAATCAGAATTCTTTTGGCGCCATACTTTAAGAGTTAGATTCATATTGTAATGTTCCATAATGTTGTATTATTGTGTTGTTATAGGTTGTATTGCTTTGTTGTTATATTGCTGTATTGCTAAGTACAGCAGTTTTATATCTTCAATGTTTCATTTTTGATTACTATATTCCATACATAATTACTCAGGTGAAAAGCAATTTTGTAACATTCAATATCATTAAGTTTTAAAAAACTATTATCAGGTTGCGTGTGTATCATTCAAGAGTTATAAACAAGCAATATGATAACCTAACAATACAGCAATCCAATTTACTTATAACTCCTTGTACTTGGCTGCGTCAATTCAAAAGTCAATTCTTCTTTATTCAACACTTCACCGTTTGGTGTAAACTCCCACGCAGCTACATAACTGAATTCATCGTCTATACGTTTTGCTTCTCCTTCATCTGTCTGGCTTTCTTCTCTGAAATGGCCACCGCAACTCTCTCTTCTGTTAAGTGCATCTCTACAAACCAATTCACCCAATTCCAGAAAATCCGCTACCCTCCCCGCTTTATCCAGTTCAGGGTTCATTTCAAAAATTTCACCGGGAATCCTCACATTTTCCCAAAATTCTTTTCGTAAAGCTTTTATCTCTTCAATAGCTTCCTGTAATCCTTTTTCATTACGTGCCATTCCGCATTTTTCCCACATGATATGCCCTAATCTCTTATGAAAACTTTCAACGGATTCAGTTCCTTTAATGCTCATTAATTTTTCGATCCTTTCTTTTACTTCTTTCTCCGCTTCCTCAAACGCAGGATGAGTGGTAGGAATTGCAGGAGTACGAATTTCGCCCGACATATAATTTGCAAGCGTATAAGGAATCACAAAATATCCATCAGCCAGGCCCTGCATTAAAGCAGAAGCTCCCAGCCTGTTGGCGCCATGATCACTAAAATTTGCTTCACCCAGACAGTACAATCCCGGAACGGTAGTCATTAATTCATAATCAACCCAAAGCCCACCCATAGTATAATGTACCGCAGGATAAATTCTCATGGGCACATTATATGGATTTTCATTGGTAATTTTTTCATACATGGCAAAGAGATTCCCGTATTTTTCTTTAATTACCTGCTTGCCCAATTCAACAATGGTATCTTCACTTGCGCTGGCCATGGCTCTCTTATGAGCTTCTGATTTTCCATAACGCTTAATGGCATCTGCAAAATCAAGATAAACTGCTTTTTTGGTAGTTCCTACGCCATAACCTGCATCGCATCTCTCTTTGGCAGCCCGTGAGGTAACATCACGTGGGCCAAGATTACCAAAAGCAGGATACCTTCTTTCGAGATAATAATCACGTTCATCTTCCGGAATATCTATTGCTTTTCTTTTTTCATTTTTATCTTTTGGAACCCATATTCTTCCATCATTCCGAAGACTCTCACTCATAAGGGTAAGTTTGCTCTGATGGTCGCCGGTTACCGGAATGCACGTAGGATGAATTTGTGTGTAACATGGATTAGCAAAGAAGGCTCCTTTTTTATGTGATTTCCATGCTGCGGTTACATTGCTCCCCATTGCATTGGTACTCAGATAAAAAACATTTCCGTAACCGCCGGAACAAAGAATAACAGCGTGGCCAAAATATCTTTCCAGTTTTCCGGTTATCAAATTACGGACTATAACTCCTCTTGCTTTACCATCAATCTTTACTATTTCGAGCATCTCATGGCGAGCATACGTAGTAACATTTCCAAGTGAAACCTGACGTTCCAATGCACCATAAGCACCGAGTAATAATTGCTGCCCCGTTTGTCCGGCAGCATAGAACGTACGCTGTACCTGTGTGCCTCCAAAAGAACGGTTGGCTAATAAGCCGCCATATTCTCTTGCGAAAGGAACGCCTTGCGCCACACATTGATCAATAATATTCCCGCTCACCTGAGCAAGGCGATAAGTATTGGATTCACGTGAACGAAAGTCTCCTCCTTTTTCAGTTTCATAAAAAAGGCGAAATATAGAGTCGCCGTCATTCTGATAATTCTTGGCGGCGTTGATACCTCCCTGTGCAGCAATGGAATGTGCACGTCGCGGGCTATCCTGGAAACAGAATGATTTTACTTTATAACCAAGTTCGCCCAAAGTAGCGGCGGCAGAGGCCCCGGCAAGCCCGGTACCTATCACGATCACTTCCAATTTTCTCTTGTTGGCAGGGCTTACTAATTTTACATGGTCTTTGTAATTAGTCCATTTTTGTGCCATATCACCTGCCGGAATTTTTGCGTCTAATGCCATACGTTAGTATTGAATATGTTATGCTGAAATATTGTTTTCAACGTTAGAATTTATTGAAGCCATCCTGCCATAAATGCCAGAGGCATAGAGGCGAACAAAAGACAAATAACAATTGAATAAATAATACCAATCTTTTTTATAATTGGAAGCCATCTCCTGCTGTTGATACCAAAAGTCTGAAAAGCACTTTCAAAGCCGTGTAGTAAATGGAATAGCAAGGAGGCCAGTCCGATCATATACAATGTAAACCAAACGGGATTGGTAAATATTTCTTTCATTTCATCAAAGAGATTCACAGCGGGGCCGTTAAAATACAATTCATGTTTGGTGCTTGCCCAGAAATGATACAAATGCATTACCAGGAAAAGTAAAATAAAAGTTCCAAGCCAGCCCATATAACGACTGTACCATTTTATCTGTTTCGTAAAATTCTTTTGAGCATAATCCGTTTCCCGTGCTGCCCTGTTTTGTTTCCAAAGCATAAGTCCCTGGATGATGTGCAGAATGAAACCCGCAAATAATCCTACTTCAAGAATCCTCACAATATAATTGTGAAGCATAAAAGAGGCTGCTGCGTTAAACGTTTCACCTCCATCATTAAAAAAGATCAGCGCGTTGATCGAAGCATGGACAATAAGATAAGTGATGAGGAAAAATCCGGTAAATGCCATTAATACCTTTTTTCCGATCGAGGATGTAAATAACTGTTTCCAGGTCATAGATGAAAAGTTAATAAATTTCAGATGAGCAAAAATACTAAAGGAAGTTTGAAAATCACTTTATAAATTTTCAAGAAGATTTCCCTTCTTTATGAAAACTTTTTTCAAAGATGATGGGGTTATTCATCATCAAAATCCGACTCTAATCTTCTCAGCAGAAGATTGTCCACTCTCGAAAAAAGGACATCAGGTTTCATTGTACGCCATTGTATTAAGTTCATCATCTCAGCATAATTATTCAAGCGTGCCCGCACAAAATCATATTGGGTTTGTTCCGGCATATTGAGAAAAACTATCCATCCACCCTGATCCTTCACATCTTCAAACCATTCTTCATAATAACAATCATCGCTGCTGTGAAAATTAAGAACGTTCTCCGTGATCAAAATAAATTTTTTAATTCCCCGTCTTATAAACTCGTCTATTACATCCCGCTTCAATCGCATAATGTCATTTTCGATGGCATCATTCCACTCTCCTATCAATTCAATGATCATATATTGATCATCATAATCGGCCATCAGTACTTTAAGGTATAAGGTACGGCTTCCAAACTCATCCCATAAAGGATGAATATAATAATTATACACCGTATTGGAAAATTCAAACTCATTATATTCACGCCCGTAGAATGGCGAAAGAGCATCTCTCTCGGAGGTATATAAATATTGCCAGTTATCGTATGGTTCTATATCCTGCATGAAAAAATTTCTTCTACAAAACTAATTAATTGACACAAAGAAGTACATCCCTTTTTGGGAATAAAATCTAAACTTCTCATAAAAGAAAATAATCATTATTGAAGATCTATGGGAAAAGCAAACTGCTATTGTTTCAATAAATGAAGTCTTACCCATTTATTGGAAACAGGATATTTTATGGTATTAAAAAATGTTAGGATAATAAATAGACAACAGGAGTATGGCAACTCTGTTACTTATAATTCTCCATGGCTTTTTTTACACTATCGTATTTCAACAACAATGCCTCCGCAGTAGCTTCGTCTTTAATGCCGGTTTTTTCCATCAGCATACGGGTGCCTCTTTTTACTATTTTTCGATTGGTCAACTGCATATTCACCATCTTATTATCTTCCACTCTTCCCATCTGTATCATAGCAGTGGTTGAGATCATATTCAATATCATCTTCTGTGCCGTACCACTTTTCATACGAGTACTGCCGGTTACAAATTCAGGGCCTACAATCACTTCAACGGGGAAATCGGCCACTTCACTGATTGGTGAATCAGGATTGCAGGCAATACTGCCGGTCACAATATTATTTTCTTTACATTTTTTTAAGGCTCCGATCACGTAAGGCGTCGTACCACTGGAAGCGATGCCTACTACAACATCCCCTTCGTTGACATGATGCGTTTCCAGGTCTTTCCATCCCTGCGCTACATCATCTTCCGCATTTTCTACCGGATCAATAATGGCCTTATCGCCACCGGCAATCACTCCTACCACAAGCCCTTTGGGAACTCCGTAAGTAGGCACACATTCACTTGCGTCTAAAATCCCCAATCTGCCACTGGTCCCTGCACCAATGTAAAAAAGCCTGCCTCCATCAATCATTTTCTCAGATATGGTAGCAATCAACAGTTCTATTTGGGGCAATGCTTTTGCCACCGCAACGGATACCAGAGAATCTTCCTTATTGATGAGCGTAACAATTTCTTTGACAGTCATTTTATCAAGGTGACGATAATTCGAAGGTTGCTCAGTAACTCTTATAAAAGCCATAGAAAAATTTTTGCGAAATTATAATATTTCAATATTCTTTCAGAAGCAAAAATAGCATTTCAGCATTTACTATTGTTAAATATGTTATCAACTTTGGTTCAATTCCATTCTTATATTAATTTACACACTTATTTTTATAAAAATATTTTACATGGAAAAACTGTTTTCTGCCTGTATCCTTTCTTTCTCTTTTTTATATTCTTATTCGCAAGATATTAATTCCACCCTAACTAAGTATTCGAATAACTATACGGAAGAAAGAATTTATCTCCATTATGATAAATCTACTTACGCCGCCGGCGATACGGTATGGTTTAAAGTTTATATGATGAAAACGATTTACCCTGCAGATGATACCAAAACCTTGTATATAGACTGGACAGACGAAAATGGAAAATTGCTTTTACACGGTTTAAGCCCTGTACAGGGAGGCACGGCATTTGGACAGTTTGAAATACCTCAGGACTATACCGGAAAATACCTTCACGTAAGGGCTTACACCAAATGGATGCTCAACTTTGATTCCGCTTTTTTATACAATAAAGACATACGGGTACTTTCCAAAACGAATAATCAGGCCATCTCAAATAATACCATTACTCCTGAAATTGCTTTCTTCCCTGAAGGAGGTGATGCGGTGACAGGAGTTACCAATAAGATCGCTTTCAAAGCCAATGATCAATACGGAAGGCCTCTAAAAATAAAAGGTGTTGTCAAAGATAATAAAGGCTCAGTTGCCGGCACCCTTACAACCATTCATGATGGTATGGGATTTTTCTTTATCAATCCCCGGCAGGGCGACACCTTCACTGCAACGTGGGAAGACGAAAAAGGCAATAAACATACTACTCCTTTACCATTGATAAAAAAATCAGGGGTCTCTTTACAGGTAAGCATTTCAGGAAATAAAAGAAATTTTCTCGTAAAATCCTCTCCTTCATTTGTCACCAGCACCACCACTCACATTCTCGGAACCATGTATGGTCAGGAGGTTTTCAACGTAACTAAGGATTTAAAAGACGGAATTGCTGAAGGAATCATCCCTACAGAAAGTTTACCTACGGGCATACTCACTATCACCGTTTTTGATAGCCAGTGGAAACCACTTGCAGAAAGGATTACCTACGTGAATAATGAAGAATACATTTTTCAACCGGAAATGACCGTGCAGCACTGGGGATTGAATAAACGTGCAAGAAACGAAATAGAGATATCAGTACCTGATAGTCTTACATCCAGCTTATCGGTTTCAGTAACCGACCTGGGGATTGATGTGGATACTGCTGATAATATTATTTCTCATCTTCTTTTGACCGGCGAATTAAAAGGAAAAGTAAATAATCCTTCTTATTATTTCAATAATACCAGCGATTCTCTCATGCAACAACTGGACCTTGTAATGCTTACACACGGATGGCGTAGGTTCGATTGGGAGAAAGTATCGAAAGGAGAATTTCCGATAATAAAATATCCTGCAGACACTACCTATCTTTCCTTGTCGGGAAAAGTATTCGGTGCTACACCCTCTCAATTAAGAAGTGCAGGGCAAATCATTTTGATGGTGAATCAAAAGAGGACCGGTATGCAATTATTCACAGTTCCGCTAGAAGGGAATGGCAATTTTGCGGATCCTTCTGTTCTTCTTTTTGATACGGTACGAATATATTATCAGCTCCCCAAAGCAAAAGGATTAGGAGACGCAACCGTTCAATTTATGCAGAACAGGCTCCCGCCTTTTACTGTCAATACAAAAGCAAGCAGCTTATTCAACAATGGACTTTACGACACGACCGGCAATCATTATCATTTGCAATTGAACAACGCATGGCAAAATGAAATGAAATATCTTAAAGGGCAAGTGTTAAGTACGGTAGAAATAAAGGCAAGGCCAAAATCACCCACCGAAGAAATGGATAAAAAATATACTTCAGGATTATTTTCAGGAGGTGACGGCTATGAGTTTGATCTGGTAAACGATCCCTTTGCAGCATCCGCAATGGATATATTCCAATACCTGCAGGGTAAAGTTGCCGGGCTTCAAATTAATACAACCAGCAACCCGCCCACACTTCAATGGCGTGGAGGTTCCCCTCAATTATTTTTGAACGAAATGCAATCCAGCCCCGATATGCTTACTTCCATACCCGTATCGGACGTGGCTTACATCAAAGTTTTCCGCCCTCCTTTTATGGGAGCCGTAGGTGGAGGGTCCAATGGGGCCATTGCAATCTATACCCGTCAGGGCGGTGACGTAAAATCGGAACCAGGCAAAGGACTATCCAATAATATAGTAAGCGGATATACCTCTATCAGACAATTTTATTCACCCAATTATGAAACCACCAACGCAGATAATGATAAAAAAGATTTGCGTTCCACACTCTACTGGAACCCTTCTGTAGTAACTACACCGGGAAAAAATAAAGTGGTACTTACCTTTTTTAATAATGATGTCACAAATGCTTTCAGAGTAGTGATTGAAGGAATGACCAGAGACGGCAAGCTGGCTCATGTAGTACAGACGATGGAATAGTAGCCGCTTCAATATCCTCCGAAGAGGACTTTGTGAACATATTTGAATACCGTTGTCATTACATTTCATCCAACAGGTAAAGGACATTTTTATTATTTTCATAATCTATTGATAACATCTGCCGCTTTAGCGGCGATGTTTTTCCAATAGAAATGATCAAAAAAAGCTTGTGGTATAGATTGAGAAATATGGATGGATGCCTGCATTTTCTCTGCGAAGCCTTGCCAGCCATCATTTTCACATAAAAATAGTTTTCCGTTGCAAATATCTTCATCCACCCCAATCGCTCCATTAAAAGTAGAAACCACATTCAAATCATACCCCAATGCTTCAACCAGTTTGGTTTTGATACCGCCGCCTTCGGTAACAGGATTTATGAAAACATCCGTTCCTTTAAAATAAAGAGAAATATCATTCACAAAGCCTGCATAGATTATATTTTGTGAAGCATATTCCTTCAGTTCATTCATCTCAGACGGGAGGCCCTTACCACAAATAACTATTTTATAAGGAATTTCATTTTTGATAAAAAGTGGATTTATCTTTTCAAGAATATTTTTAAGTGCATCCAGGTTGGGACCGTAATCAAGCGTACCATTGAAAAGGAATAATTGAGTTTCTTCGGATAATAAAAAAGATCTTTTTAGCTGTTTTTTTGCAGCCGCTTTCTCATCTGCAGATGGAATGGCACTCCACGAGATACCATACGTAATCACGGCAGACCTTTCATAAGGGATCTTATAAGAATTGTAAAAATATTCCCTGTCTTTTTCGGAAATGCAGAAGGTGAAATCTGCATGGCTATGGACCCATTTCTCATAGTACCATAACATCTTCCACCACCACTTCCCCACGGTTTTAAAACGCTCTGCTTCTATATTGTGCGAGTGTACAATCACTTTCACCTTACAAAAGTATTTCAGCAAAATCGCCATCCATCCATAATAAGGATGTTCTGAAATGACATGTGTAATATTATTCTCCCTGATAATTTTTTTCAGTAAAGAGAAATAAAAGATATTGATGTAACGTAGGCGATGATTACTCAATAAATTGAAAACCTTGTAAGGGGCCATGGAGGGTTCATTGTCTCGTATGGTAAAACAAAAAAGATTTTCTTTCTCAGAAAGGTATTGATTAAATAACGCAATACCCTTCTGTCCGCCTAATTTTGCCGGGAAAATTTTGTAGGTAACAATACTCAGTACATTTGCCATCGAAAAAATAAATATTCCGGCAAATTAATATTATTTTGTCGGGAGTACTTCCAAAAGATTGAATGAATGAAACCAGTTTCCTTTTTTTCCAAATTTACTTTCCTTTGCAATATTGCCTTTTTATTGTTTCTTTTCTTTAATAAGATAGAAGCTAAAAAGCCACCTACAGTTGGAACAGAAGCACTTGGAGCCATTCCTTTTTTTAAAGATCTTATCATTATCCTGGGATTTTCTGCCATCGTTATTAATTTAATAATGTGCTTTATCTATCTTGTGTTTATCATAGCCAAAAAGACGCTCCCTATGCCGCAATGGCTTACCATCGTCAATCTTATTTTTTTACCGGTTCAATTTTATTTCTTCTTCTTTTATAACTCACTTTCTCAATGATACACAAGATATTGAATGATAAGCCTACGAAGCTTTTTGTAGGATTTACCGCTTTCTTCGTAGCCAATGCACTGGTGGCCGAAGCCATCGGTATGAAACTATTTTCACTCGAAGGTTTGTTTGGACTCAACCCGGTAAATTTTACGCTTTTCGGTCAAAGCGGATTGGCGTTTACGCTTACCTGTGGTGTCATACTATGGCCGTTTGAATTTATAATCACCGATATTATCAATGAGTATTATGGCCCCAAAGCCGTACGAAGAATCTCCATCACAGCAGTTATTCTTATCAGCTATGCATTCCTGATGTACTTTATTGCCATTGCATTACCTCCCGCTAAAGTATGGCTTAGTAGCAGCCACGAGCAAGGTGTAGGAAATATTCAAACCTCCTTCAGCGCTATTTTCGGGCAAAATATGCGCATTATTCTCGGAAGCCTCGTTGCGTTTCTTGTAAGCCAGGGCGTAGATGTTTTTATATTTCAGAAAATAAAAAAAGTGACTGGGAATAAACATCTCTGGCTTCGGGCCACCGGATCAACCCTTGTTTCGCAATTGGTAGATAGTTACATCGTATTATTCATTGCCTTCAGCGGATTATTTTCCTGGCAACTTATTTTAGCCGTAGGCATTATGAATTATTTGTACAAATTCACACTGGCTATCATTCTTACACCGGCTATTTATTTTATCGAAAAAAGAATAGAAAGATACGTAGGACATGAGACTGCCAATAAAATGAAATTGGATGCGATGGGTGCCACCACTACATTTGAGAATATACCCGTTGCCGGATAAATAATTACTTAACTAACATTGTTATTTTATGATACTCCCCTACTCATAGCTCATCACTGATATATCATTTGCATGAAATTTTACAGCCAAAACACCTGATTCTATAGAAGATTTGGAAGGAGCCAGCCTCCAATCTTTTTTTAATTTGCTTGTGCCAATAGAGTTGCTACGATCTTATCAATCGGGAAAGACAGTTCTTCCACACTGAATCCTTTTAAATCCACAAATCTGAAAGTCTCAATCTTCAATTCTTTCTGATAGGCTTTCATCTGTTTTTCTGTGAAATCAAATCTTGAATGGGTAAGATGAAAAAGGATGGGGACTGCAGGTTCCACAAAATAATAAATGGAAATAATCTGATCAACGGTATTGAAGGCGCTCTGCTGATAAAAATCAGTAGTATAAATATGACCTTCCACTTTTACATCCAGGCCCATCTCTTCCTTAAATTCTCTCTTAAGGCAATCGCGGGTGCCTTCACCTTGTTCCAATCCACCACCTGGAAATTTCGTATAATACTTCCCTTTGATGTATTCATCGCTTAAAAGAACCTGATCTTTTTCATTGATCAGAATACCATAAACCCTTACATTAAACATGCCTTTAATCTTTTAATTCTATATCGCCCGAAAAGACAAAAGTGGCAGGTCCGCACAGCCATATATTAATAAAATGCGTATCGCTCATTTTTTCAAATTCCACACTCAAATCTCCTCCTTTTGCCTTTACTTCCACCCTGTTGAACCCATTATCATTGTGTGCAGCAATCAGTGCAGAAGCTGTAACGCCGGTACCGCAACTAAGGGTTTCCCCTTCTACCCCACGCTCATAAGTGCGCACAAATATCTGATCTTCTCTTAGTGTCTCTACAAAATTGACATTGATCCCTTCTTCTGCAAACTCTTTGCTGTCACGTATTTTACGACCTTCCGATACGACATCAAAATTTGCAAGGTCTTTTACAAACTTCACATAATGAGGCGACCCGGTATTGAGAACATAATGATCGAGTGAGAAGGTTACTTTTTTCACATCTCCCATTTTCAACCTTATTCTTTTTTCCAGATCTATATCTGCTTCGTGTACGCCATCGGTAGCCATAAACAAATAACTATTTTTTCTGAGGCCCAGCATATAGGCAAATTGCACCATACATCTTCCGCCATTTCCACACATGGAGCCTTCATTCCCGTCCGAATTATGATAGATCATTTCAAAATCGTAATCTTCTTTTTTATTTAGCAACATCAATCCATCAGCACCAATACCAAAATGCCTGTCGCACATTTTTCGTACCTGTGCATTCGTAATATCTTTGTAAAGATTATTCCTGTTGTCAAGCAAAATAAAATCATTGCCTGCTCCCTGGAATTTGTAGAATTTAATTTTCATTTTATAATTTTTCTGATATAATTTCTAAAGATTTTTTGATCAATTTCTCAATAAGCGATGCAGAATCTTTACTAAAATTTTTATGAACACGATTGGCAATAATGGCACTCAATGAGAGGCAGTGATGATTCAATACATTGCCAAGTCCATAGATAGCGGAAGTTTCCATCTCAAAATTGGTAATACGGTAATTCCCGAATTCAAATGAGGTAAGACGATCTATAAGATGGGGGTTGGAAATTCCGAGCCTGAGTACTCTTCCCTGAGGACCATAAAAACCAGGGCAGGTAACCGTAATACCCTGATGATAGCCGGTCACGAAATACTTCAATAAGTGCATGGACGCAGCAGAAATATAAGGATCGCCAAAACCATTGTGCAACTGTGTTTGAGTAACGAAAGAATGAATCAACTGTCTCTCCTCTTCGTTATTTTCATAAATGTAAAAATTCATCAGATTATCAATACCCAGGCCGTGGGTACTCGCAACAAAACTATCAATGGGTACATCTGCCTGTAAAGACCCCGAAGTACCGAGGCGGATAATATTCAGTTGTTTTAGCTCCTTATTAATGGTTCTCGTTTCGAAATTGATATTCACAAGTGCATCCAATTCGTTCATCACAATATCAATATTATCAGGGCCTATTCCTGTGCTCACCACCGAAATTCTTTTATTACCTACATAGCCAGTATGGGTAACAAATTCACGGTGCCGGGTTTCTACCTCAAGTCTGTCGAAATGCTTGCTAACCTCTTTTACCCTGTCGGGGTCGCCTACGGTAATGATGTTTTCGGCAAGTTCATCAGGACGTACATTAAGATGGTAAACAGCTCCTCTCGGATTAATGATCAATTCAGATTCAGCGATACGTTGCATATTATCTATTTGTTTTTTGCAAATAACCTATCCAGCCCAGGATACCCGGGTATTAAAATTTTTACAAAAATAGCTCAATACAAATGAAAGAGATTTCCTATTGCAGAATTAAATTATTCTAAACAAAATTTCCCTATTTTTGTGCGCCTTAAAAATAAGGTCCTGTGGCCGAGTGGCTAGGCAAAGCTCTGCAAAAGCTTCTACAGCGGTTCGAATCCGCTCGGGACCTCTCAAATAAGAATCGCGTAAATGCGGTTCTTATTTATTTCTATTCCGACATACAGTTAATAGGTTGTTTTCCAATATCCTATGACAGCCACTTAGAAATTTTCATTATATACTTTACACACATTTTCATCGTTTAATTCAACAGTTCTGGAGAAATGTGTGAGTAGTAAATGTGCAATTAAAAATGAGATTAAGTAATTATTCGTCATTTTTAGTACTCTGGTTCCGCTTTCCCAAAAATTTTTTGTCACATCGTGATTATTGACCATCCCAAAAAAGAAAAAGTATTTATTTGCGAAACAATTCTATGCTTGTTTTGCATTCAAAACACTCCCGGCAGAGTGATCCCTCGTATCTACACTTTGATTAATAGTTTAAGTAATCTTAACATTTTCTACTGCTAAGCTTTTATGGAGTTGCCACATCTTTGTATCGTACCTCTTTTACTTCTTAAATTTAACGATGCTGAAATTTACCCTAACTACTCTGTTATTGTACTTTATTCCCTACATAGCATTTTGTCAAACCAGTTCTATTAAAGGCTCACTCAGCGATTCCAGCAGCCAGGTAAAACCTGCCAATGCCGTGATCTCCATATTACGTCAAAGTGATTCTACGTTAATAACTTTTACCAGGGCCGATAAGAATGGAAGTTTCGCTATAAACAATCTGGATTCGGGGAAATATGAATTACTCATTACCTATCCCCAATATGGAGATTTTGTAGATCAAATAGATCTAAAAGAAAATGAAGCGATGGAGTTGAATACTATTTTCCTTACTCAAAAGGCTAAGCTCCTCCAGGAAATAGTGATCAAGCAAGCAGCCATGCGCATCAAAGGGGATACTACGGAATATAATGCTGACAGTTATGAAGTGAAACCCAATGCCACGGTGGAAGACTTGCTCAAGCAATTGCCCGGAATAACAGTAGATAAAAACGGGAAGATCGCCGCCCAAGGACAACAGATACAAAAGGTGCTGGTAGATGGTGATGAATTCTTTAGCGACGATCCTACAATCGCTACAAGAAACCTGAGAGCAGATGCTGTTTCTAAATTACAGGTATTTGATAAAAAAAGTGATCAGGCCGAATTTACCGGCATTGACGACGGCAACACTACAAAAACTCTAAATATAAAAATGAAAGACAATGCCAAGCACGGATATTTTGGTAAACTTTCTGCAGGAGCTCTCGATAAATATTATAATGGGCAGGCACTCATCAATGCTTTTAAAGGAAAAAGGAAATTAGCCGCTTTTGTAATTGCAAGCAGTACCAACTCTACCGGGCTGAACTTTGGAGATGCTATGAATTATGGATTTCAAGGTAATAATGCACAGGTCACGGAAGGTGGAGGTATCATGATTTCTGGTGGTTCCGGCGGTGATCTAGGCACAGGGTCATTTTATGGCGATGGGCTGCCACAAAGTGTAAAAGGAGGTTTACATTTTTCCAATAAATGGGACAATGACAAATATAATATGGGTGGCAACTACTTGTTCAATAAACTTTCGGTTCATAATGAAGGAAACACGTACACACAAAATACGATCGCTGATTCTGTATTTTATCAACGTGAATCGTCCGACAACCATTCAGACCAGTTGCGCCATTCTCTTGCAGGAACTGCAGAGATACAGATAGACTCTTCTTCCTCTGTTAAAGTAGTTGCGAACGGATATACAGGATCTTCTAAAAGCACCAGCCAATATGAATCTCAGTCATTAAGCGGAGAAAATAAATTAGTGAACAGCAGCATTAGGAAAACCTCAAGTGACGGAGATAACTCAGCTTTTAATGCCAATGCTATATGGAGAAAAAAATTCAAAAAGAAAGGAAGAACACTTTCCGTAAATTTTGAAGAAAGATTTAATGCTTCTAATAGCAATGGGTTCCTGGATAATGTTTCTGATTTTTACGATGCTTCCGAAACAGTTTTCGGGCAAGACTCTACCAACCAGAATAAAAAGAACAATAATACTTCCAATGTAGCAGGAATAAGAGCCACCTATACTGAACCACTTTCTCAAAAATCATTTCTTGAATTTAATTATTCCTTCTACAATAACAGCAGTACACAAAAAAGACTGAGCTATGACAAAGATTTGAGTGGCAAATATTCTCAACTGGTAGATTCTTTGAGTAACGAATTCAGGTACATTTACAAAACTCATAGTGCAGGTATTAATTACCGGTATAATGCCAGGAAGTTCAACTTTTCATTTGGTGGAAATATTGCCAGAACCGGTTTCGAGCAATCAGATCTGGTAAAGGATACCACAAGAAATTATAATTATTACAACCTTGCACCACAGGCTAATATCAATTTTAAATTCAATCCTTACAGCAGGTTAAGATTTAATTATAATGGTTCCACCCAGCAACCCACGATTGATCAACTACAGCCACTGAAAAATAATGATAATCCATTGGATGTGGTTATTGGCAATCCCTCATTGAAACAGGAATTCCAAAACCGTTTTAACTTAAACTATAATAATTATAAAGTTTTATCTGATCGTACCATTTACCTGGGTGTCTATTTTACCACTACTAATAATGACATCAGCAGCACTTACACAATAGATGCATTGGGAAAAAGAACCACCCAATATGTGAATGTTGATGGAAATTATTCAGGAGGATTGTATGGAGGTTTTGGTATAAAGATTCCAAAAACAAAATTGAATGCTTCTATAAACCCAAGCGTAAACCTGTCGCATACTACCAACTTTGTAAACGGACTTAAGAATCTTAATCAGAGTACCGACCTTGCCTCTTCTTTCAGATTAAGGTATTACAAGCAGGAGAAAGTAAACTTCAGTGCTTCCTTTACTCCTTCTTACTCCCAGTCCAAATCAAGCATCAGTACTGCGGCAAGCACTCATTACTGGACTTATGATTATTCATTAGACGGAAGTATATACCCTGTCAAGAAGCTTGAGATAGGGAGTGATATTGATTACAATTTCAGGCAAAAATTAAGTGCCTTTGATAAGAATAATAGTGTGATATTATGGAATGCCTTTATTGAAAAGAAATTTTTCAAAGATGAGGCACTCACATTGCGTGCAAGCATCAATGATATACTCAATCAGAATAAAGGATATGACAGAAATATACAACCCAACGCGATCGTTGAAAGGCATTATATCACCTTCCAGCGTTACGGATTGATCACATTAACCTGGAACTTTAAAAACAAAGGTGGTGCTGCCGCTCCTAAATCAAGAATGTTCTTCTAAATCATAAAGCATGAAAACTTTTTTATTATTTTTATTTATAAGCTGTACGAATACCCTTTCTGCACAAACTCAATTCATTTCCAAAGGAAAAATTGAATTTGAACGCAAGACTAATGTTTGGGCAGAACTGAGAGGCAGTTTTGCAGATCAGATAAAAAAAACTATTCCTCAATACCAGTCGAGCTATTTCAATTATGAATTTGACAATAACAAATCCATTTACCAACCAGGCAGAGAATCTGATAATAATACGTCTATGGGGGGATTTTTTGGACGAACTCCGTCAACTGATAATGAGGTTTACAGCGACTTTACCAGTAAAAAATATATTGCTCATAAAGAAGTATTTGAAAAAAGTTTTTTGATAGAAGATAGTCTCCGCAATGCAAAATGGAAGATAACGAGTGATTTCAGGGAAATTGCCGGATTCAATTGTCGCAGGGCCACAACAATTATTATGGATTCTGTTTTCGTTGTAGCATTCTATACTGATGAAATAATGATTCCAGGCGGCCCCGAGAGTTTTAATGGATTACCTGGTATGATTATGGGATTAGTAATAAACCGACTTCATACGACGTGGTACGCAACAAAGGTTGAGGTAAACTCTGTAAACGATAACGATATTACACCCCCTACAAAGGGTAAAAAAACTGATAATGCAGATTTGAAAGAAATTTTAAAGAAATCATTATCCGACTGGGGTGACTACGCCCAAAGGAATATATGGACCATTATGATCTGATAAAATATTTGATACCCAAGCTGAAACGCAATATTGCTTCCTGACTAGCAGAATACAATGTACACGGATTTATTCAAATCGAGAAGGAGTATAATATCTGTGGAATTATAAATACCGAAGAGAGACTACATATATAATAATCTGTTGGCGGTAAAAAATATATCGTTTCAATGATTTCTAAAAAATCATTTATTATCAATAAATAACGTGAATATTAATTGCAACAACCGGATCCGCAACATGGTTCTTCTTCTATCAAAGGTTTTTCAGCATAAACAGTGATGCTGAGAACTCCTATTCCAGAGCTTTTAAAAGATGCCATCTCACTTTCCGATAAATAATTTTGTAGAATATCGTCAGGAACAATAATCGCTTTTTCTTTTTGAATGGTAATATTAGTGAACCCATTGTTTTTGATCAATTCCAAATAAGCCTCCCTTTGAATAGCACCTGAAACACAGCCTGCATACATTTCTGCAGCATTTCTTATGTTATCCGGTAATTGCCCAACCAAAACAACATCGGAAATACTAAAGTGTCCCCCGGGTTTCAATGTTCTATAAATTTCTTTAAAAACTCCATCTTTATTAGGAACAAGATTCAACACACAGTTACTCACTATCACATCAGCGATATTTGAAGTAACAGGCATTTTTTCAATATCCCCCTGGCGGAATTCTACATTATTAAATCCTCTCAATTCAGCATTGTTTCTTGCTTTATCAATCATGGCAGGAGTAAAATCAATCCCAATTACCTTTCCTGTTTCACCAGTTTCATGTCTTGCAACAAAGGCATCATTGCCTGCGCCACTTCCCAGATCAATTACTACGTTCCCTTTTTTTATTTTAGCAAATTGTGTCGGCAGTCCACAGCCTAATCCCAAATCTGCATCCGCATTATAGCCTTCCAGTTGTTGATAATCTTCAGACATGATGTTATAAACCTCATTACTGCAGGAGCCCGATCCACAGCAGGAAGATTGATTGGTTTCTTTATCCTGTAAAGCGATTTCTGAATATTTTTGCTTTACTAATTCTTTTAATTCATTTTCGTTTTCCATTGCTTTATTTTTAAATATTATCGTACTATTTCGATATGTTAAAATAGAAAATCTAGCAACAATTATTACTACCCGTAAAAGAGTCAAAAAGCTGATCTATCCTTTCCTCCGCAGCCTTCCATTCTGTTTCATCAATGCAATAACAAACTTTAGCACCATCAATATCTCCTTTTATCAATCCTGCCTGCTTTAATTCCTTTAAATGCTGTGATACAGTGCTTTGAGATAGAGGAAGTTCATCTACTATATCACCACAAATACAGGCTTGTTTCTGTATTAATAATCTAAGTATGGCAATCCGTGCAGGATGTGCCAACGCTTTTGCATAGGTTGCTATGCGATTATCTTTTATGGTGAATTCTTCTGATTTTGTTGCCCCCATGTTCTTTTCTATTATTAATCGTAAAATTACGATATAACTTTTACTATGCAAATATTTTTTTAAATTCTTCTCTAATTTATAAGGCGTCTGCTCAATTTTAACCCACAACTAATTGGCTCTTTAAAAGCAAATGCAGCCGTTATTGTGAGCAGATAAAATCGTGTTCCCTTTAGCTTAAAGGATTTATTAACTTACTCCTTGTAAAGGATGATCATGAAAAGGCCATTCTTTCTTAACTTTCGCTTTTATGAAATAAACGATTGCCCCAAGAAAAATTACCAATAACCCACTCAGCATTAATTTACTTCCGGTAGAAATGAGAATGAACAACCACATCGCGATAGCAAGAATCACCGGTAAAGGAAACAAGGGCATTTTATAAGGAAACTGATCATTGTTTTTTTTACTTCGCAAGATCAATAATCCCACTGCCTGCCCTATAAACTGGATCATAATTCTCATGGCAAGTATCGCACTGATCACCACACTCAGCTTTAAAAACATGCTGAAAATAAAGGCTACACATCCTAAATATAATAAAGATATGTATGGAAAATTTTTGGTAGGGTGCAGTTTCGCAAATATTTTAAAAAATTCGCCGTCTGCTGCTGCCGCATAGGGAATTCGGCTGTAGCCAAGCGTTGCAGAAAATACCGATGCGAAGGCAACCCACAAAACAAGGCACGTAACAATGGTAGCAGCAGTGTGCCCAAGCAACACTTCCATAAATTCACTGATAACAAATTCACTGTCTTTCGCCTGTTGCCACGGAATCACACTCACTACACTCACATTCATAAAGAAATATAAAAAAGCAATTCCAATGATGGAAATAAACATACTGCGGGGAATATTTTTTGAAGGATTTTTTATTTCACTTCCCAGGTGGCACACATTGTAATAGCCAAGATAGCTATAAACAGATTTTACACTGGCAAATCCAATGGCAGTCACAAAAGCATAATCAACAGTTAGCCCTGAGTTTATATTCCTCACCGGTTCCAGAAAATTACCATGCACAATTCCTCCGCCAATAATCCAGAACATCGTAACGATTACTCCACTCCATAAAAAAATACTGATCTTCCCGATAGCATCTATTTTTCTATACAATAATACCACGATGAGGATAACCACACCACCACTTACCAGTTTCTCCGTAACACTGGTAAGGGGTAACAGAAAAGAAAAATATTTGGCAAAGCCTATTGCAGCAGATGCGATCACCAATGGTGCCTGTATCATCGTTTGCCACACAAATAAAAAGCTCATCATCTTTCCGGCACCATTCTTTCCATAAGCTTCTTTTAAAAAATTATAACTACCACCGGCTCTCGGAAATGCCGCTCCCAGTTCACTCCAAACCATTCCATCCACGATAGATAAAAATGCACCTGCAATCCACGCATATAAAAAATATGGGCCATTCATCATACCAATAACCATAGGCAACGTAATGAACGGGCCTATGCCTACCATATCAATCATATTGATAGCGGATGCATGCCACAGGCCGAGCCTTCTTTCCAACGATGCCATTAAAATAAATTGAACGTTTACAATTGGTAATTCAAAAAACAATTTAAGAAGAAAAATGCAATTACCCCCTGTAAACCCATGTCAGGATTTATCTATTAACCTGTAAACACTTTTTAAAACGAGCTTGTGTACGGTTCTTACCCTGTTCAATTCAACCATTTTAAAATCCTCCATCAGCGAAGGCGACTGTATTTTTCTCCCGTGGATAAAATAAATGCACAATTAATAAATACCATTTTACTAATTACGCCCTCAAAAAAATTGATTTAAAAAAATCATCTGAAGCAAAACAGATAGGCGTAAATTGCAAGAGTATGACCAAATTATCCGTAAATATCAACAAAATAGCCACCCTCCGCAATTCACGTGGTGGTAATAATCCCGATGTCATAAAGACGGCAACAGATATTATAACCTTCGGTTCACAGGGAATCACTGTACATCCGCGACCGGATGAAAGGCACATTAGGTATGCAGATGTATTTGAATTAAAAAAAATAATTTCGAAAACTGAAGGAATAGAATTTAATATCGAAGGGAATTGCAGGGAACAAAAGTTTATTGATCTTGTTCTTGCCAACACACCCGATCAGGTTACTCTCGTTCCTGATACTCTGGGACAATTAACTTCCGACCATGGATGGGATACTATAAAAAATAAAGAGTACTTAATCGAAGTAGTAAAAATATTTCAGCAAGCCGGTATTCGTGTATCGCTATTTGTTGACCCCGTGGTAGAAATGGTAGTTGCCGCAAAGGAAACCGGTACCGACAGAATCGAATTATATACAGAAAGCTATGCAAAGGAATTTCAAACAGGAGATCATCAGCAAGCAATTGCACCTTATATTATTGCTGCACAAAAAGCGGTGGAACTTGGTTTAGGTATTAATGCCGGTCACGACCTTGACCTGCACAACCTAAAATACTTTTCAGAAAATATACCAGGACTGTTAGAAGTCTCTATTGGCCACGCTTTAATATGCGATGCTTTATACCTCGGTTTGGAAAATACTGTTCAATTGTATAAAAGGCAATTAATAGGCGGATCGCCTAATTGAATAACTCTCCCAGTTTCTTATTCAATGCATCGCCACGAAGATTCTTCGCAATAATTTTCCCCTGTGGATCTATCAGTAGATTTTGAGGAATGCTTATAACATGAAATAAGGAAGCCACTTGATTGCTCCATCCCTTAAGATCACTTACATGAGTCCATGTTAATCCATCCATCTTGATTGCACTGATCCAGGCGGGTTTGGCCTGATCGAGTGATACGCCGAGAACCGTAAAATTCTTTTGATGATACTTGTTATAAGCACTCACTACATTCGGATTCTCCATTCTGCAAGGCCTGCACCAACTTGCCCAGAAATCTATCAGCACATATTTTCCTCTGAAGGAAGATATTTTCACTGTATGACCCGCTGTATCCGCCTGTGAGAAATCAATAATCTCAGAGCCTATCGGATTGATCCTTGCCAATTCCAATTGTTGATTTACATATTTTCCGAAAGAAGAATTCTTTACATTACCCGACATTTGCTTGTACATTCTGTCGGCCACTACCGCATTTTCAGAAGATTGCAATACTCTTATAATAGCAATGGGTGCTACAAAAGAAGAAGGATTTTTCTTTACGAATTCTTCACTGATCTTTTCTACTGCTGTAACAGAAGCAGCATCTTTTTCTCCCTCAGCAGCAAAAATTGCTTCATAGGGTTTTACAGCTTTCGAATACTCTTCAAATTCGTCCTGTGATTTTGATCCGGTAACAGAAAGATTTCCCAGACTATTTTTATCACCTTCAATTTTAACTTTACTATTATCAATAAATATAGGAATAGCCGGAGGCTGGTCTCCAAAGACTAAAACGATCAGGGATGGTTCAGCCAGTTTTCCGGTGATGGTAAATTTTCCTTTTTCGAGCGTTGTTTGTTTTTCAGGTACTCCGGTTTGTTGATTCAAAAAAGACACTGAGGTGCCGTCATCATAACCCGATATGTTCCCGGTAATTTCATAACCCGGAGAAACTGTATTCTTTGCTGATGAAGAAGTTTGTGAAAAACCAAAAAATGGCAAAGCAAAAAACAGATAAGAAATTCTTTTCATTATTTATTGAATTAAAGGCAAATTTAATTTTTTTTAAACGAAATAGGTATTCAGGATAGTATCAGTTTCCCAAAATCGAGTTAAGAAATGTTTTCGTGGACTCATCAATATCACCTGTATTCTCAATAGTTTTAATATAGGCGGTACCAATAATAGCACCCGCAGCATACTGACACGCCTGCGCAAAAGTAGATCGGTCTCTTATTCCGAATCCTATTAATATTTTATTCTTCATATTCATATCCTGAAGTCTCTTAAAATATTTTTCCTGTGCACTCATATTGGTATAGGTGCCCGTAATGGATGAAGAAGAAACCGCATAAATAAATCCGGTACTGATGGAATCAATCTTCCGTATTCTTTCTTCAGAAGTTTCAGGGGTGATAAGAAAAATAAAGCTCAGGTCATTTTCTTTCAATATTTGCTTGTATTCTTTTTCATATTCTGCAAAAGGAAGATCGGGTAAAATAATTCCACTCACACCTGCGCTTTTTGCATCTCTGCAAAATTTTTCAAAACCATATTGCAATACAGGATTAAGGTATCCCATCAGAATCAACGGGATCTGCCTGGCTCCTGAAGCAGCATTTTCATAAAAATGATTCAACTGATCGAAAAGAATTTTGATCGTCATTCCATTCTCCAAGGCTTTCATACTGCTGTTCTGAATTACCGGGCCATCAGCCAGCGGATCACTGTAGGGCATCCCTATCTCGATCATGTCAGCACCATGAGCCTGTAACGAAGTAAGTATTTCTTCTGTATCATCCAGATGCGGAAATCCCGCAGTAAAATAAATACTGAGGACATTCTTTCCTTTCTTTAAAAATAATTCCCGAATATTATTCATGCGATCTTTTGTTTATTTACATTCTAATATTTGCTATTTCCTATTCTATCTATTCCAACGGGACCACATGAATCCAAATCTTTCAAAACATTCATCAACAAATATTTCACAACATCTACAACTATTTCGACTTAATTGGTAAACTCAATCAACTAATAAACTAATTAACCAGTAAACCAATCACCCATCCAACCTCTTCATGTATGCCTCCATATCCTTATCTCCTCTCCCACTAAGGTTTACCACCACCACATCATTTTTTTCAAACTTCATTTTATTCAATGCGGCAAGTGCATGTGACGATTCCAATGCAGGAATAATCCCTTCCATCTTAGCCAGTCCGAAAGCTGCATCCAACGCTTCTTCATCAGTTGCATTTAAAAATTTAGCTCTTTTATTGGCAAACAAATTTGCATGCATCGGCCCTATCCCGGGATAATCTAACCCCGCAGAAATACTGTATGGCTCTACCACCTGCCCATCTTCTGTTTGCATTACATAGCTTTTACTTCCATGTAAGATCCCAATAGATCCCAATTGTGTAGTAGCCGCACTCATACCACTGTCAATGCCTAATCCTCCGGCTTCTACTGCTATCAATTGCACCGAATTATCATCCAGAAAATGATAAAATGCACCGGCTGCATTACTACCACCGCCCACACACGCAATCACATAATCGGGTAATTCATTTCCTGTTTTTTCTTTTAACTGAATCCGTATTTCCTCGCTGATTACACTTTGAAAACGTGCTACCATATCCGGATAAGGATGAGGGCCTACCACACTTCCTATTAAATAATAGGTATCTTCAGGATTGTTGATCCAATCTCTGATAGCCTCATTGGTGGCATCTTTCAGCGTTTTACTTCCGCTGATTGCCGGAATCACTTTTGCTCCCAGCATTTTCATTCTAGCCACATTAGGCGCCTGACGTTCAATATCTTTTTCACCCATGTAAACAATACATTCCAAATTTTTCAAAGCACAAACAGTAGCAGTAGCTACTCCATGTTGGCCCGCACCTGTTTCAGCAATAATTCTCTTTTTACCCAATCTTTCTGCCATCAATATTTGCCCAATGGCATTGTTGATCTTGTGCGCACCGGTATGACAAAGGTCTTCACGCTTTAAAAATATTTTTGCTCCATACTTTTCGCTTAATCTTTTGGCCGGGTATAAAGGGGTCGGCCTTCCTGCATAGTCTTTTAAAAGAGAATTAAATTCTTTCTGAAAACTTTTGTCTCCAATAATTTTCAAATAATTTTCTTTTAAATTCTGAACATTATTATACAGCATCTCAGGAATGTAAGCACCTCCAAATTGTCCGTAGTAACCATTTTCATCTACTGTCCACATGATAAAATATTTTTAACCTTTTATTTCCTTTACAAATCTTTTTATCAATTCCACATCTTTTATCCCCGGTTCCTTTTCAAACCGGCTATTCACATCCACCCCATAAAAAAAAGGATGTTTAAATTTTTTGAGTGCTTCCGAATCTTCGAAACTGATACCCCCACTCAAAAAAAACGGTTTACCTATAACTGATTTTTCAAGTAGGTTCCAGTTAAATTTTTGACCTGTGCCTCCATATAACCCTGCTGAACCCTTATCAAATAAATAATAATCGCACACCTCATCATACTCTTTAATCAGCCAATCTACATTGGTATCATAATCTGCAATACGAAAGGCTTTAATCACTTTTATATGATCACTGATACGGTTACAGAAAGAAGCCGTTTCATCACCATGAAGTTGAACTAAATCCAGGCCGAAATCCTCCACCTGTTTCATAATCCCCTCTTCACTTGCATTTACAAAAACACCTACTTTCTCAATGGACAATTCAATCTTCTTCACTTCTTCTCCTTCCAGCCCTTTCAAAACATAACGGGGTGATTGCTCATAAAAGATAAAACCTACATAATCAATTCCCGAACCATTTAATTCCCCCAACTGACTCAAACTCCTGTTGCCACATACTTTTATTTTCATTTATTTTTTAAATTTTAATTATTGTTTTCCTAATAATTCCAGTTCCGTTACAAATGTTCTAAACGCTTTTCCAGGTTCTTTCTCTCTCATAAACCGCTCTCCCATTAGAAAACCGCTGAATCCATTCTCTCTTAAAAAATGGATCATCTCTACTTCATCAATTCCGCTTTCTGATATTTTTATCTTATCCCCAGGAATTTTTTTGCACAATTCTATGGAATGATTAATATCCACTGTAAAAGTTTTAAGATCGCGGTTATTGATCCCAACCACATCAATATCATCACAGAGATAATCTAATTCTTCCTCATTATGAATTTCAAGTAATACGTTTAATCCAAGATTCTTTGCAAAGTTCGCCAACTTTTTCACTTCTTCCCGCAAAAGACAAGCTGCAATCAATAAAATAATGTCTGCCCCAAAAGCCTTCGATTCTACAAGTTGATATTCATCAATGATAAAATCCTTACGCAACACAGGAATTTTGTTGATCCTCGCTTCCAACAGATCATTCAACGAGCCACCGAAAAATTCTTCATCTGTCAGCACCGAAATCGCACTTGCCCCATATTGTACATAACCGGAAGTTACCTCTACAACGGTTGCCTTGTCATTGATAATTCCTTTGGATGGAGACCTTCTTTTGAATTCCGCAATAATCCCTGTCTTACTCTTATCTAATAAGGAACCTTTGAAAGAGAATATTTCTCTTTCAAACAAAGGTTTTTTCTCTAATTCCGTTATGCTCTGATTGCGCTTTTTTTCAGCAACTTCTGTCCTCTTCCTTGCAATGATGGTATCAAGGATGTTCATGATTGAAGACTCATTAATTTTTGAAAATTTTGATATGCTTTGCCGCTTTCCAGGCTTTCCACACTTGCCGCATAACATTCATCATAGTTTTTAAATTTGCCGGTAGCTTGCAATGCCATAGCTGCATTAGCCATCACCACTGCATTCTGTGCCCATGATCCTTCGCCTTTCAAAATTTTTAAAAATATTTTTGCCGCTTCATCCGTAGAATTACCGCCATAAATATCCGAAGGGCTTACCGTCCTTTTCCCAAGGTATTCTGCAGTCAATATTTTTTCACCCTCATTCGTAATCACTTTTGTATCACCGGTGAGGGAAATTTCATCATATCCTTCCAGACTGTGAATGATCATAAATTTTGCAGCAGATTGTTGCAGTAGATACGAATAGATTCTCGCCATCTCAAGGTTGTACACTCCTATCATCTGCACTTCGGGCGATGCGGGATTCACCATCGGCCCCAGCATATTGAAGAAAGTACGTACCCCCAGATTCTTCCTTATCGGCCCTACCACTTTCAATGCAGGATGAAATAGAGGTGCATGCATAAAACAAATACTCACCTCTTCCACTTCCCTGAGTAATTTTTTATTATCATTTGAAAAACGATAGCCAAGTGTTTCCATTACATTACTCGAGCCGCTGATGGAAGTAGCGCCGTAATTACCGTGCTTGGCTACTTTTTGTCCTGTACCTGCAACTATGAAACAACTTAAAGTGGAAATATTAAACGTATTTTTTCCATCACCACCAGTGCCTACAATATCCACCACCTGATAACCATTCAGGTTTACCGGCACACACAATTCCATCAGAGCATCTCTGAAGCCAAGCAACTCAGGAATCGTGATACTACGCATCAAAAAAACCGTAGTAAAAGAAGCGATCTCCGGATCAGAATAAATTCCTTTGGAAATATTCAACAAAACATCTTTTGCCGCTTCGCGGGAAAGTGTCTTGTATTCAAATAAATATTGTAATATCTTTTTCATTCGCCTAAATCTTTATAAAATTTTGTTTACTAATCACTGTTATATGTCAGGTATCTATACCTAACCTCTCTAAACCATTCTAATCTCTCCATACTCAGCCCAATTAAATATTTACCCAATTTCTCATCATCTGCTCTCCCAATGGCGTTAAAACACTTTCAGGGTGAAATTGCACTCCCTGTACATCCAGTTTCTTATGGCGCAAAGCCATGATAAACCCATCGTCATCTTCCGCAGTAATTTCCAGGTCAGCAGGAAAATTCTCCCTACTCACGATCCATGAATGATATCTTCCCGCTTCCAGCTCATTGGGTAATGATTTAAAAATATCATTTTCAGAAGAAGTCCTCTTAGGGTTTACCTTCACTCTGGTAGCTACACCATGATATACATTTTTCAGATTGATCAGGCTCCCGCCAAAACTCTCCGCAATAGCCTGTTCTCCCAAACACACGCCCAGTATAGATTTGGAAGAAGCATATTCTTTGATCAAAGGAATCAGCAACCCTGATTCAGAGGGAACACCGGGGCCCGGAGATAAAATAATCTTATCGTACGCTTTGATCTTTTCAAGGGGTATCTGGTCATTCCTATATACATCTACTTTACCGTGAATTATTTTTTCCACTACGTGAACCAGATTGTAAGTGAACGAATCGTAATTATCAAATATTAATATATTCATGTCTTAAATATTTTTGGCTGATTGTATGGCCGCTGTCAAAGCATTTAATTTATTATTCACTTCCTGCAGCTCACTGTCAGGATCAGACGCAGACACAATTCCCGCACCTGCGCGATAGTTCAGTTGATTATCTTTACTTAAAAAAGTACGGATCATGATCGCGTGATTGATATCACCATTAAATCCCACAAAGCCAATACAACCACCATAATACCCTCTCAGATTATTTTCATACTCATCAATAAGCTGCATAGCTTTATATTTCGGTGCTCCGCTTAATGTGCCGGCAGGAAACGTAATAGCCAGCAGGTCAAATGGATTTGTGTTTTTCTCTGCCAGGCCTTTCACTTCACTCACCAGGTGAATAACGTGGGAAAAGTATTGCACTTCACAAAAGCGGGTGACTTTTACATCTTTACACAAACGGCTCAGGTCATTACGTGCCAGATCTACCAGCATCACATGTTCTGCATTTTCTTTTTTGTCTTTTAATAATTTTTCTGCTAATTGCTCATCTGCGATATCATTACCTGTGCGTCTGAAAGTGCCCGCAATTGGATGGACCACTGCCACACTATCTTTCACTTTCAGTTGGGCTTCGGGGCTGCTACCGAAGAGCCGGTAATCCCCATAATCAAAATAAAAAAGATAAGGACTCGGGTTAATATTCCGTAAGGCACGATACACATTAAACTCATCGCCCGAAAACCGTTGCTGAAATTTTCTACTCAGCACGATCTGAAAAACATCTCCCCGTTCGCAACTTGCAATTCCTTTCTTCACCATACCAACGTAGTCAGCATTCGTCAAAGGAGAAGTTTCTTCACCTATAGGAACAAAAGGAAAAGCAGGCACATCCTTGCTCTTGATCACACTTTCAATCACCGCTACTTCACTTTCAATTCCTTTGATATGGTTTTCGCAAATAAAAAGTTCGTTTTTAAAATGATTGATTGCAATAACATATTGATACAAACGATAGCGAACCAAAGGAATGGAATTTTCTGAAGAGGCTTTTGCAGTCGTATTAAATTGGATCGTTTCAAAAAATTGTACTGCATCAAAAGTAGTATAGCCAAACAATCCCTGCGCCATACTTACAGGCATCGCAGCGGGTTCGTCAATGTGAAATTGCTGCATAAAATTCCATATCTCTTCCGTAATTTTCGTATCAGGTGTAATGGCGATCTTCTTCGCTTCCTGCGATGGAAACTTATATTCGATCTCCTTAAGGTTTCTGATCTCGATTCCTGCAATGGCATGGATGCCGATAAAGGAATAACTGTTTTCTCCTGCATGAAAATCAGCGCTCTCCAAAAGGATTGTATCGCGAAAACGATCGCGCAAGCGCAGATAAATCCCTACGGGGGTATATACATCCGCCAGTAATTTTTTGGAGGTAGTGGATAATTCAATTTTCTTCATAACTGCATTCATTTCATTTTATAACATAAAAAAACCCCGGTTTTATACCGGGGCGTAATATTTATTTATTGAATACACAAATAATAGCGATACGGCACAATCATCAGATCGTGTGCCACCAGCTATTGTATGTATTATTTATCTTCATTAACGGAGGCAAAGATGAAATGAAATATTTTAATCAACAAATTTTTTTTTGGGATTCAGTAAAAAAAAAATCACAAAAGCCATTTTCATGCAACTGTGGCATGTTTTTTTCAATCTTAGTAGAAATCAATCAAAGCAATGTTGAAACAGGTTCTATTTTTCTTTTTATTAACTTTCCCCTGGAGTGCAAAAGCACAAAAGATTGACAGCATTTATGTTCACCTCTATACCGACAGCCTCAAAAAAGGAACTTATAATTACATTAATATTGACGGCAAACTTTCTAATGGAAGATACCTTCCATTAGATACCACCGAAATTACTTTCTCTTCAAGCGACGGAAAATTTTATGGTAATTCTTTATGGCTCGATCCAAAGTTTGCTAAAGAAAAAGTAAGCATCAAGGCGGTACTACGCTCCAATCCTTCCCTGTATAAAGAATTTGATATCTACATAAAAAGGATTCCCGATCCCACCAGGCTAAAAACTGAAGAAGAAATTATGAAAGAAAGGAAACGGGCATCAAGAGCCTCCCTTCTTTAAAAATTAAACCCGATGAAAGCTCACCAATAAGAAAATGCGCTGAAGTTTTAATTAACGACAGCGCATTTTAATTTTTCAACGTTTTATACGCTTAGTTCATAAAAGCTATGAACTATCAGCCATGAGCTATGAACTATCAGCCATGAGCTATGAACTATGGGCTCAGCCTGCCTGCCACGATTTATCGGGGAGCTAGTCGAAGGCGGGGCCCTATAAAGAGAGTTTGAATACTTACTAACCCGTCTTCGACAAGTTCAGACTGATAGCACAATAACATTGATTACAAAGTAACTATTTTACATAGCTACCTTGATGATGAGGCAACGACCTAAATGCCTGATTCTATATATTTCATATCGGAATACATACACCTAACAAACCTAAACCATTATTTCACATTTACAGTCACTTCACTTACGAGCTTGCTTCCGTAAGAACGATGAGCGCCGTCAGCAAACTGCAAAACAAGTTTGTGCTTTCCGGCAGGCAGGTTAAGAGTAGCTTCCTTTTGTGCATCTCCATAATGCAGATGGGCACTGTCTTTGGCGATCACCACTCCGGATGGAATAGAATCTTCCGCATCAATGATGATATGGAAATGGCCTGAATTAGGCTTCACAGCACCTGCGGAATCCACAGAGATTCCTGTAGCGCCCATCTCCACTTTTACCGGAGAAGTAACAGTTTGGCCGTCTTTCAGATTTTTAAAAGATACCGTAGCGCCTGCAGCAATTGCAGGAAGTGACGATTCAGCAGTCATATCCATATTCATAGAAGCATGTGACGTGTCTGCCTGAACAACAGTGGTAGAATCAGCAGAGGCCGTCTTATCACTGCTTCCTGAATTGCATGAGATCAATCCCATTAATAAAATGGCGGGAATACCGAGAAACTTTTTCATTATAATTAAAATTTAAAGATTACATAATTGTAGAAAATACAGAGTCATTCACTAAGACCAAATAGTTCGGGCAAAAATCGTACAAAATTTACCGATACAGGAAATGAAGAAATCAATAGGTGTATTTTTTACCCCATCCGATATCATCAGTCCACATCACCGGTCTATATGATCTTGCAGATCGTTTTATGATGGTTATAAACTGCTTTCTGTCCTTGGATTCCTTCTTTGGCCATCAAAAGTAGGATTGGTGGTCACTCCATCCAGGATTCCGAGGTCATGGGCTCCCTTTATCTGATTAGGATTAGCAGTCTCAATAAAATACTTCATACCTGATTATTAGTTTAAATTGTAAGAAAATCGGGCAAATATAAGTTAGAGAAAGTAGAGTTAAGGAAGTTAAAGGAAGTAAATAATTACCAAAAAATGGTGTTTGAAAAAATCAAAGAAGGGAGAATGCCGAATGCCTGTTCATCAGAAAACAAGGACACTCAAAAAAGATTCGTTCTCCCTTTCGTAAACAACTGCCGAAAATTGATTTACTTCGTGCCATTATTTTTAAGAAAATATCTTCTATTCTTTTAAGCGGACAGTACTTATGAAACATTATTTACAAAGAGCCAATAAAGTCCTGGGACGGATCAATGAACTTGCCGGATTTAGTGATGACAGTCAATACATCAGCAGGATATACGGTACAGAGGCATTTATTCATTGTGGCCATAAGATTGCCTCATGGATGCAGGAAGCAGGCCTGGAGACCCGCATTGATAATATTGGAAATATAAGGGGACTTTTGCGCAGCAAAAATCCCAATGCAAAAACATTTGTAATCGCGTCGCATTTCGACACGGTGGTCAACGCCGGAAAATTTGATGGATTACTTGGGATCGCCATAGGTATTGACCTTGCAGAAGTAATCAAAGAAAAAGATGCCCTGCTTCCGTTTCATATTGAGATCATTGCTTTCAGCGAGCAGGAAGGGATACGCTTTTCTACTTCTTACATAGGGAGCCAGGTGGTGGCGGGCGGTTTTAAAAATAAATGGCTCGAAATAAAAGATCGTGAAGGCTTTACTTTGTCGCAGGTATTGCGCTCGTTGAATTACAACACCGAAAAAATAAAAGAAGATGCCATCCTCCCCGACGAATGGATGGGGTATTTGGAAATTCACATAGAGCAGGGAGCCGTACTGTATGAAAAAGGAACTCCCTTAGGTATTGTAAACATCATTGCAGGCCATAAAAAAATTGACATCACCTTCACCGGAGAATCGGGGCACGCGGGCACTGTGCCGATGAATAAACGCAGAGATGCTTTATGTGCTGCTGCCAAATTCATTACTTCTGTAGAAAAATATGCATCAAAAGAAAAGAGAAATACCGTAGCTACGGTGGGGCAAATCTCTGTTCCCGACTCCGCCCCCAACAAGATTCCGGGAACGGTAAGTTGTACCCTAGACCTGCGAAGCAGCGATGCGCAATTATTATCAGAAGCCTATGAAAATATCAATAACCTGTGTGAGAAAGTGTGTGACAAACGCGATATTTATTTCGAGTGGAAATTAATACAGGAAACCGATCCGGTAATCTGTAACAAAAAGTTAAGGAAACTTTTATCCAATTCTCTCACTGAGAAAAGCCTTGAGCCTGTTGACTTAATAAGCTGGTCAGCCCATGATGCAGCGATCATTTCACACGTAGCGCCGGTAGTCATGTTGTTTGTAAAATGTTTCAAAGGTATTAGTCATGATCCGCTTGAAAATGTAGAGATCAATGATATTGCAAGCGCTTTAGAAGTATCTGATCATTTTATGAACCAGTTAATCGCCCAGGAAAAGACACTCAAGAAAAATAAATAGGCTCTGATAAAAAATACAGAGTATCGTAAAATAAAATAAGATACCATCATCTTGTAGATTGCAAGGCACAAAAATGGTGAATGATTCAAAAAACATTTGAAAAAGACGTGGATGTAACTATGATAAAAAAATAATTAGACTGCAACGACTATTCGGAAGAACCGTTTATTTGACAAGATAGAGTTCAAGGATTAATAATAAATTGGCACCAAAATTCACTCCTTTATATGAGGAAGAAGTGCTAACAATAAGCAGTAGCAATGGTTTCATATTCCAATTCTTTCGGGATTCAGGTAAAAATTTCTCCAGCAAACTTTTTGTTCATATTTCCATCTTTTATAATTCTACCTGCCAAAGAGGAGGCAGATTGGACATCTATCGGGATTACTGCCGGAAGAATATAAAATCCTCCGCTATCGTTCCAGATGTTAGTTGCCATTTTAGAGAACCAAATACGAATAAAAAACAGAGAAAATATGAAATCAATTTATTACAATTCACTTTTCGTACTTGTTCTCCTCACAAGTTGTTCATACGCCCAAAAACACAATGACCCAATCCCTGTTCACGAAACCTTTACTATACAATCAAACCTGCTCGGCGAATTAAGGACTATCAACGTATGGACACCACCCGAATACAAAACAAATAGGGACTCATTACCTGTTTTGTATATGCCGGACGGTGGGCTAAAAGAAGATTTTCCACATATTGCCAATACAATAGCAGAACTTGTAAAGTCTAAAAAAATACCACCCATAATTTTGGTTGGGATCGAAAATACACAACGAAGAAGAGATTTAACAGGACCAACAGAAGTAGAAAAAGACAAACAAATTGCACCAATTGTTGGTGGTTCAGGACCATTCAGGGCATTCATAAACAATGAACTATTTACAGAAATAAACCAACGATATAGGACATCAAGTGAAAGAGGTATAATGGGAGAATCGTTGGCCGGGCTTTTTGTAACTGAAACTTTTTTACTATACCCCAACATGTTTGACCTTTACATCGCGTTTGACCCCTCTCTTTGGTGGAATAATAAATATTTAATAAGAACCGCTAATGAACATTTAGCAGAATTTCCAACAACTCAAAAAAAGTTTTGGTTTGTAGGTTCAGGTACGGAAAGTATTTCAGCTATGGTTGGTGAACTCTCTGACATTTTAAAATCAAATAACATTAAAAACCTCAAATGGCAATATTCTGATGAGCCGAATGAAAAGCACAATACCATCTTTCGGGCAACTAAAGAGAAGGCAATAATATGGACACTAAATGCAAAATAAAAACGACCGCTCATCACGATGCTTTATGCAAGTGTGATCTGAAGCAACATTTATCCATATTTTTCTACTATTTGCCATTAGTTTCGGTGAATAGAATTCTATCAGCATTTAGGTAAACAATGAGCATTTATTTTACAAACTTGCCATCGCACATTTGGTTACGAAATCCTTCGGAATTCCTGCAGATAAAAATCAGTGACTACCATAAGATTCGGTAATAATACCAGGCAAGAACTTTACCAGAACGATAAAGCTATGAGACGGGAATACTGCTTTCTTTCAAAAACTTTTCGTGCAATAAAAGCACCTGTGGAATCAGCATTTGCCGCTCATCATTCACAATGATAAAGTCACAACGTTGCATTTTCTCTTCCTCATTCATCTGCCGGTTTATTCGTGCTTCTACTTCTTCCGCGGTGACACCATCCCGTTGCATCGTACGTTCTATCCTGAGATCCATTGGTGCTTTTACACCAATGACATAATCCAGTATTTTATCTGAACCGCTTTCAAATATCAATGCGGCTTCTTTTATCACATAAGGAGAAGATTGTTTTTTCATCCACTCCACGGCATCTCGTATGGTGGCCGGATGAACCATGGAATTCAATAATTTCATTTTTTCACTATCGTTAAAAACCTGTGCAGCCAGGTACTTGCGATTAAGCCCGCCATTGAGGTACGATTCATCTCCAAACGACCTGATGATATTATTTTTCAATTCTTCATTCTCAACCATTAGCCTTTTGGCGGCATCATCGGCATTATACACGGGAATGTCCAACACATTAAAAACATGTGCTACAGTGCTTTTACCACTGCCAATTCCTCCGGTAAGTCCTACTTTAAGCATTCTCTCATACTATTTTAGAAATTGAAGATAATAACTTTAATGAGGCTTGAAACTATTCAATCGTATCGAAATTAACAACAAGTGTCTCTACTATAAAAAATACTACGGTAGAGATAATGCTATTTCGTTGTATGTATAAAATAGTTCCAGGCTAATTTTGAAACTTCAGAGATTATTCTCTCATTTGTTCCGTTATTTTCTTTCGAGTTTGAAACAAAAACACTGATGGCAAAATATTTTCCGTTGGGTAATATTACAATGCCAATGTCATTAATTGCGGCAGTTACTCCATCTTCATTTGTGTCTGAAGTGCCTGTTTTATGTACTACTACGGTTCCTTTGGGTAGTTGTCCCTTTATTCTTTGGGTTCCAGTTGATGTTTCTGACATGATCTTCCATAAGAATTCGAAACTTTTCTTAGACAGAATCCGTCTTTCATAAAACAATTTCAACAAAAGAGAGGAAGCTTTGGGTGTTGTCCAATTAGAAAACTGCACCTCCCATGCCTTGTGCATTTCTTCTTCGTTGAATTCTATGGCAACATCTTCAATACCCATTTTATGAATATAATCATTTACTTTTTTTAGTTCCTCCGATAAGTCTCAATAATATATCACATCCATTGTTATCGCTTTGCGAAACAGTATATTTAAGAACTTCCGCTAATGAAATTTTAATATTTCCATTGGGATATTTTTCCCGAAGAGGGCTCCATGTATCTGGTAACAGATCACTTATTTTTACTGGTACTTTTTGGTACAAAAGCAACTTGTCTTCATCCACTTCGTGAAGTACGGCTAAAGCTATATGAAACTTAAAAACGCTTTGTAAAGGAAAATGCTCATCACCGTTAATGGAAAGAGTATCATTCTCATTATTTCCAATAATTGAAATACCCACTGTCGTGCTCTTCGCCGAAATAAGTTGCTGTATTTTTTGCTGTAATTGAACAATGTTTTGAGCAGACGCCCCGCAAGTAATCAATAGAGACAATAAAACTATTGGTGAAAATAGTTTATTCATATTTTTCTTCTTCTGATTAATAGTTCATTGTCCGCAAAATCTATCACCACCCAACAACGTACTTACTTCTATTTTATCGGTGCAGGGGTTTGTACTTTATTCAGATTAGCAGTCATTTCCATACTTACTGCACTTTTTTCCATTTTTATATAAGAGCCGGGATTTACTTCCAGCATAAAAGTACCATCTTCATTCATTTTATTGACGGTACCATGGATACCTGCTATGGTCACTACTTTATCGCCTTTTTGCAAACCTGCCATAAAAGTCTTTTGTTGCTTTGCCTTCTTTGCCTGTGGACGAATCATAAACATCCAGAACACAAGTACCATTAAACCCAGAAATACGAATTGAAAACCGCCGCCACCCTGGCCTTGTCCTAACATTAAAAACACCATTGCTAAATTCATACTATTTGTTTTGTGTGCTGTTTAATAACAGCGATTAAGAAATTGATTAAAATTGATTGTTTTTATTTTTTATTGCTCGTCACTTCTCCTGCTAATTGTAAAGTGGGGAAAGAAGGAAATGCATTAGATACCACCGTAACCGTTTTATGTACCACACCCACTCTTCCTGTACTGTTAAAGATCACTTTCAAAAATCCGGTTTCACCCGGTTTAATGGGCTGGTCGGGCTTCTCAGGCACCGTACAACCACAACTTGCCTCAGCAGATGAGATAATGAGAGGGTGGGTACCGGTATTGACAAACCGGTAATTATAAGATACTTTCTCTCCATCGGTAACACTTCCAAAATTGTAGGCGGAATCTATCACCTGTACTGTAGTAGAATCGGCAAAATGTTCGGTTGCACTTCCCAGCGGGCCTTTGGCTTCAGGATTATTTTTTGTATTCCTGATATTGCAGGCAAACAAAGCCAGCGGGATACAAAGAATCATCAATCGTCTCATCTGTATATTTTTGTGCAAATGTATTATAAAGTGCTGTTTTTATAGTTGGTCTTATGAATTTTATTTTGCGTCAGCAATTCCTTATGAATATTATCCAGAATACCATTCACAAAATGCCCGCTTTGCTCAGTGCTGTATTCTTTTGCAAGATCAATATATTCGTTGATAGTAACCCTGGTAGGGATAGTTTCAAAATATAATAATTCGCATATTCCCATTTTTATCAGAATCATATCCAGCAAGGCAATTCTTTCTGAATCCCAGTTTTTTAATTTCGGCTTTATAATTTCCAGACAAAATCCATCTTTATCAATGACGGCTTGTAACAAGTCAACTGCAAATTTCATTTTTTCTTCTCCTACCATCTGGCTAAAATCAAAGACAGGAGGTTTCTGCAAAAATTTTTCCATCAATACGATCATCATCTCTGCATCATCATCCCAATGAATAAATTTTTCTTCTGTATCGCTGAGAAAATATTCATCGGGCAACATCAGATCTGAAAAGATAAATTCAAGAATTTTTTTCTCCGATTTTTTATCGCGTGCCTGAACGGCAATGTATTCTTTATACTCAGGTGAACTGGCCAGAGCGAAATAAGATTTTTTTACCAGCTCATCATTGATAATATATTTAGTTTTAAATTCTTCTGCCGATTTTTGAAATGAGACATTCTCTGTGATCGCCCATACCCATTCATTGCCTGCGATTTTGGTATTTACGGAAAGGTCACTTTCGGTAGGCAGGTATTTTTTTGACTTGTGTAGCGCATCTCTTTCCGAATACCTTGCTACTTCGAGTATATAATAAACGAGATAAGTAAATAGCTGTTGGGAATTCTCCAGATTCTTTCTCAGTATTTGCAAAGGTTCTCCCGGCCGGGTTTCTTTATTCATAGACTCAATACTGTAAAGTGTTTGCATCACTTTCACCCGGATATTTCTTCTGCTAAGCATTTTTTAAGAACTGTTTTAGGGCTGCGAAGATAAGAGGAAATTGGCTTTATTGGTCAATTAGTTAACTGGTCTATTGGTTTACTGATTTATTCCTTTTCTGTATTTTAATAGTTTAGGAGATTGGGGAATTCAGAGTATTTAATAAAGCGCATCCTTCGGAATTCCTTTACACACTATCGGGAGGGATGAGCCACTACTTCTCTGCCTGCACTGTCCCGCTCCCAGCAATATGGATTTCTGGCGATGCCGGATTGCCTGCATAATACACATCGCCACTGCCGGCTACTTTTACTTTCAAACTCACACTTGCAAAAACGTGTACATTAGAACTTCCCGAAACATTAATATCCGCGTTTTCAGATTGCAGGCCATTGCACTTAATATCTCCACTACCACTGATGCTGCATTCAAAATCTTTAGTTCTTCCCGATAAAGAAATATCACCTGATCCTGAACCTTTTACTTTTATGGAAGGTGCATCCACACTGGCTTTAATATCGCCCGATCCGGAAGTGTTGAATTCTATCTGCCCGGAATTTTCCAACGTTCCATTAGTGGTAATATTACCCGAACCGGAAGTGGCAACTTTTTCAATTGAAGGAACGGTTACCATTACTTTGGCATGGCCATTCATTATAGAATAACCACTTTTATAATGAATATCCAGAACGCCGTTATCTACTTCCGTCACGATATAAGGGATTAAATTTTCATCATTTTCTACCGTGATCGAATAATCATTGCCATTACTGATCTCCACGTCAATAGACCCTGAAGTGCGTATGGTATTTATTTCAGAAAGATTTCTTTTTTCTTTACTAACATTCCCATTCCCTGATATAGAATTACAGGAGACGATCGCTACAGAAGCAATTAAAAGAAAAATAAAGTTTTTCATTTCGCTTGTTTTTGAGTGAAAAGAAATGCAATTTACAAAAAACATTAAACTATTTACCTTCGCAGCATATGACTGAAAAAATTCTGATTCTCGATTTTGGCTCTCAATACACGCAACTGATAGCCAGAGCAGTAAGAGAAGCCAACGTATATTGTGAAATAATTCCCTTCAACAAAGAAATCGAATTTTCTCCCTACCTGAAAGGTATTATACTTTCAGGCTCGCCGTTTTCTGTAAATGATGAAAATGCTTTACAGTTACCTGTGAAAAGCATTAATGAAAAAGTCCCTGTTCTAGGGATTTGTTATGGTGCACAGTTAATCGCCCGGCACTATGGAGGTGTTGTGGAAAAAAGTGATAAACGCGAATATGGGCGGGCAAAATTACAGATAAAGATTTCCGATAAATTACTGAATGAAGTAAAAAACGATTCGGATGTGTGGATGAGCCACAGTGATACCATCAAAAAACTTCCGGAAGGATTTTCCGTTTCAGCAGGTACCCATAATATTCCGGTAGCCGCTTTCAGTAACGAGAGCGGCACTAATCCTGTTTACGGATTACAATTTCACCCTGAAGTGTATCATTCTGCCGAAGGCAAAAAGATCATACAAAACTTTCTGGTAAATATTTGCAAATGCAGCAGGGACTGGACCCCCGCACATTTTATTAACGATACAATAGCATCCATCAAAAAAACAATCGGCGATAAAAAAGTAATTATGGCATTGAGTGGTGGTGTGGATTCTACGGTTGCCGCCACATTGATCCATCGTGCTATAGGAGAAAACCTCTATGGTATCTTTGTTGATAACGGAGTGCTTCGTAAAGACGAATTTGAGCAGGTGATCAAATCATGCAAAAGCATTGGATTAAACATTAATGGTGTTGATGCAAAAGAACATTTTTATAAAAAGCTTGCCGGAAAATCTGATCCGGAAGAAAAGAGGAAGGCTATTGGGAAAAGTTTTATAGAAATCTTCGATGAAGAAGCACACAAAATTCAGAATATTGAATTTCTCGGGCAGGGAACTATTTATCCCGATGTAATAGAATCCATTTCGGTCCACGGGCCTTCGGTCACCATTAAATCGCATCACAATGTGGGCGGACTTCCTGCACACATGAAATTATCTTTAATTGAGCCCCTTCGTTCTTTATTCAAAGACGAAGTAAGAAGAGTAGGTGCCGAATTGGGGCTACCTGCAGACTTATTAAACCGTCACCCATTCCCCGGGCCGGGACTTGCCATCAGAATTTTAGGAGAAGTGACTGAAGAAAAGGTACAATTATTGCAGAAAGCGGACTCAGTTTATGTCAATGCTTTGAAAAAGTTTGATTTGTATGCAACGGTATGGCAGGCAGGAGCTATCTTACTGCCGGTAAAAAGCGTAGGGGTAATGGGCGATGAAAGAACGTATGAATTTACAGTAGCCTTACGTGCGGTAACTTCTGTAGATGGAATGACCGCCGATTGGGCACATCTTCCTTATGATTTTCTCGCGTACGTTTCCAACGAGATCATCAATAACATAAAAGGGATCAACCGTGTGGTATATGATATAAGTAGCAAGCCACCAGCTACAATTGAGTGGGAATAGGGGAACCTAAAACCCCTAACCCTGAAGGAGGGATGAAGCCTCTCCGGACAATAAAGGGGAAAAAAAGAAATGATAAAGAAACAAAAAATAAAAATGATGGTCATCGCTAAAAATAAAGCCTCAATAAGATGGGAAAAGTATATTTTAATCCTCGTTATTCTTTTTTTCTTTGCCGGGAGTAAAGTCGTTTATGGACAAGTGGTAAATACTAACGACATGCCCAAACCGGCAGATACCAATATTCATAAAACATACAGAGTAGCTATCTTAGCACCGATGTACCTCGATTCTATTTTCACGGGAAGTAATCTGAGGTATCAAAAGTCAATTCCTAAATTCACGACAGGCGGTGTAGATTTTGTGCAGGGGGCAGAGTTGGCTTTGGATACACTTACACTCAATGGCCGCCACGTAGAGGCACATATTTACGATTCCAAATCTTTTACCAAACCGGTCCTTTGGCTGATAAGAAATAAAGTATTGGACAATATGGATCTGATAATAGGTTCTGTAAAAGAGCCTGAATACAGCTATCTCGCTCAATTTGCCGCGCAAAAAGACATTCCTTTTATATCTGCTACCTACCCCAATGACGGGCGAATAAAAGAGAACCCTTTCCTCTTTATCGTAAACTCTACTTTGAAAGCACATTGTGAAGGGATTTTCAGCTACATCCTGCAAAAACATGGTACCGATAATATCTATCTTGTAAAACAAAAGAACGACAACCGGATTGATAATTATTTCAAGGAAATCAATTTTGTAGATGGCAAAGCTTTATTAAAAATAAAAACCATCATGCTCGATAGTTCTATCTCTTCAGCAGGACTGCGATATCTCATAGATACCACTA
Organism: Ginsengibacter sp.; assembly: GCA_039937655.1. GTDB lineage: Bacteria > Bacteroidota > Bacteroidia > Chitinophagales > Chitinophagaceae > Ginsengibacter. The sequence goes on from JBDTGA010000080.1 coordinate 51,483, forward strand.
AGCCCATCGTTATTATCGGTGCAAGCCTTAATGAAACTTTTGCACAAAAACTAGCCGATGCTTGCTATCCTATCGCAAAAACCAATCCACTGGTTTTCATCGGCATGCCTAATTGGGATGGATTTGGCAGTTGGTACAAAAGAGATGCCTATACTGATTTCCCCATCCGCTATACCACACCACATTTTGACACAAAAGATAATGCATTCGGTAATTATCTCGACAACAAATACTTCGAGCTTTACCGTAATAAGCCGAGTGATATGGCCTCAAAAGGCTTTGAATGCACTTATTATTTTACTTCCATCTTATTAAATCATCCTGAAGATTTTCTGCAGAACATAAATGATACTTCGTTTGCCGTATTTCACAATTTCAATTTCAGGCCGGTATATCACAGCAAGGGAAGCACCCTCCCCGACTATTACGAAAATAAGCACCTCTTCATCATGCAGATATTAAACGGAGAGATCGTAAGGGAATGGTAATCGGAACTCCTTCAAAAAATTAAGGAAACACCTGAGGGGGCTTACATAACAGCCTCTGTAAAAATATATTTTCAGAAATATTTAGTGTGTGTATCCCCATTCCATTTGAATCGCGAATTTCAACCATGATGAAGAAAAAGAAGCACTTATTCCTATTACGGCAAACCTTTCACAGTCAATAATAAGTACTTCTGCGTTAACATAGAAATTTCTTTATTGGTCAGCAGATTTGATATCACAATTGCATCCATTGAGCGGGTAATGGACGATGAAAAACATCGAACAGCCAGAAATGGATTCCTCACCGAAAGCATTCCTTTCAAGATATCAAATACCGAAAGGAACGCAGATTTTACTTCGTAAGGAAGATTCAAATCGCCATCCCGAAATTGTATAACAGGAGTTACAAATGAAGTAAAAAAGTTATTGAGGTGTTTATCATCTGCACTTTCTCTCTTTCTGATGAGTATATCTCCTATACCTTTTAGCGCTCTTGCGGGTAGAAGTCTGACAGAGTGTAGTTGATTTTCAATTTTTCCAAAGAAATCATACTTTTCCCACACAGGTAAAGCATTTTGCGAAAGAAGAAAAGCCAGTTCCAGAATGTGTTCCGAACTCAGAGAAGCCCACCAGCAAGCATCTGTATTAATTTCTATAAAAAAATCCTCCTGTGCTTGTTTTTTTTCAATTTCCTGATAAAGCTGTTTACTCATTTGTCGCAAATTTTAATGTACGGATTAAAAAGGGTGGCATCTTAAGAAATGAACATATTCGTCCTCCTCGTGGCAAAATTCAGTAAATCAATTAAGGAATAATTGAACACTTACCCTGAGGGCATAAAACCTTCAAACCCGGACAGTATAAAGTAACAAGCGGAATTATTTTTTAAAACTTAGGGATTATTCTAAGAAAATCTTCTTTGCGGCGACGAGCCAGGGGAAGTTCTGTTTTATCTGTGAGTAACACAAAATTGTTTCCTTTGTGAAAGCGGTCTATATATGCAAGGTTTACAATATGTGTTTCATGTATTCTGAAAAAATCATTTTCTGAAAGAGCCTCTTCATAATCGCCCATGGTGCGGCTCGCCGTGATTACATCTTTATTAACGAGATAGAATTTTGTATATCGTCCGTTAGCCTCAAGTCGTACGATGTCTTTCATCTTTATAAATCGTATCCCGTCCAAAGAAGTAAGGGTAAGAGTTCTGTCGAGGGCATTGTGCTGGCCGAGATTTTTCAATAACACTTCCATCCTGTTATGGTTATTTCTAGTCTGTATATCTTCCATACATCTTCTGAGAGCGATGGCCAGTTCTTCATCTTCTATTGGTTTTAGTAAATAATCCACAGCGCTAATCCTTATGGCATTAATAGCATACCTATTATATGCGGTGGTAAAGATGATCTCAAAATCAATTTTAGGCAATCTTTTCAACATCTCAAATCCATTCATTCTCGGCATTTCTATATCCAGAAAAACCAGACCGGGTAAATTCTTTTCTATACTTTTTATCCCTTCTTCGGGAGTAGTGCAGCAATCCACTATTTCAATAATATCATTGTATTTTTTTAGCATCAACTCCAGTACTTCCAGATTCTGCTGTTCATCTTCTATGATGATCGTTCTTATCATAAGGATCCATTTTATTTTTTTTCGTTTCTCTGAATAATAAATCTATTAAAAAATTATTTCGGAACGAATACTTTTACCAGGGTTCCGGCGCCATCCCCATCGGCCCCTTTCAGATCATGTATCTCAATACCCGCCGGAATATTAGGATCTTCCTTTAACGCGATCAATCGTTGATTGGTTACTTCAATCCCCATCGAAGTATGGCCATCCCGCTTAATATCCCCTCCCGTAAATTCTCTGCCTACACCATCATCCTGAATAACAATCTCAATATATTTTTCACGATGATAAAAGAATATCAAAACAGTACCGGAATCTTCCCTGTGCATAATACCATGTAAAATTGCATTCTCCACAAATGGTTGTACTATCATGGTAGGAATCAGCACTGTACCTTCCATTAATAAGGGATCCGCATAAATACGATAAGATAATTTCTCTCCAAAACGCAGCTTTTCCAATTCGAGATAGAGTGTAAGCATTTCAATTTCCTTCTGCACACTGATCGTTCCCGACCTGCTGTTATCCAGTATAGAACGGATCAATCTCGAAAACTTACCAAGGTACTTGTCCGCATTGGCAGCATCATTGGTTAGTATAAATTTCTTAATAGAGTTGAGTGCATTGAAAATAAAATGTGGATTCATTTGTCCACGCAAGGCTGCAAGTTGTACCTCGGTTAATTGTTTGGAAATATTATCAATTTCGAATTTCTGTTTCCGCAGTTTCCTCTCAGATTCAATAGCCTTGATCTTATTGGCCATTAATGTACCTATGGTATTCATCAGATACAAATGCCTCTCCGTAAAAAAACCTACTTGCGAATGTTCCGAATCTATTACCCCCAGTAATTCTCCTTCATACTTTATAGGGACAGCTATCTCACTCCTGCCACAGTATCCTTCCGAAAGATAGCGCGGGTCTTGCGCCGTATCATATACAATAATCGCCTTACCTGTTTGCACTGCCGTGCCTACTATTCCCTGTCCAGGCGAAAGATTACAAGGGAATTGAGCCAGCAATTCTTTGGTATCCTTTACTCCAAAACCCGCACGCTGCACCACTTTCGTCTTATCATCGTTCCACATATAAACAAGACAATCCTCAAAGTCCAGCTTTGCAATGAGGTTTTTGGTTACATCCCATATCACATCATCAATATCATTCTTCAATAAAAGAGAAGAGGAAAAAAAATTATTGATCTGCTCTATTTCCAACTTACTCTTAAAGTTTTGGGATCTCAGCTTTTCCAGTTCTATTTTGGCTGTTTCCATACCCCTGATGTTTTTTTCCCGCTGCCTCATAACAAAATATAAAGCAAAAAGAAGGGAGATCGAACAAAACAGAAAGAACTCTTTGGTCTCATAAAAATGAATACCACCTATCTGTATTTGTAACATATAAGTTCTAAAAAATGACCCCATACTTCCCCTCATCGGAAAAGAAAAATGGCTCTTCAGGGCATGTACGTCGCTCCACGAAAACAATCCTCCCGTAAATACAAATATGGAGATCATTGAAAGGGCTATATTTTTATTTCCATTTTTAATAAATTAAAAATAGATAAAATATTCGTTATTGAAAGAGGAAGGATTAAGATGCTTGCATGGATTAATTTTTAGAATAAAGCGCTTAGACCTCAAAATTTTATATAAATAATGGTATTTATGCTCTTTTGATGGGGAAATACCTTAAAAAATATGCTGTCAGTCTGATCTTTAATGTCAGTCTAAGCTTACCGAAAAACTGGGAGATATGGTCGAAAACGGTTTAATGAATCAGAAAACATCCTTCGACAAGCGTTGAATGTCAGTACAGCAACATTGATTATTAAGGTACTATTTCACAATAAACTACCCAATGTTGAGCTAATAGCCCAAACGCATGATTCTATTAATTTTTAATATGATAGAAGAAAAAGTACAGAAAAGAACTTCAAAAACTATTTTTTGTGAATTGAAAGCGCAATTGCTTTTTCCACAAGTGCTTCCATTATTCTATATCCTGCGGGTGTGGGATGTACGCCGTCTTTGGAATATTTTTCAGGTAATCCTTTCCGGCTATCTACCATTGCCGAATAATAATCCACATACCCAAATCCATTTCTGTCCGCAAAATGTTTGATCCATTTATTCAGGTCAATTATTTTCTGTACAGGATTAATACCGGGCATCCAGGGAAAGGAAAAGGCAGGGAGAACTGACGAAAGGATTACTTTGATCCCATTGACTTTGGCAAGTTGAGCCATAGACGCAATATTGTCTTCAATCATTTCAAGAGACGAAGGTCCCGTATTTCCCGCTATATCGTTGATACCTGCCAAAATCACTACTAATTCCGGTTTCAGATCTATCACATCCTGCCGAAAGCGAATAAGCATTTGGGGAGTGGTTTGTCCGCTGATACCACGATTTACATAAGGCTTCCCCAAAAAAAAATCGGGATTTAACTTGCTCCAGGAATCAGTGATCGAATTGCCCATGAACACTACCCTCTTCCGCTCCGGTTTTAATTGTGCATTTTCAGCACGATAGCGGCGCAAGTCAGGCCAGTCATTGGTTTTATTCAATTCATTTTTTACAGAATCTTTCTGTGCCAGTAAAGAGGGAGAATGAAATGACAAGAATAGTCCCATACATACCATTATTTGAAAGTGTTTCATCGTTCTTTCTTTTGAAATTCATTTTTCAATAATAAATCAAAAATAGAATTGTTACGTCATAATTGAACGGCCAGAAGTAATTTCACTTCATTCCTACTCATAAATGGGCCACCGGGTATATTTCAAAATATCACGTTGAAGGAGATCCTCTCAATCCGATGGCCTTTGGATTGATTTAAAGATATTATTGTTAAAATACTACTATTATTATATGGGGGGGTCCGGGGGGTGTCAATAACATTCAAAAATGTTAATTACTTTAAATGATAAAAGGCAGGGTGAACTTTA
>JBDTGA010000081.1:0-8353 GCA_039937655.1 Ginsengibacter sp.
ATTTAAAAAATGAGTATTAAAAAAATTATCGTCCTAATTGGGTTGGCTATTTGTTCGCCTCTTTTTTCAAGGTCTCAAAATGGTTATGCTCTTAAGCAGATAGCCTTAAAGAATGTTACTATTAACGACAAGTTTTGGTTACCACGCTTGGAAACACATAGAATTTCAACAGTGATTTCCGCAATAACTCAACTGCGCGATTCCACTTCACGTATTCATAATTATGAAGTGGCTGCAGGCGTAAAAAAAGGCAAATTCGAAGGATTAGTTTGGGATGATTCAGATGTTTATAAGGTGATGGAAGGAATTGCTTATTCCCTTATTCTTACACCGGACCCGGCTCTTGAAAAATTAATGGATTACTGGATCGATTTAATGGAAAAAGCGCAACAGCCTGATGGATATTTAGTTACTTTTTACATCCTTTCCAAAGAAGATGACGGTTTGGGTGCAAATCTGGGACGATTTTCAGATATTGGTAGGCATGAAATGTATTGTGGTGGACACATGATTGAGGCTGCAATAGCATATTACAAAGCGACAGGGAAAAGAAAATTTTTGAATGTTGCCAGTCGTTTTGCCGATCTCTGGTTAGCTACATTTGGCCCAGGTAAAAGGCATTGGGTGGACGGACATCAGGAAGCACAATTGGCATTGGTGAAATTGTATGATGTTACTCAGGAGAGGAAATATCTCGATTTTGCACATTGGCTTCTGGAAGAAAGAGGCCATGGTTACGAATATGGTCCTATGTGGGAAAAAGGCACTGATCATAATGTAGGTATTCAAAGCGACATACCGGTAAAAGATATTGTGGAGGCAAAGGGGCATGCAGTGAGAGCTATGTATATGTATTCAGGAATGGCTGATATTGTAGCTAACACTGGCGACAGTACTTATCTTAAAGCGCTCAATAGCGTTTGGGATGACATAGTGCACAAAAAAATGTATATCACCGGTGGGATTGGATCAATGGCTGAGGGTGAAGGATTTGGACCTGCTTATTACCTTCCTAATAAATCAGCTTATTGCGAAACGTGCGCTTCTGTGGGAATGGTGCTTTGGAATAGCCGTATGAATTTATTATCCGGCAATGCTAAATATGCTAATGTGCTTGAACGGTCGCTTTATAACGCGGTATTGGCCGGAGGTTCTTTATCCGGTGAAAAGTTCTTTTATTCGAATCCACTTGAGGCAGATGGAAACTACCATCGGGGCGAGGCTTACGGAATAGCTTGTTGCCCTAGCAATATGGCCCGCTTTATTCCGCAGGTAGGCAAGTATATTTATATGACCGGTGCCGATGAATTATTTGTAAATCTGTATGTGGGAAGCGAAACAGAAACAACATTGAATAACACCAAAGTGATGGTTTCACAAAAAACAAATTACCCCTGGAATGGTGAGATAAAATTGAATATTGATCCTGCAGCAACGGTTGAAGCAAAAGTAAAATTGCGTATTCCCGATTGGTGTAAAAAATATACTGCAAAGTTAAACGGTGAAAATATTGATAAAAAAACACTGGAAAAAGGATATCTAAGTATCGACAGACAGTGGACCAAGGGAGATATCATTACACTCGATTTTGAAATGCCGGTAGAATTAGTTGCTGCAGATCCTCGCGTTAAAGATGATGTGGGTAAACGCGCCATACAGGTTGGCCCGATTGTGTATTGTGCCGAAGCCGTAGATAATCCTGGTATTGATTTGGATAATATAACATTGACTTCGAAAAATAAATTCAAAGTATCAGAGGGCGATGGTATCTTGAAAGGAATGAAGAAACTAACTACAAAAGTTGATGGAAAAACAATCGTTTTTATCCCTTATAACGCATGGGAAAACAGGCAATCCGGTAAAATGTTGGTTTGGATGAATTTCACAGGGAAATAGTTTACATCAAAATTTCACTGTCTCGAATCTACTAGGTTTAATAATAGAGTGGACTGGTTTGATAAGATGATTATTTGATGGATTGCCAGGTTGGACAAGTGTGTGTCATTATATTAAAAGTATTCACTACTTAGAAGATTTATTTATTTTTAGAAACAAAGAGTAAATTACCAGGATGAAATTTAATACATCTTTCTTTTTCCTTCTTTTAATTACCACTGCGATTATTTTAGTAATAGGAGGATCTTGTAATTCCGATAATGTATCAAAGGAAAGTACAACAGTCAAACTTACTGAAGATCAAATGCGATTGCCAGAAAACAGTTTGAAAGGACTCACAATTTTTGATGGACTTGAGGTGAAAATGTTCGCTTCGGAACCTATGCTTAAAAATCCCACCAATATTGATGTGGACGAAAGGGGCAGAATTTGGGTAACTGAAGCTTATAATTATCGTCCTTTTAATGGGAATCCAATCAATCCGGCAGGCGATCGGATAATGATCTTAGAGGATACCAATGGTGATGGCATATCGGATACCGCAAAAATTTTTTACCAGGGTCCCGAAATTAACGCTCCGTTAGGTATTTGTGTTTTAGGCAACCGGGTATTGGTTTCGCAGAGTCCTTATGTCTGGGTTTTTTATGATGATAATGGAGATGACAAGGCTGACCGTAAAGAAATACTTTTTGAGGGTATAGGAGGAGAACAGCACGACCATGGCATGCATACTTTTACATTCGGTGCTGATGGAAAACTGTATTTCAATTTTGGTAATGAAGGCAAAACACTAAAAGATAAAAATGGTAAAACGGTACTGGATCAGGACGGCGATGAAATCGGACCTAATAAATATAAACAAGGTATGGTATTTCGTTGCAACACTGACGGAACGGAAGTAGAATGTCTTGGGCAAAATTTTCGTAATAGTTTTGAGGTTGCCGTAGACAGCTATGGCACTATTTGGCAAAGTGATAACGACGACGATGGCAACAAAGGAACACGCATCAACTATGTTATGCAGTACGGCAATTACGGCTATACTGATGAGATGAGTGGTGCCGGTTGGCAGGCAGACCGTACTAATATGGAGGACTCTATTCCCTTGAGACATTGGCATCTAAATGATCCGGGTGTTGTTCCCAATCTTTTACAAACAGGTGCTGGCTCTCCTTCCGGTATGGCTATATATGAAGGATCGCTATTACCTCCTCTATTTCACAATCAAATGATTCATTGTGATCCAGGAAATAATATAGTTAGATCTTATATTGTTAAAAATGATGGAGCGGGATACAAGGCATCAATTGAAAACATTTTAAAGGGTGATAAAGACCAATGGTTTCGTCCTGTCGATGTCTGTGTAGCGCCTGATGGCTCTTTAATAGTGGCCGATTGGTACGATGCAGTCGTAGGAGGGCATGAGAATAAAGATCAGGTACGAGGCAGGTTATACCGCATCGCTCCCAAAGCAACACCCTATAAAATACCTGTTTTTGACTATACTTCGCCAGAAGGTGCAACTGCAGCATTACAAAATCCAAATCTTTCTGTTCGCTATCACGCCTGGATGAGTCTTCACAAAATGGGTAATAAAGCGAAACCCGCACTGGAAAAATTATGGCATTCTCATTCAGTTGACCCAAAAATTAGGGCACGGGCACTATGGGTTTTATCTAAATTAAATGATGGTGAAAGGTATGTAATAGAAGCAATTAAAGATGATAATCCTGATATAAGAATAACAGGAATTCGGGCCGCACTCCAGATAAAAATAAATATAATACCATTAATAAGACAGTTGGTAGATGATAAAGATGCTCAGGTTCGACGGGAATGTGCACTTGCCCTGCATCACTACCGCGACCCTCACGCGGCTCAACTGTGGGCAACTTTGGCCGCACAATATGATGGTAAAGATAGATGGTATCTTGAGGCTCTAGGGATAGGTGCCGATCAACAGTGGAATCGATTTTTTGAAGCGTATCTGCATCTGGTACCCGATCCATTGCAAACATCGCAGGGTAGAGATGTTGTGTGGAGAGCCAGGACTGATGAGGCATTACCTTTTTTAATGGCATTAGCTTCCGATAGCAATAAAAGCTGGAAATCGCGACAGCGTTTTTTCCGGTCGTTTGATTTTCATACTGGGCCTGCCAAAGCAAAAGCACTGCTCACCATGATTACTCAAAATAAAAAAAATGATATTGCCCTAAATGCACTTTTATTGCATCATCTTTCTTCAAAAGATGTAAAAAAGTCAGTTGTTGCGCAAAGAGCATTAAAGGGAGTGTTACTTTCGGAATATGGAACTCATCAGTATCTCGATTTGGTTTATCAATATGAAGTGAAAACGGAAATGCCCCGGTTAATGGAATTGATATTATCAAAATCTGAAAATGCATTGGCAGCCGAAGCGGTCAAGCTATATCTTGCATTTGGGGGTGAACAAACTTTTAAGAACATGCTTGGTGGAAGAGATAGTATTAAAATAATCAGGTTACTTACTGCCTTTGGAGATGTAGGGTACGAACAAACACTTGATATGATCCAAAAGGTTTTACTTTCGAGTACTTACTCTCCGTCAATAAGGAAGATTGCCGCTCTTTCGCTGGGCAGAACCTACGGAGGGGAGTCCCGGGTGCAAGACCTGGTGAAGGGAAAAAAACTAGAAAAGGAATTTATAAACCCTTTAATGACCGGTTTGGAGCACGGACCAAGAAGAAGTATGTATCTTAAAGTTGAAGCGTTACTAGCAGATTCTTCCTCACGTAATCATCCGTTATTTGACAAGAATGCGGTGCTTACTTTGAAAGGAGATGCGGTCAATGGGAAAAAAATATTTTCAATTAATTGTGTTGTATGCCATCAGGCGCAGGGTGTTGGGGCTGATTTTGGTCCCAAACTTTCCGAAATTGGATCGAAGTTACCAAAAGAAGGACTGCTGGAAGCTATTTCAAATCCTTCAGGAGGTATCTCTTTTGGATATGAGAGTTGGGAATTGCATATGAAAAATGGTTCTGTAATAATGGGCCTGATAGCAAGCAAAACGTCAGACGAACTCATGCTAAAATATCCAGGTGGCAAAAAGGAAATGATACAAATTAAGGACATTAAAACGATGAAAAAATTACAAGAATCTATAATGCCCGCGTTGCAGGAAGCAATGACTACCCAGGAATTGGCGGATTTGTTGGCTTATCTTGCATCGTTGAAAAAAAACTAAATATATAAAAGAAATTATTACTAAACGCGATTTTATGGAGCCCAAAAGTTAAGATTCCAAAAATGGTATCAACATCGACGCCACCAAATACCGTCGAAAATGGATGTTTTGCAAATCAAACTGGACTATTTATAATCAGCAGTACGTATTGATTCAATTAAATCAAAAAAAGTATATGAAGTTGTTTTATTCAAAGATGCAAATGATTGCAATTCTTTTTTTTATTAATTTGTTCTGGATTTCTAATGCCCATTCTCAGCTATTCATCGGTACTGCTACAACAGACATTACGCCCCCCTTGCCTGTAGCCTTATTAGGTCAATTCCACCTTCGTATTGCCCATACCGTTGAGTCGCCTCTTACTGCCAATGTTGTAGCATTGGAATCAATAGGGAATAATACCGAAACAGTTATTTTTGTATCATGCGACCTCACTGTTATTCCACCATCATTAATTAAACTTGTACGTAATCAAATTAGTGAAAGAGTTACTGGATTAGATGCAAATAAAATTATTCTTACAGCAACACATACCCATACAGCTCCAGTTTTGGGTAACGAAAATCTGGTCTATCCTATCCCCCCGGAAATTATGCAAATAGATACAACCCTTAAGTTTGTTGCTGAACGCATTTCTACGGCAATTGAGAAGGCATGGAAAACACGCCAGCCAGGGAGTGTTACCTGGGGACTCAGTTATGCTGCTATAGGTTACAACCGGAGAAGTGTATATGGAAATGGAGTAACCTCGTTATATGGTGGGGCAGATATTCCGCTTTATAGAAATGCGGAAGGTGCAGAAGATCATGATGTAAATACCCTGTTTTTTTGGAATAATAAAAATAAACTAATTGCCGTGAATATTAGTATTGCCTGTCCTGCGCAGGAGGTCGAAAATAGAGATGCAATTAATGCAGATTTCTGGCATGAAGCGCGTATTAATTTAAGAAAACGTTTTGGAAAAGACCTTTGTATATTGGGATGGGTAGCGGCAGCCGGGGACCAGTCGCCGCATTTGATATACCGTAAAGATGCAGAGAAGAGGATGGAGAAACTTCGTAATGTCTCCAGAATGCAGGAAATAGGGAGGCGTATCGGATTGGCAGTACAAGAAGCTTACGATGTAGTGAAGGGTGATCGTCATTCTTCAGTAGTTTTACAGCATGTGATAGATACAATTTATCTGCCGATGCGAAAAATAGGAGCTTCGGAGTATGCCGAAGCGAAAATACAGTATGATAATCTATCGGCACAAATAGCAGCTCAACCAAAAAAGGCAGATACATTACAGGCCCAAATGCTATGGTATCAAGCGGCAATTAACCGGTTTGAAAAGCAATACACAAATCCAACTATAGAGTCGGAAATTCATGTGATTCGCATCGGCGATATTGTTGTTTGTACAAACCCCTACGAATTGTTTACAGAATACGGGATTCGTATTCAAGGAAGAAGTAAAGCGCTACAAACTTTTGTTGTACAACTTGCAGGAGCATCAAATTATCTTACTACCGAAAAAGCAGAAAAAAATGGTGGCTACGGTGTAATTATGCAGAGTAGTCTGGTGGGGGCGGAAGGTGGACAGATGTTGGTAGACCATACAGTAGAATTGATTAATAAAATGTGGGATGAGGGGAGGATGAAATAAATATCTAAAAATGAGGTTGATTCAAAAATATTCATAAGATTCGGGAAGGTTGATATGGTGATTAGATAAACTTTATACAATTAAGGACAAGTTCATAACATTTTAAAATTACAGTTTTCATTATTTTAGCTGTAATGAAATTTTAAATAACAATTTTTTGCATGAACGCCGAAATATGCATACTCTTTAATTTACGACAGATATTTTGACTGTTTTTATTTGGATAAATAAAATTTCGAAATAATACATTACAATAATTTATTTATGAAAAAAGGGTATTTATTTTTTGGATTTATATTTTTTTGCTGCGGACATGTTTTTGCTGATGTAAGATTGCCTAAAATATTCGGAGATTCTATGGTATTACAAAGGGATGGGCCTGTTGCTGTATGGGGGTGGGCTGATGCGAATGAAATAATTACAGTAAGTTTCCATAAACAGACTAAAGTAACCAAAGCGGGTAGTAATGGAAATTGGAAGATAATGCTCGATGCAGAAAAAGCTGGAGGTCCTTACATTCTGAAGATAACCGGAAAAAATACGATAATATTTAGAGATATATTGATGGGGGAAGTTTGGGTTTGTTCAGGGCAGTCGAATATGGAAATGGCCTTGAAATGGTGCGATAGCGCCGAATATGAAATAAAAACGGCTGACTTTTCCATGATCAGGCAGGTAGCTTTGAAGCGCGACATGTCGGGGACACCACTAGTAGACATTCGATATCCTGCAGCATGGAAAACCGCTACGCCAGGCAATGTTGCCGATTTTTCCGCAGTAGGTTATTTCTTTGCCAGGGATCTATATCGTCGGCTGAAAGTGCCAGTAGGTATTATTCATTCTTCGTGGGGTGGTACTATTGCAGAGACCTGGATAAGTGCAGATGGTTTTAGGCACAGTAATGATTTTAAATCTTTAGGTTTATTACCCCAACTTGATATTGATTCTTTCATTCGTGCTAAGAAAGAAAACGTAGAAAAATTAATACATAGCATACAGAAATCTTTACCAGATACCGCAATGGTAAAATTGTGGAAGGATCCAAACTATAAGGATGAAGCATGGCCGAAGATGAAATTGCCAGCCGCATGGGAAACGCAGCAGTTGAAGAGTTTCGACGGTACGGTATGGTTTCGCAAAACTATTGATATAAAAGCATCGGATGTAGGTAAGGAAGCTATTTTAAGCATCGGAATTGCGGATGATGCGGACGAAACTTATGTCAACGGCATATTTGCCGGAAAAACCAAAAATCAGAATACTTCTCCACACACTTATAAATTATCCGTTGGTAATTTAAAACCGGGCAAAAATACAATTGTAGTAAAGGTAGAAGACTATTGGGCTGAAGGGGGTCTTAAAGGCAAAAAAGAAGATATGCGGCTTAGTATTACAAATGGTAATGAATATGATCTTTCAGGAAACTGGCTTTTCCAGGTGGAATCAATAGCTGATAATGCTTTTTCAGTAAGCCCAAATGCCTACCCCTCTCTTTTATTCAATGCAATGATAAGCCCTTTATTGCCCTATACCATCAGAGGTGTGGCCTGGTACCAGGGCGAGAGCAATGCAAACGGGGCCTA
>JBDTGA010000082.1:0-10724 GCA_039937655.1 Ginsengibacter sp.
AACACGGCAGAAGAAGGTGGCGGAGTTTATGCCGTTACCTCTGCCATCATTACCAATTCCACCATTAGCGGAAACAAGGCAACGTTCACTGGCGGCGTTCATAGTTCTTCCATCAATATTGCCGGAAGTATTGTCGCGCTAAACAGTGGTGGTGACTTGGCCCTTAATACCTTAACCGATGGCGGGTACAATATCTTCACCGATGTGCCTTCCGGCACAGTAAGCACGGATCAAACAGGTGCAACGTCCACGCAATTAAATCTTGGTGCTTTGGCAAACAATGGCGGCTCTACACTTACCATGTTACCCGGCACTAACAGTATTGCTATTGGTAAAGGCAATCCTACCGACGAAACTACAGACCAACGTGGAAGAGCTTGGTTTTCAGGCACGGTACGTACAGTTGGTGCTGTGGACGTACAAACCACGCTTCTTGTAAAGAATGCTAACGATGCAGGTGCAGGCTCATTACGGGCAGCCGTGAGCAGTGCCATTGCCGGCGACACTATTCGTATTGATGGCACCAACTCTAATTTTTTAGGTAAGGGTATTATCACCATTACGCTTACCAGCGGAGACATTAGTTTTGCTACTGACAATTTGGTGTTCAAAGGGTTTTACAATGCCGCCGGAGACACTGTAAAAGTCAGTGGCAACCATGCCAGTGTCATCATTAACACATCTGCACCTACATTGGTAACCGTTGATAGTATGTATTTGATAAATGGAAACAGCGCAGGATTGGGCGGCGCAGTATATAATTCTACAGGGGCTGTAACAATACTTAACTCAACCATCAGCGGGAACACAGCTACCCAAGGTGGCGGTGGCGTTTCTACTAGTCTAAATGCTAATGCGATCATTATTAATTCTACGATTAGCGGGAATACGGGAAGGCACGGCGGTGGCATTTTTGCCCATAATCTCACCATTACCAATTCCACCATTAGCGGGAACACGGCAACATTGAGTGGCGCCGGCATTTATGCCAATGGTGGGATTGCCACTATTACAAATTCTACCATCAGCGGAAATAAGGCGACAAACAATGGTGGCGGTGGCGTTGACGCCAACGATGTCAACATTAGTAATTCCACCATTAGCGGGAACACAGCAACCCAAGGTGGCGGAGTTTATGCCGTCGCCTCCGCCATCATTACTAATTCAACCATTAGCGGGAACACGGCAACGAATGGCGGCGGCATTGAAGTTTCTTCCATCAATATTACCGGCAGTATTGTTGCGTTAAATAATGGTGGCGACCTGTATAATAGTACTACAAACAATTCCAGCGTTACCACCGATGGTGGGTACAATATCTTTACCGATGTGCCTACCGGTACAGTAAGCAGCGACCAAACAGGTGCTACGTCCGTGCAATTAAACCTGGGTGCTTTGGCAAATAATGGCGGCTCTACACTTACCATGTTGCCAGGTGCTGGCAGTAATGCTATTGGTAAAGGCAATCCTACCGACGAAACTACAGACCAACGTGGCGTAGCCTGGGTTCCAGGCACGGTACGTAGTGTTGGTGCTGTGAACTTTGCAGCGCTAAGTACTTTGCCTGTGAAACTGCTGAGTTTTAGTGGCAGCTCAATTAATAATCAAGCCGTAAGGCTTAACTGGGTAACAGCGACTGAAACCAACAATAAAGGTTTTGCTGTGTTGCGAAGTACAGATAATGGGGAAACTTTTGAGCAGATAGCCTTTGTAAATAGCTTTGCACCAAATGGCAATAGCGATGGTATATTGTCTTATACTTATACTGACAATACTCCATCCAATGGCAAGAATTTTTATAGGTTAAAGCAAATTGATCTGGATGGTAATTATACATACAGCAATGTGGTTTCTGTTGAACTTAGTACACAAATACAATTACTCATTAGCCCGAACCCAACCTCAGGTACTTTAAATGTGCAGGGTGCAGCAGCAGGAAGTAGCTACAAAATTTTTGACATAATGGATCAACCAATTAAAAAAGGGGTATTCAGCAATACAAGCATCGATGTGTCCGGATTATCAGCGGGTGCGTATATTTTACAAATAGAAAACATTACAGGACAAACACAGACAGCAAAATTTGTGAAGGAATAATTACCTGCGTAGTCAATCTCCTTATAGTGTCACCAGCATATAATTCTATATGCCTGGGAAGAACCTGGTGCCCTAAAGCAGATTAACAGGTGAAGTTTTACACATTCTTTCTTATAATGAAAGAAAGGCTGGTTTTTGTAGCTCTCTTTTATATCCTAAAAGCTTTTTCTATTTTTTAATTTAGCTTACAAAAACTAAACAAGATTTTACTGGTTTCTACATCCTAGAGAGTTTACTGCTTTCTTACGTTCCGGAGAAATTCCTATAGCTGTCAGGAGAATTTGAAATGCAGCCTAATAAATAGGAAATTTTTATTTAGATGAATTGAAAACACGAGAGAATGTAGGAATTAAGAACTAAATCAACATGGTGATTGCTTTGTAACCAAGAAATAAGCCGAATACGCACAACCCCCATCCTAATATCCGGATGATTGAGTTTACCGCGTTAATATTTATCCGGTGCCTGTTTTTATTTAGCAGAAATGCCAGGTAGAAAAACCAGATAATACTGCCAAGCGCAAGAAAAAATGCATACGATAAACTTAAGAACAAAGGGAAATGTTTTGGAAACTGCGATGTGGATACAGTTTCGCTCTTTTTAAATCTTGTTGAATCTATATGTAAATAAGATAGTGTTTTATTTTTTAACGCAACGTCATCGCC
This sequence comes from Ginsengibacter sp., assembly GCA_039937655.1. Lineage (GTDB taxonomy): Bacteria > Bacteroidota > Bacteroidia > Chitinophagales > Chitinophagaceae > Ginsengibacter. Next base: position 2,763 of record JBDTGA010000082.1, read on the forward strand.
CTTTTTGTTGATGGTTTGAAAACTATTATCAACACTCTTGTCTAGTCCTCCTGTATTAAATCCTAATGCAGCTACCAGCGAGATAATTATAAATGAAGAAGAGAGCCATCCAAGAAACAAAGTAGGATTCAAAAAATTTAATAAGAAGCCTGTCCAAAAACCACTTCTCTCCTTTTTTACTTTTCCTGAAAATTGCTTCTTATCATCAATATGCTCAAGGTCAACTCTGGTTTTTGAAATCTTATAACCAAGGAAGATTAAAAAAAAAGTTCCCACTAATAATATATAAGGTATAAAAGGCTTGTAGGAAGCATAGAATTTTGTGAGGCCATAAACAGCCGCAAATACATACACAAAATCGGCAAAGGAAGCTCCTATAGTTGCCAGATTACAATATTTTATTCTCCCTTTAAGTGCATTAGAAGTTATCAGGATACTGATAGGGCCTGCAATTGGCATTGAAAAAATAAAACCAACGATTAAACCAACAATAGAAATCGTAATTAAACTATCTAACAACGTATTTATTTTTAATGTTAATTTAAAAATGCATAACCAATCGTTTAGATCGTAAACGTGTTCGATCTTTTGTATTTAATTCAATGGCTGTTCTGATTCTTTTTCTTTTTTGCTTGAACAAAAAAGAAACAAAAAATTCAAGGACAACCCGATCGCTCCGCGTCCCGATGGCTATCGGGATCCGGCCATCCCACCGCTATACTACAGCGTTTGTAGCAAATATCCAGACTCTTTAATTATTTAAGCCCCCAATCTTTCCTCAATAAAACTGCCTACCACCCTACAATTTATTACGAATCAGAGATCAATCTATGATTTATCTTTCGCCAAATTGTGAACTATCCAACAGGACTACTTTTATAGTCAAGATTGTCACCTTCAAAGTGCGTAATTCATAAAAGCATTAGTCGGGCTGACTCTAAATCGTCAGCAGTATCAATCTCCATACAAATGTAATCAGTAGTATCCACGGTATAAATATTGGCTCCTCCATCTGCCAGTTCCTGGAAAGCAGCTTCATAAAATTGATGTACGTTTTTTTCAACAACAATTTTGCGTTCAATAATAGTAAATAATTGTTGTAGCGTTTCTTCTCCAAATTTTTCAATACCGATAGATTCGCCGGTAGCATCCTGCAATTTTACTTCTTTACCTATTTCAAGCACCCTTCCATTTTCACCAACTTTCACTTTTATTTCTTCATCATGCACATCATGTCTTTTCAATGCAAGGCAATTCTCATGATCAGATGCAAGAAGTTTAGTGATTATTTCTTTATCGAAAATGATATCGCTGTCCATCAACAACATACCATCTCCCGATACACTTCCTTTTGTGAGCCACAATGAATAGATATTATTGGTGGAGCCAAAGACTTCATTAAAAATGTAGGTTACATTTAAACCCGGGTATTTATTCGAAACAAAATCCCTGATCTTTTCTTCAAGGTATCCCGTTACTATAATAACATCATTCATATTATTGGCAATAATATTATCAATGGTAAGTTCAAGAATACTTTTTTCGCCCACTTTCAACAGGCATTTAGGGGTGTCATCTGTCAATGGCCTTAATCGGGAAGCAATTCCTGCTGCTAATATTACTGCTTTCATTTATTTTATCTTTTGGGGATAAATGTTTTATCAATATTACGTTGAACAATCCAGGCTATAGCCGCAATGACATTAAATATTCCGATTATCAGCCAGAAATAAATGTCAAATCTGTTGATAATGGAGCAAATTATAATGGCGGTTATATTGGTTGTAGGGCCAATATTAACCCAAACTCTTGCTATTGATTTATTTTTTTTATAGTACTCTTCCGGTGTAGCTTTAAATAATATATCACCTTTCTTTTTAGACGTCAATTTCTCCTGGAAAGCTGAATAATCGAGATATCGCCTGATGATCCATCTGTCAAGCCATTTATTTTTCTGGTCTTTTATTGTATGATACTCCTCTTTAAAAGAATCCATGTTTTCTTCAAAAGTACTTGTCCGTTGCAGTACATAATCCAAAAAACGATTTCGGTAATAATCAACCATTGCAGATTGTATCACATTACTGAGCGCTGCGAGAAATATTAATAACCACCAAATACTATGGCTGTATGTATGATCCGGATAGCCAATTCCTAATCCAACAAAAACCGCTGCCGTAGAAAGATAATCTGCGATTCCGTCAATGATCCTCCCGGCAGGTGTTCCATTCTTTTTCAGGCGGGCAAGCATTCCATCGCTGCAGTCAACTACATTAAAAAACATGAAAAGGATAGCGCCATATAGGCAAGCGTTAGGTAACCCTGTAGCATACACGCAGCCGGAGGCAAAAGCAATAAAAATAGCAGCAATAGTAAGCTGATTAGGTGTGATATTAGTAGGGTAAACAATTTTTACCAATACGAATGCCAGTGGCCGGTAAAAAAAGAGATCGAAGAACTCTTCAACCTCCGTCATCTTCAGCGATTCTTTATACTCCGTGTACCAACTCATTCTTATGTACAGTTGTTTTGCTTAAGAAAGATTTAATCATGGTAAGCAGCAATTCGTTTTGTTCCTGCGTACCAATAGTAATACGCAAATGATTCAACAAACCATCTTCTGCCATAAACTTAACAATCATGTTACGTTCGGTAAGATACTTTTTCAGACTATCCTTTATTTCTACCGGAATTTTCACCAGGATAAAATTGGCATACGATTTATAGGCTTTAAACCCTTCCAGTTTATTAAATTCTTTTAAATAAGTTTCTGTATCTGCTATCATCTTATTACGCATACCCTCATAATATTCATTTGAATCCAATGCGGCAATAGCAATCTGTTCTGATAAGCGGTTGTAACCTAAATACCGGGCACTGAACATAGAAAATTCTGCATGGTCATCGCCCATTAATACAAAGCCAATTCTTATTCCGGCCAAACCAAAATATTTAGAAAAAGTACGAATGATTAATACATTAGGAAACTCATTGATGATATCTTTTAAATGCGAATTATCTTTATTATAAAATATGGCATACGCTTCATCAACCACCACAACAGCATCCCTCATCTTGCGCAATATCATTTTCAACTGATCAATTTCAAGACGGTTACCTGTTGGATTATTGGGAGAGCTTATTAAAACCAATTTAGGCTTTTGTTCTTCATAGATTTTAAGCATTCCCTCTATATCATAATAAAAAGAATCTTCGCCTTCTACAATCGGATATTCAATTTTAATTCCCTCTCTTTCATCAGCAATTTTCTTGTAGTACCACCAAGAGTAAGATGGTATCATTATTTTATCTCCTTTGCCGATATAACAATGGACCGTCTGTTTCAATATATCCTCCCCTCCATATCCAAGCATTACATTTTTTTCAGGGACACCAAAATCATTTGCCAGCCTTTCAGATAATATGCTTTTAACACCCCTCGAAAAATCGCGGGAATATTCACTCAGGTTTTTAAAATTATCTGCCTTTAATGCATTAAAACAGGCAGGTGCAGGGCCATATTGATTTTCGTTCCTGTCAAGATAAATGGTCGTTTCTTCTTTGTGCATAATGTAAATTCTATGTTTTATTAGTTATAACAGTTAATCTTATTTGTAGTAAATGATCATAAAAAATCAGCGTGCAAAGCTAATTATAAAAGATATACAAAAATTACAGGATATACGCGTTTAAAAGCCCCTTATTGGGGGTAAACGTCTGCTTGTGCCGCTGTAATCACGAACTAAAATTCAATTAACCCCCTTCTCCTGATTGTTATTGGGGTCACCAAACCCCATTGAGTTAATATATTTCCCATTTTTCGTTTTAGTTACAAAGGCGGCTATTATCGAATTTAGTGAGGTCTTTTTAGTTTGTTCGACAGCACTCGTCTTGCTGGTATAATACCTAATTGTACAAAAAAATGAAATTGATTACTAATTCATTTAACCATTAGACTTTTTACTTCTGTCTGTCCATATCAAGTTGTTCCATGTACAATCCAATTTAAAATCTCCTTTGGATATAATTTTGTCGGGACAAAAAATATCACGTAAAAAGACAATTATTTATCTTACAGACAAATGCCATTTCCATACAAGCCAACGCATCAAACATAAAAAAATATCCTTTTCCCTCTTCTTTTTATCACCACTCAATTGTTTGCACAAACACCCAAACAACCAATGCACTTGAATGATAAAGAGTATCCCGAATATCTATCCTAATTAGTTTTAAAATTTTATTAAAAATTTGCAAACAGTCACAGTTCCCTGTTCTTAAAATAGGACAGGAATATAAATGGTACTATGTTTGAGCAATCAGAGAATAAGGAAAATGCAAATTAAAAAAATGAGAACCATGAAATGTACACTATTAGCTATCGGAATATTATTCGCGGTCACATCGTGCAACACCCACCCAAAAACCTCCACGCCAGAAGCAGTTACAAAAACTGAAGCACCTGCAAAGGCCGATATGCCTGACATGCATACATCACAAAACTCACTTGACTGGGCTGGTACTTATACCGGAACTTTGCCTTGTGCCGACTGCCCGGGAATCGAAGCTATTATTGTGTTATATCCGGATAAGGCTTATGAAAAGACATTTATTTACCAGGAAAGAAAAGACGCCACTTTTAAAGAAAAAGGCAAGTTCACCTGGAATAAAGAAGGCAATACAATCACCCTGGATTCAAAAGGCAATTCATCCTACCGTGTAAAAGAAGGAAGTATCGTAACATTAGATGGTGATGGAAACGAAATTACCGGCGCTCTGGCTGATAAGTTTGTACTAAAGAAGAAATAGTTCATCCTTACATTAATAGTTAACGTTGTTCTCGTGTTGGCTCATGTATCACTTGTGATATTGTAATTATGCACTAAAATTCAATTTTAATGCTCGCGTGGAATTTTTATTTGGAAAAGTGTTGGAGTAATGAAAGACCTATAAGGTTTATGAGCTTCCTTTTCAAAATAGAGTTCCTATTTTCAAACCTTATAGGTCTATAAAAATCTTCACTCTAAAATCAAAAGACCATAATCATAAAATGAAAAAATTATCTTCCTCTATTCATTTTTTTACAACACATTTGTTTGTACAAATATCTCAATCAATAAAATCATCATGTCTCCAATAAAAGTAATCATCACTGGTGCTACCGGTATGGTGGGCGAAGGGGTACTATTCGAATGTTTGCAAAACGAGAAAGTGGCCGAAGTACTCATCGTGTCGCGCAGGCATTATGGAATGCAACATCCTAAATTAAAAGAATTGCTCGTCCCTGATTTTTTTAAACTGGATGATTTTGCGGAAAATCTCAAAGGATACGACGCCTGTTTTTTTTGTGCCGGGGTAAGTTCTGTCGGAAAGAATGAAGTGCAGTTTACTCATCTTACCTACAATACCACGATGGCATTTGCCCAATCGTTGATTCGCATACATAGCAATATGGTATTCACATACATATCCGGCACCAAAACTGACAGCAGTGAAAAGAGCAAGATGATGTGGGCACGCGTAAAAGGGAAAACAGAAAACGACCTGGCGAAACTTCCATTTAAAGCAGAATATAATTTTCGTCCGGGAGTAATGAAGCCCTTCCCAAACCAGAAAAACTGGAAACCGGTAGTGAAGTTCCTGGTAGGTCTCGTACAATTTAGTTCCCCCAAAAGTGTGCTCACCTTGCAGGAAGTAGGCAGGGCAATGATCCATGCAGTCACTATAAGCTACCCAAAAAATGTACTCGAAGTTTTAGATATCAGGCAACTGGCAAATGAACAAACAGACATTTAGATTTTAAATTTTATCACCACCTTTAGGACATTTAATTTATGAGGTCCACAGGCAAACCGGCTACCTACATGGGGCAGGCAAAGCAAAAATAAAATTCAAACGATTCTCCCGGCGGAAACAAATTCCCATTTATGCCGTTTACAGTGTATCCCCTTCAACATATAATAAACAAGCGCCATGAAAAATAACATTGAATTGAAATTGAAAGATCAAAGCGGAAAGAGAATGGAATTTTTTTTGAACCATGTTGATGAACCTCTGGTTGAAGTACCATTTAACTGGCACGGATTACATCTCTCTGATCATATTATTGCAGGCTACAAATTCATATCTTCCGGAGATAAACCGGTTACCATAACAGCGTTACTCTGCGATTCCTACCAGGACGCTAATGAAATCGCAAGGAAAAATTCATTCCCGGTTTTACCAACAGCGAAATGGAGTTTGAATGGAAACTTTCTATATGTTGTTGAATCAGCAGACAGAGAAAAAGTGAGTAATATACTTAGCTTTTTTGCAGGTAAGGAATAATCTCTACTATCAAATGTAATTTCCTACAAAAAAACGGGCAACTGACAATTTTAAAACAAATGTTCCCTTACTTTGTGGTTTCTATTTCAATAATATTAAATGATTGGTTTTTTAAATAATCAGTTTGTAGTACTGTGGAGTATCCCACTAACTTTTTTATTAATTGTTACAGAATTATATATTAGTCATCGGCGAGGACAAAAATATTATTCTATAATAGATACACGTGATAATATTTTGCTGGGGATTATATTTGCAGCCATAGAAACTCTGTTGGGTGGTTTATGTCTGCTGATGCTTATTGGAATTTACAACCACGGTTTTAGAATTGCGCCAAACAATCTATTAATTTATTGGCTAAGCCTCTATTTAACAGAAGACTTTATTTATTATGTGATGCATTTTATGGACCACCATGTAAGGATACTTTGGGCTGGCCATATCACACATCACAATTCGGGAGAATTTAATTTTTCTGTCGGAATAAGAGCTGCAATATTTGAACCGGTAGAAAAATTCTTTTTCTTCATCCCGTTAGCCATTATCGGCTACAGGCCTATTGATATTTTACTCATTTATATATTGTCTCAAACCTACGGTACACTTGCTCATACAAGGATCATAAAAAAAATGGGATTCCTTGAATATTTTCTCATTACACCATCACATCATCGTGTGCATCATGCAAAGAATGTAAAATATTTAGATAGAAATTTTGGAATGACGATCATTATCTGGGACAAAATATTCGGTACTTTTCAAAAAGAAGAGGCAACAGTGCCAATAGAATATGGAGTGAGAAAAACAACTCCTTATACCAGCTTTCTCGATGTGGTCACTAATGAAATAAAACAAATAATAAAAGATACGCGGCAGCATATAACTTTTAAGCAAAAGCTGAAATATATTTTTGGTTTGCCAGGTTATAGCCACGATGGAACCAGACAGACAAGCAAACAACTGCAAAAGCAGGAAGGAAGCATTTAAACTTAGAGTAGCCGTTGGTCATAATCAACAAATAAGTAAAAGGAATAAAAAAGAAGGAATGGATTTCTCCCTTTCTCCATTAATATTTTTTGGTAAATAAAAAAAATCCAAGCTATTAATGATTTCATTTTCAATTAGAATGACATCTACAGTAACTCCCTTCAGAACAGCAGCCTTATCGAATTTATCCGCTTTATTTTCAGTCCACATACCCTTTGTAAATTTTCCAATCCGCCCGGACATGATTACCAAAGGTGCACCCCCTACAGATACAACTCTGCAGATCACCCCGCAACTCTAAGGTTATGACTTCCGAGAACGAGAATACAATCTAATTTCTCAAGGGCATGGTTTAAACGATGATAATTCCAGTGGTGTTGAGTAAGAAAAAGCTGTCGGTAGAGAGCATTTGAATTTCAAAATAATTTGAATCAAAACGAGATCAGCAAAAAGGCCATTCAAATTAATTTAAAAACAAAAAACCCTTTCAAAATTAATTGAAAGGGTTTAAATAATCATGGCAGCTACCTACTCTCCCACATTTTTGTGCAGTACCATCGGCCATGAGGGGCTTAACTTCTCTGTTCGGTATGGGAAGAGGTGAACACCCTCGGCAAAACCACCATAAAGAGGTTGCCAAGAAAGAAG
>JBDTGA010000083.1:0-43507 GCA_039937655.1 Ginsengibacter sp.
AACCATACACGCTGTTGGACTACATTACGCTTCGGCTACGCCTCCGCTTCATTACGTCCAACAGCGTGTAACAATAAATGAATTAAAAAGTCTACTTTAGATATGTACTAAAAAAGGGGAGCCTACACAGTTGTGCTGCATCTATTAAGCAGCCATTGTGATAAATAAATGTTTTTACCAATTCCATACGGCCTTTTTTGCACACAGGGCAGAGTGTTATGTCTTTGCCGGTTTCTAGCAGCATGCGTAGCGCTACCGGTGTATGCACTCTTTGCATAGGAACCGGTAGTTTTAGTTGCTTGCATACTGCCGCTATGCGTTCCATCTTATTTTTGGAATGCAGGTAACCGGCATGCCTTATTTTCACCCCGTGAGAAATCCTAAATCTTTAATCGCATCAAAGAATATCTTTATTTCTAACGGGGTGAATAAAACTTTTAGGAAGGATGCGTCGTTCAAAACGGCGTAAAAATCAGCGTGCGACAGCGTCATTACTTCTTGCTTATGCCCCCGCCCGACTTCGTTATCAGGGCAGGCATCTGCATACTTGTACCGATTATTTCGGTAGTCTTTATTTTAAAACTGATACGGCTGTCATCTACGTAAAACGAACTTAAAGATCAACCAATTCAAATAAAAAAGATACTGCTATTTGGAATTTGCAATTCCGAAGAATTATCTAAAAATTTAAAATCTGTAAAGAATAAAGTGCATTAAAATGCAAAGACATCTGCCCGCAATTGCAAATCACGAACAGCGATTTTATATTGCCTGAACAACAAAATATAAAACCACCAGTATAATAATTGTAAAGATGATAACAGTTAGCAGGAGTTTATTTCGTTTAGCCAGTTGAAATTTATACGTTTCGGGGGCGATAAAAAAACTGTCAAATACATTTGGGTTTACCTTTATATTCGGGCAGAAATGTGCAAGTCCTAAAAGAAACGTTCTAATTAACTCCCTTCGGTTGGCAAACCAAATATCAAAAACATGTGTACTTACAAAGCTCTCTGATGTCAATTGTGCTTTTTCGTTTTTCACGATCCAAAAAAAGGATTTTCTTACCATTGAATAACGACCTGGATTAAGGCTATACAAATCATTCCCGTGATGATTGTATATATTCGATTTACTTGTCGGATTAGGGGTTTTTGTAAAGTCTTTCCATAAAATATCTTTTATAAAAACCTGACGATATTTATTCCAATAATGGATACCTTGCGAATCAATATTAATATTTGTGTATGCTTTGGGCCTGATGTAAATATACACGTATATGATTATACTATTTACTAACAAAGCAAATAAAAACAGGTAGCCTTTAGCTTCGGAAGGAATTTGATTTTCTGTAAAAAAAAATAGAATAGAAAATGCTAAAATCAAGATAAAAGTATCCAACATACTATGGCCAATAGCTTCATTAAGGTATTGATAAATATTGCAGGTTTTTACTGAATTGGTTCAAATACGGGTATGTTCTGCATCGTTGATATTAAAATAAGATTGGCAATATTTTTTAAATGGATTGTAAAAATCTGAAAAAACGCACCTATTCACTTTTAAAGTTAGTTAATAAAAGGTAGCCTAAAAGAAGTTTTGAGCAGATTTAATAGTAGTATAAAACTGATGTCAAAGGAAATAATGGAGCAATTGAAAGACAAGGTGGTTCGATCCCGACGTTCACTGTTTGGCTTTAGTCCGCAATTTCAACTTTAAATAATTTTAATTGGGAGCCTGCAAACACCGGGATTATGGGCTCAACAAGCAATGAACTCCCTGTCTTCGCAAATACCCGAACATTTCTGAGCTACTGTGGACTATTTTTAGAACCTTCTCCCGGGTCATCCGGATGGAGGCTTGAAATTCAAAAAATATTTTATCATGCAATCATCACTACCAAATGAAGCCATCGCCCTACAATGGTTTGCGGCATTCAATGAACATAATCTCGAAAATTTATTGGCATTATATGATGATGACGCAGAGCACTATAGCCCTAAATTAAAAATCAAGATTCCTGAAACAAATGGCTTTATAAGCGGTAAAGCGGCGCTTCACGAATGGTGGCACGATGCTTTTATGAGATTGCCCGATCTGCATTACAAGGTTGAACGACTCACCGCAAATGAACAACGGATTTTTATGGAATATACCAGGGAAGTTCCGGGCGAAGAGGATTTGATGGTAGCGGAAGTGTTGGAGATAAAAGATGGAAAAATTATTTTTTCAAAAGTGTATCATGGATAGAGGAGAAATCGGGCTTGCAAGTTGAGAACAGTATAATTTACATTGCGGATGAGAATCATAGTTTTCAAACGGCAGCCTTAACCAAAAAAACAAAAAGCATTAGACTATACTGTCTTTTTATTTGTAATACCATCTTGATTTTAAAAACTCGAAATACATTAAAGAAGTACGTAGTAAAAAATATCAATTGGCTTCTTTATAATCATGATTATCCAAAGTGAATTAATTCAGGCGGATCCATTTCAAACCGTATTTTTTCTTCAATTAAGTCATATCCTCTCTGTATCCTTAGCCAGAAATCAGCATTTCCTCCAAAAACTTTTTCAATTCTCAATGCCATGTTGGGTGTAATGGAACCATTGCCATTAACGATTTTAGATAGAGTCAACCTAGATACTCCCAATACCTCTGCAAGCCCTGCCAATGCTTAATTTATTGGTATCTACCACATCTTCTTTTAGAATAATGCCGGGTGAATATCTGTTTCGTTTGCTCTTTTCATTTTATTTAATTTAATGTGTATCTAAATAATCCAGATCGAATGCATTTCCTTCTCCGAATTTAAAAATTATACACCAGTTCCCTGAGATATCTAAAGACCAAAAAGCTTTTAGCTCGCCTTTCAATGGGTGAGGCCGCAAATATTTAAAAACCCCGAGGTCCTGCAGGACCTTTTCGAGGTAATGTATAATGTTAAGCACCCTGGTAATTTTATGAAGATTCTCTTCTGGCAATTTACTTACATCCCCTTTAGTCCAAAATGATTTTAATCCTTTATGTTGAATAGACATTATCATTCACAAAAACTTATTTGGATACTGTAAATATGCGGTATTCGACTTTAAAAAGATTCTTATCAATTTAAAACCAGGATTTTTCTTTTATAGAAGGAAATGAAATCAAATAAAAAAGGCCTTCCGGGTTTTAAAACCCGGAAGGCCTTAGTCAAACTAACCATTTATTTATAAGTAACAATCCTTCCCCAAATATCATTGGTTCCCCAGATTCCCTGACGGGTACATTCCAATTGTACGATCTGACTGTGGTCCACAAAAAGATTTACTTCAGGACCATAGTTTTTAATATACCATTTAAAAACCTGCGGATCTGCCGCTTCAAACATTACATTTTCCAACCCCAATCCATTAATGAATTTTGCAGGAACATCTACTCTCCAGGGCGATGCATTTTCGGTTACGCCTTCAGATTCCATCATGATGATATAAGCGCCCGCATCTAAAAATCGTTTGGCTTGCGAAATGGCATAGCTTACATCCTGGGTTCCTTCGGATTGAAGTTCGCCGGTGGTAGTATCTCCACCTGCCCCAAACTGAATTCCTACTTCGGGTTTTGCTTTCAATCCTGCCTTCTGCACATCTTCAACTACCCTGAGCCAATCATCTGTTGGGAGGGAAATAAAACCGGTCGAGATCTCAATAATATCAAAACCCATTTCTTTACATTCATTAATGTATTTTTTTACCGCATCTTTTCCTTTGGTAAGTACATATTCCATGAATCCGCCGGTAGAAACCAGGGTGCCATATTGATGAGCAAGATCATTGATCTCCCTGATCTTTTTAGGATTCATAAAGGTGAACGCGCCGCCGGCAAACTTAATGCTGTCCACATAATTGCCGGTTGTTTCAAGGATATCCTTGAAATAACTCAGTCCGAAATTAGAATAATATGCTGCCCGGATTTCTGTCATTCCTCTTTTGCGAGGTTTCGGAGGACGGTCATTGCGTTGAAGCCATTCAAACGCAATCGGATTAGTGATAAATTTATTTTTTTCTGCCATGATAATTTATTTTAAATGTGAGTGAATTTTTAAATTTTTATTCTGTGCCGGAACGCTTACTTTTTCAAGAAGTTCCATCAGGTCTTTTATCCGATAATTCTCCAGATCTTTTACCGTAGAAATAATTTTTTCGCGGAGCGGTGCATCTGCATAGAGTGAAGAAAGATGATTGAATTTTTCCACAATCCCTTCCCATGAAGCGGGGCGTGAAATAAATCCTTTGTAATCTTTTTTATCAATATGAAATGCAGATCCGTTGTTGAGCGTAATAGTGATATCACATGCCATCTCTTTTGGAAAACGGTCGGAATATTCTTTCTTTTGATTTACCTGTACTTTTTGCAATAATTGTTGTACATCTGCTTTTAAAATTCTTTCAGGAAGATATTGAGCAGGAAGTACATTGCCGTCTAAAAGGAGTGCTGCCATCATGTAGGGAAGGCTGTGGTCTGCCTCTTCCTTAGTACTGATATTTTTCTTTGCTCCTTCTTCGCCGCCACCAATAATATTGAAAGCCACATCAAATGTGTTCAACACGATTTTACTGATGTCTTTCGGATCAAAATGGTGCAGTGCCATCAAATCCTGAATACCTTCCAATGTAGCCTGCGAGTGAATTTCGGCATTGAATTTTTTAGTAATAGTCCCGGTAACTTTTTCAAGATTTTCCTTTTCCCAGTCTATTTTAAAATCGCCGGATATGGTTTCTTTAAATCCTTTATTTCCTTCAAAAACCTCTTCCGGCCCTGTGATACCGCGCATCGCCAAAAAAGCCGAATGTGTAGAAGTCCAACCCGTAGAAGGGAAGGCCAGGCCTTTCCAATTAGATAAATTCCCTGTTCGTGTTACACGAAGTGCATTGTATGCTGTAGCTGCAATAGCAATAGCATTCGCGATTTTTCCTGCATCCACTCCTAATGCATAAGCTGCGCCTGCAGATGTTCCATAAGCACCCTGAACGGTATGGTCAAAACCTTTATCACGTACCGGTGCCACATCACTCAACCTGCATTGAACCTGGTATGCAATTGCCAAAGCCGTCAGAAACCCTTTTCCGTCTTTATCCGCATATTGTGCTGCAGCGAGAATGCTTCCGATATTATCAGAAGGATGACAGGTTTCTTTTTTCGCCAGATAGCTATCATTAAAATCGAGATAGCGCACCAGTGCCGAATTATAAAATGCAGCACGGTCGGGCGCGGTTTTTCCGCCACCGATCAGGCTCACCAAAGGATTACCACCAAAATCATCCAATTGTTCTTTCAACATTTTTATCGGCTTTCCTTCCAATGCTCCAATTGCGCACCCCAGCGCATCAAGCAATCTTATTTTTAATTCCGTAACCGCTTTTTCAGACAGATCTTTGTAGTCGCGAGAGTGAACAAATTCTGCCAATTTTTGTACTTCAGTCATATTATTAGATTTGAATTGTAAATAATTATGACACAAAGTTACCTCGCCACTGAGCCGAAGTCAATGTGGCAAAAGCGATTAGAATGATAGTTAAAAGCGATAAGGGGTTTTGTAGAGAAAAAAGAATCTTTTTGGGCTATCTTAATACCACGTTTATTTTTTTTGAAAAAGATTAAATTTTTTAATTGAAGAATTAAGAGAGGATTTCCCAATCAGGAAAACCCTCTCCACTCAAATGAAGTAAATTTGCTGTCGGTATAGTTATTGATAATTGTACTTTATTACAAATATTCGATATAATGGCACAACGTAGCAAGCAAGAAGTTTTAGATTATTTATCCCGTGCGGAAGTGGCGGCAGTGGGAACTTCCAATATGGGAACTCCCCGTCAGAGGATGATGCACTTTGGTGCTGATAATGATTTCAATATTTATGTGAGTAGTATGAAGGGCGACCCGAAAGTAATTCAATGGAGTAATATTCCCGAGACCGCTTTATTGATCCACCAGGGGAAAACTTTTATGGAGATGGAGGAATGTGAAATTATTGGCAGGGCAGAAATTATAAAAGACAAAGAAGAGCGTGAAAAGGTGCTTGAATTGATGAATGTCCGTTCTCCTATAGTGGCTAATTTTGTAAAAATAAATGCTACGGATCGGTTGGAATTTATCCGCATCAAACCATTTATAGTTAAATACCGGTTTGTTCCCGAAATTTTACAGGGAGAAAGGCCCACCATATTTGAATTTCCACAAAACCGCCAGTCATTCAGTACCTGGGATGATGTAAAAGCAAAAGCGCGGGCATGGAAAGAATCGGTACGGCCATTATCATTAACGGCCTCTTTAATCCCTCTCTTACTTGGTGGAGCGATTGCTTTTTCTGCCATTCAAACCATCAACGTTTTCTTATTTATATTAACACTCATTGGGGGCGTAATGATTCAGGCCGGAACCAATATGATCAATGACTGGAAAGACGCTGAAAGAGATAATGAAAATGTAGAGGGAATTCGCCCGTTCACAGGTGGTTCACGGATGATCCAGCTTGGGCTTGTCTCCCGTTCCGATATGGGATTCTTTGGAATCGTTTTATGTAGCGTAGCTTTTTTAATCGGCGCGTATCTCGTTGCTGTCAGCGGTTGGGGACTGATTCCTTTGATTTTTTATGGATTGATCTCCGGATTATTTTATACAAGTGAAAAAGGAAAATTTTCATTTATCAATGTAGCGCCGGGACTTGCAGAGTTTTTGATCGCCACCACTTTCGGCGTTATGATGACGATGGGCGCATTTTATGTGCAAACTGGTTACTATTCTTTGCAGGCATTTTTAATTTCTTTACCGGTTGCCATTTTTATTTCAAATGTATTGTTGATCAATCAGTTTCAGGATGCAGAATCTGATATGAAATCGGGGAAAAACACGTTGGTTGTACGCCTGGGAAAAAGAAGCGCAAAAAATATTTTGATTGTTTGTTTTATCGCCGCCTATGCCATCATCGCTTTATTGCCATTGCTGGGTTATGCGCCTTATACTTTTTATGTGGCCTTTCTTTCTATACCTTTTGCGGTACAGGCAATTCGGTATGCTCAAAAGAATTATGATAAAAATTCCGCAGACCTCATTCCGAGCAATGCGCATACAGCTATCACGCATTTGTTTACCGGGTTACTGTTGGTATTTGCTTTTTTACTGAGTGGGTTGGGTTTTGTGGTACCGGCGTTATATCTGATCGCTTCTCTTTTGCTGGTATTCTGGGTTTGGCATTATATAGAACGTCAAAGAAAAACAATGGATAATTTTCGTATTGCCATTGGTAAAAAAGCATAGAAAAAAACCGGATCATTTCACTTCTTTCGGAAGATTGGCAATGATCTCTTTCTTGATCACTTTGGTCATACGGTTTTTCTCAAACCCCCGCGGTGTTACAAAGATGATGGTTCTTGTAAGTGTGGGCGATTCAATTTCCCTCACCATTTTCAGCCTCCGGTCACCCATGTAAAGGGTAGCGAGATGAGGGATCAAAGTGAGGCCACCATTGCGATCAATAATTTTACGAATCGTTTCAAGAGACCCATTTTCGAACGCAATATTTTTTATTTTTTTTACTGCGAGCGGTATATCATTCTGCAAAGAATCTTTGTTCAGAAGAAACTCCCTGATATCTTCCTGCAGGATGAGTTCATCAAGAGGAATATCATTCCACTTTACTTTCTGTGAAGCAAGAACTTTATTCTTTGAGTTGACATACAGCACAAACTTTTCTTCAAAAAGAGGATCTTCATAAAAGCCTTTTTTGAAAAATGGTGCAATTGATATGGCACCATCCAAACCCTCATTTTCAAAATATTCAATCATTTCTTTCGGGCCGATCTCAAAGATTTTTAGATTTAATTCGGGATATTTTTGCGAAAGTTGTCTGGTGAATAAAGGGATTATATAAGGTGCCAATCCCGGGATAATTCCTAAACGAAAATCCCCGAAAGGACGATTGTTTTTCTCACCGGCAATGGTTTTAAAACGATCTTTTTCTTCAAGAATTTTTTTTGCCTGTTGAATGAGGTCAATTCCCTTCATAGTAGGGACTACCGGATGGCGCGACCGGTCGAAGATCATGACCTCAAATTCTTTCTCCAACCTTTGAATTTCCTTGCTGAGCGTGGATTGTGCAATTCCACATTCATCCGCGGCACGTGCAAAGTTTCTGTGACGGTCAACAGAAATAATGTATTCTAATTGATTGAAGTTCATGAGAGTTATATTGCAAAGGGTCAAAGTCGTGAATTCCTGGTTTTAAAAACTCACGTTTTTATTATAAAAATCCGAAGTGTTTTTCCTTCGTGCTCTTGGTGTTCTTTGTGGTCAATTGTTTCTTCTTTTGCGTCACAAAAGTTTCTTTACCCCGTAGGATTAAAACATTCACTGCTAATAACTAAATCCTAATCCATTTAATCCAACGGGGTAAACACAAAGGCACAAAGAGCAAGAACCTGCCTGGTCGGCAGACAGGGAATTATTTCTGCAAAATAATTTTATACGAAATATACTCTAATTGTCTGCATCGAAAAGAAAAATTTTCATCTATGGAACCCAATTCACCAATCTGTCCGTTGCAAACTATAAAAGTTTAAAATTGCTTTTTATACAAGGTACTATCAATTTAAAAATATAACAAAATCACTTCCGCTGATTCTCTATCTATTTTACAAGGATCACATAGGAAGCCTCCCGATATATTGAGGATTTCGTTTTCCTGTTTAAGATTTTCCGAAATTTGCGCAATGAAAAAAGTGAAAGCGTGGATTAAGGCATTTCGTCTTCAAAGCCTTTCCTTATCGGTATCTGGCGTGATTCTAGGAACTTTTCTTGCTTATAATGATGGATACTTTAGCGCTGAAGTATTGATTAGCGCTCTTTTTACCACCTTATTTCTACAAACATTATCCAACCTCGCCAATGATTATGGCGATACTTTAAAGGGTGTTGACAACGAAAAGCGACTGGGCCCAAAACGCGGCCTTCAAACTGGAGAAATTTCTTTGCAACAAATGAAGGCGGCCATTATTATTTTAGTGTTCCTTTCTCTTTTTTCAGGAACATGGCTCATTGTTGCAGGAACAAAAGGCTTTTCATTAAAAATAATTCTAAGTTTCTTTTCACTGGGGATACTCGCTATAATTGCGGCCATAAAATATACTATTGGCAAAAAGCCGTATGGATATGCAGGCTTCGGGGATGCCGCGGTTTTTATTTTCTTTGGATTAACCTCTGTATTGGGTACCTATTTCCTACATAGTCACCAATTGCCGATGTCCGAAATTTTGCCGGCAGCAAGTATGGGGCTTTTTGCAACAGGAGTTTTAAATATCAATAATCTGCGTGATTATGAAAATGACCAAAAACACTTTAAGAAGTCTATGGTAGTAGCTATGGGTGTTCCTTCTGCAAAAATTTATCACGCACTCTTGTTGATATTAGCTTTAGCCTTTGCACTCATCTATACTTTTTTGAATTTTAAAAGCGGGTATCAATTTTTGTTTCTGGCTACCTTCCCTCTCTTTTTTTTTAATATTCGGAAAGTTTTCAAAACGGAGCAACTTGAGAAGTTGGATCCCGATCTCAAAAAATTAGCTCTTTCTTCTTTGCTTTTTGTAATCACATTCGGAATTGGATTAATTCTTTGAGAATTGAATTTTCGATTGTGGGAAAAACCCTCATAATATTTGATTTTGGAATAACAGAGAAACCTATTGAATTCCAACTGAACCGCTTTTATAGCATGAACGAAGTTACTTTACTTAACAAAAAGCTCCTCACTAATGGGTTTGAACGGAGACATTTTGTAATTTCGCGGGGATTTTATCTATCTTACTGGTATAGAGGACTGTAAAGACTTTATGATGCCGTGAGAATGAAAAATCGAAATTCTTCCAAAAAAGGGTAATTAATTTTAATCCGAAAGATTTCAGATCAGGAAGTTTTCCTCCCGATTTATGGTTACGAATCATCTTGTAGGGATGTTCAACAAAGTAACATTCCTGTCTATCATCATAAATGAGAAAGCAAGAGAGGTTTGGGATAAGTACTTTAAATTTAAAGAGGTTTATGATAAACTCTTCTGATTTGGTTCTTACGAAATTGTGATCGTCTTAATCCGTGATTAAAAAATGCCTTTAAATAATGGGGCAAA
Organism: Ginsengibacter sp.; assembly: GCA_039937655.1. Lineage (GTDB taxonomy): Bacteria > Bacteroidota > Bacteroidia > Chitinophagales > Chitinophagaceae > Ginsengibacter. Next base: position 10,157 of record JBDTGA010000083.1, read on the forward strand.
ATTACTTTGAACGCAAAAGGTGAAACAAGAGAAAACAAATATTACAGGGTCAAGAAAACAAAGCCATCTGGATTTAGCTTTTGAATCCAAAAACGTTGAAACCGATCATCGGTTTTATTACGAGCCTATGCTCTCGGGCCACCCGGATAAAGGCGGACATTGGGAAATTAAATTTGGTAATAAAACTTTCAATTTTCCCATCTGGATTTCGAGCATGACCGGCGGCTCTTCCAGGTCGGGTGCCATTAACACGATGCTGGCAAAAACAGCGAAGATGTTTGGTTTCGGGATGGGGCTTGGCTCATGCAGGATCATTTTAAAAGATGATACGTATTTATCCGATTTTAATCTGCGCCCCATTTTGGGTAATGAAGTACCTTTTTATGCCAATCTGGGAATTGCCCAAATTGAACAAATCCTTGAAGCAGGGGAAGCGTATTTAATAAAGAACCTTGTAAATAAATTAGATGCCGATGGATTGATCATTCATGTGAATCCACTTCAGGAATGGTTGCAACCCGAAGGAGACCAGATCCATTTTGCTCCCATAGAAACCATCAAAAAATTACTAAACGAAACGGAGATACCTTTGATTGTAAAAGAGGTAGGGCAAGGCTTTGGCAAAGAAAGCATGATTGAGTTATTAAAACTCCCGCTTGCCGCTATTGATTTTGCAGCGAGCGGCGGAACTAATTTTTCCAAGCTGGAGTTATTCCGTAACCCAGGCATGAAAGAGTTTTTTGAATCCGTGATCAGCGTGGGTCACACTGCCGGCGAAATGACCGAATTTCTGAATGATGTAGTAGAAGTTTTGGGAGAAGAAAGGAAATGCAATCTTGCTATCATCAGTGGCGGCATAAAGAATTTTTTGGACGGATATTATTTTATTTCTAAATCGAAGATTCCTGCTGTTTACGGGCAGGCCTCCGCATTTTTAAAGTACGCCAATCAATCGCAGGAATCGCTGGATACTTATGCGCAACATCAGGCAGAGGGACTCTTATTAGCGAAAGCATTTTTAAAAATTAAGTAAACGAAATGAAGAATACATCAAATATTTTACACGGATTTTCAAAAAAGAAAAAGAGTGAAAAACTGGATTTGATCGGAAACTTTTTTGAAAACAAAGAAGAGGTAATCGGGTATTTTAAAAGCTTTCATCATCAGGATAAAGCCATTCAGGAGCTTATTGAGGAGTTTAGCGAGAATACGATTTCCAATTTCCATTTACCTTACAGTGTAGCGCCCAATTTTTTGATCAATGACAGAGTTTATACACTACCCATGGTAATTGAAGAAAGCTCTGTGGTGGCAGCAGCTTCACATAGCGCTAAGTTCTGGTTTTCGCATGGTGGATTTAAAACGGAAATTGTCGCGACTCAAAAAGTAGGGCAGGTTCATTTTTTATGGACCGATAATCTGGAATTACTTCAGTATAAATTTCCTGAATTAAAGCAAATCCTTATCTCCGCCACAGATATGATTACCGAGAATATGCGTAAGAGAGGCGGAGGAATTACAGACATTGAATTAAGAGACCTCAGCGATAAAGAACCGGGATTGATGCAGCTTTTCTGCACTTTTGAAACAGTGGATTCTATGGGCGCTAATTTCATTAATTCCTGTCTCGAACAATTTGCGGCAAGTTTCAAAGAATGGTATGCTTCACAACCGGATTTTTCAGGTGAAGGGCTGGAAATTGTCATGTGTATTCTTTCCAATCTTACTCCGAATTGCCGGGTAAAATGTTGGGTGGAAACGGATATATCAGATTTTAATGAAATGGCTCCCGGATTATCGGGAGAAGAATTTGTGCGCCGCTTTTATATGGGCGTGCGCATTGCGGAAGTAGATCCTTTCAGGGCGGTAACGCATAATAAAGGGATTTTCAATGGCGTGGATGCAATCGTTCTGGCAAGTGGAAATGATTTCCGCGCGGTTGAGGCCTGTGGTCATGCGTATGCTTCATTGAAAGGGCAATACAGCCCTCTCACCAAAGTAATTTTAAAGGATAATAAATTTCAATTTATACTTGAGTTACCTCTTTCACTTGGTGTTGTTGGCGGCCTCACTAATCTTCATCCTTTGGTGAAATTATCATTGGAATTATTGGGACATCCTTCGGCAGAAGAATTAATGAGCATCGCCGCTGCGGCAGGATTGGCCAATAATTTTTCGGCAGTAAAATCATTGGTTACTATTGGCATTCAGGAAGGGCACATGAAAATGCACCTATTCAATATTATGAAACAGCTCAATGTTCCCGAAATTTATAAAGAAGGTATCGTTGAACATTTTAAACATGAAAAAGTTTCGGTGTCTGCAGTCCGTAGATTAGTGAATGAACTTACGATCGGTAATACAAAACAAACTACAAAAAATTCAGTGAAAATTTAATTAGAATACATGGATTATTACGCCTCAGGAAAATTGATGCTTTTCGGAGAATACCTGGTGTTGAAGGGTTCTGAGTGTATGGCCATTCCTTTGAGCTATGGTCAGAAAATGCAAGTGGAGCATTCAGAAGAAAATAATTTTAAGTGGACGGCCAGGGTCAATGAAGACGTTTGGTTTTCTGCCTGCTTTTCAAAAGATCTGGAAATAATAACAAGTTCTGATGCGGCAAAAGCAGCAATTTTATTGATCTTATTCAAGAGAATAAAAGCGGAAAACCCTTCCTTATTTCAAACCGGATTATACTTTCAAACGCAATCGGATTTTCCTTTGGAATGGGGCTTTGGCTCCAGCTCTACCCTCATCAGTTTATTGGCACAATGGAGTGAAACGGATCCTTATTTATTATTAGAAAATTCTTTCAGAGGTTCGGGGTATGATGTAGCCTGTGCCTCCGCAGCTACTCCGGTAATTTATGATATGGAAAGCCACCAAACCGTTCCGGTTTACTTATTTCCAAAAATTATTTCAAAATTATTATTTATTTATAGTGGTAAAAAACAGAGTAGCGAAAAAGAAGTCCAACAATTTAATTCGTTAAAAATATCAGCAGAGCAGGTGGAGCAAATGAGGACGATTATTGTGGCGGCTGCTAAATCAACACAAATTGACACATTTGAAAATACGATGGAAGAAAGTGAAAAATTGCTTTCCGGAATTTTGAAATTACCCACCATAAAAGAACAGAAATTTCCTGATTATCCTTTTGCCATTAAGTCTTTAGGCGCATGGGGCGGTGATTTCTTCATGGCCGTTTACAGGAAAGAGAATGACGCAAGAAATTACTTTATGGAGAAAGGATATTCTGTATTATTCAATTATAACGAACTCATTAAAAAATAAATGTCAGCTCAAAACGAACCGATAGACACTATCACCTGGCGATGCCCTTCCAATATTGCCCTTATAAAGTATTGGGGCAAAAAGGAAAATCAGATTCCCTGTAATGCATCTTTGAGCATGACTTTATCAAAATCTTTTACAGAAGTTACATTGCAACTTTTTGAAAAAAAGTCGAAAGAGGGAATTGTACTTGATTACTTTTTCGAAGGGAAAAAGAATACACTGTTCGAAGAACGTTTGCAAAAATATCTAAAAACACGGAAGGAAGACTTCCCGTTTTTAAAAGAACACTCGATTATCATCAATTCGTACAATAGTTTCCCGCATTCAACCGGGATCGCATCTTCGGCATCGGCTTTTGGCGCCATTGCACTTTCTCTTTCAGATGCTTCCCGCACTTATTTTAAAGAAGAGAGTGAAGAAAGTTTTTTAAGAAACGCTTCCCGTCTGGCAAGGCTCGGCAGTGGAAGCGCATGCCGTTCCCTGTATTCTGGCTTTGCTTTGTGGGGGGAAAATAAGTCAGTTTCCGGTTCTTCAGATGAATTTGCCGTGAAAATCACTGACATTCACGATAATTTCAAACAACTGCACGATGCCATTTTAATTGTAGAAAGTGAACCCAAAAAAGTTTCGAGCAGCGTGGGGCATTCTTTAATGGAAGGTCACCCGTATGCCGAAAAACGTTTTGCACAGGCAAATGAACGCACCTCACGGATGGTGAAAGTACTTGCCAGAGGCGACTTTGAAGAGTTTATTAGCATGGCAGAATCAGAAGCATTAACTTTGCACGCCATGATGCTTACCTCAAAAGATTATTATATCTTAATGAGACCCGGCACCTTGACGGTGATAGAAAAAATAATGAATTTCAGAAAAGAGTCGAAGATCCCCGTTTGTTTTACTTTAGATGCAGGGCCTAATGTGCATGTACTATATGCCGAAGCAGATCAAAACAAAGTCCGCGACTTTTTAAATAATGACTTTAAGAATTGCGTTAAAGAGATAATATTTGATAAGATGGGCGATGGCCCTCGAAAATTAATAAGTTAAAGTTGTTGAATGGAAAGTTTTAATTCAAAGGTTTTATTGTTTGGTGAATATAGCGCCCTCTATAACAGTATGGCATTGGTGATGCCTTACGATCGTTTTTCAGGTCAGTTGACTTTCGCAAACGGCGATACACAAAACAAATTCGCTTATCGCTCCAATGAATATTTGAAGAAATTTTCGACTTTCATCGCAAGCAACATGGATGATAACTTTGTTCTGGAAGTAAAGCAATTTGAATGGGAAATTGAGAACGGCCTTTTCTTCAACAGCAATATACCACAAGGGTATGGGTTGGGAAGTTCCGGCGCTCTGGTGGTAGCCATCTTTTTAAGATATTTGAAAAAAGCAAAAGAACTTAAAGATGAATTGAAAGGGCTTACTCTGGGAACCGCACAAAAACTAAAAATGAGCCTGGGACGCATGGAATCTTATTTCCACGGTACCAGCTCGGGGCTTGACCCGCTAAGCATCATTCTCAACAAACCTATTTTGTACAAAAGTGCGGAGGATGTTTCTCCGGTAGTGATTCCCGCTCAAAAAGAGGATGGAGAAAATGTGATTTTCCTCTTGAACACCGGCATTGCCAGACAGACTTCCATCATGATGTCGCAGTTTAGGGATTTTTGTACAGATATTTATTTCAGAAATAAAATCCATGATGAACTGGTGAATTATACTAACAGCAGTATTAATTCATTTTTAAAAGAAACCCCGGATTCTTTATACGGAAACCTTGATAAACTAATTCAGTTCCAGTTACGGGAAATGAGTTTTTTTATACCCCCCACTTTTCAGAAAGTGATCAGGGGAGGATTAGATAATGGTGATTATTTTTTAAAGATTTGCGGAGCGGGTGGTGGAGGTTTCATGCTGGGCTTTTCTGATAACTGGAATAAGGCGAATGAAGATTTGCAGGAATTTAAGCCTGAAGTTATTTACCGTTATTAGAAATCACTTTTCCTTAAAGGGGTTTATTTTTTCAAAAACGCCCTGATCCTTGTTCCTACATTTTCTTTTATGTTTTCATAGAAAAGGTTGTAATCAGCTATGTGGTAATTTTTTGTTTTCAGAAAAATACTTCCGAAGAACTTAGGTTTATTGACCCATAAAATATTTCCATGTATCTGTGCATGTACCAATCCCGGAATTACTTTATTAAAATTGCGAAGGATGCCACCTTTATTCAAACTAGCAGAAGCAAAAGTCGTATCCATCGTCCATGTAAGCGGATTGATTACATAAGCTTTGAGAGTTTCTTTTTGGATATAAGGTGCTACATATCCTTCTTCAAAGGTGCGCCAGCTTATAAAGCAACCTGTAGCCGTTGAATCATCACAAGGCTTCAATTCAGAAAAATAATTGGTAAATACCGGCAATCCTATGATGTAAGCGCAAACTAATTGCTTTTGTAAAGGTTTATTTTCAAAGAATTCTTTCAGTAGTTTTCCTGCATGTAATGTACCCTGACTGTGAGAAGCGATGATGATGGGGCGGCCGTGGTTATCATGTTGCAAATAATATTCGAAAGCATTTCTTACATCTTCATAAGCAGTGTCAAGAGCATTTTCGGCAGAGTCTTCTTTGTTTGTAAAAAAAGCTTTCAGATTTGCCTGACGGTATCGTGGAGAAAAAACACGACAGTATTTATTAAAAACACTTGCCTGATAGAGGATGGTAGAATTGTCGGTTTTCTGATTGAGCGATTTGTCATCTATATCAGCATTCCATCCCGATGGCATTTTGGTGTCAGTATAAGTGGTGGGATAAATAAAAAATACATCGGCAATAGAATCGTTGGTGCGGTCATCTGATCCTTTGGGTATATTGTCTGACGGATCGTATTTGAAAGGAGAAGCCGCCCAATAATTCAAATCACTATAATTGGGCAGGTGGCTTTTATTTTCAAATTGATAGTTGATAGCCTGTCCCGAAATATTGTGGGAGCAAGAAACCATCATGCTAAAAGAACCGAAAAAAAGAATAAAAATAATACCTTTAAACAAAAAATAATCTTTGTAATTTGACATATCCAAAACTACACTCACTATTCTAAATTTAAAAACCAACAATTATGGCAACCATACCGATAGTTGATCTGTCCGATTTTACTGGCGGAGATCCGAAGAAAAAAGCAGCCTTTGTTCAGGAACTCGGCAAGGCTTATGAAGAGGTTGGGTTTGTGGCGGTAAGGAATCATGGAATCTCCGACGCACTCATTGCTGATTTATACAAATATGTACAACAATTTTTTTCTCTTCCGTCTGATAAAAAGAGGGCGTATGAGATTCCGGGATTGGCGGGACAAAGAGGATATACTTCTTTCGGAAAAGAGCATGCAAAAGGAAGTGATGCCCCCGATCTGAAAGAGTTTTTTCAGTATGGGCAAACCGTTCCGAAAAACCATCCATTGAAACCGGAATATCCCGATAATGTAAGTGTAAAAGAAGTTGAAGGATTTGATGATACGATCTTTAAATCCTACCGCGCTTTTGAAAAATCGGGTAAGTCTCTTTTACAAGCTATTGCGCTTTATCTTGGACTCGATGAATATTATTTTGATCATTATGTAGAGGAAGGGAATTCGATTGTGCGTTGTATCCATTATCCGCCTATCACCGTAGAACCCAAAAGTGCGATACGCGCTGAACAGCACGAGGATATTAATCTGATTACCTTGCTGGTTGGTGCTTCTGCGGGAGGATTGGAAATACTTACCAAACAAAATGAATGGGTGGGTGTAACCTCCTTGCCGGAGCAGATTGTAGTAAATGTAGGTGATATGCTCCAGCGGCTTACCAACAATAAATTAAAAAGTACGACCCATCGTGTGGTGAATCCACCGCGTGAATTATGGCATACATCGAGGTTTTCCATTCCCTTTTTTCTTCACCCTAAATCTGCTATGGACCTCTCGGCGCTCGAAGGTTGTGTGAACGCAAAGCATCCTAAAATTTATGAAGACGTTACCGCAGGAGAATACCTGGATGAGCGTCTAAGAGAGATAGGGTTAAAAAAATAATGAGTTTTAGTTTTAGGGATCAATCTTAAATAGCACTTTTTATTTTGGTAATAACTGCCCTACAGAAACTAATGATCAGATATTAAAACATTTTTTTTCATGGTACTGCACAGGCATATCCCTTTTTTAAAAGCTGTTTTTTATTATACCGTTTCTGCCTTTGGCGGCCCCCAAGGGCATTTGGGAATGATGATAAAAACTTTTGTAGAAGGAAGAAGGGATGTAACCAAAGAAGAGCTGATGGAGTATGTGGCTTTTTGCCAGTTGTTGCCCGGTGCCTCTTCCACACAAACAATCACACTTATAGGTTACAAACGTGGAGGCATACCGCTGGCCATTCTCACTCTTCTTGTATGGATCACTCCTGCATCCATACTGATGGGGATATTTTCTTTTCTTTTTTATTATGTAAAAACATATCATGTACGTCTGGACCTGTTTTCTTTTATACAGCCGATGGCGGTAGGGTTTATTGCATTTGCCGCTTTTAAAATGTACAAAGTTTCGATAAAGAACAGTATCACTTTTATTACAATGGTGGTATCGGCCATCGGGACTTTTTTATTTTTTAAAACACCGTGGATATTTCCCATCCTGATTATTCTTGGTGGAGTGGTCACTAATTTCAGCGACAAGCGATACCCTGAAAAAGAAAATATTAAACCGCGACATATCAAATGGACCAATATATGGTTGTTCATTTTAATTTTTGTGATCGTTGGTTTTTTTAGTGAAACGGCCAGAAAGCAAAATTGGCAACATAAGCGTGCGTATAATCTTACAGAAAACGTGTACCGGTATGGAAGCCTGGTATTTGGCGGTGGCGACGTATTGATGCCGATGATGTATGAACAATATGTAACCCGTGAAAAATCTAATTATCTTACCAAAGAAGAATATCTCACAGGCTGGGGAATCGTGCGGGCTATTCCCGGACCGGTATTTTCAGTAACCTCTTATGTAGGAGGAATGGTGCTGAGAGATTATGGGCCTCACTGGCAGATATTGGGATGTGCTATCGGCTGTATCGGAATTTTTTTGCCGAGTGCTTTATTGGTCTTATTTTTCTTTCCGGTGTGGCAGATCTTAAAAAAATATGTGGTTGTTTATCGCTCACTGGAAGGAATTAATGCGGTAGTGGTAGGTATCATGTGGGCATCTTTTCTCTACCTCGTAAAAGATATTTCAATTACAGAATTAGATACGGTGAGTTTCGTAAATATTTTTGTGATTATTGGAACCTTTTGCCTGCTTACATTTACCAGAATCCCTGCTCCATTCATCGTTTTAGGATGCCTGTTAGTAGGTTTTTTCATTTGAAAAAAGAAAGAGTGTGGTTTTAATTACCATCAAAAAAGGTTGAATCGGGAGAAATGGATTCACAAAAATTCATAGGAGGCCTGTATCGTGAGCCATAATTCACATCTGACTGGTTTCAAATAGCCGTCATGTTTCTTCCTTAGAAAAGGATAGCATTGATGCCTGTTATTGATTCTAAAAACTATTAGGGTTTTCATCCTTTTTTTGGGAATATTATGGCTATTTGAATCTGATAAACATACGAATGAAAAAATTAATTATAATATTATTTTTATTCCTTTTCCGAAGCTCATTGGCTGTACAGTACTATGTTAGTAATTTGGGAAGTGACAGTAATAATGGAACAGACCCAACAACCTCATGGCAAACTTTAAGTAAAGTAAATTCAATGTCTCCTGCTTTTGTAGCAGGAGATAGAATCTATTTTAAAAGAGGAGATACATTCTCAGGAACTATCACACTAACTACATCCGGTACAGTTTCTAATAAAATATTAATTGCCTCGTATGGTAGTATCTATGACCCTTATCCGGTAATAACAGGATTTACAACCGTTACTGCATGGACAAATCTTGGCAGTAATATTTGGGAGAGTACAAATTCAGTCTCCTCCCTTGACAGGTTCAATATTGTAGTGGTAAACGGTGTCAATACACCAATGGGAAGATACCCTAATTCAGGATACGTAACCTATCAATCACACAGCGGAGATACCGCTATCACGGCGAGTGGGCTTCCTGCGTCAACCACAAATTGGACAGGAGCAGACATTGTAATTCGTAAAAATAAATACACAATAGACAGAGGAAATATCACATTTCATGTTGGAAATACGCTACATTATAAAAATCTCTATGCCGATGTTCCTACAAAAGGTTTTGGAACTTTTATTGAGAATGATCCAAGAACTTTGGATGTGCAAAATGAGTGGTATTACAATGTGTCAACAGGTAAGATAAGGGTATATAGTGTTGGACCTCCGACTAATGTGAAAGTGCCCGCTCATGATTACGCTTTTAAGCTCAGTAATAAATCATACATTAATATCGAAGGACTGGCTTTTGAAGGATTCAATCGAACAACTGTTTATCTCTATCATACGGATCACATAAGTGTAACCAACTGCACCTTTACTAATTGCGGACAGGATGCAGTAAACTCCACCATATCTTCATACAATGTGATTCAGGGTAACAGTATATCGCAATCAAATAAAGATGGTGTAGTTATTAAACAGGCAAGTAACGATTTGATAACGAACAATACACTTAATAATATTGGCTTGTTTATAGGAATGCCTCAATATAACGTTGAATCAGCAATCTATGTTTTTGGAAATAGTTGTACAGTCACTTATAACAAAATTGATAGTGTACAATATCATGGAATCATGTTTGAGGGAACTTTCTTAAACATAAGCAATAATTTCATAAGCCATGCTTGTATAGGTAAAGATGATGGGGGTGGTACTTACACCTCATCTAATGATTCAGGTACAGTACTTTCAAATAATATAGTTTTAAATGTCGTTGGGAATACAGAAGGCACCCCTGATAACTACGCAAGTTCAGTAGGATTTTATTTCGATTCCCACTCCCAAAATATTAGGGTAGAGAACAACACAGTATCAGGCTCGGCAGGTGCAGGTATCATGATTTCTAATGCACAGAACATGATTATAAGAGGGAATACTTCTTACAATAATAGTGTTAGCAGAGGGTTTACAACAGGAGAATTAAGATTGCAGTACATCATGTTTGACCCATTAAAAAATATTTCGATCAGAAATAATATACTTGCTAATACTACCACAAATATGCCTGTATTTGCAATTTGGGATGCAATAGGAAATTCGATGTTGGGCTACGGTATCTCTGATAGTAATTACTATGTACGGCCTCTTAATAACGATCATTATATTTATCTTTTAAATTCATCGGGAACGAATACTAATTATAATTTATCAAGATGGCGAACCTATTCAAGTCAGGATGCCCATTCTTTTTCTACTCCTAAAACATTTTCATCAACCAATAGTATCCGATTTGAGTACAACGCAACACAATTCAATAAAACAGTACGATTGGATGCTAAATATATTGATGTGAAAGGAAATGTGTTTAATGGAACTATTACGCTTGCACCTTATGCTTCATCTGTATTATTTAAGGATGGGAATACAACGTCCTCTGAAAACAAATAACATTCAATACAAAAGATAAAAAATGTCCCTTTAAATATGGATTATCCACTGAACACTGTCCACTCTTTTTTTATTTATTTTACATGAATTTTTACAAAACTCTTACTTGTATTGAGTTATACTGGAAAGAATGTACCAGTGTAGGAGATCTTCTGCACTGAACTTTTTTACACAAAATGAGCCCTCTTTCGGTTTTGTTTGTAAATTTATTGCAGAACGCTTCCCTTCTATTTTAATATTTTAGCAAAAAGTGGAATTGAAAAACACAAAAGGATTTCAGGTAATCAGCGACTGGCTTTCCGCAAAAGAGTTTATCCCTTTTTCATTTCAGGAAGAAACGTGGCAACATATCCTTAATAAAAAATCGGGACTGGTAAACGCCCCGACAGGTTGCGGAAAAACATTTTCCATTTTTCTGGGTGCTGTTATTTCTTTCATCAATGATAATCCTGAAACCTATAAAACGAAAAATAAAAATGGTTTACAATTGTTGTGGATCACTCCGTTGCGTGCCCTCGCAAAAGATATAGGTCGTGCTATGGAAGAAGTGATTACGGAGTTGGGAATGGAATGGAAAGTGGGAATTCGCAATGGTGATACCAGTGTAAGCGAGAGGGCAAAACAGAAAAGGCTAGTGCCGGAAATCCTCATCATCACACCAGAAAGTTTACATCTCCTATTGGCACAAAAAAACTATCCTGAAATTTTTGAACCCTTGAAAATAATTGCAGTTGATGAGTGGCACGAACTGCTGGGAAGCAAGCGCGGCGTGCAGGTTGAGCTGGCGTTATCAAGGATTGTAGGACAATTGAAAATAGACAATGATTCCACATTGTGCGAAACCCAGACATCTTCTCACACAGAGAGGTTAATCATTTCCCCTACAAGGCATACGGGGTTAAGTATCTGGGGTATCAGTGCTACCATTGGAAATCTTTTACAGGCAGAAGAAGTTTTGCTCTCATCTCTTTCTCAGATTGGGTTGATGAAAGAAGATTTTGTAACGGTTACTGCGGATATTGATAAGCCAATTAAGATTGAATCTATTTTCCCTGATGAAATAGAAAACTATCCGTGGGCAGGGCATCTGGGAATAAAACTGGTTGAGAAAGTGATTCCGATAATTCTCAAAAGTAAGACCACCCTTATTTTTATTAATACACGGGGTATGAGTGAAAGGTGGTATCAGGCTTTGCTGAACGCGTGTCCTGATCTGGCAGGAGCGATTGCGTTACATCATGGAAGTATAGAGCAGGAGTTGAGATTTTGGGTGGAAGAAAATTTACATTCGGGAAATTTAAAAGCGGTTGTTTGCACCGCGAGCCTCGATCTGGGTGTGGATTTTCGCCCGGTAGAAACGGTGATACAGGTAGGCTCCCCTAAAGGGGTAGCACGTTTTTTACAAAGAGCAGGAAGAAGCGGGCACAGACCGGGAGAAGTAAGCAACATTTATTTTTTGCCCACTCATTCTTTGGAACTGGTAGAAGCAGCCGCACTCAAAGAAGCGACCGGAGAAAAATTAATCGAAAGCCGTGAGCCACGAATTCTGTGTTACGATGTGCTCATTCAATACCTGAGTACCCTCGCTATTTCAGATGGTTTTTATCCTGAAAATATTTTTAAAGAAATCAGATCAACCTATTGCTATAGAGAGATATCTGAAGAAGAATGGCAACAAATTCTGCACTTCGTAACAGCCGGCGGGATTGCATTACAGCAATATGATGACTATAAAAAAATAGAAATTATTGATGGGCTTTATAAAATCAATAATCGTCGCGTTGCCATGCGCCATCGCATGCACATCGGTACCATTGTAAGTGAGCCGATGTTGAAAGTGAAATTCCTGGGTGGCGGTTTTGTAGGCGTTATTGAAGAATGGTTTATAGCAAGAATGCAGCCTGGCGATGTGTTTACATTGGCAGGAAGAACATTGGAATTTGTGATGATAAAAGACATGACCTGCATTGTAAGAAAATCCAATGCAAAGAAAGCCATGGTGCCGAGCTGGCAGGGAGGAAGAATGCCGCTTTCAGCAAATCTTGGTTTTATGCTGCGCAAAAAATTTGGAGAGGCAGCACTATCAATTAAGAATGAAAGATTAAAAATTAAAAATGATAAAGAATTGGAGATTCTAAGACCTCTTTTTGAATTGCAAGAATATCTTTCTCATATTCCAAAACAAGATGAGTTATTAGTCGAACATATTGAAACCAAAGATGGTTTTCATCTTTTTGTTTTTCCTTTTGAAGGAAGACTGGTGCATGAAGCCATGGCAGCAGTTTTGGCGTACAGGATCAGTCTGATCACTCCAATAACATTTTCATTCGCAATGAATGATTATGGTTTTGAATTATTAAGCGATCAGCCCATACCCTTGGATAACAGTAATGCATATACGCTCTTTTCTCCTGATAATTTATTGGCCGATATTCAACGGAGTGTGAATAGTGTGGAAATGGCCAAAAGAAAATTCAGGGATATTTCTGTTATCGGTGGATTAATATTTCAAGGTTTCCCCGGCGAACATAAGAAAGCAAAACACCTGCAATCGTCTGCGTCATTATTGTTCAATGTATTTACAGAATATGAGCCACACAACTTATTACTACGACAGGCCTACAATGAGGTGATGGAGCAACAAATGGAAGAACAGCGTCTGAGAGATATGCTCGAGAGGATTCAAAAAGGAAAGGTCATTATTACTTACCCTAAGAGGCTGACTCCTTTTTGCTTTCCCATAAAAGTAGATAGCATGAGAGAAGATCTTTCCTCGGAGAAACTGGAAGACAGGGTAAGAAAGATGCAGGTGCAATTGGGGAAATAAAGAAGGATCGAGCTTGTTTGTTGCACCTTCTTGATCTATTTGCTCCTTATTATCGCCTTTCCTCTAAAGCTTGCCCCGCACAATATGAACGCCCCTTCCAGCGTTTTTACAGAGTAGGATTAATTCATTTATTGAATGCTCTCATCTAACCTGAGGTAGATATGAAAAATATTTTTAAACTCCTTTTATTTGCTCTTTTTTTGACAATCATCTCGGCCGGTTGCAATGGCTCCAAATATGCATCAGGTTCACAACACAAGCGAGGCGTGAATAACCAGCATTTTCGTGGCTACTGATTCGTTTTCTGCTAAACAGCCCCCAGCCTCTGATAACAAACAGTATTGTTGATTTCCGGTTGACTATAAGTACAGATTCGCAGCATCATTTTACATATTTATTTTAACTTGCCTGCAAAAAAACTTGTCTGCTCCTCTTCGTTTTTTATTTCATCAACAAACCCTTTGGCTCTCGCCGGCACGTTGTATTTTTTGGGAAGAAGAAAGTATTTTGATTGTGTCCGATCTGCATTTTGGAAAATCAGGACATTTCAGGAAATCAGGGATCGGTATTCCGCAAAATATTTATAAAGAAGATCTTCAAAGGTTATTTGCCCAGATACAATTTTTCAAACCGAAAATGGTACTCATTACCGGAGATATGTTTCACAGTTCTGCCAATAAAGAGATTGATTTTTTTGTAAAATGGAGAAATGATATACCCCATGTTGATTTTTACCTGGTGAGAGGAAATCATGATATCCTTACTTCAACATTTTATGAAGAAGCAAAAATCAAAGTCTTTGAAAACAAAATATCTATTGGTGACTTTTGTTTTACACATGATATTGCATCCTATTGCGATGATGACAAATTATTTACCTTCTCGGGACATATTCATCCCGGGATAAAGATGAATGGGACTGCCAATCAATCTTTAATGCTTCCCTGCTTTTATTTCGGGAAGAAATACGCAGTATTGCCCGCTTTTAGCAGGTTTACCGGACTGGCTAAAATAAAACCACTGAAATCAGATCATGTGTTTGTATTGCTGCAAAATGAAGTAATGAAAGTACAATAGATTTATTTTCCTATTCCATCAGATTATTTTTGTTTTACATTTGCCTGCTATGTCAATCAGTATTTCCAATCTCACTAAAATATATGGTAAGCAGCGGGCGGTGAATAATATTTCATTTACTGCAGGCAATAATGAGATTGTTGGTTTCTTAGGCCCCAATGGAGCGGGGAAATCAACGACAATGAAAATCATCACCGGGTATCTGGCAGCCGACTCAGGAGTAGTGATTGTAAACGGGATTGATGTAAATACAAATCCACTTGAAGCAAAGAAACAGATCGGATATTTGCCGGAGGGGAATCCACTTTATTACGATATGTATGTGCGTGAATACCTCGAATTCATTGCGGGTATTCATCAATTAAAGTTGGGTGTAAAGGAAAGGATAGAGGAAGTGATTGACCTTACCGGATTGCGTCCTGAAAGCAATAAAAAAACCGGCCAGTTGAGCAAAGGATATAAGCAGAGAGTGGGGCTGGCTGCGGCGCTCATTCACGATCCTAAAGTATTGATCTTAGATGAACCTACTTCAGGTCTTGATCCCAATCAGATCGTCGAAATAAGACAACTTATAAAAGAGCTAGGTAAAAATAAAACAGTTCTTTTTTCATCGCATATTTTACAGGAAGTGGAGAGTGTTTGCGACAGAGCCGTTATTATCAATAAAGGAAATATTGTGGCAGACGATACTTTATCGAATCTTCAATCGGGCAATAAAACCTCTCATATTGTGATTGTGCAATTCGGTAAGGAGGTTGACATGGATTTATTGAAGAACATGGAAGGAGTAGAGAATGTAGAGAAGGTTTCTAACCAATATCATCTTCAGACATCTGACCCTGAAAAGATTAAAAAGCATTTATTGGAATTCAGTTTGAAAGATAATATTGATATCATTTCTTTGCAAAGCAAAAGTAAAAGCCTGGAAGAAGTGTTTAGAAATTTGACAGGGAATATTAAGAACGATTAATAAAAATTAAATTTGCTGAA
The DNA here is from genome assembly GCA_039937655.1 of Ginsengibacter sp. Classification (GTDB taxonomy): domain Bacteria; phylum Bacteroidota; class Bacteroidia; order Chitinophagales; family Chitinophagaceae; genus Ginsengibacter. The sequence goes on from JBDTGA010000083.1 coordinate 25,940, forward strand.
TTAAAATTACTAACTATACTATTAAACAATAAAAAACAGAAATGAGTTACATCGCAAACATTACTGCCCGGCAGATTTTAGACAGCCGCGGCAATCCTACCGTAGAAGTAGATATCCTTACAGAAAATGAATTTCTTGGAAGAGCAGCTGTTCCTTCCGGAGCAAGTACCGGTATTCACGAAGCGGTAGAACTCCGCGATAACAACAAGAAGATTTATGACGGCAAAGGTGTTTTAAAAGCTGTGAAGAATGTGAATACAGTTATTGCTGATGCACTGATTGGCTGGGATGTGGCCGACCAAACGGGTATTGATACCAGGTTGATCGCATTGGATGCTACAGAAAATAAAAGTAAGCTCGGTGCAAATGCAATGCTGGCAGTAAGCCTCGCTGTTGCTAAAGTCGCAGCACTCGAAGCCAACCTTCCTTTGTACCGGTACATCGGAGGTACGAACGCAAAAATTCTTCCCATACCAATGATGAATATTCTGAACGGGGGTGCACACGCTGATAATAAAATAGATTTTCAGGAATTTATGGTAATGCCCGTGGGAGCGCCTTCTTTTAATGAAGCATTGCGCTGGGGCGTGGAAATTTTCCATTCTTTAAAGTCTGTCTTGAAAAAGAAAGGGTACAGTACCAATGTAGGTGATGAAGGAGGTTTTGCACCCAATATTCAGAGCAATGAAGAAGCCATAGAAACCGTACTGACTGCCATAGAAAAAGCCGGTTATAAAACAGGCACACAAGTAGGAATAGCCATGGACCCTGCAGTAAGTGAGATGTATCTCGCCGATAAGAAAGTATATCATTTCCATAAATCAAATGGGAAAAAATTAAGTTCAGAAAAAATGGTTGATTTCTGGGAAAGCTGGGTGAAACAATATCCCATTATATCAATCGAAGACGGCATGGCAGAAGATGACTGGAAAGGCTGGAAACTGATGACTGAAAGACTGGGGAAGAAAATACAATTGGTGGGTGATGATCTTTTTGTAACCAATGTAAAAAGATTACAGAAGGGAATTGAGGAACAAGTCGCCAATGCTTTGCTGGTAAAAGTAAATCAGATAGGTACTTTAACAGAAACTATCAACGCCGTTTCACTTGCACAAAACAATGGTTATAATACCATTATGAGTCATCGTAGTGGCGAAACAGAAGATACTACTATTGCGGACCTTGCGGTAGCATTGAATTGCGGACAGATAAAAACCGGTTCTGCCAGCCGTACTGATCGTATTGCAAAATATAATCAGTTACTTCGCATAGAAGAAATTTTGGGTGAAAGTGCTGTTTTTCCGAAAGGAAAAATTAAATTTGGAAAATAAAACTGTGAGTTTGTAGCTATAAACCCTGATCTGATAGCTGTAAGCTAGTTGATCAAAGCTTTTAAAATGAAAACGCTTCGTCACATATTCACCAACAAATACCTGATAACGGGCATAGCTTTTGCTGTATGGATGATGTTCTTTGACAGAAATGATGTACCGCTCCAGTTGAAAAGGGTGCAGGAATTAAGAGATCTGAAACAAAGCGAAGAGAATATGACCCTTCAGATTACGAATACCAGGAAAGAATTGGAATTGTTGAAAACCAATCCTGCAACCCTGGAAAAGTATGCACGGGAAAATTATCTGATGAAGAAAGATAACGAAGATCTGTATATAGTCTCTTTTGATTCATCGCAGATAAGATAGGGGTTTGGAGCAATATTTCTGGCAGGAATCCGTTATAAATGCGGATAGGATTTTTATTTTTTATTAAAGCCACACATTTTTATGATTAAAATTACACCGGAAGAACTGGTTAGATACCTGTACAACGAAACTTCCGAACAAAAAACAGCCCAGATCAAGGCGGCGTTGCAGACAGACTGGAACCTGCGTGACACCTACGATAAATTAGTGAGTGCTCAAAAGAATCTTAATGAAATTAAATTTTCACCAAGAGCCAAAACGGTTGATAAAATACTTGAATATGCCTCTAAAAAGCAGGTACAAGTAACATCCCGCTAATTTTTTAAACTTTTAAACTTACTTTTATCCCGCTCAATGGCGGGATTTTTTATGACCAGGAAAGAAAGATATCAATTTGTAATCAACTATTTTGTTTTAAACAGCCCCGATGCCAAGACCGAATTATTATATGACGATCCGTATCAGTTATTAGTTGCTGTGATCCTTTCTGCACAGTGCACTGATAAAAGAGTCAATCAAACGACCCCGTCCATCTTTGCAGATTATCCCGATATGGAATCTTTGAGCCACGCGGTTTTTGAAGATTTTTTCCCATTGATAAAAAGTATCTCTTATCCCAATAGCAAAACCAATCATTTAATAGGGATGGCAAAAATGGTGATGAGTGATTTTGGAGGAAAGATCCCAATGACCGTGGATGAGTTAATGAAATTGCCGGGCGTAGGAAGAAAAACGGCTAACGTAATTACCTCTGTGGTGGATAAGCAGCCTAATATGGCAGTTGACACACATGTGTTCAGGGTTGCCAATCGCATTGGCCTGGTAACAAACGCTAAAACTCCGCTTGAAGTAGAAAAACAATTGGTAAAAAATCTTCCCGAAGACCTTATTCACACAGCACATCACTGGCTCATATTGCATGGCCGTTACATTTGTGTAGCGAGAAATCCCAAATGCAATATCTGTGGACTAAGACCGGTTTGCAAATATTATAAAAAAGTAGTGGAGCCAGCTCTTAGAAAAGAAGATAAATAAAGTGGCTTAGAGCATCTTCTTTATTTCATCAACCAGTTCATGCTTTGTAAAAGGGATTCCCATGATTTTATTAAGGCCTTTTGCATCTACCAGAAATTGATCGCGGATAATTTTTATTAACTGGCCATTATTCAATTCAGGGATTAGAACTTTCTCAAAATTCTTGATCAGGCTTCCGAGATTTTTTGGAAATGGCCGTACATAACGGAGATGGATATGCGAAACCTCATGTCCCTCTGCAAGAACATCAACAACGGCACTTTTGATAGCGCCATAAGTGCTTCCCCACCCTATTACCAATACTTTTCCTTTTTGTGGCCCGTTGTCTATTTTTTGTTCGGGAATATCATTGGCTATTTTATCAATTTTTTCCTGACGAAGCTTTACCATCAATTGATGATTTTCGGGATCATAACTTACGTTGCCGGTAATGTTTTGCTTTTCGAGCCCTCCAACTCTATGCTCGAGCCCCGCCGATCCGGGCACAGCCCATGCACGTACTAAATTTTCATCTCTTAAATAAGGTTGAAAAGTTTCTTCGCTTTCAGTAAGCTTCGTTTTGAAGGTAACTTTTATAGGTGGTAAATCTTTACTTACGGGATATTTCCACGGTTCGGCTCCGTTGGCAATATAGCCATCACTTAAAAAGATTACCGGAGTCATGTGCTGTACTGCAATTCTTACGGCTTCATATACCGCACTGAAACAATCGCTGGGTGTACAAGCCGCAATAACAGGCATGGGGCTTTCTCCGTTTCTTCCATAGTATGCCTGCATCAGGTCGCTTTGCTCTGTTTTGGTAGGCAACCCGGTAGAAGGGCCCCCACGCTGTATGTCACATATTACCATGGGAACTTCAAGCATCATAGCCAATCCCATAGCTTCAGATTTTAAAGCCATTCCAGGGCCGCTGGTAGTAGTTACTCCAAGGCTCCCTCCATAAGAGGCGCCTATGACGGAACTGATAGCAGCTATTTCGTCTTCGGCCTGAAAGGTTTTGATACCAAAATTTTTGTGGCGGCTAAGTTCATGCAAAATATCGCTTGCCGGAGTGATTGGGTAAGAACCCAAAAATAATTGTAACCCGCTCTTTTGTGCTGCCGCGATGAGGCCAAGGGCCAACGCCTGGTTTCCCATGATACTGCGATAGTTTCCCGGAGGCATTTTTGCTTTTTTCACAGAATACCTGGTAGTAAAGGTTTCTGTAGTATCACCGTAATTATAACCCGCCTGCAATACTTTAATATTACTTTCAAGTATATCCGGTTTTTGGGCAAATTTCTCTTTTAAAAAAGTGAGGGTATTATCCAGCTTCCGGCTATACATCCAATATAGAAAGCCAAGGACAAACATGTTCTTTGCCCGGTCTTTTTCTTTGGTTCCCATCGCAAAATCCTTCAACGTTTCCCTTGTGATCTTGGTAACATCTATTTTGATAACGTCGTACCCATCAAGGCTACCGTTTTCCAAAGGACTTATTCCATCGGTATAATTGGCCAATCGTAGATTCTTTACATCAAACCCTTCAATATTGGCAATTATTTTTCCGTTCTTCTTTAGTGCTTTTAAATTGGTTTTTAATGCCGCTGCATTCATGGCAACCAGTACATCACAGGTATCGCCCGGAGTAAAAATCCGGTCGCTCGAAAACCGTAATTGAAATCCGCTTACTCCCGGAATAGTTCCCTGAGGTGCCCGTATCTCCGCAGGAAAATCGGGGAATGTAGCCAGATCAATACCCATCAGGGCCGTGTTGTTGGTAAATTGTGTTCCTGTAAGCTGCATACCATCGCCGCTATCGCCGGCAAACTTGATCACTACTTCCGGCAAAATTTCTTCTTTCGTTTCCATCTTTACAATTGTAATCGGCAAAGTTAAAGATATGTGAGGGTTTAAAAGGCTTAATTTATTTCGCGGTAAGGAAAACTTTTATTAAAGTCTATTTGTCCGGCATTATTTTAAACGGAAAGCTTTCTGATGTGCAAGGAGGTTTACCATAATTGAATCAATCATCAATCGGTTTACTGAATCTCTTTGTTTGCGTTGACTTTAAAGAGGCGTATTTTCTAAAGAACTTAATTTTAAGAATAGCAAAATGAGTTTCTTTGATTAACTTTCGTCTATCCCAATTGTATGTTTTTCATCAATAGAGTTTTTATAGTGTAAAACTAAAAGTAACCATTATGAAAAAAATTGTATGTTTATTATTAATGATTTTTCCAATGAGCGCAATTGTATTTTCACAAGTCAAACTTGTACAAAAAGTAGAAAAAAAAGGAAATGAGATTATAATCCCTTTTGAAAAGTATGTATTGTCAAATGGACTTACCTTGATAGTTTCTGAAGACCATAGCGATCCTGTGGTACACGTAGATGTTACGTATCACGTAGGATCGGCCCGTGAAGAGATTGGTAAGAGCGGATTTGCTCATTTTTTTGAACACATGATGTTTGAAGGCAGCGATCATGTGGCCGATAAGGAACATTTTAAAATAGTAACCGAATCGGGCGGTACCCTTAATGGAAGTACCAACAGAGACAGGACCAATTATTTTGAAACCGTTCCCAGCAATCAACTTGAAAAGATGCTATGGCTGGAAAGTGATAGAATGGGATTTTTACTTGATGCAGTAACGCAAAAAAAGTTTGAAATTCAAAGAGAGACCGTAAAGAATGAAAGAGGGCAAAATTATGATAACAGGCCTTATGGGCTCGCAGGCGAAGTAACTTCAAAAGCGTTGTATCCTTATGGGCATCCGTATTCATGGCTTACGATAGGCTATGTAAAAGACCTGAATAGTGTGGGCGTGGATGACCTCAAACATTTCTTTCTTCGCTGGTATGGCCCCAATAATGCGACCCTTACTATTGCAGGGGATGTGAATACAAAAGATGTGGTCAAAATGGTGGAAAAATATTTTGGCCCAATTCCCCGCGGTCCGGAAGTAAAACCGGTTCAATTGCCATCGGTACAACTTTCCCAAACAGAGTATGTAAGTTATACAGATAATTATGCCAAGCTTCCTATGCTGCAGATCACTTACCCGACCGCTCCTAACTTTAGCGCTGATATGGCACCACTGGCCTGCCTTGCACAGGTGTTGGGACAGGGAAAAACTTCTTTTCTTTACCAGGATTTAATAAAGACACAAAAAGCTTTAAGAGCGAATGCTTTCAGTAGTCTGGATGAACTGGCCGGTACATTTAGTTTTTCAGTAACTGCATTACCAGGACACAGCCTTGTGGAAATGGAAAAACTGGTCAATGAATCTCTACAGAATTTTGAGAAAAAAGGAGTAACCGATGACGATATTGAGAAATTTAAAAATGGGTTTAAAAGTCGTACGATAAACCGTTTAGCCAGCGTATCCGGCAAGGCATCGCAATTAGCTGCATTTCAAACATTTACCGGTAATCCCAACATGATTGGCAAAATACTGGAGATGTATGAAAAAGTGACGAAGGCCGATGTGATGAGAGTGTATGATAAATACATCAAAAACAAACCGGCAGTAGTATTGAGTGTATTACCTAAAGGAAAAGAGGATTTAATAGCAGCTGCTGATAATTTTAGTATAGATAGTAGCCATTATAAGCATCCAAATTACGGTTATGATGCATTAAAATACAATAAGCCAAAAGACAATTTTGACAGGAGTCAAATACCTCCTTCCGGCCCGAATCCTGTAGTGAAAGTTCCTGCTTTCTGGAAAGAACCCCTGGCAAACGGTGCGACCGTTATCGGTGTTGAAAACAAGGAAATACCTGTGGTTACCATGAATATATATTTAAAAGGAGGAACCATTCTTGAGCAGAACGATCTACAGAAGGCCGGACTGGCAAGCCTTTTTGCTTCTATGATGAATGAGGATACCAAAGACCATTCGAGTGAAGAAATCAGTACAGAGCTGGAAAAACTTGGTAGTTTTATTAGCGTAAATAATACCGCAGATGCGATTGTTTTTTCAATACAATCTCTTTCAGAAAATCTTTCTAAAACACTCAATATTCTGCAGGAGAAAATGCTTCAACCTAAATTTACAGAGGCAGCGTTTGACCGCCTGAAAAAACAATTACTGGCCAATATCAGGAATTCGAAAAGCCAGGCATCTTCCGTCGCCGGAGTTGTTTTTGATAAATTGAATTATGGGAATAACAATATTCTTGGCCTTCCCGAAGAAGGCACCGAAGAAACGGTAAAGAATATTTCTTTACGTGATATTCAGAATTATTATGATCATTTTATATCCTCCGAAGGAGCAAGTATAGTGGTGGTAGGAGATGTGAAGGAAAATAATGTCTTGTCACAATTGAAATTTATGAATCGCTTACCGAAAAAGAATGTAGTACTCCCCGTATTGCCTGAAGCGCCTAAAGTAGAAAAAACAAATATTTATGTTGTAAACATTCCTCATGCAGCACAAACGGAATTTCGCGTGGGTTATGTTACCAATATGAAATACGATGCTACCGGAGATTTTTATAAAGCAGGCCTTGCTAATTATAATCTGGGAGGAGGATTTAATGGCCGCCTGAATATAAGATTAAGGGAAGATAAGGGCTGGACTTATGGTGCGCGCTCAGGATTTACAGGAGATAAGTATTCCGGCACATTTTATTTCAGTAGCGGCATTCGTGCCAATGCAACAGACAGTGCTTTAGCAGAATTATTAACCATTTTGAAAAATTATAATACCGCCGGGCCGAATGAAAATGAGGTGGCTTTTATGAAAAGTTCTATTGGGCAGAGTGATGCAAGGAATTATGAGACCGGTGGGCAGAAGGCAAATTTTGTGAGCCGGATACTTATATATAACCTTCCTGCCAATTTTGTAGATCAACAAACCAAAATTCTAAATTCTATTACGAAATCGCAAATAGATCAACTGGCGAAGAAATATTTTGATATTAACAAGATGAATATTCTGCTGGTGGGTGATAAGGATTTATTTGAACCCGGACTAAAAAACTTCGGATACGAGGTGGTAGAATTAGATGCTGATGGGGATAAGTTGTAGTAGTAAGGAGGCGATTCTGATCCCTGTGCTCATTTTGAACGGAAGAAATGATTTTTTACCATTATCTCAAATAAAATTGGCGGCTTTGCAAAGCCGCCAATTTTATAAGATCATTATGCTGGTTTGGATGTCTTTTATCCGGTATATTGCCAGCAAAAAAGCGATCCTCTTTACTATCGGAGTATCGCTTTTATTTTTTTTAATTGCTTTGTTACCATTTTTTTGTGGCCACTCCATCTTTTACTGCCTGCAGAGCATTTGCTTCGCTGAGCATGGTAGTCATTTTATTTCCTTTACCGTCATGACCTTGTGCCATATATCCTCCGCGGGAGGTTTTGGTGATTACTGCATCTTGCATCGGAACATTTTTTTCTTTGGTTTTCATGCAATAAGCTGTTAACATTTTTGCCATCTTAATTTGGTTTATAGTTTACTAATTTGATGAGTTTACGACCACAGTCAAATGACAATGGAGCTCAAATTTAGGTATTTATACTTATTTCCCATTATATATTTCCTAACACTCGTTTTCACTTGTATGGCTATTTAAAGCTAAAATGAATTTTTGATTTTCGCCAGGTTTAACTTTAATACATATTTAATATACATTTCATAGGAATATTCAAGACCGGTACCACTTCTAATTTTTTCAATAAAATCTTTGTAGGGAATCACTCTGAAGTCAAAGAAAACGTTTTTATATATTTCCTTATCATAAATAAAACTTGCTATTAGCAGTTCCCGGTGTTTTTCTGTCAATCCGGGGTATTTTTCTGAGACAGACTGGAAGAGGGACATGCCTCGGGGACCTATAAAGCCTTCTCCATTCCAATATCTGAGATCAAGTCCTAAATTTTTAAATTGAAACAGAAGGTGAGAAAGGAAAGCATTCCCTTCATTGAATGGCTGTACTTTGTGTCCGGATATGTCTTTGTAGTTTACGTAGTAATTTTCAAAAACTATCTTTTGCAGTAGGGTTTTATCAAATTTACGGGTAACGGAAATGCCTGTTGCAAGGTTGGTTAATGATTGGAGCGGAGTGCTTAAAACATCCACCTGTCCGCCTTTATGAGAATACAATAATTGGATAGGAAGATGAAGATCCCAGTTGTTTTTATTGATTACATTTAGATTAGCAGAATATCCGATATCAAACTCTTCTTTGAAATCATCTCCGGGATGAATGGCCCTTCTCCAGTTAATATAAAAATCATGATTATATGGTTTGGTATCCACAAGAAACTGAAACCCGTTTTCTAACCGTTCGTTGATGAGAAGTTTATAATCATAAATGGGCTCTATAAAGCCGTGATTCATGTTCCCTTCGAGGTTACCGATGATGTAGGAAGAATGTTTTGCTCTGTATTTTACCTGAAATGTAGGGGCGATGGTAGTATAGTTGGTCCTTCCAAATTCTTTCTGGAGATAGATTCCTCCTTTAATAATAAGTTTGGGAGAAATCTGATACTCCATTTCAGGTATTAATTCATAACCGAACAAGGTTCCGCTAAGGGGAATGTTGCCAAACCACTCTGTGTTATTGATATAATTGAGATTGTATAAATTAAATGAGAGCCGCTGGCTATCGGCAGGGTTGATGATTGTTTTATCTTTGAAAACGGGATAATCTACCTGCGCATGGGCGCTAAAACCTGTTATCAAGAATAAGAGAGTAAAGAGGGTACCTGATATTTTTTTCATAAACTAGAAGTTGTATTGTGGATGCAATATTACATCATGGATTTAAAAATCAGGTTTAGTTCTTTTGGATAGCAGGGATATAAAGATCTTTTTTACAATTTAAAAACAAAAGCCTCTTCGAATGGAAGAGGCTTTACTTTTTTCTTTATGTTGATTTTTGATCACACATCCAATCTTGCATATTTTGCATGGGATTCGATAAACTCTCTGCGTGGAGGTACATCATCTCCCATTAGCATACTAAACACTCCATCGGCATCTACCGGATTGTCAATCGTTACCTGTTTGAGCGTGCGTGTGGCAGGATTCATGGTAGTTTCCCATAGTTGCTCACTATTCATTTCACCCAAACCTTTATATCGCTGTATGTGTACAGAATCTTCTTTTCCTGATGCCATTTTTTGTATCCATGCTTTGCGGTCTTCATCATTAAAAGCATACGCCTGTTCTTTTCCTTTTTTCAAAAGATACAAAGGCGGTTGAGCGAGGTAAACAAACCCCTGCTCCACCAATTCTTTCATGTATCTGAATACAAAAGTGAGAATAAGGGTTGCGATGTGGCTTCCATCCACATCGGCATCCGTCATGATGATCAGTTTATGATAGCGTAGTTTGCTCAAATCAAGTGCTTTGGGATCTTCAGGAGTGCCCATTTTTACACCGAGCGCTGTGAACATATTTCTGATTTCCTCATTATCGTATATTTTATGTTCCATCGCTTTTTCCACATTCAGAATTTTACCACGCAAAGGGAGAATAGCCTGGAAGCTTCTGTCTCTTCCCTGTTTGGCAGTACCGCCCGCAGAGTCTCCTTCCACCAGGAATAGTTCGCAGCGAAAAGGATCTTTATCACTGCAATCAGCAAGTTTACCGGGCAATCCACCACCGGAAAGTACACTTTTACGCTGTACCATCTCTCGAGCTTTTTTTGCGGCAGCCCTTGCCTGTGCGGCTAATATTACTTTTTGAATAATAGTTTTCGCATCTCTCGGATTTTCTTCCAGAAATGCGGTTAAAACCCTGCTTAAAGTAGAGTCAACCACCCCCATTACTTCATTATTTCCAAGTTTGGTTTTTGTTTGTCCTTCAAATTGTGGCTCAGGAACTTTTACAGAAATAACTGCTGTGAGGCCTTCACGAAAATCATCACCTTCAATTTCCACTTTTGCTTTTTCAAACATGCCCTGCTTTTCGCCATAACTTTTAAATACGCGGGTTATAGAACGACGAAATCCTGATACATGAGTACCTCCCTCAATGGTGTTGATATTATTTACATAGCTGAATAAATGCTCCTGATAGCCGGTATTGTACATCATAGCCACATCAACTGTTACGTTGCTGGCGGCATCGTACCCATCACAATAAATAACGGTAGGCAGCAAAGGTTGACGGCTCCCGTTTTTATCAATTAGTTCAACGAATTCCACAATACCACCTTCACTGTAAAATGTTTTGGAATATGTTTTCCCTTCTTCATCTTTTTCGCGAAGATCATTAAGAATGATTTTTATTTTTTTATTTAGGAAAGAGAGTTCTCTTAGTCTCCCTTCCAGAATATCCCTGTTGTAAACAGAAACGATAAAAATGGAAGGATCGGGTAAAAAGCGAATGGTAGTTCCCGTTTTATCACTTTTTCCTATTTCCCGTACACTATATTGTGGAATTCCTTTTACATATTCCTGCTCAAAAGTTTTTCCGTCACGGTTTACTACTACATGAAATTCGGTACTCAATGCGTTTACGCAACTTACCCCCACTCCATGAAGGCCACCACTTACTTTATAAGTGTTTTTGTCAAATTTTCCTCCTGCGTGTAATACGGTCATAACGACTTCCAATGCACTTCGCCCTTCTTTCTTCATAATTCCGGTAGGAATGCCACGGCCGTCGTCTTCTACCGTAATGGAATTATCTTCATTGATATTGACAGTAATGTGGCTGCAATAACCTGCTAAAGCCTCGTCAATAGAGTTATCAATCACTTCATACACCAGGTGATGAAATCCTTTGATGCCAACGTCTCCTATATACATTGCGGGTCTCTTTCTTACTGCTTCAAGCCCTTCGAGAACCTGAATACTATCTGCGCCGTAACTCTCTGTTTTGGGAGCTATAACTTCTGCGATATCTTCTGCCATATAATGTGGGATAAAAAACGATTTGTTTGTAAAAAAATCTATTTGCAAATGTACGAAAATAAAGGGTGAATACCTAAAAAAATGCTGCTTTGGAAGCCTTGATTCAGAAGGCGAAAGGAGGAATAAAAGCGTAGGTTAAAAATCAATTTTTGTTGCAATGCAAAAATCTCTATTTTTGCACCCCCGAAAAGAGGGCTAAGATTTCTTCTTAGTTCTCCCGATAGCTATCGGAATGGTTAGAGTATCTGACTGTTAATCAGGGGGTCGCTGGTTCAAACAGCGTAAAAAAGTTGAAACATACATTCCTCCTTAGCTCTCCCGATAGCTATCGGGATGGTTAGAGCACTCGACATTAAATCGAGAGGGACGCTGGTTCAAACAGCGTAAAAAAGTTGAAACATACATTCCTCCTTAGCTCAGTTGGTTAGAGCATCTGACTGTTAATCAGAGGGTCTCAGGTTCAAGTCCTGAAGGGGGAGCACAACGGGACTATTTTTAAAATATCAGAAAGTCTTAAAAAGTCTCAGAACGAGTCAAACTCACGTTAGCACTGTCTTTCGTGAGTTTTTTTATTTTTTGGATGCACGTTCAAACTCGTTAATTCCCGCCAAATTTTTTACACTTTTTTTACACTTTTTTAGGTTCAAACTTGTTTATTTTTGAGGATGAACTTGAATTGTGTGATAAGAAAATGAGGGTTTATGATACGAGTTCCAACCATTTCAGTTAAGCATAATTGGCGAAAAGTAATTAGCCCAACAAAGTTATATCCCATTCATCTCAGGATCTATTTACCAGGGGAGCAATCCCGCTATTATCAGATAAAGGTACCTGTGAAAGTATCTAATGAAGAATGGGTAGGGAAGAACAATCATTGGGTCAGGAATACGCATCCCTTTTATTTTGAGATTAATTGTAAGATCTCAGAGACTATCAATAAGCTGAATGAACTGGTGAGACGGTATTATACACAAAATAAACCCGTGACTTTTTACAGTATTGAAAGGGAATTGTTACTTCGGGGAGAGATAAACATTCTGAATGATTATTTCAGTAATTACATTAACTATCCACCAGAAACAGTTAAGCTGGATGATGTAACATGGGAAAAATACCGGGCCTGTTTATTTCATTTAAATAATTTCCAGGGAAAAATTTCTTTTTCACAGATTGATGAAACCATGATTGCAAGGTTTAAAAATTATTTGTCAAACTTGGAAGGCAGAAAAGGAAAAATGGAACCGGCCACTATTAAGTCTTATTGGGATAAATTAAAAGTAGTATTAAATCATGCAGCTAAAAAGGATCACCTCCTGGATCCGGGGGAAGTTGAAAATTATTTTGAAGAAGTGAAAGTCAGTATCCCTAAAAAGAGAGAAGGACAACATCTGGAGATAGAGGAAATTCAAAGATTAAAAAAACTTGAATTCCGTGAAAAAGATAATTTTTTATTTAGGGATAGGGACTTTTTCCTGTTCCAGGTCTATACCGGATTATATTACAAAGACTTGCAGATACTTAGGAAGGATCAGCTATTTAATGATATTGAAGAGGGGCTTTATATAATTGGTGAAAGAGATAAAAATAACAACGCTACGATCATACCATTATTTAAATTCTCTCATGCTTCAACAATCATAGAAAAGTATAAGGACATAATTCCTGAAAATCCATTCCTGTTTAAAAAGTCATTGTTTATTGAAGTTCAGGCATACAATCGCAATCTGAAATTGATAGCAAAAAAGGCAGGTATCATTCGTCCGCTAAGCAACAAAATTGGCCGTCATACCAATGCCCAGATGTGGATACGTTTTGGAGCGGACAGGCCAATATTGTCCAAGATGATGGGGCATGAAAAAGAACAAACTACGCAGAATTATTATAAAGTTGGATTACGTGAAGTGATTGAAGGAACCAAGGGGATTGATTTTGAAAAACTCTCAATTTAAAGAATATATTATGCTACAATTTCAAAGTATTCAAAACAGGATTTGTGAAGTCCGAGGAGAACGGGTAATGCTCGACAGAGATCTGGCTGCGCTTTACGAGGTAGAAACAAGGGTGTTTAATCAAGCTGTAAAGCGAAATATTAAGCGTTTTCCAGAAGATTTTATGTTCCGGTTGACCAAAGAAGAGTGGGATGATCTAAGGTACCATATTGAAACATTAGAGAAAAGTATGTCATCACAATTTGTGATGACATACCCCGGCAAACGCCCCAATACCGCTTTACCCTATGTCTTTACCGAACAAGGTGTTGCTATGCTCAGCGGGATATTGAACAGTGACAGAGCTGTAAAAATGAACATTGCAATTATGAGAGCTTTTGTTGAAATAAGACGGATTTTGGTAAAGGAAAACGATCTAAGAGAACAGTTAAAACAGATTAAGGAACGGTTAGGCGAGCATGATGTGCAATTAACCCAGATATATGATGCTATGGAGAATCTTTTAGATGAAAAGACTGCACAAAGGAAATGGGAGAATCGGGAAAGAATAGGTTTTAAAACCTCATCAATTGCTAAACAATAACGGAAGGTTTAGGAATATAAATAATATCTGAAAAAAATCATTACCTCTTGCCCTTTGCTTGGTTCTGCAGCACTATAATTTAGTAAATATTTAACCTGTCGAAAATCGGAATATAATTCTCTTATTTGCTGGACATTATCGTAAGTAATAATGCATTTTTATTTTTTTTGTTTCCCAATTTCCGATGCAATTTTCTGATGGTCTTTATCCTCGTAGTAATTAAGGTATAAACCCTTTCCCTTCACGTAATAAGGGGGATCAAAGTAAAACAAGGTTTTTGAGGGAAGAAAGTTGCGGAGGAACATTCTGCAACAGTTTGGATTTTTCTCCATCCGTTCAATAGACGATGATCTCTGAAATCGAAATTTTTTGAAGCTGACTATTTTTCTTTTCACAAGCAACTAAAGTATCTGCCATGAATTCAGTGACATCTGTTTGCTTCAATATTATTTCGCACTGGATGATTCCATATATCACTTCCATTAAATACATATTTGGTCAGAAGAACTGAATGAGGGGATGCAATAATTCCTTATTTATATTGACGAAATACTATATAGGCCCTTCCTTTATTAAACCATGAAGAACAGCTATATTTCTTCCCCCTTTTTTTAACAGAACTTAATTAGTGGAACTTAAATCAGAGGACTCCTTTGAAAAAGTTTGTGCTAGCAAAATTTCTGCTTCATTTTGCCTGACTTTATGTACCTTGTAATTAAGCGCGTGGGACATATTTTCACCCTTATTTATTCTTACCATTATCGTTGAATAAATTGAGAAACTTTTTCATTGATCTCTCCTGTTTATTGCATGAATAAGATCCTGTTTTTCGTTCTGTTCTGCCCAAAATTTTATAACCGATATTTTGTCCAAAGTAAGAAGTCTTTTAACTGCCTGGTTAAAGTTGTTTCCATTAGCCGCTATTTTGCTTTTTAAAAGACTCAATTCAATGGGTATAAGATCAAGGGACTGGGCACGGACATAAACCCTAACTGGCTTGTTAAGAAATACAAAGCGGAGGTATTCACTTAACTTCACCTTTTTCATTGATTTATAAGAAGGTTCTATTTTATTATATTCAGCATCGGTAAATTGGACGGTAACTTTTCTGGTGCGGTTGATTTTTTTCTTTTTCCTCCTTCCCTTTTAACCATCAACCCGCAGCGACTCCGGAGCGAAAGGGCCACTGTTTGTCGGACAAACGTACATCTTTGCCATGCCATTAGACTGGCATTAAACTCCTTAGAAAGACTATTTACAAATTTTGAAAGGCATTATACTATTTTATTATTGACTCAATCCTTTTCTCATGAGCTAATGATCTGTTGAATTCAATCATTGGTATCAATATAACCTTCGTACAGATCGCTTTCTCCAATTTATTTTTTGCTCCAATATATAGTTGGCGGTGTTGACTTTTGACTTGTATTATTCCTGTCCAAAAGAAACAGGATTATCATAATGTTCTAATAATAGCCTACTTTTTTCAAAGAAGGAAACGGAGGTTAGTATCAGAAATTTTATATGGTTAAAAGATTGATTTTTGTGGATAGTTTGAGAGTATAAAAACTTGAAAAATCGTTCAGAAAAGGTCACCTCTTTATAATCCTCACTAATGCTCGTTATTTCCTTCGAAGAACTTCTTCTTTTGAACCATTGATTCCGCAATTCAAATCCTCCTTAATTGTTCACTGAAAACCGGAAGCTGAACAGAGCTGATACGGAGTTAATTCCGGGAATTTATTAGTCAACAGATCATGCTGTGGAAATCTTCCTATCTGCGGGACTTAATTTCTAAAGCCGTAGTCGTACCAATCTAAATCCACATCTTCAAACAGCTCTTTATCATTGTAGAGACTATTATTTTTCAAAGAAACTTCATTCGTATCACCCAACTTCACACTATTTATTCCTGCTATTCTTATTCCGAACGGATAGTGACAAACAACCTATTTTATTCTCAAAGAACTTCCCTGATCATCAGCAGGATTATTAAAATACCAAGGTACAATAAAAGAAGAAAAATGGAAATTTCTATTTTAAAAATTAGGACTGGATGGCTCAAGCAAAAAGAACAATGGTTTTAAGGGTTTACCTTATCAATGCTATTGATCAGGAGACCAGGCGGCGGCATCCTTTTTCAAAGGCATACACACGGAGGAAGAAATACGGCTTTGCTGTTATCTCTAAATCCGCATAACCTACTTTTTCACTTATCAGGCTGTAAAATTTCTTTTTACAAAATGGTAATAGCTGGGATGGATAAACGAAAATAATTTTGAATTATATTTTTTCAGTGAACCAACTAATAATCCTGGTTATTAGTTTCACTAATTGTAAACTACGGACAGCACGGCACAAGCATAGCCAACACACAAAAACTTTGCTACCAAGCTCAAACTCACGAACTACAACCACGCGCTAAATAGGGGTATCAAAAATGGAATAGCGGCGATCAGGATACCGGAAAGGTGGCTGCTGCCTGGTTTGGCAGTTGTGTATTCCTGGTAATTGTAGCAACCGTTATCAAGTCGTTCTTCGGAGTATAAAGTCCCCTCCCAAACCTCTCCGAAGTAGAAACTTAAAAACAGTAATTATGAAAAAAATACTTATCACTAAACTTTATGAATATATCAGAGAAAATAACCCTGATTTATTATTTCAATTAGATGAAGACAAAAAGGTTACTGAATACCTAACTGATAAAATAAGTACAGTAAGTGCATTAATCAAACAGATGGAAAATGGCAAGCCTGCATACATTATTGAGAAAGCCTGTATGGATATATTGACACAAGATCTTCGTCCTTCAAAGTTCAATTACATCAGTAATGTATTGGGAGAAGATTTTGCAGATACCTATCAGCAACTGCAAGAATCCGGAACATTAAAGTTTGAAGTAATAAACGTGATTAGCCTATGCCAATCAGTATTTGAAGATTTGAATTTTTCGGAAGAAAATGAGGACAATCAATTCCTTCGGTATGCAATAATTGGTACTATAAAAGAATATTTTCAAAGCGTTGTAAGTGAGAATGAAAATGTGATAGATGGGGTACAACAGTCAACAAAAACTGAAGGATAATATTGCAGCCATTGAGATTGCTTTAGAATGGAAGCAAGGCCAATCGCTTTTACCTGAACAGGTAGAAGCATTGAAGCGTTATGCAGGTTTTGGTGGATTAAAAGCGGTACTGTATCCAAATGCGTCACAAGAAGAATGGATAAAATTAAAAGCGTCAAAAGATGATTTAAAGCTTCATTCAGATATTATTGAACTGCACCAATTATTAAAACAACATCTCAATGAAGTAGAATATAAGCAGGCGATTGATTCTATAAAGAACAGTATCCTCACAGCCTTTTATACTCCTGAAATTATTCCCCGAACATTATTCAATGTTTTAAAAGAACAAGGCATTGTGCCTAAGAGGATGTATG
>JBDTGA010000084.1:0-30058 GCA_039937655.1 Ginsengibacter sp.
GGTAGAAAGCATACATAAATTTGCAGGCTTTTTAGTGATTTTACAAATAACTTGTAATCTTTATCTCCACATTCTCTAATATAACCTTTTAATGATAACCATTACAGAGTTTTTAAGGGTCGACTAAATACTATGAACCAAAGTGATAAAAATGTTTATGTTGAAAACGTACTGCTTTTGGGGGAGCTTACACACTCGTCTATGGTGAAATTGTCGAAAACTAATTGATCAATAACCCAACTATACAGTTCTTTGAAAAATACAAATTAAGTAACGGTGTAAATCTTTCAAAAAAATTTCCCAAAGATCAAAATTAATCTAAGAGAGCACCGATGCGCAACGTACAGTACATATCGCCATATCGAAATAGATGAGGATATTAGTTTTAAAGCCATTATATTTATTACTGAAAAATTGCTTGACTTTAATTTCTTTAAATAATTTACTCTAACCTACTTACTTATTTCACTTTGCAATTATCTTAACCATCACCACTCCTTCGGCTGGAACAATAGCACTAAATTTCTGACGATAATCGCCAAGTTTCTTTTGCCTCCATAAGTCACGAACCGTTTGATGACCTTCGATGTGAAGACTTTTCCAATCCACAGTTACTTTTGCTGGACTCTTACTGCGGTTAAATAAACCAACAGCCTTTGAGCCATCCACCAGATTTTTAATCATAAGGAAAGAGCTATCTGCATACTGTATTACTTTTCCACTTTCTCCCAATGGATCCTGGTCAACTTCGATTACTTCATTATTGCAAAGAACATTAAGCGTAAAATCATCCAGTTTCGTCATATCGCCACTGTAAATTAAAGGGGCTGCCATTAGACTCCAGAGCGACATATAAGCATACTGCATGTCAGGTGGCATCAGGGTAAGTTCAGGGACGCTCCCACCTTGTCCGCTGGCTTTGCCAATCCAACCAATCTGAATATAATCAGGGTCATTCCATCCTCCGGGTTTTGAAAATTCCCTGTGTTCACTATTTTTCAACGCTACTTCGAAAACCCGGTTAAGAGTGAAGCCTAAATCACCCGCGGTACGCCAGGATTGCCCTCCAATTTCGTTTCCCCATTTCCAGACTTCACCCATGCCGTACTGGCAAAGATTATAAACGACATCCCGGTGGAGCGATTTGAGAATGGCGCCCATTTGTCTGTATGGCTTTTGATACACTGTCAGACTAGGGCTTTTCCCAGCAATAAGTCCATACGAACACCAGTCGTACTTCAAAAAATCGAAACCCCATTCAGCAAATTGATGAGCATCCTGTTCTTCATGCTGATATGATCCAGTATAACCACCACAGGTTAGTGTTCCTGGTGAAGTGTAGATTCCCGCTTTCAAACCTTTATTATGAATATAATTAGTAAGCGCTTTCATATCCGGGAAATGACGATTTGGAATAATGTTTCCCTGTTCATCCCTCAAAGGACCAACCCTTGTAGAATCAGTGTCTTTGGGTGTATTCGCCCAACAATCGTCAATGTTTACATACTCATAGCCTACATCCGCCATCCCACTTGAGACCATTGCATCGGCAGCTTCGCGCATCATTTTGTCGGTGATTCGGTTGTAATGGGCATACCAGTGGTTCCAACCCATCGGAGGAGTGAGGGCCAACTCGTCACCAGCTATAATCTTAAACTTTCGGGTATCGACACCTTTCAAATTGGTGGCCTTAATCACAAGTTGGTATTCACCCTTCTTTGGCATTATTCCTGAGATGATACCTGTTTCAGAATCAAGTTTTAATTCTGGAGGTAAGCCATTAATTTTAAAATTGATAGGACGTTCACCCTGACAAGGGATCCGGTAAAGAAATGGATTTCCAGGACGACCACCATAAACAAGCGGACCATTGATCCGAGGCTGAGGCCCGGGTTCAGGTGTTAATATAGCATATTCATTACTCTTAAGCTGCCCTTTTCCAACCTCCTGGCAGACAACCGGACCTATTCCTAAAAAAAAGATTATGCCCAACAAAACGAATTCTTTAAAATAAGTGCTCAACATTGATTTCATTCTATTAAAGTTAGTTTATAAGTAAGATAGAATTTAGAACTACAAATTACCATATTTCTTGAAAATATCCAGTAACCCTATATACTTACCTGAGAAAATTCCTTAATTAATTTCAAATGGCATTTAGCACCAAAAAGTTCTGTGTACATTGAGAGTGCCTCTTTAAAAGTATCATTGGCATTTATATTTCTCGAGACAAGATGTCCCAATCTTTGTAAAAAAAGACAATACCCCTTATCCCGATTACCTAAACCATCTTAAAACGGATCTTCCTTCCAGAAAATCACAAAAAACGATGTGTAACACTTATCAATACAGATGTTTTAATGTTTTTTTGAGTTGATTTTGTGGGTGCGACCGGTTTGTTCAAAATTTTCTTATCATGATTTCTTGCGTTAATTTTACTTTTAAAAATAGAATTTCAGGTAAAATGTAGATACTTTTTAACATAAAATGTTACTACATAAGCAGTTTAGTATCAGGTCATTAGATTTTAAATCGTGGTTATAAAGGAAAAGAAAATCCGTTAAAAATCAGAAGATTGGGTTACTCATGGCTTAGAGTTGTCTTTTGAAAAAAATTTCACTTTTTGAGGTTGATTAAGGCCCGAGTACGCACACCCCAACCAATAAAAAGTGTCATTTTCCTGTGCGCCAAAAAGTTTTCCTTCAAGCAATCTAGCCGCCTCTTTAAAGCATTTGCCTCTGATCTTTTTTCGCACTATCTGAATCAGCGTAGGAATCCGCTCGGTTCGTTTCCATAAAGTATTTAGTTGATTATGTTATGAAGCGTTCAATCTGTGCTAATAAAATGAAAGTTCAGCTAAGATAATTGGGGGTGGCTGTTTTTTTTAATAATATCTTTACTTATCAATAACAAACTGGCGCATAAATACCATCAATAAAAGTATGCGTGCTTTGAAATAGATATCATCAAGGAGTTTAAAACCAAAACGGAAGAAAATGAAAATTGGAATCAATGAGGTTGGCGATATTGAGATTAAGAAATAACAATAAAAGAATGATGATGAACTATTTTCTATTGTACTAAAAGAACTGTATACAGCTGTTATAGGCGATATCATGGATAAGATGGGATCAATAAACCTGTTCCTTTCACCAGGAATGACACGTTTACACAAAGATATGAGTGTAATAGGTAGGACTATGGCAGTATTGAAAGCTGAATGTTTTTGGAAATTAAAAATAGCCATAATGCTATACTGAATAGGCCGTTTGGTCTAATGTTGGAGACCTTGGATGATCTGAAGAAAAATGTAGTATATACAAGCATCCGGGCAAAGTTATTCCCACGTTGGATTTT
The DNA here is from genome assembly GCA_039937655.1 of Ginsengibacter sp. Taxonomy (GTDB): domain Bacteria; phylum Bacteroidota; class Bacteroidia; order Chitinophagales; family Chitinophagaceae; genus Ginsengibacter. The sequence continues at coordinate 3,358 of JBDTGA010000084.1, forward strand.
ATATATAAACTATACCGTCAGCAGCTGAATAAAAAGCAGCCGGCATTTAAACTATGATACGATGAAGGAAATATTCAATAAAAACAGCACGGGAATTAGAAAATCAATCCCTTTGTTTTTCGCACTCATTTTTGGGAGTATGATTAGCAGCGCACAGTCAAAAGTAATTGTAAAACAGGAAAAACAATGGGTGACAATTGAGAATAGCCTGGTCAAACTGGAGTTTGACCTTAATAACGGGCTTTATTATCTAAGTAACCAAAAGGGCGAAAAGATTGTGGACCAGGCTTATTTCCAGGCAGGTGGTTTACAGTCTAAAGACTCCTGTGAGAAAAGAACCTGGACTTTTGAAGAAGTAAAGGATGTATTGGGGACCGGCAAGGCATTAAATATAAAAATCGCTTTTGAGAATTACGCGAATATTCTCTGGCAGGTTCGTTTGTATGATGAAAGCTCCTTTTTCATTTTTAAAATGGGCATCAACAATGACACACAAACCCCCTACCAGCTCATGAGTTTTTATCCTTTATCAAGCAGAAACGTGTACCCTGGTAAAGACCACTCCAAAAACTACCGCATCCTGGACGGCAATGGTGGAGGTAGTCCTACGTGGGTAACGGACACCTCTGCACTTCATACTTTTAATAACGTGCTTGTGAAATTTGGTAATCCTGACAATCCTGACATCCTGGTGGCAGGAGGTGTAACTTACCATGAGTTTGAGAAGTTTGTAAAAGTAACCAGAAGAGTAAGAGAGGGTATGTTGTATGTCCAAATGTACAGTGAAGACCCTGTGGGCAGGCGTATTGATGCCGGTAAAGAGTATTGGCCGAATGAAGAATTCTATCTTTGTTTCGACAATCGAAACCCCTTTGAAGCCCTGGAGAATTATGCGGGAGTATTAAAGAAGGAACAAAACATCAGCCTCAATTATTATGGCTTTCCCACGGAGGGGTTGTGGGCAGCAAGTGTTTACAAGAGATATACGAAGGGAGAAACCAATGTGTACAACACAGGCAGGAGCCACCATAAATTAAACGATTCAAAAGGAGCAGTTGAAGAAATGAGCAACGCTATAAAAAGCGGGATTACCAAATATACCAAAGTGGCCATCCGGCTGGTGCCTGATTCCTACGGACCCAATAACCAGCAAGGCTGGTGGGATGATGCTCACTGGGCCAAATGGGGAGATTCTGCATCAGCAGAAGGTGGCAATTATACGGCACCCTATCTTACCACCCAAAGCTGGTCGAAAGCCATTATTGATAAAGGCGGCTATCCGTTTACCTATATGCAATCCGGACGCAGGTCAGAAGATTTTGTAAAGCTACATTCTGACTGGATGTTGTTTAACGATCCCTACAGGATCGTGGTGGCACCCCAGCGGATATTGCAAGAGCTCAGTTATCCAAGCAGCTATGCGCAAACCTATGCAGGGACCTGGTGGAGCGATAAACATCTTTGGAGTTATGATTTTACCGATACGGGGTTCATTAAACACATGCAAAAAGTGTATGCGAATTTAAAGCATGCAGGTATCAAAGGGATTTTCTATGACTACCCGGAAGCAACAGCCTGGGATTTTGAAGGTGGTTTTTATAACAAATACGCTACTACCGCATGGGCATATCGAAATATGTTTCAATTAGCTGTTGACGGATTAGGAAAAGATGCAATGCTACAGGAACGGAATGTAACCCGTGGCTCTGATATAACGCTAGGATTAACTTCATCGCAGCGTATCTGGGCAGATGCGAGCTATTTTTTGCCTGAGATGGTTAGCCGTTGTGGGTTACGCTGGTACAAGAACCGTGTTGTGATCAATTATGACATGGATACAAAAGATCCTGAAAATTGTTATCCAAAAGAAAACAGTGATGGCAGCCGTTGTATGCTTACCATGTGCTATGTTACCAGTGGAAGATTTTTGCTTGGTACCAGTTTCTACCAGTTATCAAAAGAGCAGTTGCACGATTTAAGCCGAACTTTCCCCTACCACACACGACCACAAAGCGCAAGGCCAATTGATGCATTTGACCCAGGAGTGAAATTTCCTCGCGTATATGACTTTGAGGTGGATTCAAACTGGCACCAGCTTACATTCTATAATTATAATTTGGATTCAACAAAATCAGAAAATAATATAATTTCTGTTGATTTGGGTGAGAATCTGAATGCGGGTGGACTAGGATTAAACCCGAAGAATAAGTATTACGTTTATGATTTCTGGAATGATAAATTAGTAGGTGTGTATTGGGGCATCGAAAGATTAGCACAGAAACTCAGATTGGGAGAAGCAAGAATGATGAGCCTTCATGCAGTGGAAGATCACCCCCAGTTTATTTCTACTAATCGGCATATTATGCAGGGCATGATTGACCTAAAAGACTGTAAATGGAACGGGAGAAAGAAAAGACTTTCCGGGGTGAGTGAGGTAGTGGGGAATGATATCTATAAAGTGGTCATTGCGACTAACGGGTTCCAGGTAAAATCATGTAAAGTATCTCATGGAAAATATTTTCTAAAAACCATAGATGGAAAAGCCGGAATTATAGAATTAAGCATTAACGCTTCTGAAAATGACAATGTGGAATGGTCGTTACAATTTTAGTTTCACGAAGATAGTCATAAGATCAGAAAGGACCCTTCAACTTTACTATCTTAATAAGCACGGCACTTAAATTCTTAAGGCAAAATGAATTTTTTATTATTAAAAAACAACACTATTCCTTTTCACTCAATTGTACTAAATTGTATGTTTATCCACATTTTATTTAGAATTCAACAGCCCTTACAGTGTTCCAGCAAACCGACAAATATTAATTTTCCGCATTTGTATTCATCTTTAGTTCTTCAATCGGCTTTGGTTCAGGACTTGAATTTTTTAATGGCATACCCTTAACATCCACATTAATGCATAATGGATTAAATATTCTGTTTTACCCTATGAATGTCAAATCTCTTCCCGTGCGGAAGTCCTTACCCTTTTTTAACGTAGTTATAACACCACACAAAACCTCCAGCGGTAAATCCGAAAAATTTGTTTAATCCATATCCATACCCTGCACCATCTATGTGACCATTAACCGCATTATATTTTTCATATAAATTATGACCGGATTGTTTGGGTATTGGATCGAAAAAATTTTTAGTAACAACATCCAAAAACTTTTCTGCTATCTGTCTGGCTTGCTTTTTATAACCATACCGGTCCAGTCCCATTATTGTTAACACTGTAAATGCCGCCCAACTTACCGGATAGTCAAATTGGAACGCAGTGGCACTTAGGTATTTATTTTCCTCACAAATAGAAACACCATATTTGAATTCGAAAAGAGGGAGATTATTTACAAACTCCTTAGCTTGTGATTTCGTTGCAATACCTGCGTATAGTGGTGAAACACTTGTAATACAGGCTATCTTTCCAAACTGATTATCTTTATAATCGTAATCCATAAAAAGGCCACGGTCTTTGTTCCACAAATATTTCCGTATCTGTTCCTTTCGCTTTTCTGCTCGTTTTCGCCAATCAACTTTATTTTTGATACCCAGGATTTTCTCTATCCAGACAAAGTTCCTTTCATATAGATATAAGTTACTATTAAGGTCGACCGCAGCAAAATCAGGGGCTCGGCGATCAAAGCGAGGTGTAAAGTCCATCGCCTCAGCTTCTGCAATATAGGGAGCAGCCACTTTTGCTTTCTCATCATCTGTCAACGTGTTATAATTTATACCAAGTCGTCCAGGTAATACACGATTATAAAAGCTAATCAATTCCTCTTTCGAAGCATGCTGTCCATAGTGTTGGAGATAAGCGATTGTGGTACGATGGTTTTCAATCGCATCTTCAGTGGCGTCTGTCCAAAATTTATATTCTTTAAGTAGTGCGATATACGCTTGCCTTAACCAAACCGTATCTTTTCCTCTGAAATGAGTATATATATCTCTCACCATCATCGAGAGGTAGGGTGATTGAGACCGGTTCTCCCCCATTTTATCATTAAAATTGGGTACAAATCCAAACTTATTGATCAAAAAAATAGCATTACCAACCGCATTTTTTGCATAAATAGAGAGGGAATCAACCTCCAAAGCCCCTTTATTAATAAAATAATTATCGAAATAGAAAAAGGTCGGGCTCTTTTTCCAAGGAGCCAGAAATGGTTCAGGTAAGTCCTTATTTTTAACGATCGTCTCACTCCAATTCTTGAGGATATAGTCATATACCTGATCCCATTCGTTCGAATATTTAAGAGAATAATGAATGCTCTCGGAATTTTTACCACATTGCATATTGGACTTATATGAAAATAAGAATCCAGATGAAGTGAGTAAGCCAACAAGCAGCAAGAGGGATTTATATCTGATCATTTTCTCCTACGTTAAAATAGCTAAAGATAAATATACAAAATAAGGACAAGACAAACGAATAACACGAGGTGCTCATATTAACATCCTGTTTTTTCTCTCTATTATTGAAACTTTCTTTTATCCCAATCACTTTTTTGAAGGAGATGTCCTACTTTCTATTTGTTAAATGACGCCATAATCAGAGAGTGGGAAAATATCAAGTTATCCTTCTCCCTCAATTTACTTATAATGGGCTCAAGTAGATAAAGTTATTTCTCAAAAGAAACCAAACTCCAACCATAATCAAATAGGCTACTGACTTTTAATAAGCCTCTTGGAACACGAAGTATTACATTCTAAAAACACTCAAATTAAACAAATAGACCACAACGTACACGTTGTGGTCTATTTGTTTATGTATCGCCGACATCCATTAATTCTGGACTGCCTTAGGATTACTAGCCATCTCATCCTGCGGAATCTGCATTGTCATTCCCGAAACAGGGAGGGTATTAAAATTAATATGATTCGTAGAGCCGGTCCTGTCCACAGGAATGTTCCAGCGTTTGTTGTTATAAAACTCAAGTCCATTTTCTCCCCACATCTCAATACGTGTTTGCAATTGAACCATTTGTAGTGGACTCAACCCAACCATTGATGGATAAGTAGCACATGTTAAAGGAGTAGCACCAGTGCGTGTGCGTGCGGCAAGAAGAACATTCAAAGTAGCTACTGCGCCTGAACCATCTCCACTTTGTGCCTGAGCTTCTGCCTTCATCAATAACACTTCAGAGGTACGCATATAAACGGCTGTTGTTTGATTTGAATGAATACCTACACCATCAAATCCCTGAGTAGATGCAAACTTGAAATTAATATATGAAGGGAGCGTATTAACAGTACCTGTTTGAGGATAAGTGTAGTTACCAAATGGAGAACTTCCCTGAAAACCATCTATGCGATAATCATCATTTGCAATCTTATTATACAAACGAGCGTCTATTCTTTTATAAGCCAAATTCATACCGCCATAGCTTCCGCCAAAAGGGTCCATCAAATCAACAAAAGCCGTATTAGCGACACCTACCGGGAAACCCAGTATCGCTTCAGGATCTACAGCATTATTTAAAAAACCATTAGTTGTCGGATCAAATGTAGGATGTGCGGAGGTTCCGGTATTTTTACCACCGTACTCGGCTTGACTCATCAAATTGGGATTTTGGCTCAATATACCATTACATGCTGAAATTGCTGTAGGCCAGTCCCCTGTAACGAGAGATACACGTGCCAGAATGAAGTTTGCTACCCCAAGATCAATATCTGATAGATTAGATGTGTAACCCACCCCTGCACCCTGAAGAAGCAAAATGGCAGAATCTATATCATTCTTAATAAACTTATAGGTATCCGCGGATGACGCCCGGGCCTGATACGGCTGATTTGGGTTGAAAGTTGTATATAAAGGCATACCCAATTTACCTTGCCCGCCCTGCAGATAGGCATCCTGATAGTTTTCCATAAGGAAATTATAAGCGTATGCCCTTATCACAAGTCCACTGGCCTTAGCACCTTCCAAAAAGGTATTATTCGCAACAATATTATTGGGGAGATAGTTAAGCATTTGATTAGCTTTCGTGATGATACCCCAGGCATAATACCAGTAAGGAACATTTAGCCCCACATCCGAGCTTTGAATATTCCCCAGATCATATTCGACAGATCCAGCTAAAACGCTTAACCCCGCTTGATTACCAAGGACCATATCGTTCGCTTCAAGGGTCCTCATAACCGCCAGCCCATTATTGGTATAATATGATGTATTGGCAGTTCCTTGACCAGTGATGCCACTAAAGTTAAATAGCAATGGCATATTGTTAGCCATACTGCCAATAATCAATTTTGTTTTAGTTGTATCGCCGGAAGCCAGCAAATCTTTAATTTGCTGATCAGTGATATTATTCGGTGGTGGCACATTCAGGTCTTTCGAGCAGGCCGAAAAAAACAGGGTGGCCACAGTAAGCAATCCTATTACATTATTTTTAATCTTTCTCATCTTTTTTTAATATTTTAAATGCTTATTAATTTAATTTAGAAAGTAACATTAATTCCGGCAGACATCGAACTCATTGGAAGATAATAACCAGAACCCACTTCCATGCCGCCTACAAGTGACATACGGGGATCAATTCCTGAATGAGCTGAATAAAATAACGGCTCCTGTGCTGTAATATATACCCGAAGACTCTCGATGGATATTTTTTGCAATGCAACGGGAGTGAATTTATATCCTAAGGTTACATTCTTAATATTCAAGTATGATGCACTGAAAAGTGACATATCAGTGTACGCCCATGCTCCAATAGTAGCGCCAGAGGTAAAATTCTCCGTCCCATTGTAAAATTGCATGGGGAATTTAGCGTTGGTGCGTTCGGGAGTCCAGGTATTGTTAACTAATTCCTGAGATAAACCGGTACCAAGACCGCCACTTCTATAAAAAGAGTTACCATACGATACACTGAAGAAATGGCCTCCGATTTGGTAAGCTAAAACAGCGCTCAAATCAAAATTTTTATAATGAAGCTCAGTAGTTAACCCTCCAACCCACGATGGCAAGACACTCCCCATAGCATACCTGTTCGCCGTTGAATAATTGGTTGTATTCACATAAGAGCCTACCGAATTTGACCCAAACAAATTATTATCATGGTCCGCTTGCGTAACAGTGTGCTGGAACAATGGCAGACCGGTATTTTGATCAACTCCATTATACTTGTAGAGATAATAATCATAATAATCCATCCCTGCACCACGTATGTAAACCGTATTCCCAGTTGTTGCACCGCCAGTTACGCTCCATCCGTCTGTAGAGCCTAGAAACTTTCCTCCAAGTGCAGGAACTCCAACGCCAGGGGGGACGCTCTCTAAAATAGTTCGGTAATGAGTACCGTTAAGACCAATATTCCACCTAAAATTCTTATTACGAATAATGTCACCGTTTAAAGCTATCTCGTAACCATGGTTTACCAAATGGGCATTGTTCCGTATTAAAGAAGCCTGTCCCATTGATAAAGCGAGTGGTTGTGCAAATACTGAGTTGTCTGTATTCTTCTTGTAATAATCAATAGATCCATTAACCCTGTTATTCCAGAGGGAAAAGTCAATACCTGCATCAAAAGTACGCGTATTTTCCCACGTTAAAGACGTATTGGGGAGGGCACCTTGTGTCAAATTAAAACTAGCTGGAATACCAGTCCCGCCAGTAGAACTTTGATAATTTGCACTATAATTCCAAATCTGATACCCCGAATAGTTTCCAATACCACTTTGATTACCAATTATACCATAGCTTGACCTTAATTTCAAGTTGTCCAACCACCCATTAGTAGCCTTCATGAAATTTTCATCAGATATTACCCATCCTAACCCAACTGACCAGAAAGTACCCCAACGATCATTATCATATCGAAACTTAGAGGAGCCATCTCTTCTTACGGAGCCATCAAGGAAATACTTCCCCGCATAATTATAACTGGCCCTCCCAAAATAGCTATCCAAAGCTACCTTATCGCCGCCGGCACCAGGCGTTCCAAATGGTGCGCGCCCTGTATTGTAACGACTTGTAAAATTACCCGCTCCAGTAAATTCATTAACAAGAGAGTAGGCAGAAGTAAAGTTTAAAGCTTGATTCTGCATTTGATAATATTCATGACCGACCAAGGCAGATATAGAACTTTGACCGAGGACCTTTTTCCAGTTTAATAATTGTTGCGTATTTATGACATTGGTATTATTGAAATATTGCGCCAAAGCTCCTACATCATGTGCGGCTCCGGTCGTCATGTTTCCATATCTTAAGCGTTCATCAGAAAATCTTTCATACGCAAAATTACCAGTAAAACTAAAATCCTTTAAAAAAGTTATCGTACCATATCCTATCATGTTCAAATCGTAAGACTGATCACGATCTATATCCTGTTTCAATAGGGCCGGTAGATCATAGGGATTGTTTTGAAAAGAAGTAGGCCCTAATGGGGAATAACTCACTCCCGCCTGGGAAACAACTAAATTAGTGCCGTCAGGTTTCTTCATTATGTTACCATTTTGATCTCTGGCAAACAGAGAAACCAAAGGGTTCCCATTATCTACCCAATCGAAAACATTTTGTGAAACTGTACCAGGGTTACGTCCATACCTTGTAGCCTGGCTTTCCGTATTCCGGTTATCAAAACTTGTGTTAATTCCAACTTTTAACCAACTATTTAATTGGGCATTTACGTTAGCACGTACATTATACCGCTTGAATGAGGATCCTGTAATATAAGAAGGATCATCCAGAAAACCACCAGATATAAAATAGTCCATTTTGTCTGTTCCACCACTGGCAGACAAATTGTGTTCCTGGCGAAATGGATTATTAAAAAAGTAGTCTGAATATGAACCCGCGGGGAAAAGTAATTTTGCGGCAGGATTTAATTTACCATCCGTGTTTACAAGATATGCACCTGTCATAGTAGAGCTGGCGGTAGTACCAGATCCGGTAGGATTATAAACCGCGCCGGGAACAGAATACAACATCCAATTACCTAAAGCATTCTGTCCAAAATTTCCAGGAGCTGTCCCAGTCCCATTATAGTCAAACAAATGTTCGCTCGCAAATTGAGCTGCATCAGATGCTGACATATTTGGGTTTTGGACATTCGTACTATAAGTGCCGCCCGTTGAACTAGTCCCATTCACACCATAGCGAGCAGAATTGTATATTGATTGCCATGCATATTCGTAAATTTCTTTAGCATTTTCCATTAAATCCGGTCGCTGATTGCGTGGAAGATAATTATAACCCGCACGCGCATCTAACGACAACTTCACCTTTCCATTTTTACCCATCTTTGTAGTCACTAATATGACGCCATTTGCTCCACGGGAGCCATATATAGCAGTAGATGAAGCATCTTTTAATACGGTGACGCTTTGAATGTCTTTCGGATTAATAGCAGCAAGTGCATTGGCATAGTTTTGTGGAACACCATCAATCACTATTAATGCATTAGAACTGTTCTGGCTTGTGGAACTAACACCACGCAACCGTATTCCCATGTCCAACCCCGGCTGCCCGTCTATGGATGATACTTGTAAACCAGGCACTACACCTTCCAGAGCGCTCGTTACAGTAGAATTAGAACCGGCAGATATAATATTGGACCCTACGGTTGTCGCAGATCCTGTGAATGTTGATTTTCGTACAACACCATAACCAACCACTACCAAAGTATCCATGGTTGAAAGCGATGTAGTCAAACTAATATTAACTATAGTTCTATCACCTAACCTTATTTTCTGTGTGGTAAACCCTATCGAGCTAAAGACCAAAACAGATCTTGTGGAAGGCACTCCATGGAGCACAAACTCACCATTTTTGTCCGCAGACGCACCAATGGAAGTTCCTTCAACTTGCACCGTCGCCCCCACTAATGCATTACCATTACCATCGGCAATCTTTCCAGAGACAGAAATCTGTGCCTTTACACTGAAGCAAAAACACAATAAGCAAGAGATCATTAAAAGTAACTTATTCTTCATATTATTTGAAATTTAATTGTTAGAAGTTTGAAATTTATCGTTCAAAAATGTGAAAACACATAAATCGCATAGTAATTGTGGAAGTTATTTACGTAGCAATTAGTTGAAATCCGAATATCATTATAAAAGCATGAGGGCAGGCTCTCACTATACAGCCTAACACATTTGTGTGTTACTTAGTGTAATATCAATATACTGTAAAGTAATCTTTTGCCCGAAACACCTCCAGTTAAGTCCTTGCATTACAATACCAGGTACAATCACTAATAATTCCCAATATCTGGTGATCCTCTACAAATAAGAAGCAACCCCAAAAAATAGACTAAAAAAACTTTAGCTACATTTCTAACAGTTTCCAAAATTGAGTAAAAAGAGTTCACTTATCTTTTTTAATTAATGAAACAATCTTGAGAATCACATGAACATCATACCATATCACTCTTTTAAAAAACTTATATAAAATAAAGGTATGTTAATAAAGTGTTCAAATAATACATAAAATGCTATTTTATTTATCCTTTTTGATATTACACTTTCGTAAAAAATAAAAGCCACGAAAAGTTTAACTATTATCATATTGTTTCCGCTACCCGGAAGTTACTATAACTCTTATGCCCAACCTGATAATTACGCAGTGCCTGATAGTATTATGATGTCAGTCCATAATGAAATTAAGACACCCTATAAATAGGGCTTGGTATTAACGCCTCTTATAATTCTCTGGAATTTGATTGCCCTATCGTTTTCAAAAAAGGGAGCCGCTGGTACATGACTTATATAGCTTTCAACGGAAAAGGATACGAGACCCGGATTGCTAAAAGTAAGAATCTTCTGCATTAGAAAACATTAGGACAGATCCTTTCTTTCTCTGACTCAACCGACTGGGATAGTAATCAAAAAGCAGGATATATTTCTTTAGAAGATTATCATTGGGGAGGAAGTTATAAGCTCCAACCTTATAATGCTAAATACTGGATGTCATATATAGGAGGGGCTACAATAGGGTACGAAGCAGGTGTATTGTCTATCGGAGCGGGCCCCATATAAAGAAAAAGCTAACAAAGCCACATGAGTTTCTATAAATATTTAGAGAAATAATTATTTCTTTAAATTCTTCACCGAAAATATCTTAAAAATAAATACTTTAGGCAAATAAATTGACAGAATGTATATTTTATTTAGTTATTACTTATCCTACATTTGTTAAATATAGTGGAGCAGTTATTTTATCAGTAAGAATATCTGATTTACAAGGTATTTAAGAAGTTTACTTCCTCGTTAAAATTATAAAACTACTTAAGCATTTTTATAAACAAGAAACTAAAAATTGAATTATGAAAATTACAGGAATCAAGCTATACACTATTAACAGTGGCGATACAGGTGCCCGTGGTGCAGCTATGGGCGAATCTCAATACTGGGGCGGTGGTTGGCAAGCTCAGACATTGATTGCAAACCCTATGTCCATCTATCCAAATTATTCAAAGGTACGTTCTTCATGGATGGGGCCTGGACAGGACCCTTATGCAATTGAGATAGAAACAGATGAAGGTGTAACCGGATTTTGTGTCAATTATGGAGGTGGTGGATTTGCCTGTGGGGTAATTGAGAAACATTTCAAACGGTTTTTAATCGGCCAGGATCCATTCAATATTGAAATGATCTGGGATCAGATGAACCGCTCTACCTTGCCTTACGGACTTGGTGGAATTACCAATATGGCTATTGCCGGAGTTGACCTGGCGCTTTATGACCTGGTTGCCAAATCCCTTAATCTGCCGGTTTATAAATTATTAGGAGGCAAAACCAAAGAATCAATACCCTGCTATGTTACTATTCATCCGGATTATGCAGAGCACTGGAAAGACAGAGGTTTCATGGGGGTAAAAATTGCAGCTCCATGGGGAGTGGAAAGTGGAAGAGATGGCCTTAAGAAAACGGAAAAGCTTATCGCTGATCTAAGGTCAAATTTGGGTGATGATATGGAAATTATGATTGATTGTTACCTGTCATGGGATGTGGAGTTTGCTTCCCGCGTGGCTGAAAGGGTTCGTGACTATGATGTGAAATGGTTTGAAGACCCGCTACAAAACGGCTGGGCCACCGAACAGAATGCCTATTTGCGCAAATGTATCGCACCCATTCAACTGGCAACGGGAAACCTTGAATACCACTACAAAGCGTTTCATAACATTATATCCAACAGGGCTACCGATATTATTCAACCTGAAATTCAATGGGCAGGCGGGCTTACAGCCGTGAGGAGGATCGCCGCTATGGCAAAACCTTATGATATGCAGGTGATACCACATGGAGCCTCTGTGTATAATTATCATTTTGTGATGTCTAATACCAATAGTGCTTATGCTGAGTTTCTTTCCACCGGTGAAGGCAAAGAGCTCCATCCCATATTCGATACCATTATCGGTGAACCATTGCCGGTAAATGGACGCATCACGCTCGATGAAACCAAACCGGGTTTTGGTGTGGAATTGAACAGGGACAAATTAATTCCTTATAATGGTTAGTACAACGAATCAATTGAATGTCGGAGTAATAGGTGCCGGATCATGGGCTACCAGTGCTCACATTCCAGGCATACTCCAACATAAAAGAGCACGATTAAGAGCGGTACAGAACCGCTCAAAAAGTAAGGCGATGCAGATTGCAAAAGACTTCGGCGCTGACCTTGCCTTCGATGATTATAAAGAGTTGGTATTGGCAGAAAACCTGAATGCTGTAGTAGTAAGTTCCACTCCGAATGTGCATTATGAGCAGGCAAAATTCGCACTTGAAAATGGCAAGCATGTACTGATAGAAAAACCCATGACATTTACTGTAGCCCAGGCACAGGAACTCTGCAACCTCGCTACAGAAAACAGTCTTCAACTTTTGGTAAGTTGCCCATGGCACTATACCAGACATGGAATTGAAGCACGTCAGCTTATAAGTACTGGTACTCTTGGAAATATTAAAATGATTTCCGTACTGATGACCAATCCAATTGATCAATTACTCAAAGGAATCAATACGTCTCCTACTCATGGAATGAATCATGTTTATATGGAACCGAATGAAGGTTCCTATAACGACCCGTCAATTGCGGGTGGCGGTCAGATCTATTGCCAGGTATCACACGCAGGAGCTTATTTAAGTTTTCTTACCGATGCTCAGCCTGCGGAAGTTTATGCTAAATTTGATTATGCAGGCTCTAGAAATGATATTTATGATGCGCTTACTATCACGATGGATAATGGTGCATTAGTTACTTTAGCAAGCACAGGAGCTACCCCATTGAGTATCCGTAATTATGAAATACGGGTGTTTGGTACAAAGGCTATCCTGCTTCTGGAACTATGGAAAGGTAACATGGCTTTCTATCCTTTTGAGGGCGAGCCTAAAGAATACCCGGCTTTATCTGAAGAAGAAATTTATCCTGATAAAGCTCCTGTTTTAAATTTCATTGATGCCTGCCTGGGCCTGGCACCTAATGGATCGCCTTGCGAATTAGGTTTGGCCGCCATGAAAATAATTGAAGCAGCCGGCCTTTCAGATAAAAATGGAAAACCTATAAAAATTAAAGAATTATGAATCGTTTTGAAAATCAAACAGCCGTCATCACAGGCGGCGCATCGGGAATCGGATTTGCTATCGCTGAAAAATTGGCGGGGGAAGGCGCTAAAATATGGATATTAGACCGGGATGCGGATTTATCGGGGAAGGCAGCTCAATCTCTTAGAGACAAAGGCTACAAGGCTGATGGCATTGCTGCTGACGTATCTAACGAGTCAGAAGTGAAGGCAGCGTTTGACAAGATTAGCGATGACGGTGGCTGTAGTGTTGTTGTGAATTCGGCAGGCATTGTTGGGCCAAATGGCATTAACACTACAGAAGTTGATTTGGCTGATTTTGAAAAAACATGCCATATTAACTTAACAGGATCATTCCTCATCACCAAATATTCACTTAAAGTGATGCTGCCAAATAAGTATGGTCGCATTCTGCTGATAGCCTCTATTGCAGGAAAAGAAGGAAATGCCGGTATGGTGGCCTATTCCGCCTCGAAAGCCGGGGTTATTGGTATAGTAAAATCTGTGGGTAAAGAGTACGCTGAATCAGGAGTGACTATAAATGCTGTAGCGCCTGCAACTATCATGACCTCTATGGTTGAAAAAATGGAACCTCATCAGATAAAATATATGACAGATAAAATACCGATGAAGCGCTGTGGAAGATTGGAGGAAATTGCAAACCTTGCAGCATGGATTGTTTCAAAGGAAGCCAGCTTCAATACCGGATTTACTTTCGATATGACAGGAGGAAGGGCGGTTTATTGATTTATTTTAAAAATGCGAAGCATTTTTCCCTTCGTGCTCTTTGGGTCTTTGTGGTAAAAAACTTTTGCGAAGCAAAAGAAACGGTATTTAAACCACTAAGGACACTAAGAGCACTAAGAATTATTTCTGCGAAATAATTTTATAGGGGTTCGTGTATTTTTATGAGTGTCCTGATTACTAAACCGTTAATTTATTAAATCTCATAAACCACACAACTATTAAAACCATTAAAGGCATAACATGGAATCACAGCAGGGCATTTCCGCCCTTAATTGCCGTTTCACAGCGATATGAGGAACTACATCCCGGTGTTCGCATTCATTGGGACAAACGTACCCTCGACGAGTTTGGTCACAAACCCATAGATCTACTTATAAACGATTACGACTTAGTTGTTATAGATCATCCCTGGGCTGGATTTTGCTTTGACCGGAACCTCGTTTTAGATTTGAAAAACCTTCTCGATCCCAGTCAATGGAATGACCTGGAACCAAATTGTGTAGGCCCGTCCTTTAAGAGCTATATTTTCGAGAATAAACTTCTTGCTATTCCGATTGATATGGCTACCCCGGTTCCAAGCTGGAGGCCGGATTTAATAGCTAAGAATGGCCTTCAATTACCGGCTACCTGGAATGATTTGATTGTGATGGCTGATAAGAAGCATGTTATCATGCCGGGATTTGGAGCCGACCTATTCTTAAACTGGCTGATGTTGTTGCACGCATTGGATGCGCATCCATTCGATAGCCCGGATACAATTGCTGAAAAAGAAAAAGCCATAGAAGCCATGTCTTTGTTAAAGCGCCTTGCTGAACCCATGCCGGAGGAAATACTCAGTTGGAATCCTATTATTATTGCAGAGTTGATGACTCGGCATGACAAGTACACCTATTGTCCCTTTGCCTACAGTTATAGCAATTATTGCAGGCCTTCCTTTGTTGACAAACCACTACAATATGGTAATCTTGTTCAATTAAATGGCAAGCCATTAAGAAGCATTCTGGGAGGTACGGGTATTTCAATTTCTTCGAGTTGTAAAGAAACTGAACTGGCTTTAGGTTTTTCACTTTATTGTGCCAGCAGTCAGGTACAGTCCAATATATATACTTATGCAGGCGGGCAACCTGCACGTAAAGAGGCATGGCTTTCTGAGAATTTAATACCTTTTACAGGCGGTTTCTTTCCAGATAGCTACTTATCACATGAAAATGCTTTGGTGCGTCCCCGTTACAATGGCTATGTATCATTACAGGAAAAAGCCGGCGTTCCGTTACAAAATTTTATTAAAGGGAATATATCTGCAAACAAGACCTGGGAAACTATTGAAGAGTGCTATCATGTGAGCCGGTCGTTGAAGATTTAATTACTTATTTTCAATACGTTTTAAAAGACATAAGCTATGAATGAAAATAAAATCAAGTTTTCTTGTGCCGATTTCACTTTCCCCCTGCTCTCACATAATAAGGTGCTTCAGTTGATTAAACTGTTAGGGATTGATGCAGTGGACCTGGGAGTTTTCGAAGACCGTTCGCACCATTTTCCCAGCCATATCGCAAAAAATCCCGTCGGAGAAGGGAAACAACTTGCCCATGAAATGAGTATCATTGGGCTGGAAGTTTCAGATGTGTTTTTACAGACTGGCGCGGATCCTCCAATTAATGCTGCAAATACCCCTCATGAATCCATTCGTGCCAATAACCGGGAGTTATTTTTGAAGACACTAGAATTTACGAAAACACTTAGGTGCAGACATATTACCGGATTACCGGGAGTAATACACGAAGGAGAAAGTTTTCAAAATGATTGGAAACGAGCGTGTGAAGAGACGATCTGGCGCGTAGAAACTGCGAAAGGTTCAAACATTGTTTACTCCATTGAGCCGCATGTTGGGTCACTTTTACCTGATGCTGATACTACATTATTATTTATCAGTGATTGTCCCGGGCTTACGCTGACATTAGATTATGGCCATTTCATTTACCAGGGTCATACCAATGAATCCGTTCATCCATTGTTACCTTATGCTTCTCATTTTCACGCCAGGGGAGGTGCTAAAGGAAAGCTTCAAACAATGGTACAGGAAAATGAAATAGATTTTAAAACCATTATGTCCCGGTTTAAAGAAATTGGCTATTCCGGTTTCATCTGCATGGAATACGTTTATGTGGATTGGGAGGGTTGTAACAGAACCGACAACGTATCGGAAACTATTCGGCTACATGAGTTACTAAAGCAGATGGCCATTTCATGAGGATTTATTGTGAAATGATATGCTTTGACCAAAGTTAATCGT
This sequence comes from Ginsengibacter sp., assembly GCA_039937655.1. Lineage (GTDB taxonomy): Bacteria > Bacteroidota > Bacteroidia > Chitinophagales > Chitinophagaceae > Ginsengibacter. Next base: position 19,918 of record JBDTGA010000084.1, read on the forward strand.
GTAGATAGTTTCCATGAAGGCGATAATGTTTTGGTGAAAATCCGACTTTCCTTTTGAAGAGTTTGGAAAAGTAAAATACAGATTCAAATCCTGTTTGATAGGCTATTTCACTTATATTTAATGTAGTTGAATTTAATAATTCCTTCGCCATATTCATTCTAAGGGAAAGATGATATTCATAGGGTGATAACCCTGTTATATTCTTAAATTCTTTTCTAAATTTGGAATAACCTATTAGTAATTCATCTGACAGATGTTTCATGTTGACCGGTTGGTCCAATGATTTCCGCAATAAAAACATGGCTTTGGAAATAATCTGCTTAGTAGGATTTTCACTTTGTTCTTTATATACGGAAATCGCATGGACCTGCCCAAGAATTTCTAAAGTAATTCCTGAAATGATCTGACAATAACCAGGAGTAGCATGCTGCACTGCTTCAAGCAAACGGTTAAATAAAATAAGCAAGGATTCATTTAACCCTACATCCACAAAAGGGTTTCTTGTGTCGGAAAAATATTTATTCATAATATGGTCCGGATAGCTTCCTTTAAAACCAACCCAAAACTCTTCCCATCCTAAATCAATATCGGGTTTATACCGATGCCAGACGTGAGGAAAAAGCAGAAAACAAGTTCCTTCGGAAATAACAGAAGAAGTTGTTTTTTCCGATTCGAACACTCCTTTTCCCTGAGAGATGAAAACCAGGTAATAGCCATTAAGAATACGACCCTTATTCCAGGTGAAGGCATGCGTTGGCGGATGTCCTTTTATTGGGTAAGTTTCTTTAGGGCCGGTTTTAGTATAACCCACAGTAGTCAAATAAAACCCCCAATCTTTTTCCGTTTCTGTTATCGGCAGATATTTGTAATAGTTTTTCATTTTATGCTTTTTTTCTTGTCTTTCATAGACGAAATTGATACAAAGGTAAATATATCAAAAAGTACAAATAAAGTAACCTTTTGTCCATTTTTTATTTATCAGCTTTGAAACTATCTTTGCTACTAAACATAGGATACAGGAACTACAGGTCAGGGAATACAAATCAGAATAATAGGAGATGCATCTTTCTCTTCAGGTTTTCAACCATTCGTTGTTGTAGATGGGCAATCACTTACTGGTGTTTATTTTTCAAGTATCGGAGATATAGACCTTGATAAAATTAAGATTTTCTCTGTTTTAAAAGATGCTGTTACAGTTTTGTCTGGTTCGAGGGTTTCAAATGGGTTACTTCATAACAACTAAACATTCGAAAATTGAACGAACAAACGTTTCGCTGAAATTATAATGATTGGCAAACTGTACCCGAAAAAGCGAAAACATAGTTACCTATTGCCACAGACATATAATGTAACATAAAACAGGTTACTTCTATTCTATGTCTTTGAGGGAAACGAGAGGAACTCAAAACTGGTAAAGAATTCGGGGTATTAATTTTAAAAAAATATGATTAATGTGACTGTTAGTTCCTCTCTTAGAATATCTTGGATTGTCCTTGAAGACAATCACCCGTAAAAATTTCTCTAAAGTAAAAGAGTGTAAAATAAAATACAGGAGACATCTTTGATTTCCTAAATATGCAAAAGGTCGGTCGGCGACGGCCTCTATGGAAAAACGATGTCATTGTTTTCATATTTCGCTTACCAGACAATAAATTAAGAAATGAATCTATTTTAAACTTCAATATCTGCCCCTAAAAATAATTAATAGATGGAAAGAAGAGATTTTTTAATACAAGGTTCTTTAACAGCATCGGGTGTGGTATTTTTAAATTCTATCCCTTCTTTTGCCAGGGCTTCTTTTTATGAAGGAGCTGAACAAAAAGCAGGTTCATTGTACCAAATATTTAAAGAGCCTGCAGATCAATACAGGCCTTATGTACGATGGTGGTGGAATGGGGATAAAATAGAAAAATCAGAACTGGCACGAGAATTAAGAATCCTGAAAGCAGCCGGTATCGCTGGCGTGGAAATCAATCCCATTTCTTTTCCCACCCGTACTGATGATATGGGCAAACTGACAGTGGAATGGTTAAGTGATGAATGGATAGACCTTTTAAAGTTTACTTTAGAAGAAGCAAAATCGCTTGGAATGTTTTGCGATCTTATAATGGGTACAGGCTTTCCCTGTGGCGCAGAATTTCTTGAAGGGGAAGAGCGCTCACAAATTGTAGTGATTGGCGTTATAAAATTAAATGGCCCGATGGAAACTGAAATTTCAGTTTTTGATCTCTATAAAGAAGCCGATCCTGCTATTACCAACCCGTATAGCGGGCGTACCCTGGAATTGCTGGAAGCAAAGTTAGTTCCAGATCCTATGAATGGCATAGATGAAGTAACTAATCTTTCAGACCAGGTAAAAAACGGAATTATTAAGGTATCCGTTCCCAAGGGGAAACATGCAATATATGGATTAGTAAAAGTAAGCGGCTTTATGAAAGTGATACAGGGCGTGCCCGGAGGAATGGGGCCTGTATTAAATCATTACAATGGGGATGCAGTTAAAAAATATATGAACCATATTACTGATACCATTCAAAAAAGAATAGGGCCTCTTTCGCCCTACATTCGTTCTTTTTTTGTGGATAGTTTAGAAATTGAAGGAGCCAATTGGTCAATGGAGATGATGAGTGAATTTAAAAAGAGAAGAGGGTATGATCTGTATCCTTATTTGCCTTTTGTTCTTTTTAAAATAGGGGGTATGGGAAACACTTCTGATTATAATTATCCTGCACAATACGGCACAGAGTTTAACAGTATGCTGGACCGCATGAGGTATGATTTTGAATTTACAAAGAATGAGATATTTAGAGAAACTTTCATTCATAATTTTGCTGAATGGTGCAGGACCAATAAAATAAAATCGCGTGCACAGGCTTATGGGCGCAGTTATTTTCCTGTTGAAGGAAGTTTCGAAATTGATATTCCAGAGTGTGAAACATGGCTGAAATATGGAATAGGTAAAGATATATCTGAAGCAGATTTCACCAGATACCCCTGGCATCTGGGGCAAGGCAATACGATGATCAACAAGATAGTTTCATCTGCTGCTCACTTAAAAGATAAAAAATTAATTAGCTCAGAAGAAATGACCAATACTGATATGGTATTTAATGCTTCGTTTGAAATTTTTAAAATTGCAGGAGATCAAAGTACCATTTCTGGTGTAACACAGCCTGTGTTTCATGGCTTTAATTATTCTCCCAAAGATGCAGCCTTTCCCGGCTGGATTACGTATGGTTGTTATTTTAATGAAAAAAATAATTTCTGGCCATACTTTAAACATTACACTGATTACCGTACCAGGTTGTCCGCTTTATTACAACAGGCTACCATGTTTGCAGACATTGCTTTGTTAGCACCCTTCCCGGATATGTGGGGTAAATATGGGGCGCAAAATGAGCCATTTCCTACCGTAGTTTATCCTGCCTATCAAATGCTCATTTGGGAGGCTATTCATCAAAATGGGAATGCCTGTGACTATGTGTCTGAAGATGTGATACAAAATACAGAAGTTAAAAGCGGCTGTATGAACTATGGTAACAGAAAATATCATACCCTGTTTCTGATAGACGTGACAAGCCTCAATCCGGCAACCGCAAAGAAGATGTATGATTTTGTTTCCGGCGGAGGAAGAATATTTTGTTTGGAAACCTATCCTGAGAAATCATTAGGATGGAAAGATTATATAGAAAAAGACCGGGTAGTAAAAGACTGGGTAGCCAAAATGAAAAGTTTTCCTGACAGGTTTATTTTCTTAGACAGGCCGGAAAACGATTTTATAGACTGGTACCAGAGCATACAGATAAAATATAACATTACGCCTTATGTAAAAATAAGAATTCCAAAACCATTTGTAAGCCAGGTACGTTACCAGGCTAAGGATGCCGAAATATTTATGTTCAACAACTCAAGTGATTCACATCAATATTATCTTGAGGCAACTTTCCCGAAACAAATCACTCACCGGAAACAGGCATGGCTATGGGATGCGGTAACGGGTGAGCGTTTTAAGTTAAAACCGACCGAAGGAAAACTTAATATTGATTTAGGGCCTGCAGATTCGGTACTGATTGTTTTTGACAATCAAAAAGGTGACAAAGAATGGAAGCCAAAACAATTGTCAGGATCAGATGATACAACGATAAATGGAAAGTGGCAGGTGACCTTCGACCACACCAATGGAACCGTTATAAATGACCAAATGGATGTGCTTACGGATTTAAAGGATACACCAGAATATGTACATTTCTCCGGCACGGTAATTTATAAAAACACTTTTAACATAACTAATATCGGAGATAAGAAATATCTAAACCTTGGAAAAGTATTTGGAATCTCGCAAGTGATGATAAATGGCCATGATGTGGGCACCCAATGGTACGGCACCAGAGTTTTCCATCTTGACGGATCATTAAAAAATGGAGAAAATACTATTGAAATAAAGGTAGTAACCGTTATGGGAAATTATATGAAGACACTAAAAGAAAATGCAGTAGCTCAGTATTGGACAAACGAAAAAAGAAAAGACCAGCCACTACAATCTATGGGCCTTGCAGGCCCGGTAACAATTTATTGAGACAAAATGCCTTCGGGGATTATGAGGTATGAATTTTCAGGGACCAAAGCAAACTGATTGCATTGGTCATCATTTCAAGGGTTTATTAATATCCGTAAATAAAATGAATATATTTAAATTCTGTTTCATGCCCTTCTTATTTCTTCTTTCTTTAAGTGGAAAAGGAACGTCTATCGTTCATGAGCAGGAGATTGATTCGTTGGAAGTAGTCAATATTACCCACCGGCTCAAAATACTTTTATCAAAGAATCTTCCCGAAAGAAACAAAGTTCTCGATTTGATGAATTCATTGAATAAAGATGGAAGCTGGAATGGAATTGATTATAAAAATACAGATGTTCTCTCGTGGTCTCCTGGTCAACATCTCGGTTTTGTTTTTACCATGGCACAGGCTTTTGCAAACCAGGAATCTGAATTTTATCAAAATAAAAAATTGAAAGCGGCCATTCACCAATCCATGGGTTTCTGGCTTGATCATAATTTCACAAGCCGGAACTGGTGGTTTAATGACATTGGAGCGCCCAACAATCTCTCAAATATTCTCGTTTTAATGGGAGGGAAAATAACAGATGCTGAACTCTTAAAAGCCCTCAACCTGATGAGAGGAAGCTACCTGCATCAGGAAGGACAGAATTTGGTTTGGAGAGCGGGCATTCAACTTAAAATTGGATTAGTGACATTCGGCAGAGGGCATATTAATCTTTTGGGATCTCCGGAGGACAGGATACATAATTCTGCCCGGATCATGGAAAAAGAAGTAGTAGTCACTCCTGATGAGGGTATTCAACCCGACTGGAGTTTTCATCAGCATGGAACTCAGCTTCAGTTTGGTAACTATGGATTAACTTTTGCACAATCACAAGTTGAATGGGCATGGGTACTGAACGAAAGTTCGATGCGTTATTCTGATGACAAAGTGACGATATTGAAGAATTATATTTTGCGGGGATTGGGGCTTGTGGTGTGGAAAAATGTGATGGATCTTAGTGGTTGCGGAAGAAGTTTGGCCCCAGGGTCGCCGGAGGCTATGGGTATTCAAACGATTAACACAATTTCTCTTTTATCAGAGATCAATCCGCAGGATAAGAAAATGTATGTTGATTATATGAATCGCCTGAGAGGAGACATGAGCGGAGGTCAGTCAATTCCTCAGAATACTTATTTTTGGAGATCAGACTTTGCCGTCCACCGGAATAATAACTACTACCTATCGGTCAGAACTCATTCAAGATTTATTCAAAGCACAGAATCGGGGATCGGTCAAAATGTTTCGGGAGCTTATCTTGCCGATGGAGCCACCTATTTGTATCAGACAGGAAAAGAATATCACGATATCCTTCCGATTTGGAACTGGCACAGGATACCCGGAACAACGAGTTACCCGGAGGAAAATTTGCCTGAATTTGGATGGAGTGGTCTTCCCAATGAAAGCAATTTTGTCGGAGGTGTTTCTGATGGGAAATATGGGTTTTCAACCATGCTGTTTAAGAGAGACAAACTAACGGCATATAAGTCCTGGTTTTTCGGGCCTATGGGTTTAGTTTGTCTTGGAGCAGGAATAAATAGCGATAAAAATTCAAAAGTTTCAACTACAGTTAACCAAAGCCTGGTGGTCGGTAATATAGAAGTTGGATACAATAAAAGACAAATAAATATTGCGAATGGGAAATCACAGGATCGTGATGATATTGGTTGGGTATATCACGATCGTGCTGGCTATATCTTTCTTCAGAAAAACAACGTTCATGTGGGCAATGAAGAGCAGGAAGGGAACTGGAAGAAAGTTTATACCGGTGGAAATGACAAGTTGGTTAAAGGCAGTATATTTAACTTATGGATAGATCATGGTAATTATCCGAATAATGCTTCTTATGCTTACGCTATTCTCCCAAATCTAAGTCTGGATTCCTTAAAGTTTTATTCCCAACATTCTCCGGTAAAGATTGTTCAAAATGACACCCTGATTCAGGCAGTTGAATATCCGGGCCAGGGAATGGCTCAAATTGTTTTCTACAAAAAAGGGGGGATAAAAATCAAGGATCTTGGTTTCGTGGAGACCGATAAAGCGTGTCTTTTGATGATTAGAAAAGAATCAAACAATCTTACGTTGTCTATTTCTACCCCACCCGAACACGGCAAGGTGTTGAAACTGAATTATGATGGTCATCCTGAGCCGGAAGATTCCATTGAGGCAGAGTCAACCCGCTTTCAGCAAAAAATCATTGTTTCACTTAGCGGACATTTCGAGGGAGAAAATTGTAGGTACAATTCTGTAAATAACGCTACCAAAATTGAATTTGAAATGCCTGAAGGAATAAGCGAAGGCAGAAGTATATATAAAACGATTTATAAAAAATAAATAATCATGGATGCAGATAAAAAAAGCGAACGCTTTGTAATTTCAAAGGATATTTCCTGGAAGCTTATGGATAAAGGAGTAGAAAGAAAGCTTTTATGTTATAATCAGGATTTGATGATGACGCACGTGCGTTTTGAGAAAGGAGGAATTGGTAAACTTCATCATCATCCACATCGGCAGGTTTCATTTATTGAATCCGGAACTTTTGAAGTACAGATTGACGGAGAGAAAAAAATACTTCACAAAGGAGACAGTTTTATCGTGGAGGCAGATGTGGTTCATGGTGTTGTAGCGTTGGAAGACGGAGCACTTCTCGATATTTTCACTCCCACCAGAGAAGATTTTCTTTAAAGGTTAAAAAATAAATAACAAAAAGTTGATCATGCGGACAGAATCGTGGGCTTCCTTTATTTTCCTTTTATTAGTGATTAGTCATCCTGGAGATGTGCTGGCCCAGACTGGAAATCAAGTTCCGGATGAGGTTATGAAGGAAATCTATGAAGAAGTGAAAACGCCCTACAAATATGGGTTAGTGGTGGTACCACCGGATGATTCTAAAACAGCCGACTGTCCGAGTGTTTTCAGAAAAAAAGGAAAATGGTACATGACCTACATTGTTTTTGATGGTCGAGGGTATGAAACAAGATTGGCGTCGAGCAAAGATTTAATCAACTGGAAAACCTTAGGACGGATCATGTCTTTCTCAAAGGATTCGACAGATTGGGATGCTAATCAGAAGGCAGGATATATCAGCCTTAACGATTATAAGTGGGGCGGAAAAAATAAGATGCGGAAGTTTAAGAAGCGGTACTGGATGTCATACCTTGGGGGAAACCTTAAGGGGTTTGAGACCCTGCCTCTTTCCATTGGTATCGCATTTACCGAAGGAAAGAATACGACCGGCCATGAATGGGACAGGCTTGATAATCCAGTTCTTTCATCAAAGGATTCGGATGTAAGATGGTGGGAAAAAATAACGCTTTATAAAAGTGATGTTATCTGGGATAAAAAGAAGCGTTTAGGAGCTCCTTTTGTTATGTTTTATAACGCCAACGGGGAGAAGGATAATATCAACAGAGGAACGGAACGAATAGGGATGGCTTTGTCTGACGATATGATTAACTGGAAACGTTTTGGGTCGGAACCCATTTTGGATCATCATAAGGGTATTACCGGTGATCCGCAGATCCAGAAGATCGGTAATGTATGGGTGATGTTTTATTTCGGAGCCTTCTGGCCCGTTGGAAAGCCAGATGGAGCTTTCGATAATTTTGCCTGCTCGTATGACCTGAAAAACTGGACAGACTGGACCGGCCATAGATTAATTGTACCTTCTGAACCTTTTGACGATCAGTATGCACACAAGCCTTACGTAATTAAATATAAGGGTATCGTGTATCATTTCTATGTCGCCGTCAATAAAAAAGATCAGCGTGGAATTGCTGTTGCCACATCAAAAGATATTGGAAAAAGTGAAAAGAGCTTTAATAATTCAACCGGAAGTGATAACTCGAAATAAATGAGTTGTGATTTCTTTAAATAATGAAGTGAATGGACAGACGAAGTTTTATAATAAACTCGACATTAACCGGAGCGTTCTTTTACATCAGCGAGATTAAAAAGGCTCATGCTCTTGGTTCCTGGGATCAGAAAAGTGAATTCTATTCGATGTTTAAGGATCCGACATCCATCTATCGTCCTTTTGTGAGATGGTGGTGGAATGGTGATAAGGTGCAGGCTCCAGAGATAAACAGGGAGTTGAAATTACTGAAAGATGCCGGAATAGGCGGGGTGGAGATCAACCCCATTGAGTTTCCTAAAAATGCTGATTCGATGGGTATCAAATCGCTAGAATGGCTGAGCGATGAATGGATAGATCTGGTAAAAGAGGCCTGTAACTTTGGGAAATCTCTGGACATGCACAGCGATCTGATTGTAGGTTCAGGCTGGCCTTTTGGTTCTGAAGAATTAGAAGAAGATGAACGCGCGGAGGTTCTGATTGTTTATGCCAAAAAATTAGATGGCCCAACGATTTTTGAGACCTCAAGATTTAATATTTGGCAGGAAGTGGATCCAGGCGTTACGGTAAAGAATACCCTTCGTCAACCTGAAGTCGTTTCCTTAAGTTTAGTCAAGGATCAGATGAACTCCCTCGAAGATGCAACAGATTTATCTTCTCAGAAAGAACAAGACCTCATCCATGTGGAAGTTCCAGACGGTCCCCATTATTTCTATGCTGTTGTAAAATACCAGTCTTTTGCCGATGTGATTAATGGAGCGCCTGGTGCTGCAGGATCTATTTTGGATCATATGAATAAAAACGCTGTACAGAAATATTTGAATCGAATGTCCGATAAAATGCAGAACAGGATAGGTGCATTGTCCAATTATCTCCGTGCGCTTTTTCATGACAGTATGGAACTGGAAGGATCAAACTGGACGGGTGATTTCGATAAGGAATTCAAACAGCGTTGTGGATACGATGTAAGACCTTATCTGCCATATATCATGTTTAAGGTAGGCCGTTTGGGAAATGTAGTTGACGAAAATTATGGAGCTCAAAAGACGGAATCTTTTGCTCAGACACTGGACAGGGTTCGTTTTGATTTTGAGTTTGTAAAAGCTAGTTTATTAAAAGAACGATTCACTGATACTTACGTAGAGTGGTGTAAAAATTTAGGTGTCAAGTCCAGGGCTCAGGGTTATGGAAGAGGATTTTTCAGGTTGTTACCTAGTATGCAATTTGACATACCCGAAGGAGAATCATGGACTACCAATTATTTACTTCATAAGTTGGGCGAAGAGATGAGTGACGAAGACTACCGCCGCGGCCGCGGATATACCATGATCAATAAATATGTATCTTCTGCAGCTCATTTGGCAGGTAAACGGGAAGTGAGTTGCGAAGAGATGACCGATACCTATCTTGTTTTCAATACTACTCTTGAGTTGTTAAAGGTTGGATCCGATCAGAGTATCATGTCTGGAATTACTCATTCCGTCTGGGCGGGATTTAATTATTCCCCTAAAGATGCTCCCTTCCCAGGTTGGATTCAATACGGACCTTATTTGAATGAAAAGAATAATTTCTGGCCATATTTCCACCTGTTGAATGATTACAAAGCGAGATTATCTTCTCAATTGGAAAATGCGGACCAATATGCTGATATAGCGATTTTACCTGCTGATTTTGACCTTTGGTCTGA
>JBDTGA010000085.1:0-4802 GCA_039937655.1 Ginsengibacter sp.
GATGTTTTGCGTCGGATCAGTAATCATAACATCAATAAAATCGAAGAACTGCTGCCGCAGAACTGGAAACCAATTGCATAGAATTTTATTCTGAATTATTTTGGACGTAGTTAGCCGGAGGGATACGACCAAATTGTAACTACTTTAATGGACTCTGCACGGGTAGAGGGTTTAAGTATAGCGATTTTAAATCATAATATACCTGTGTATGTCAAAGCTTATGGTTATAAAAATAAACCAAAGAATGAATTTCTGGATACAGCAACTGTAAACTATGCTGCATCATTGAGCAAAGCTGTCTTTGCCGTTTTAGTGTTGAAACTAAATGAACAGGGTATTATTGATTTAGACAAGCCCCTTTATAAATACCTGAAAAATCCAATAAGCCATTACGAAGACTTCGCAGAACTTGGGAAGGATGAAACTTACAAAAACATCACTGCAAGAATGTGTTTGAGCCATACCACCGGGCTGCCTAATATCAGATACATTCACCCAACAACCGGTGAAATAGATACGCTCGGAACATTAAAAATATATTTCAAACCCGGAACGCGTTATGCGTATTCCGGAGAAGGAATTAAGTTTCTGCAATTAGCTATTCAGGATATTACGGGAAAGGATGTTGAAGAATTGGCACAAGAGTTAATTTTCAAACCGTTAAAAATGTATCACACAGGATATATATGGCATAATAATTTTGACAATAATTTTGCAATAGGTCATTTAAATGACGGAAGGGTTATCATTAAGAAAAAGCGCACAACACCCAATGCAGCAGGTTCTTTGGTCACCAGTATTTCAGATTTTTCAAAATTTATTGCCGGGTTGATGCAAGGAAAGATTATTCAAAAAAAGACGTTTAACGAAATGCTTCAACCACAAATCAGCATTCATTCCAAATATCAATTTCCAACCATCATGGATGAAACCACCACCGACAATGACAAAATCCATCTTTCTTATGGTTTGGGCTGGGGGTTGTTGAAATGTGCGTATGGCCGGGCATTTTTCAAAGAAGGGCATAGTGATGCATGGAGAAATTATAACATCAACTTTGTAGATAAAGAAATTTCAATAATCATAATTTGCAATAGTGAAAATGGAGAAGCACTGTTTCGGGAATTGTTGGAAAAAATTATTGGTGACGTCTATACACCCTGGGAGTGGGAACGATATATTCCTTATAATTTTGATGAACATACCAACTAAACCTTACTTTGTCTCGGCTATCCTTAGTATCTTTAAACAATATATTGTTGCTCTTGTGACCAGCAATGGAGAAAAACAAAATAAATTACTTTAGGTTTGGTTATTTTAAGTTTTACAGACATAAGATGGAACTACCAGGAAAACACGTATTCTGAACACCCCGATTCTCCTGCCGGAAATCCGGTAGAAGCTTAAAAACTGCTGAGATTTTTCCTGCGTTTTAACTTCGACTTAGATTGCACCAGGTAGGAAATAAAAATACCAGGAATGATCAGCCTTCATGCAATTATCTTTAAAATGCTTCGTTGTAATACAGAAGTCCCAGATGGTACCTTATTTTTCGACAAAAAAATTATCCAATGTCACCAATTCCTATTATCCTTATCCTGCTCGCCGTTATTTCGATCCTTTATATTTCAATTCCTTTTTTTACAAACACGTCAAAAAAGAGAATGGAACATCTTCTAAGAAAACTCAGCAAGGAAGGCGCTGCCAATCATTTTACCTTTTGCAGCCAGGAAATTCTTCAAAACAAAGTAATTGGCGTTGATGGAATACACAGAAAAATAATGATCATCGAAAAAAAGAAGGAAGGCTATTATTCCTCGATCATATCTCTCGATGAGGTACATGATTGCCAACTGATAAACAATTCGGAACCGATAAACAGAGGTCAATTGGAAAAAGACGGTGGTGATGCTTCCTGCAATAAATTAGAACTACGGTTCGACCTGATCAACCATACTCAACCGATCTCCATTATTTTCAGTAATGGAATCATTAATTCAAAAAGAGAATTTGCCTTTCTAAAAGCCAAAGCCGAATTCTGGTGTGTAATGTTTTCAAAAATGTTGAAGCAGCAAATGGAAGTGCGTGCTTAATGGATCGGCAACAACTTCCTGAAACCTCATTTCCCCGGATAGAGGTCTTCCAACCTGTTACTAAATCATTTCTGTAGATAACCACATTCCTTTTTAAAATCCCGATAAATAATAAAGTTCAGGCAGTGCACTTTCCCCGGATAGAGGCTGCCAGATAGGTAGCAGAAAGTTTTCATTCCTCACCATTCTTATTTTTCTACTTTCCTGCATTTAATTAGAAAGAATGGTAAAATATCATTGATCTCTGTGATTTCAAATAATCCGGCCTGGTCAAATTCTGCATGAATGGATTCTCTATCATAAAAAAACATTTCTACTCCGTCAAATATTTCATAGCGGTCTTTGCTAACAAACCTGCCTCTGCCATAAGTAGGAGATTCCTTTGAGACAGCTGCAAAAACCATATAACCATTACCAGCAAGTTGACTGTAACAGTTATGAATGAGTTTCCGCCTTTCATTGCTGTCTAATAAATGGATTAGTGCATAGCAAAATATCCCATCATATAGACTATTGTCAAATGGCATGTCTGTCACAGAACCATGATAGATGGTCATACCAGTTCCATAATTTTTTCTTGCCAATGCAATGGCTGTTTTAGATATTTCTATTCCCGTTACCACCATCCCGTTGTCTCTGAAAATCCAGGCATTTCGTCCGTATCCAATACCCGGAATGAGAATATTTTTCAATGCATTTTCAACAAAAAAGTCCTTTGTCAATATAGCTGAATAAGAAGGCTCAAAGCCCCACATTTCATGCTTCTCAGCAAAGTTTGCTTCCCAAAATTCTGACATTATACTGTTATTTATTATACATTGGATCTTCTACCATGAGCCCATAAATCCTGATGTATTCACTGCTTATATTATATTTTCTGAATTAATTTCTTCTCCACCGCGCATCAGCAAATATAAAGTGTCATGAGCGTTCCAATGTCAGTCTTAAAAATGATCTGGTATTTTGTAAAAGTAATTTCAAGGTTTCACACGATATGCAGCAAATATAATTCTGTGGGAAATAATATACCTGGTTCCACAGTTCTAAAAAAAATTTCTTATGGATCAAAAAAAGAACGCTCCTTTAAGGAGCGTTCTTTTTAATTTTATTACTACCTATGCATTATCTCTCAACACTCTTACTTTGTTGTGTGCTTCCAATAGTTCATCATATTGTTTTTGAATGGTTGCCACGGCTTCAGGTTTTAGTACTTTTCTGTCGGCCAGTGCATTTTCATAGGCTTTTTTTGCTACGTCTTCTCCCTGTTCACATGATTCGAGGACATTTTTACGATTATTCGAACTCAATGCATTTTTAACATCCATCCATACACGATAAAATTTTCCTGAAAGGCGTGTTTCATCTCTGTCGGGAGCTTCTTCCCCCGCAGGCACCAATGATCTTAGAGATGCATTATTAGCTTTACTCTGCATACTAAGCATGGAGAATAAAGTCCTTAAATCCTGGTCTTCAGTCTGGTCCATAGCTTTTTGATAACCTTCGTAGCGGTCATTATTGATAATGATGAGATCGCCGAGGGTAGTGGCTGTTTTTTCAATAATTGTTTCCATAAATTAAAGTTTTTAAATGAATAATTGCTTGAGTATATATTTTCAATAAGCATACCAATATAGGTTTATACTTAGCAATTCTATTTCAAAAGAATGTCTATTCATTTTGTGGAAAATGATGCAACTAATCGGGAAGAGAATGCCCACATCCGTTTACTGCTGCAGTTTACAGAAGGTTACTTTTTGGATAAGTTTAACAGATTAATATTAATTTGTTTCTTTGAATCTTTGCTAAACCCCACTCATACTTATTGAAGGTAACCATATCCGTTACCTTTTATCTTTTAATAATTACTTCCAATCAAAAAAGATATTATTTCCACAGACAGTTTATTGCTTCTCTTAAAAAATAATAAAACACAAAACCGGAGTGAAGCGTCATCCCAGGACAGGAAAACCTATGCAAGAGTGGAAATCAGAACCTGATTATTTCTTTTCCGGAAAAACCTTAATCAAAGTCGCAAACAATGTAGCTTTAAATAAAGTATCTGAAAGTTCACCTTTCAACGCAGAGAACTTAATTCGGAATAGTGCTATAGCTATTATTGCAATGTCAACGCAGGCAATTACCAAATATTTACTGTTAAAAGAGCGTCTGCTTACCCGCCTTAAATTGTCCATACGGTTATTTTTTGAAGAAAATTAAAAATGTTGCCAATGTTATAAGCACATTTTTGGGGAGTAAAAAAACGAAAACATTACATTTGCTAACAAGAAAAAGTATATGAATCGTCTGGAAGGCATACATCCGCTGATCATAGACAGGCTCAGAAATGAATATCATTTTACCGATGAAGAAATTTTGGAAGTGCTGAGTTATTTTGAAAAGAGGAGTATTAAAAGAAAAGAATTCATTCTGAGAGCAGGAGAAGTATGTCGGGGTAGAGGTTATATAAATAAAGGATGCTTCAGGCGTTACACTACAAATGACCACGGAAAAGAAGTTACCATTGATTTTGCTTTTGAGGACTGGTGGATTGGCGATAGGGAAAGTATCCGAAAACATGAATGCAGTATTTATTTCCTGCAGGCCATGGAAGACTGTGAAGTGTTTTGGATTGACCAGGAAACTTATGAGCGGCTTTGTCAGGATGTACCTAAATTTCATGTTACGCAAGTCAAAAAAATGGAAAGTTCG
>JBDTGA010000086.1:0-53058 GCA_039937655.1 Ginsengibacter sp.
AACCCTGATTTTTAAATTTATGAAAAGTATTAATCACCCTGAAAGAGAGAGCAACTTTGTAACAGGAGCCTTTTCTGACGGAATTATAGTAGATAATTTTTTGTTTGTTAGTGGACAAGCCTCTGTAAATTTTAAGACTTCAAAATTTGTGCTTGGGACTATTGAAGAAGAAACAGAAAGAACAATGGAAAACATTAAAGCTTTAGTTGAATCGGCTGGTGCCTCAATGAGCGATATAGTGAAGTGTACAGTATATTTAAAAGATATAAACGATTTTGATCGGTACAACAAAGTTTACGCCCGATACTTTCCTTTGATAAAGCCCTCTAGAACAACGGTGGAGACAGGATTAGGGAAAAACATTAAAGTAGAAATTGATTGTATCGCCAGGATTCCTTCTTAGCTAACAATAAGGCTTCACTTACAAACTGGCAGTTCATTATATACCTGTAGATCAGGGATGTTCATTTTATGTTGTTAAAAGGGAATGGATTATGTCAAGTTAAGCTATACGATTTTTGAAAAAGAACGAATGTTACCTGATAGGAACAAAACGCTATGACTTCATCAATTTTTTAATATTAGGCACGCCTCAAGAACCGGAAAATTTAGCACGTTAAGGATTTGAGATAATATTAAGATATCCATACTCTGCCAGTAAAGCGTGACTATAGATAGGCCAATAAATGTAAAGTATATTTTATACACTAAAGAGGAGAGATAGATTAAAGTTTTATTTTTATGATCAGTCCCAAAAGCTGGACAGAAAGCACAAGGCCATCCTAGTCCCTATTCTTAAGAAACAGGATGCTTCCCTTGATAAAGAAAATGAAGATGATATTATTTTTTTCAGAATTAATAAGTTAAGCCATGAAAAAGAATTTATTTACATTACTTGCAATTTCAATTTTTTCTTTTAGCAATGTATATGCGCAAAAGGAAAGAGCAGTGTGGAGTAAGGAAAAAGCCAATGAATGGTATGGTACCAAAGGGTGGTTGCGTGGAAGTGATTTTATTCCCAGTACCGCTATCAACCAATTGGAAATGTGGCAGGCCACTACTTTTGATCCTAAAACGATTGACCGTGAGTTGGGCTATGCGCAATCAATCGGCTTCAATGCCATGCGTGTTTATTTGCATCACCTGGCATGGCTTGAAGACAAGGAAGGATTTAAAAACCGTATGAAGGAATATCTTTCCATTGCGGGTAAACATCAAATAGGAACCATCTTTGTAATTTTTGATGACGTGTGGAATAATACTTACCATGCCGGTAAGCAGCCTGCCCCAAAACAGGGAATACATAATTCCGGCTGGGTGCAGGATCCCGGAGAACTATATCGCACAGAACCATTGCTCGGCGATACATTGGAGCAGTATGTAAAAGATGTTTTAACCACGTTTAAGCATGATAAAAGGATAGTCCTGTGGGATCTTTATAATGAACCGGGGAATTCGGATTATGGGAATCAAAGTATGGGCCTTTTGAAAAAAGTATTTATCTGGGGACGTCAGGTAAATCCGGATCAGCCTTTGTCTGCGGGTGTGTGGAATGATAAACTGGTAGATTTGAATGTATATCAATTGGCTAATTCTGATGTGATAACTTATCATAATTATAATAAAGAACCTGAGCATGCAAAAGTGATTGATTCTTTAAAACCTTATGGTCGCCCATTGATATGTACCGAATATATGGCGAGAACAAGAGGTAGTTTGTTCGCTACCATTATGCCGCTGCTTAAAAAAGAAAACGTAGGCGCTATCAACTGGGGATTGGTTACAGGCAAAACAAATACTATGTATGCCTGGGATACCCCGATGCCGAATGGGGGTGAGCCAAAGGTTTGGTTTCATGATATTTTCCGAAAAGATGGAACACCCTTCAGTAAAGATGAGATTAAGCTGATAAAATCATTGACAGGAGCTAGATGAGGTTTTAGCTGGATAGCTTTATTGCTCAATAAAATAAATAGATAAAACAAAATATGAAATCAAATTCTCTTTCACTTATTGTAACCGCATTCTCTTTTTTATCGCTGGTGTCCTGCAATAATTCATCATCGAACAAAGAGAGTAGCAAAGATTCAACAAGTAATATTACAAATGTGAACAACGCTACTTTAGGAAATACTTCCTTAATACCTGATAAGAAAAATTTTGAAACAACCATAGATGGTAAGCCCACTGATTTGTATGTTTTAAAAAATCACAGTGGCATGCAAGCAGCTATTACCAATTATGGAGGGCGTTTGGTAAGCCTTCTTGTGCCTGATAAAAATGGAAAAATGACCGACGTGGTGGTTGGATTCAAAAGTGTGGAAGATTATCAAAACTCTACCGAGCCTTATTTTGGTGCTACCATCGGGCGTTACGGAAATCGTATTGCCAGAGGACAATTTTCGTTGGATGGTAAAAAATATCAATTATCAATAAACAATGGAGTTAACACTCTGCATGGAGGTAAGAAGGGATTTCAATATCGGGTTTGGGATGCTGATAAATTAAACGATTCTACTTTACAGCTTACTTATTTATCAAAAGATATGGAAGAAGGTTTCCCGGGGAATCTCAATGTAAAAGTCACTTATTCATTAACCGGTGATAATGGGTTCAAAGCAGAATATGAAGCCACAACAGATAAAAAGACTGTGGTAAATTTGACCAATCATGCCTTCTTTAATTTGAATGGTGAAGGGAGTGGAACTATATTAAATCATGTCGTGCAGATATATGCCGATAAATATACTCCGATAGATTCCGGCTTTATACCGCTTGGACCTGTTGCCCCGGTAGCAGGTACTCCATTTGATTTTACAAAACCGACTACTATAAGTGCAAGGATAGACGAAGATAATATTCAGTTGAAAAATGCGAAAGGTTATGATGATAATTTTGTTTTGAATGGAACCAAAGTAAACGGATTAAATCATGCAGCAACCGTTACAGGAGATAAATCAGGAATTGTGATGAATATATATACGGAGGAACCCGGACTACAATTTTACAGTGGAAATTTCATGTTTGGAAAAAATACATTCAGCGATGGCAGCAAAGATGATTTCAGGACAGCTTTTGCGATGGAAACACAGCACTTTCCTGATTCTCCCAATGAACTATCCTATCCGTCAACTGTGTTAAAACCGGGTGAAGTTTATAAAACTTATAGTGTTTATGATTTTTCAACAATTAAATAAATAGAACCGGAAAGGGTTGAAAGATTGTCTTTAAAATTATAGAATCTCAAAAAAACATTCTTGGTTCGTAGTCTGAATTTCGGTTGGTAATATTATTTTGTTCCAAGATTCTTTCATTGCGTTAATTATACCAGGCGTATTTCAAATTTAGTACAAAAAGACTTGTGGTGTAATGCAGGTATAACTCAATTTTTTATCATCCTTGAAATGTCATAACTATGAAAGGACTTAAACTGGTATTTATTCTTCTTTTAACGGTAATTTTTGCGGATTCACAGAAGACAAGCTGGGAAATTATCCCCGGTCACATTACCACACAATGGGCTGATGAAGTCAATCCTGCCAGTACATTGCCTGATTACCCACGTCCGCAAATGCAAAGGAACAACTGGCAAAATCTTAATGGTCTTTGGCAATATGCTATTCTTCCTGTTTCAGGTGATGACGCGTTTCCCACAACTTTTCAGGGAAATATATTAGTGCCCTTTGCAGCGGAATCTGCCTTATCAGGAGTTGGTAAAACAGTTGGGAAAGACAATATTCTCTGGTATCAGAGAATGATTACCACTCCAAAAGAATTAAAAGGTAAAAGAATTTTGCTTCACTTTGGGGCAGTTGACTGGAGGAGCGATATTTATGTAAATGGCAAAAACATCGGCCGTCACGAGGGTGGTTATGATCCTTTTAATTTTGATATAACTGATGCCTTGAAAAAAGGAACCAAACAACAACTTACAGTTCGTGTTTGGGATCCTACCAACGATGGCCCTCAGCCGCATGGCAAGCAGGTAGTGCATCCCGGAGGCATTTGGTACACGCCTGTAACCGGTATTTGGCAAACTGTTTGGATGGAAACGGTTCCTGATACATATATTGCTTCCACGAAGCAAACACCCGATCTTGATAATAAAACACTTGCTGTAAATTTATCAATATCAAATTTACAACCAGGCGACGATATCAATGTCTCAGCATGGAAAGGTGATGAGAAAATTGCGGAAAAAAAAGGTTCAGATACTTCAGTTACGCTTTCAATTCCTGCTGCAAAATCCTGGTCACCTTCGCATCCTTTTCTGTATGATTTGAAAGTAACGGTGATGCGTAAAGGAAAAGTAGTGGACGAAGTAAAAAGTTATTTTGCTATGCGGAAAATATCTATTGCGCCTGACGCAAACGGTCTTCAAAAGATGATGTTGAATAATAAATTTTTGTTTGAATTTGGTCCGTTGGATCAGGGTTGGTGGCCCGACGGTTTATATACAGCTCCAACGGATGCCGCGTTGAAATCCGATATTGAAAAAATCAAAGACATGGGTTTCAATATGATCCGGAAACACATTAAAGTAGAACCGGCACGTTGGTATTATTACTGCGATAGTATTGGAATGTTGGTGTGGCAGGACATGCCCAGTGGCGATCTTGGTAATCTCTGGGAACCTCGCCCGGGTGTATTAGGGAGAGCTACTGACAGGGATCGGACTCCCGAAAGTCAAGGCTATTACCGCAAAGAATGGAATGCCATCATGGATGCTCTTCATAATTTTCCATGCATTATTGTATGGATTCCCTTTAATGAGGCCTGGGGGCAATTTAAAACAGCTGAAATTACTAACTGGACAAAACAAAAAGACCCTTCACGACTTGTAAACAGCGCCAGCGGCGGTAATTTTTATCCGGTTGGCGACATAGAAGATTTGCATAATTATCCCGACCCTGCGATGCCTCGTCCGGATATTTTCGGTGCCGGAAAAGCCTTGGTACTGGGAGAATTTGGTGGACTCGGTTTACCTGTTCAGGGCCATACCTGGCAGGAAAAAAGCTGGGGCTACCAAAGTTTTGAAAGTAATGACAGCCTATTTAAAAGATACCAATCGTTAACGGTAAAGTTGGCAGAATTAATCAAAACCGGTTTGTCCGCCGCCGTTTATACACAGACAACAGATGTTGAAGGAGAAGTAAATGGCTTTATGACTTACGACAGAAAAGTGATGAAAATGCCGATTGAAAAATTGAAGGCGGATAATGAAAAATTATATAAGGTTCAGAGGAATTGATACTCTGTAAGGTTTTAAAACCTTTTAGGGCTGCAATGTAAAACTTCGTGTCATCCTTAAAGTCAATATCAATGAAAATGAGTATTCACTTTCATTTTATCTTATTTTTTAAAAAGCGTATTATCATCAACAAAAACCAATTTTGAAAAATTGGTAACCCTTGTTTATAAATTCAATACCGGAAAATCCGACAGATTTCCTTTAAGCGATTGATACAAAATTACCAATGGAAGAAAAGTAAGCATCAAGGCAAGAAGTGTTGTTGGCGGTCATTTTATGAAAATGCTGAATGATACATTAAACCGAAAACGAAAATTCATTTCATAATTATGTATTCGTTTGCAGCAACTCATTTATAGATTTAGTGATGTAAGTGTTATTCGTTTGTAAAGCTGTAGAAAGTTTTTTAAATCGTGTATTGTGCGTATGTTTGTAACCTAATGCGCATAGATATGAAAGCAACTCTTAACCTTAGGTTTGAAAAAAGTACAATCGAAGCCGCAAAAAAGTATGCTTTAATGCAAGGAACCAGCCTTTCTGAAATTGTTGAGTCTTATCTTAAAAAAATTACTGGCCAGGCTAAAAAGAAGAAGTTTGTTTCTGATAATCTTATCGGTATCATTAAGGAATATAAAGATTATACAAATGAGGAAATAAGAGAAATGTATTTAACCGGAAAGCATAATGCGTAAAGTATATTTGGATACCAATGTCATTTTGGAGCATGCTATGCGACGCAATAACTATTTACAGGTAGTAGAAATTTTTCATCTGTCTGAGTTGGAAGTGATTGAATGTTACACTTCTGCTGCAACTTTTTTCACTATTGCCTTCTTCTTACGAAGAGAGAAAAATATTAAAAATATTTTTAAAGATTATTTTTCCTTTATTAAAGTGGTGGCAACTCAGGATGAAGATCTACACAATGCTATTAATTCTTCTTTCACGGATATAGAAGATGGCTTTCAATACTATTCGGCATTGGATAAATGTGATGCTTTCGTTACTTTCAATAAAAAAGATTTTGTCGAGCATGAGAACAAAAAGATGCGGTGTTATACTCCGTCTGAATTTTTAAAAGCAATAGGATAATACTGGTTTCCTCTGTTGAAACTGCTCATCAGTAACTGCTAAAAGGAGCTGAATTAAATTTGCATATTATTTTTTATCTGCAACTATTAAGAAAAGCTCTTTTCTTTTTTTGTAAAATTGTTCTTCAATTTTTTTAAGAAAATAAATTTAATACCAGTAGTTTTACAGAACGGTTAACATTTGATTTCTATATTGATTGAATTATAAATACTAAAGTCTGTATGAATGAAGACACTGATTTTACAGATTCTCTCCAAAGAGGGCTTTTGAATCTTATTGCTATCGGTGATCAGGCTGCTTTTCGACAGGTGTATCATCATTTCTACAAAAAACTTTTGCAGTTTGCATTTATCCTTACTAAAAACAGGGAGGTTTCTGAGGAGTTGGTGGAAGATGTGTTTATAAAGTTTTGGAAGAACAGACAAAATGCAGAAACCATCAGAAATTTAAAAGTCTATTTATATATTGCTGTAAAAAATACCTGTCTGAATTACCTTTCTTCGAAAGCAAATGAAAGTATTACCAAGCCTTTTGATGCAATTAATATTGAATTGTCAGGTCCCATTTGCCCTGATCAACTTTTGATTTTTCAGGAAACGTTTGCTAAAATTAAAAGTGCTATTGAAACGCTGCCGCCAAAATGCAAGGTGATTTTTAAATTAATTCGTGAAGACGGCCTCAAATATAAAGAGGCCGCTGAGGTATTAAATTTATCTCCCAATACGGTAGATGCACAAATGACGATCGCTATACGGCGTGTTGCCTCTCTCGTTAAAGAAGAGTTTGAAAAAATACCCGTCTATTCCGGTATAAAAAATAATTCTTGATTTTCTTTAAGGGGTGATTCTTCTTTCCCTGTCTATATAGGAAAGAGTAACTACTATTATGCAGCATCACGAAAACAGGTTATGGAAATTACTTGCACTAAAACTTTCAGGAGATGCTACTTTAGATGAATTGTCTGAATTGTTTAATTATCTCGAGCAATATCCTGATGAAAAGAGGATTGCAGAAAGCATTGAGGTGTACTGGAATCAGCAGAATAATCAGGCAAATATCAATGATGAGATGGAAGAAGAAAGATTTCATCTCATTGTTAATGCTGAAAGTGAAGAAGAGGTGAAAAAAGAAAATAATGATATTGTTCCTATAACAAGCTATGTGCATAAGGCTAAGTTCAGATGGATGTATGCTGCTGCCTCTGTTGTCCTTATACTCGGATTGTTCTTTTTCTTTGAAAGATACCATAGTGACCATTCTGAACTTTCATCACAAAAGGGGATTCAGCAAGTATTTGTAAAACCTGGTTCTAAATCAAAAATAATTTTACCTGATGGAACAATAGTAAGATTGAATGGGTCTTCTAAATTGAGTTACAATAGTGATTTTAATAAAAGCGTAAGAGAAGTTAACCTTGACGGAGAGGCTTATTTCGATGTAACTAAAGATGCAAATCATCCTTTTATTGTTCATACTTCTAATATTGATATCAAAGTTCTTGGTACTTTGTTTAATGTAAAGTCTTATGAACAGGATCCAACTATAGAAGCAACTTTATTAAGAGGAAGTATTGAGGTATATACTAAGGATGATCCTTCGGCTCCAAAAGTTATTTTGAAACCTAATGAGAAACTTGTTTTTAAAAAGAACCAGGATGATAACACACCTGAAGAAAGGAGAGCCAATACAGATTTGACGAAAGGAATTGTTCTTCCAGATGGAAATATTTCAATTTCTAACTTACCCCATAATAAGCCCGATAGCACGAAAGAAGAAATATCATGGCTCTATAATAAGCTGGTGATAGATGGAGATGATTTTACTAAGATGGCAAAAAAAATGGAGCGCTGGTATGGCGTAAAGATTGAAATACTCAGTCCTGGATTAGAGCAGTATCATTTCAAAGGAATTTTTAAAAATGAAACGATCGGTCAGGCATTGGATGCTCTTCAATTGACTGTAAAATTCCGGTATAAAATAAAAGATGATGTAATTGAAATCACAGAATGAAAGATTATAAAAATAATAACGGAGGATATGTCAGTATCCTCCGTGAAGCTAAAAAACTTAATAACCGTTCAAAAGGCATTTTATTTCTTAACAATTTAACCATAAATATATGAAAAAAAGAAATCCGCTCGGGTGGTACTTCTCTAAAGAATTGTCAAAAGCGATACTAATTATGAAACTATCAATTCTATTTATTTTGTTGGGCGTAATGCAGACCAAAGCTGACGTAAAAGCCCAATCGAGTATTTCGCTGAATATTAAGAACACCAGGATTGAAAATGTTATCCAAAAGATTGAAAAACAAGGAGAATACAGATTCCTTTATAATACTGATCTTCAGGAGTTGAGATCGAAGGTGGATCTTACTATAAAGGAATATACCATTTCTCAAACAATGGAGGCTTTATTAAAAAATACCGGGTTAAAATATAAGCTATTACCTAATAACCTGGTAGTGATTGAGTCTTCCCATTTAAAAGATCAACAGGATATTGTTGTTACAGGTACAGTATCAGGGGCAGGAGGAGTTCCATTGGAAGGGGCGACTGTTCATTTGAAAAACAGTGGCTACGGAGTTACTGCCGGTCCTAGTGGCACGTTTTCTATAACTGTCCCCGCAGATGCGGTTCTTGTGGTGTCTTTTGTTGGATACCAAACGAGTGAAATAAGTGTAAGTAGCCGCACGGCAATAAATATAGTACTTCAACTTGCAGCTACTTCGCTTACGGATGTAGTTGTTGTTGGATATGGTACACAGAGGAAAGCAGATTTAACAGGTGCTGTAAGTGTAATATCTTCCGCAGATATTCAGAATCGTCCCATTGTTGATGTTGGGGAAGCTTTGCAGGGAAAAGCTGCCGGTGTTCAGGTTACATCCAATTCAGGTAAACCAGGTGCGGGACTTAGTATCCGTATCAGGGGCTCGTCTTCTATCAGTGCCGGTAATGATCCATTGTATATTGTAGATGGTATCCCAACTACTGATATTTCAGAATATAATCCCAGTGATTTTGAGAGCATTTCTATCTTGAAAGATGCAGCTTCTGCATCTATATATGGTACCCGTGCTGCTAACGGAGTAGTAGTGGTTACTACTAAAAAAGGGGTGGCTGGCAAATCAAGAATTAGCGCGAGTGTGATGTATGGAATTACATCTCCTACTAAAATGATACCTGTATTGAATGCAAAGCAGTATCAGGATTATGCCAATGAATTAAGAGGCCCGGGTACGATTACTGATTCCTTAATCCAGGCGAACAATATTAACTGGCCAAAAGAAGTGATAGATAAAGGAAATCAACAAAACTATCAGTTATCCATCTCCGGAGGGAATGAAAAGACAACTCATTATATTTCTTTTAATTACTTAGATCAGGTAGGTATGATTAAACCGGCGAAATACGATCGTTTTACCGGAAGAGTGAATCTTACAACGAAGGTTAATAACTGGCTTGATCTTACAACAAGTACTTTGTTTTCTCATTCATCAACAAATGGTGTGGATGATAATTTAGGTGTTGCAAGGGGAGGAGTTGTTTTATCTGCAATGGAAACACCCCCGACAGTTCCAAAATTTAATCCAGATGGAACAATTGGTTTTAATCCTTATGGAAATAATTGGGAAAATCCTTATGGTGCTATTTTGGGGCGTTATAACAAAACGTATGATGACCATGTGTTTTCTAATGTGGGTGCTGATGTGAAACTTGTAAAAGGGTTGGTTTTCTCATCTCATTTTGGATTAGATTATCTTAATGAAAAATATAATTTCTTCCTGGATCCTTTCCTTACCATTTATGGAAGGCAAACCCAGGGTCAAAACAATCAGACTAAAACCAACAATCTTACCTGGTTGAGTGAACAAACATTGAATTATAAATTAAATGTTGGTAAAAATCATTTTACTGCTTTAGCAGGATGGACTTCACAACAGTCTCACACAGAATATACGTATCTGAGTGGCTCTTTTTTGAAACCCCAATACCGTTTTGACTCCTGGGACGCAACTTATTTGAGAGATTCTGTCAAACAACCGGGTACAACCGGAATTGATGAGTGGGCCTTAATGTCCTACCTCGGGAGGGTTACGTATGATTTTGATGGTAAGTATTTATTCCAGGCAAATATCAGATCCGATCATTCATCCAAATTTGCTCCTGGTAATCGCGTAGGTACTTTTCCTTCCTTATCTGCAGGATGGAGGATTTCCAGTGAAAGCTTTATGCGAAACGTAAAAGCTATCAATGATTTGAAATTACGTGTAGGATGGGGCAAAAATGGAAACCAGGAAGGAATAGGGAGTTATGATTATCTTACTTATTCGAGTATTGATCCGGTAACTGGTGGAGTAAGTATTGCCCATATTGCACCTGAAAGTTTAACATGGGAAACAACGACGCAAACCAATATTGGTATTGATGCAGGATTTCTCGATAATAGATTGACTTTTACAGGCGATTTTTATACGAAGAAGACAAAAAAAGTTTTAGTACACTATCCGGTTAGTTCCCAGCCTGTTTCCTTCGTTGAAATAAATGGTGCAATGATGCAAAATGTAGGAGAAGAATTCCTTATTTCGAGCAAGAACATTATGACGAAAAATTTTAATTGGTCCACCAGCTTTAATATTTCATTCAATCAAAATAAAGTATTAGATATCGGATTGGGAATACCCCACATGAATGTATTTGGAAGTATATATGAAAGAGGCAATGCAATTGAACTGATTCGGGGATATGGATTAGGAGAATTTTATGGCTATGTAGCCGAAGGAGTAGATCCTGCAACCGGCCTTCAATTATATCTTAGTAGAGATGGTAAAAAAACTTCCAGTCCGGATCCTTCTGATCGGGTTTTACTCGGAAGCGCATTACCCACATTTGTATATGGGATGACTAATAATTTATCCTACAAAAATCTTAATCTCTCCTTCTTTATCCAGGGATCGCAGGGAAATAAAATATTCAACGCCGGACGCCTGGAAATGGAAGCAATGAGGTCAGCTATTAATCAAAGTGCCGATATCGTGAACAGGTGGAAGAAACCGGGAGACATTACCGATATCCCCGCAGTAAGCGTTAATCAGAGTACTGATAATACCAGGATATCTTCACGCTTTCTGGAAAATGGCTCTTATTTAAGGTTTAAAACCATCACTTTGTCTTATAATATTAATCCTGAATTTTTGTCTAAAATGGGATTGAGCTCTGCAAGCATTTATGTGTCGGGGAATAACCTTATTACTGTTACCAAATACAGGGGTTTTGATCCGGAAGTAAGTTCTTATGGCGGTACTAATAACTCAACTGATGACAGGAATGTTTCTATAGGTATTGATAATGGAGCCTATCCGCAAACTAAGATGATACTCTTTGGTATCAACGTAAGTTTAAAATAAAAAAATATTTAAAAGAAACCGATCATTAATTTTTAAAAAAGAAACTTATTTATATGAACCGAACATGATGACAAGTAATCACCCGGAGGTGTCAAAAAAAAGATGCCATCTTGTGAACTCCATCTGTCCGTTTAAAAACAAAAAATATTTTCAGATGAAAAATAAAATAAAATTGAATTATTTCTTATTGGTGGCTTTTCCGATGCTGCTAATAACCGGATGTTCTAAATTATTAGATAAAACTCCGGTAACCGACGTATTAACAAATACGACGTCAGGCGCAGTCATTTCTGCTTCAGATGCGGAAAACCTTCTGCAAGGGGTATATACCTCGGAAATCGGATACGATTACGGTTTGGAATTTAATGTACTTGACCGTATTACCAATGGCGACGTATGGGCTGATAATTGTTATGCCGGTGGCGATAATGCGGCTAACATTACTATTGACCTTTTTAGCGCTAATTCTTTGAATGATAATATACGAAGAGACTGGGCAGATGCTTATGGAATTATCGGGAATATAAATATTGCCATTCCTCAGATTCAGGCTTGCACTGATCCGGCATTGAGTGCAACAAGAAAAGGGCAGATTCTGGGTGAATCAAGATTTATGCGGGCATTTACTTACTTTGATATGGTACGTTTGTTCGGTAAACTTCCTCTTATATTGCAACCAGCGGATCTTTCCAATTCAGAAAATCTTATCAAATCAACATTTGTGCCTCAGTCATCGGTAGATTCTGTTTATGATGCTATTCTTCAGGATCTATGGTATGCGAAAGATAATGTGCAGGATGATAATGTACCGTCAGATAAAATGGTAGTAACTAAAGGTGCTGTCAATTCTATTTTGGCAAAAGTATATGCGACTATGCCAACACCTAATTGGGATTCGGTAGCTTATTATTGTGATAAAGTAATTCCAAATTATTCCCTGGTTCCTGATTTTAATTTTCTGTGGGACAATAATCACAAGAATAGCAGCGAAGCTATCTGGGAATTTAATTATGTGGGATATAGTGAAATCGGCAACTGGATACCTTCGCAGTTCATGACAAGTGGCTGGAAGAAATTTAGTACCCCTACCAACGATCTTGTGAATACATACAGAGCAGAAGGAGATTCAGTAAGGCTTCATGCTTCTATCACTTTTGTAAATTATGGATGGAGTGATCCTTACTGGAAAGACCCTAATAATTACCCGATACTTTCGAAGTACAATGATCCTAATAATGGTATAAATGATTTCTATGCCATACGCCTTGCTGATATTTTATTATTGCGTGCAGAAGCTTATAATAACAAAGGTGATATAAATGATGCGGCCACTTTTGTAAACAAGGTAAGGACAAGAGTGGGATTACCTAATACTACCGCTTCCAGCCAATCGGATATGACATTAGCGATTGCAAAAGAGAGAAGGCTTGAACTGGCCTTTGAAGGACAGCGCAGGTTCGATCTTTTGAGAACCGGAAGAGCGATTGATGTAATGAATGCTCAAAAGGATGGTGCCGGTAATAATCTGAATTATAATGTACAACAGGGCGAGCTTATTTATCCTATACCTCAGCAGCAGTTGGATTTGAACCCAAAGCTAACCCAGAATCCGGGGTATTAATTTTAATGATTTAATTGTATTAACCGGCAGAAAGCGAGTCAAATCCGCAACCTGCCGGTTAATTTATTTTTTTGAATAATAATAGATCATGCAACGATATAAATTTTCATTTGTCTATTTGGTCCTTTCGTTATTGATTTTTTCCTGTTCAAAAAGTCAGCAACCTCAGCCCTCTCCACCCACTCCACCTTCACCGCCTGTTGTCAATTATGGAGATATACAATTTTGGCTAACGGAAGGAAATAAATCTGTCCTATTCATTCAGCAAAAAGATGCTCAATTCAATAATATAAGTAATCAACTTCCTTCTATTAATATAGACTCTACTCAAAAATTTCAATCAATAGATGGTTTTGGATTTTGTCTTACAGGTGGGAGTGCACATCTGATGAATACAATGGCGGTTACAGATAGGAATAATCTCTTAAAAGAATTGTTTTCAATAGATAATAATTCGATAGGCATTAGCTACCTCCGAATCAGCATTGGTGCATCAGATATGAGTCAACGTGTTTATTCTTATGATGATTTATCGGCCGGCCAAACCGATATTTCATTAAGCAAATTCAGCTTAGGCGAGGATACTGTTGACCTGATTCCGATCTTGAAAAGTATTTTGCAAATAGATCCCACTATCAAAATTCTTGGCTCTCCCTGGTCTGCTCCTTCGTGGATGAAGGATAATAACAGTTCTAAAGGAGGCAGCCTGCAAAAGCAGTATTTTGATGTATATGCCAACTATTTTGTGAAATATGTTCAGGCAATGAAAGCAATGGGCATCAATATTGATGCGATTACTCCTCAAAATGAGCCATTGAATCCTGATAATAATCCGAGTATGTACATGACGGCTCCGGATCAGGCAGATTTTATAAAGAATAGCTTAGGCCCCGCATTTAAGAACAACAATATTTCCACAAAGATCATCTGTTACGATCATAATGCGGATGATCCTCAATATCCATTAACTGTATTGCAGGATGCCGGTGCCAATCAATATGTAGATGGTTCTGCTTTTCATTTATATGCCGGCAATATTAGTGCATTGACGCAGGTGCACAATGCATTTCCTGACAAAAATATTTATTTTACTGAGCAATATACTTCCTCGGCAGGTTCTTTTGGGGGCGATCTCTCCTGGGCGATTCAAAACCTTATTATTGGAGCCACCAAAAACTGGAGCAGGAATGTATTGGAGTGGAATCTGGCTTCCGATCCTGATTTGGGCCCTCATACGGATGGTGGTTGTACTACTTGTCTTGGTGCAATAACTATTAATGGAAACCAGGTGTCGAGGAATCAATCTTATTATATCATTGCGCATGCTTCTAAATTTGTGAGACCTGGTTCATTTCGCATTCAATCCGGTGATATCCCCGGCATATCAAATGTTGCCTTTCTAACTCCGGATGGGGAAAAAGTACTAATTGTTCTGAATACAGGGAGCCAATGGCAGCAGTTTAACATAAAATTCAATGGAAAAACTGCTGCTACCTCTCTTAATGGAGGTGCCGTTGCTACTTATATTTGGTGAGTGTATTCAATGAATAGGTTATTATATATTCCGATTGTTTTGTTAACCGTGTTCATTTTCTGTGTAATTAGTACCATATAGCCACTTATTTTTTGCAGAATCTTCGTACCTTTGCGCCCTCTAAATTTATTATCCTCAAAAAGAATGAGAAATTAGTGAAAGGATTTAGGTTTTTTTAATAAAACATTGGCTGTTTTATCAGGAGTAACTCTGAATCCGGAAGATAAAAATTAATAACAAAAATAAAAAACAAGCCACATGGCCGACTTAAGATTTCAAAGAAACTTTGGTATTGCTGCTCACATTGATGCAGGCAAAACCACTACTACAGAGCGTATTCTGTATTATACAGGTGTGAACCATAAAATAGGTGAAGTACACGATGGTGCTGCTACTATGGACTGGATGGCACAGGAGCAGGAAAGAGGTATTACTATTACCTCTGCTGCTACTACATGCTTCTGGAATTTTCCAATGGCTCAGGGTCAAAAAACTCCTGATACTCATTTATATAAATTCAATATTATTGATACTCCGGGCCACGTGGATTTTACAGTGGAAGTAGAACGTTCACTTCGTGTGCTTGACGGATTATTGTCCTTGTTTTGTGCCGTGAGCGGTGTAGAGCCACAGAGTGAAACAGTTTGGCGACAGGCAAATAAATATAAAGTACCACGTATTGGTTTTGTAAATAAAATGGACCGTTCAGGTGCCGATTTTTTAAATGTGGTAAAACAGGTTAAAGAAATGCTGGGTGCCAAAGCAGTTCCTTTGCAATTACCTATCGGTGCAGAAGAAAATTTTAAAGGCGTGGTTGATTTGATCACCATGAAAGCAATTGTTTGGGATGATGCTACTCAGGGAATGACTTTTGAGGAAGTACCCATTCCTGAAGATATGAAAGAGGATGTGGCAGAATGGAGGCGACACCTGGTGGAGGCTGTAGCAGATTATGATGAGAAATTATTAGAGAAATTTTTTGATGATCCGAATACGATTACTGAAGATGAAATACATGCTGCGATCCGTAAAGCCACCATTGATATTTCTATCATTCCGATGATGTGTGGTTCATCTTTCAAAAATAAAGGTGTACAGGCAGCGTTGGATGCGATCGTTCGTTATCTCCCCGGACCAATGGATATTGAAGCTGTTAAAGGAACTAATCCGGATACAGGTGAAGAGGAGTTACGTCATTGCGATGTTAAAGAGCCGTTTAGCGCATTGGCATTTAAAATTATGACTGATCCGTTTGTAGGACGACTTGCGTTCTTCCGGGCTTATAGCGGTGTACTTAATTCCGGTTCTTATGTATTGAATACCCGTACCGGAAAAAATGAAAGGATTTCGAGAATCATGCAGATGCACGCTAATAAACAAAATCCCGTAGATTCTATTCATGCAGGGGATATTGGTGCAGCAGTTGGGTTTAAAGACATAAAAACAGGTGACACTTTATGTGATGAGGATCATCCCATCGTTTTTGAAGCGATGACTTTCCCTGAACCGGTGATAGCCATTGCCATTGAGCCTAAAACACAGGCTGATGTGGATAAGATGGGATTGGCAATTTCTAAACTGGTGGAAGAAGATCCTACACTTCGTGTAAATACAGATGAAGAAACCGGACAAACCATTCTTCGTGGAATGGGTGAGTTGCATCTTGAAATTATTATTGATCGTTTGAAACGTGAGTTTAAAGTAGAGATCAACCAGGGTGCTCCACAGGTTGCTTACAAAGAAGCATTCAAACAAACAATTGAACACCGTGAAGTACTTAAAAAGCAAACCGGTGGACGTGGTAAGTTCGCAGATATTGTTTTTGAAATAGGGCCTGCAGATGCAGAATTTTTAAGCGAAGGAAAAGGTAATTTCCAATTTGTAAATGGTTTGTTTGGGGGTTCCATTCCAAAGGAATTTGTACCTGCTATTCAGAAAGGTTTTGAGACTGCGATGACTACGGGTGTGTTGGCAAGTTATCCAATGGAGAATATGAAAGTGCGTGTATTTGATGGTTCATTTCATCAGGTGGATTCCGATGCAATGTCCTTTGAATTGTGTGCCAAGCAAGGTTACAGAGAAGCAGGGCGTAAAGCAAAACCTGTTTTACTGGAACCAATTATGAAAGTAGAAGTGCTTACTCCTGATCAATATATGGGAGATGTAACAGGTGATCTTAACCGCCGTCGCGGAATGCTGGAAGGCATGGATACCAAGCATGGTTTACAAGTGATCAGAGCAAAAGTTCCTTTGAGCGAAATGTTTGGTTATGTTACTCAATTGCGTTCATTATCCAGTGGTCGTGCTACTTCTACAATGGAATTCAGCCATTATGCACCAGCTCCTAATAACGTTGCAGAAGAAGTGGTGGCAAAACAGAAAGGAAAAATGAAGGTAGAAGATTAAGAAAAATACCATTCGAATAATTTATGTAGGGGCAGGTTGATTCCTGCCCCTATTATTTTTTTAACAGCAGGGAATGGCTGCTTATTGATGATTTGGCCCGGTTCGAATAATAGATCCAAAGGCTTTTTAGTTTTATACTTTCCTGATTTATTTTCCGCATAAACGAAGTTGGTCTTGTTTTTTTCGTATGATCGTGTAATGAAGTTTAATCAAATTATATTTCCTCTGTTATTATTTCCATTGTGGAGTTTATCCCAGACAGATACTTCATTAAGTAAATCTGCAAACCCACGATATAATTTATCTAATCCAATCCCCCCGAACGAAATGAAGGAGATGGAAACTGATCGTCCTGACGTTACGGAGAGTGCTTATACCGTTGCTGCGGGGCATTTTCAGGTTGAAAGTGATTTATTTAAATATGTACGAAATAAAAATGCCGGAACCATTAACACATCTCATATTTTCAATTTGGGCAATTACAAACTGGGGTTATCTGAAAGATCGGATATACAATTTGTCATTCCTACCTATATAAGTAATGTCATGCGTGATGCCGGTACTGATAAAATTATTACCAGAAATGGTGGATTTGACGATGTGATACTCCGGTTTAAATATAATTTCTGGGGTTATTCAGGAGGGAAAACTGCCTTTGCAATTTTGCCCTTTGCTTCCTTTCCTACCTCCTCCTTTTCAAGTAATGGCATACAGGGTGGAGTGGTATTCCCATTTGCATTAAAAATAAATGAGAGCCTTGATTTGGGGTCACAAGTAGAAATGGATATTGTAAGAGACGGGAATAAAAAGTATCATCCTGAATATTTATATTCCATCACATTTGGCAAATCGTTTTCTTCTTTGTTTAGCAGCTTTACAGAAAGCGTTGTTTCCTATAGTCCCTGGAGCCATCATACGGATATCTTTGTAAATGGGGGTATTATCTTTTCTCTGTCAAAAAATTTTAATATTGATGCCGGCTTTTATTATGGAGTTAATAAAGGAGCAGACAGAACAATATTTACCGGTTTTTCATTCAGATTTTGATTGCAAGTAATCTTATTGGAAGATTAAATTTTAATTTCAATGACATAAGAAGGTAGGATACGGATACAATTGATAGTTCCTTTAACAGGAGTTCCTTCCGACCGAGATTTGACGGAGGCGGTATTTTAGGGTATCTGTTTTTTCAATTGCAGATAACTCCAGGCAACAAAAGGCAATAGTAGGATCAATAAAAATGAATACAAACTGTGTGTAAGAAAAAACACCGCACACGAAATGATGAGTATATAGACAGGCGAGAATAAAAATAATATAGCTGTCACAACAGAGTCGTAATGATCCTTGGCCCGGTTTCGTATGATGAGGTGAATGATGAATAATAAAGGAATAATAAAAATAAATCCAAATATTGCAGGGATAAACAATGCAATTCTTTTTAATAAAGATTGTTTTACATAGAAGGTACTTTTCAGTTCTTCGGTGTTATTTTTATCAATCTCATAGACTAATTTTTTTAATTGTGTTTCTAATTTTTCATCAAAATCTTTTATCGTCATTCCCTGAGACAACCCTTCCTCTATATCCTTTTTGGAAATGGGATTTCCAAAATTGAGGATTATATTTTTCCCATAAAACCGGAATGAACTGTAATTAATCCCGAGTGGCAATATTTTTAACGGGATATTGTTTTCCCAGGCCTTAAGTGCGAGTCGCGCAGTTCCTTTTTTCAAAGGACGCAAATGCCATTCGTTGATACATCTTCCTTCACTAAAAATGAGAACAACTTTATTTTGCTCAAATAATCTCTCACAGGCATCAAAAGTGGTGTAGTTATTTTCAAGATTTTCTACTCCTTCACTTACACGATATACCGGAAGCATATTTAAAGAAGTCAGGATTTTATTAAGCAGATTGCCTGCAAAAGCATCTCCGCGGGCAAGAGAATAAATAGGGTATTTAAAGATCGAAGAGAGGATGATAGCATCTAAAAAAGAATTGGGGTGATTGGCTGCGATAAGTAAAGGTCCTTTCTCACAGAGCATTGCTTTATGGTTGATAATTATTTTGCGGCAATAAAAATATACCGAGAGCCTGGCAGGAAACAGAAGTAGTTTATAAAGCAATATTTTTTTATAAAAATAGTGAAACAACTTCAACAGTGAATTTATCAGTCAAAGAAAGTGATAAATGTCAAAAGATATTCTTGTCAATTCAATTGTGGATCTGTGGGATAATTGATCATCATTTTATAATCCCCGCCGAGTTGGTTCAATGACTCTTTCCATACATCTTCAGGAGCAGTTTCAAATATTAGTTTTCGGGTAGCCATCACCGTTAACCAGCTCCCTTCTTTCATTTCATAATCAAGCTGGCCTTCACTCCATCCACTGTATCCGATGAAGAAACGGATCTTATTTTTGTCGAGGTCGTTGTTTTTAAGATGGATTTGAAGGCTTTCAAAATTGCCTCCCCAGTAAATTTCGTCCAGCACTTTTTCACCTCCACTGATCATATCGGGATATTGGTGTAGAAAGTGAAGCGAGTCACCCTGAACGGGGCCACCGCTGTATAAAGGAGGATTGATCCCGGAAAGATCAGGAAGAACATCATGAAGGTTTTGAGGAAGAGGTTTGTTCAATACAAAGCCAAAGGCTCCCACGGTTTCATTTTCACAAATGAAAATCACAGTACGGCTGAAGTTGGGATCCTTTAGAAAAGGATTGGCTATCAGTAAAATTCCTTTTTCTGGCGAAATCATAAAACTAAATTATATTTATTTGCTGAAAGTAAAAAAAGGAACTCGCCATGAGGGCCGGTAAACGGTAAGAGATAGTTAAAAAAATGATCAAAGATGTGGCGGCAGGGATTTTGAGCCTTTTGAAGTTTAAATTTGCGTGCATGAAAAAAATTTTATCCCTTATTATTATTTTAGTTTTCGTTTCCTTGTTAGGGATTATTTTTTTTCAGTACGTATGGATCAAACAGGCATTACAGGATAAAGAACTTCAGCTTGAAGATAATGTCAACAGAGTTACCATCCATGTTGCCAATGAACTTATCAGTCAAAGAGCAAAGATGTCGCCTTTTGACAACAGGAAAAATGCTGATCTGCTGTTTCCTCTCAATGCGTTTCCTGTTACCATTGCCCACAATTTCTCGAGACACGAAATAAGGTCACTTATTAATAAAGAGTTTGAAAAATATAATATCAAGGGTGTGGATTTTGAATTTGCGATCACTACTACTTCTATGATCGGAGATGACCTTCAGTCTAAGAATTTTTATACTGCCTATA
The DNA here is from genome assembly GCA_039937655.1 of Ginsengibacter sp. GTDB lineage: Bacteria > Bacteroidota > Bacteroidia > Chitinophagales > Chitinophagaceae > Ginsengibacter. Next base: position 20,613 of record JBDTGA010000086.1, read on the forward strand.
GTGATACCATTAATAATATTTCTGTCATTACTCCTCTCGATCCTCCTTCAAACAGTATTGTGCAAAGCATGGCGCCACAGGAACTTCTGGTGGTAGTGGTTACTCATGTCAAAAATATTGTATGGAAACAAATGCTGTGGATGTTGGTGGGAGCCGTGGTATTTACCTGCATCATTTTCATCGCTTTTTTTATCACGATCAGAGCATTGCTCAATCAGAAGAAATTGAGCGAAATAAAGTCCGATTTTATCAATAATATGACGCATGAGTTTAAGACCCCCCTGGCAACTATTTCTCTTGCGGTAGATGCCTTAAAGAATGAGAAAGTGATCAATGACAGGGCGAAGATGGATTATTTCTCCGGCATTATTAAAGATGAAAACAAGAGGATGAATAAGCAAGTGGAGACCATTCTGCAGGCAGCTTTACTGGATAAGCAAGTTGTACAGCTGGATGTGAAACCGCTTCATGCACAGGATCTCATTAATTCTGCAGTGAATAATATAGCGCTTCCTTTGAAAGAAAAAAATGGAGTGTTAGAAACCCATTTCAAAGCTGTCAATGATGTGATACTTGCCGATGAAGTCCATTTTACTAATATTATCAATAACCTTTTAGATAATGCGGTTAAGTATTCGAAAGATGGTTTAAAAATTAAACTGATCACCTTAAATACTGCCGGTAATCTTCGTATAAGAATAGAAGACAACGGCATAGGAATGAATAAAGAAACCCTGAACAGGGTTTTCGAAAAATTTTATCGGGCTCATACCGGTAATATACATAATGTAAAAGGGTTTGGACTCGGACTGAGTTATGTAAAATCCATTGTGGATGCGCACCACGGAAAAATAAAAGTAGAAAGTACACCCGGTAAAGGAAGTTGCTTTACGCTTGATTTTTCTCTTGTAAAGAAGCAGGCATGACCTTCTTTATTTCCTTTCAATAAAACAATTTTGTTTTATTTAGTTCTTCATCTGTGAGTGTACCCACGAGAGAAAATTAGTGGACTTATAGAAGGTGTAACATAGTGCTTACGCTACCTGAAATATCAGTTATAACAATGCTGGGGGCCTGAGGAAGGTATTCATATCTTATCCTTTTCCGAACATAAGGAGCTTGTTTGCATGACCGTTGTTCACATCCATATTGTGCTTTTCCACATTTCATTCACATCGTTTGCACCCATAAATCCGGCTTTTCAGGATGTAATTCAGGCTCATGTTAGGCTAACGGATTGTGGATAAAAAAGTTTTTCCCCAAAACGTTGTAAAAGTGGGAAAAAGTGTTATTTTGTGGGAATTATTTAAAAAATCATTATTAATTAATTCATCATGGCAGGCTTTTTAGGTGAATACGAGGCTACACTGGACGCAAAAGGGCGCTTTCTTGTTCCGGCAGGTTTTAAAAAACAACTGTCTGAAAATGAAGTGATGTCATTTGTGTTGAACCGTGGTTTTGAGAAATGCCTGAGTTTATACACCTCTGAAAGCTGGAAGCCTATTTTTTCTGAATTGAGCAAGTTGAATGATTTTGATCCAAAAGTAAGGCAATTCAAACGGTATTTTTTGAATGGTGCTATACAGGTGGATCCCGATAGTGCCGGCAGGATATTACTGCCTAAAAACCTGATAGAATATGCGGGGCTTGAAAAGGACATTGTGCTGGTTTCGGCAATTGATAAGATAGAGATTTGGGATAAAACTAAATATCAACAGTTCTTTGAAACTTTTTCACCGGAAGCATTCAGCGATTTGGCAAAAGAAGTGATGGCAGGCAACAAAAAATCAGAGCAATAATGATGCAGGAAGGCATATATCATGTGCCCGTTTTGTTGAATGAGGTTATCGGAGGTTTGCAGATTATTCCATCGGGTATCTATGTGGATTGCACTTTTGGAGGAGGAGGCCACAGCAAAAAAATATTGGAACAATTAAATGCTCAGGGAAAATTAATTGTCTTCGATCAGGATGAAGATGCTAAAAAAAACGTTCCCGATGATAGTCGTATCATTTTTGTACCACACAATTTCCGCCATCTCCAACGCTTTCTTCGTTTTCATAAAATTGCAAAAGTAAATGGTATTCTCGCCGATCTTGGAGTCTCAAGCCATCAGATCAATCAGGCAGACCGCGGCTTTTCTACGAGGTTTGATGCTGCGATGGATATGCGCATGAACCAGAGCGAACAAAAGACAGCAGGCGATATAATAAAAATTTATTCTGAAGAAAAACTTCATAAAATTTTTGAGCAATACGGGGAAGTAACCAATTCAAAAACATTGGCAGCACTTATTGTAGCACTGAGGAAAACGCAATCGCTCAATACCATCAATGAATTTAAGAATGCTATTTATCCGGTGGTAAAAGGAAATCCGGAAAAATATTTAGCACAGGTTTTTCAGGCGTTGCGTATAGAAGTGAACGATGAGTTAAATGTACTTAAAGAGATGCTGGAACAGGCTACAGAAGTATTGGAGACGGGGGGACGCATCGTGGTTATTACTTTTCATTCTCTGGAAGACAGGATTGTGAAAAATTTTTTCAAGTATGGAAATGTTGAAGGAGAGCAGGAGCATGACTTTTTTGGCAGTATGGTTTCTACATCGCTGAGAGTAGTTACCAAAAAACCAATTATTCCCTCGGCAGAAGAATTGAAAAATAATCCGAGGTCAAGAAGTTCGAAGTTGCGTATTGCGGAAAAGATACAGGTTTCGGAAAAATAGTTTTTAAAATAAAATACAGATAATCCGTAAAGAATGAGTACTGAAAAAAATATAAATGAAGAAAAGAAAATAAAGGATCACCCTAAAAAGGGGCGGAGGATGTTGATGTATAACAGATGGATTGTAAAAAATATTCCATTTTATTTCTTCATTGCTGCTATTACCCTCATCTATATTGCCAATGGGCATTATGCAGATAAGGCAATGCGGCAGATAAACACTACTGAGAAACACCTCAAAGAGATGGAGTATGAGTTTAAGACTGCAAAGCAGGATGTGATATTTAGGAGTAAGGAAAGTGAACTGGCCAAAGCTGTAGAGCCATTGGGATTGAAACAACTATTGATTCCACCGATGAGGATCATAGATACGCTGGTTGAGAAGTGATGAGGTGAGTAGGAATAAGGAATAAGGAATAAGAAATAAGGAATAAAAAATAAGGAATAAAAAATTGTTGTCTAATAGCTGATAACTAATAACAGGTAACTAAAAAGTGGATATAAAGAAAGACATATTATGGCGTGTACATCTCAGCTTCCTTTTCATGATTGTATTTGGAGGGGCAATATTAGCACGTGCAATATATATTCAAAAAGTAAAAGGTAATTATTGGAGAAGCATGAGTAACAAACAACATTTAAGATATATGGAGGTAGATGCTGAGCGTGGCAGCATTTACAGCGAAGACGGCAATATGCTGAGTACTTCCATCCCTGTATTTGATGTATATATTGATTTTGGTGCAGATGGCCTTCGTGAGAAAAGTGGTAAGAGATTTTATTCAAATTTAGATTCACTCAGTATTTCTCTGGCTTCTTTATTTAAGGATGGAAATGCAGCTTACTATAAGAAGATGCTGACAACACAATATAAAAAGAAGGCACGTTATTTTTCTCTGGAGAAGAAAATTCCGTTTCAGCAATATCAGGCATTACGAAATTTTCCTCTGGTAAGGGAAGGGCGTAATAAGAGTGGCTTTATAATGGAAGTGAGAGACAACAGAATCAATCCGTATGTATTACTTGCCAATCGTACCATCGGTTTATCAAGAGGAGATACGAGCAAAAATGTAGGCCTCGAGAGATCTTATGACAGTGTACTTAAAGGGCAGACAGGGCAACGGCTCATGCGTTATGCAGCCGGGACGTACATCCCTGTTGACGGGGCAGAAATTGAACCTGAGAATGGAAAGGATGTGATCACTACAATTGATACTTATATACAAGATATAGCAGAAAATGCTTTACTTAAAATGATGGAGCAGAATGCGTCTATCCATGGTAGTTGTATAGTGATGGAAGTAAAAACCGGAAAAATAAAGGCGATTGCCAACCTGGGCAAAAGGCCTGACGGAAGTTATTGGGAAGATTATAATTACGGATTGGGTATGAGAACAGAACCCGGATCGGTTTTTAAGATTGCTACCTTAATATCACTTCTCGAAGATAAATATGTGGATACAAACAGCATTGTGGATTGTGAGGGAGGACAGAAGAGATTCTATGGATTACGGATCACAGATTCGCATCTGGGAACCGGAAAGATAACTGTGAAGGAAGCATTTGCCATGTCATCCAATGTGGCTTTTGCAAAACTAGCCGACGAGTATTATCATAATCAGCCGCAGAAGTTTTATGATCATCTGGATCGCCTGAGGCTTACCCGCAATTCGGGAATAGACATCGTGGGGGCTGCTACTCCTTATGTTAAAAAACCCACGAATAAATATTGGGGGAAAACAACGATACCATTTATGGCGCATGGTTATGAAGAACTTGAAACACCCCTGAACCTGTTAATGGTTTATAACGCAATCGCTAATAACGGTACTATGATGCAGCCCTATCTTGTCAATTCCATTAATGATATGGGGGAGGAGGTACAGTCTTTTAAGCCAAAAGTTCTTGTTGATAAAATATGCAGTGACGAGATACTTGGTAAATTGAAGGGCTGCCTTGAAGCTGTAGTGGAAAGTGATCATGGTACTGCACACATGCTGCAGAGCAAGGTGTATGAATTTGCCGGAAAAACAGGGACGGCTGTAACAGCCATGGATAACCGTGGTTATAATAAAAGCTCTAAGATATATCAGTCTGCTTTTATGGGTTATTTTCCTGTTGATAAGCCTGAATATAGTATTGCAGTAGTTATTCAGAACAGTAGTGAATCTAAGCATGTGTATGGTGCATCTGTTTCGGGACCGGTGTTTAGAGAAGTAGCCGACAGGTTGTATGCTACAAGAGTGGCCAATAAACCTTTTGATCCGTCTCAGGTGGCACCGGATAATTATGTATATCAGGTTTCAGGGATGAAAAAAGACCTTAATAAAATTTTTGATGTATTCAACTATAAAGAAACGGATTCTGTGTCATCAGGTTCATGGAGAACTTCCCTGTTGCAAAATGGCAATGCAAAATTGATTGCAGATAATGTTTCTACCACTGGCCGGAGGGTCCCCGATGTAAGTGGAATGGGGTTAAAAGATGCGGTGTATTTGTTGGAGAATATGGGGTTAAGGGTGTCTGCATCGGGCAGAGGGAAAGTTGTGTATCAATCAATAGCTCAGGATTCAAGTTTTAAAAAAGGAGAATCAATAAAAATCCAGTTAAATTAATGGCATCATTACAAACCATATTGTACGGAGTAAACATTCATTCTATAGTGGGTTCCACCGCTTTAGAAATAAATGGATTACAGATTGATTCACGCAAAGTGAAGCCCGGAGATTGTTTCATCGCAGTGAGGGGAACTATTTCCGATGGGCATGATTTTATCGAGACAGCCATTACAAATGGTGCATCAGCAATTATTTGTGAAAAGGCGCCTGAGATGATCCATGAAAAAGTGCATTACACCGTAGTAGAAAACAGTGCCGCGGCTTCCGGCATCATGGCACATAATTTTTATGGAAGGGTAACCGAAAAAATAGAGTTGGTAGGAGTGACGGGAACGAATGGGAAAACCACGATTGCTACTTTATTATTCAAATTATTTTCCTCACTTGGATATAAATGCGGTTTAATAAGTACGGTTCAAAATCAGATTGCTGATAAAATTCTGGTGGCTATCCGTACCACACCTGATCCGATAAGCCTCAATCAGCTTCTCGCAACAATGTATGCGGATGGTTGCTCACACGTATTCATGGAAGTAAGTTCGCATGCTATTCATCAGCATAGGGTAGATGGTTTGCATTTTGTCGGAGGTATTTTCAGCAACATCACCCATGATCATCTTGATTACCACAAAACATTTGAAGAATATATAAGGGTGAAGAAATCATTTTTTGATTCTTTGCCATCTGCTTCATTTGCTATAAGCAATGCAGATGATAAAAGAGGAAGCATTATGCTTCAGAACACGAAGGCAAAAAAATATTTATACAGCTTGAAAACGATGGCCGATTTCAAGGGGAAGATTATTGAAGATTCTTTATTGGGGCTTGAGCTGATGATCAATGATGTGGAAGTACACTTTAGGTTGATAGGTACTTTCAACGCATACAATTTACTGGCTGTGTATGGTGCGGCAATATGTATGGGAGAGGATAAAGAAAAAGTGTTACAGATATTAAGTAATACAACCGGTGCTGAAGGCAGGTTTGATTACCTGGTTTCGCTTAGGGATAAAGTTGTAAGCATTGTAGATTATGCACATACACCCGATGCATTGTTGAATGTGCTGGCTACCATAAAAAATCTTCGTCGCGGTGAGCAGAAAATTATCACGGTAGTTGGCTGCGGTGGTAATCGTGATAAAACTAAGAGGCCCGAAATGGCTGAAGTAGCCTGTGAGTACAGTGATAAAATAATCTTTACATCAGATAATCCGCGGAATGAAAATCCCGCAGAGATCATAAAAGAAATGGAGAAAGGAATCCCTGTTACCGCAAGGAAGAAATGTGTTTCCATTACCGATAGAAGAGAAGCGATTAAAACAGCGGTAATGCTCGCGCAGAAAGAAGACATTATTCTGGTAGCAGGTAAAGGACATGAAAAATATCAGGAGATCAATGGCGTAAAGAATCACTTTGATGATAAAGAAGTTTTGGCAGAGATGTTTCAATTAACGGATAAATAAAAATTATTAACCCCGAATAAGATTTAAAATGATTTATCAACTTTTTGAATGGTTTGCAAAAAATGGAATCAAGTTCCCGGGTAGCGGGCTGATGCATTTTATCACTTTCAGGGTGTTGATATCTGTATTGTTGTCTCTGATTATTACGATGATCTATGGGAAAAAACTAATCAGGATTTTAAAGAAAAAACAAATTGGTGAATCGGTAAGGGAACTAGGCCTAGCAGGGGAGCAAATGAAAAGTGGTACCCCTACTATGGGAGGTATTATTATACTGCTTGCTATTTTGGTGCCTACTTTATTGCTGTCCGATCTGAATAAAGTATATGTGATCCTGATGTTACTATGCACTGTCTGGTTGGGCCTTATAGGATTTCTGGATGACTATTTAAAAATAAGGGCCAGAAAAAGATCAAAAGAAAAAGGAATTGCTTATAAAAAGAAAAATGCAGATGGGCTGGCAGGAAAATTTAAAATATTCGGTCAGGTAATACTTGGAATTATTATTGGTGCTACACTTTATTTCAATCCAAATGTAGTGGTAAAACGAGAGATCATTGGTAGTAAACCCATGAGCACTTTTGTGCCGCAGAGAGGCGAACATAAAGTGGGAGAGGATACGATAATTACTGAAGGGCAGATTCATCGTTTTGTAACTGTAAAAACGCCGATCACTACCATTCCTTTTGTGAAGACACATGAGTTTAACTATGCAAGGTTGTTGCCTGCAAGTTGGGAAGACTATACATATATATTATACATACTTGTCGTGATTTTTATAGTAACGGCGGTTTCTAATGGTGCCAATATTACGGATGGTCTGGATGGTTTGGCGACAGGCGTAAGCGCTATCATTGGATTTGGTTTGGGAGTATTTGTTTTCGTGAGCGGCGATGTGCGTATTGCTGAATACCTCAACATTATGTACATCCCCAACCTGAGTGAACTTTCAATTTTTATTGCTGCTTTTGTGGGAGCATGTGTGGGGTTTTTGTGGTACAATGCTTATCCGGCGCAGGTTTTCATGGGCGATACTGGAAGCCTGGCGCTGGGAGGTATTATTGCATCGCTGGCCATTATTGTACGTAAAGAATTATTGATTCCTATTTTTTGTTTTGTGTTTTTGATAGAGAATGTGAGTGTGATGATACAAGTTACTTATTTCAAATACACGAGAAGGAAATATGGAGAAGGAAGAAGAGTTTTTTTGATGAGTCCTTTACATCACCATTATCAAAAGTTGGGATACCACGAAAGCAAGATTGCTGTTCGGTTCTGGGTGGTAACTATTCTTACAATGGTACTTGCAGTAGTGACCTTAAAATTGAGATGAGAACACAGGAAACAAATGAAAGGAATTTTTTTAAAAAGGATTAATGGATGTTGAACAATTTTTTATTCGTGTGGATTTTTAAAATAGGAGCAGACAAGAATTTGAAGAATTTGTCTTTATGAAAACGATTTTTTTTGATTTAGAAAAGTTAGAACGATACCAATACCCGTGATGAACTTTTCTGACCCGTTAAATTCATACCATTGAAGAACCATTTTTTTATTGTTAAAACGAATTGAAAGGTCCGAATGAAAAAGAGAATAGTAATGTTAGGTGCAGGTGAGAGTGGTGTAGGAGCCGCATTGCTTGCGAAGCAAAAAGGTTTTGATGTGTTTGTAAGTGATGGAGGAACTATAAAGCCATCCTTTAAAAACGAGTTGATGTTGCGGAAGATAGATTTTGAGGAAGGGTCTCATTCAAAAGAGAAAATATTGAATGCTGATGTCATCGTGAAAAGTCCGGGTATTCCTGAAAAGAATGAGATGGTAAAGGAAATAAGAAAAGCCGGAATTGAAATGATCAGTGAGATTGAATTTGCATACCGGTATAAAGGAGACAGTAAGATAGTTGGAATTACCGGAAGCAATGGAAAAACCACGACCACGGCCTTACTTTATCACATTTGTGAAACGGCCGGATTGGATTGTGCGATGGTAGGGAACATTGGTTTTTCTTTTGCAAGACAAGTGGCGGCCGATCCTAAAAAGACCTATGTAGTAGAGATCAGTTCTTTTCAATTGGATGATATTAAAGAGTTCAGAGCCGATATCGCTGTACTGACCAATATCACGGAAGATCATTTGGACAGGTATGAATACAAATTTGAAAATTATATAAAAAGTAAATTCAGAATTATAGAAAATCAAAGAGAAGAAGATGTATTTATTTATAACGATGATGATGAAGTGACCAAAAAATATTTAAACCAATTTTTAAAAAAATCTAACCCATTACCAATAAGTATGAAGAAAGAATTACCGGAAGGAGCCTATATAGTAAACTCGGAAATGCATTTGAAATGGAAAAATGAAGAAATGAAAATGAGTGTGGAAGATTTTGCCGTAAAAGGATTGCATAACCAATACAATACAATGGCAGCAGGTATTGCAGCATCAGTGTTGGGTATCAGAAAGGAAATGATAAGAGATTCTGTGCAAACCTTCAAGAGTCTGGAGCACAGAATGTCAACTGTGCTCACGATAAAAGGAGTGGAGTTTATAAACGACAGTAAGGCTACCAATGTAAACAGTACCTGGTTTGCGCTTGAATCAATGACGCGACCGGTTATACTTATCCTTGGAGGAGTTGATAAAGGCAATGATTATTCTTTTATAAAAGAACTGGTAAAAGAAAAAGTAAAAGCAATTGTGTGTATGGGAAAAGACAATACAAAAATCCATGAGGCATTTGGAAAAGAGGTGCAGTTAATGGTAAACACAGAAAGTGCGAAAGATGCGGTGGAGACTGCCTATCATTTTGCAAACAAAGGCGATGTGGTTTTGTTATCCCCTGCCTGTGCAAGTTTTGATCTTTTTAAAAATTATGAAGACAGGGGAATGCAATTTATTGAAGCAGTAAAAAATTTATAACCATATCACAATTGTACAAAGTATAATAAAGTGATAGAAAAATATGAGTGAGTCAAAGCAAATACTATCCGGTACACTTTCATCCTCTCAGCGGGTTACGGGCAATCTTTTGTCCCGGACTAAGGGTGATAAAGTGATCTGGGCTGTTGTGATCATGCTCACTATGGTAAGTATATTGGTGGTGTACAGCAGCGTGGGCTCACTTGCCTACAGGATGAATAAATCTGCCGAGAGTTATTTGTTCCGGCAGATCGGATACATCTGCCTTGGAGTGATCATTATTTATTATGCACACCGGGTAAATTATACCGTTTATTCGCGCATAGCTTCTATACTTTTTATTGTTTCTGTACCGCTTTTGATCTATACCTTAAAATATGGCAGCCATATAAATGATGCAAGCCGGTGGATAAGGCTACCGATTGTCCAGCTCACATTTCAAACTTCTGATTTGGCGAAGCTTGCATTGTTCATGTACATGAGCCGTATTCTGAGCCGTCGTCAGAATGTGATCAAAGATTTTAAGAAAGGATTTCTTCCCTTGATAATTCCCGTAGGAATTATTTGTGTATTGATAGCACCGGCCAATCTGTCCACCGCCATCCTAATAGGAGGCATTGCGCTGCTGCTTATGTTTATTGGCAGGGTGAGGGTACGCCATATCATGATGGTGATTGGGCTCGCTTTGATCCCTTTGATTTTTCTGGTTACAGTAGCTACTCATTATTACGATAAACAAGATCAGGTGTCAGAAGACCTGCCTGCGGTTTTATCTTTTGGTAGAATGCCTACATGGATAAAGCGTGTGCAGGACTTTATGTATGCCGATAAAGAAGATGCTTCTTATCAGGTACAGCAGGCAAAAATTGCCATTGCCACCGGAGGCATATTTGGTAAAGGCCCGGGTAAAAGTGAACAGAGGAATTTTTTACCTCATCCTTATAGTGATTTTATTTATGCAATTATAATAGAAGAGTACGGGCTTGCGGGAGGGGCTGTTATTTTACTGATCTATTTGTTGTTTTTATTTAGGAGCATCAAGCTTTTTCAGCGATGCCCTTATGCGTTTGGAGCATTCCTGGCGGTGGCATTGAGCTTTACATTGGTGATTCAGGCACTGGTGAATATGGCGGTGAATGTAGATATGTTTCCCACCACAGGTGTCACGCTTCCGCTGGTGAGCATGGGCGGAAGCAGTCTTTTATTTACCTGTTTTTCTATCGGAATTATTTTGAGTGTAGCAAGAAATGTGGAAGATGCGGAAGGCAAAAATGCAGAGCTTGCTACACAGCAAACAGAAGAAGAAATTGTGAAAGAAGATGATTAAAAAAATAAAAATAGGAATCGTGTTTATTAGCCTGCCTGCTGTTCAGATAGGTTTGTTGAGTGATCATTGGTTCTTTAAAATCTTCTCCGGAGAGCTATCTGGATGGAGGGGAGGGAGGCAGATAACATGAGAATCATTATAACAGGCGGCGGCACGGGCGGGCATATTTTTCCGGCATTGGCAATTGCCAATGCATTGAAGAATATAAATGGTGAAATAGAAATCTTATTCGTGGGGGCGAAAGGGAAAATGGAAATGGAAAAAATACCTGCTGCGGGTTATAAGATTGAGGGATTGGATATAGCAGGGTTTAACAGAAGTTCTTTGATAAAAAATATCGGATTGCCTTTCAAACTGGCAAAGAGTTTTCTTCAGGTAAGAAAGATATTTAAAACTTTCAAACCTGATGCGGTGGTAGGAGTGGGCGGTTATTCAAGTTTTCCTGTTTTGAGATTTGCGCAAAGCAGGCATATCCCCACTTTTATTCACGAGAGTAATTCTTTGCCGGGCAGAAGTAATATTCTGTTGGGCAAGAGAGCAACCGGAATTTTTGTTCCTTCCGAAGAGATGGAAAAATATTTTCCGGCTGAAAAAATAAAGATAACAGGCAATCCTGTAAGAAATATTTTTTCAAAAAAGATTCCAAAAGGGGAGGCGCTGAAATTCTTTGGATTGAAGGCAGATCAAAAAACGGTTTTTGTGATGGGAGGAAGCCTCGGAGCAAGAAGTATCAATGAGGTGATAGAGGAAAATATAGATGTTTTTAAAAAGAATAACCTGCAACTGATATGGCAAACGGGTAAAAGCTATGCTGCAAAGGCGGCAAGTGAAGAAGTGGAGAGAATGAACATCTGGACAAATGCTTTTATTGACAGGATGGAAAATGCCTATTTCGCTTCGGATGTAGTGGTAGCAAGGTCTGGAGCCATGACGATTGCGGAGATGTGTGTGGTGGGGAAGCCGGCCATATTTGTTCCTTATCCGTTTTCGGCAGAGGATCATCAAACGGCGAATGCAATGGCTTTGGTGAATAAAAAAGCAGGATTGATGGTGCGTGATGGAGAAGTAAAAAATAGATTGATTCCTGAATTATTGCATTTAATAAATGATGAAGGACTAATGAAAGAACTGGAAAATAATGTTTCCCTGATGAGTAATACCAGTGCAGATGAAGTGATAGCAAATGAAATTTTAAAACAAATAAATAAATAAGGTTTCTTACGATCGAAATGAAAGATTATACAACTATATCAAGGGTTTACTTTATCGGTATCGGCGGCATTGGCATGAGCGCCCTGGCAAGATATTTTATAAGTAAAAGAGTAGTGGTGAGTGGATATGATAAAACTTCTACAGTACTTACCCGTAAAATGGAAAGTGAAGGGATTTCTATTCATTATGAGGATAATGTGGCGATGATTGATAAAGAGGCCGAACTGGTTGTTTACACGCCTGCTATTCCGAAAGGCCATAAAGAGTTCGGGTATTATAAAGAACATAATTATGAAATAGCAAAACGCAGCGATGTACTTCAGCAAATCACTAAATCGTCTTTCAATATCTGTATTGCCGGCACACACGGCAAGACTACGATCAGTACCATGACGGCTCATATCTTGCGGCATTCTGGTTTTGGATGTAATGCTTTTCTGGGAGGTATCTCGGTGAATTATGATACTAATTTCTGGAGTAGTGATAATAATGTTTCCGTAGTAGAAGCAGATGAATATGACCGCAGTTTTTTGAAATTATCGCCTGATGTGGCACTTATTTCTGCAATGGATGCAGACCATCTTGATATATACGGTACCAAAGAAAAGATGGAAGAGGCTTTTGTGGCATTTGGAAATGAATTGAAACCGGGAGGGCTGTTGTTGACGAAATATGGATTACCGCAAAAAAAATTTACCGCGGGTAACCATCTCTTTTATAGCCTTCAAAATGATATGGCCGATATATATGCTTCCCATATTACCATGCGCGATGGAGGATACGAGTTTGATGTAATTGCAAAGGACTGGGAGATTACTAGGATAAAGTTGAATATGGGTGGTATGCATAATGTAGAGAATGCGGTAGCTGCGATTGCGATTGCTGTCCATTTAGGTATTAAGCCCATTAAAATAATCAATGCCATTGGAACATTCAAAGGAGTTAAAAGAAGGTTTGAATATATTATTAGTCCATTCGAGGCGGTGAATAATAAATACAACGTTGTTTTTATTGATGATTATGCACATCACCCTGCGGAATTGGATGCTTTAATACGGGGTGCTAAAAGCCTGTTCAGCTTTAAAAAATGTACGGTTATTTTTCAGCCGCATTTATATTCAAGAACGAGAGATTTTGCCAAAGAATTTGCGCAGAGTCTTGATATGGCTGATGAAGTATTGCTTCTGCCTATTTATCCTGCAAGGGAATTACCGATAGAAGGAGTAACCAGTGATTTGATTTTGAAGCAAATGGAAAACAAGAATGCATCGGTTGTTTCAAAAGAAGGATTGCTGGAATACATAGGAGGAAATTATTTACAAACGGTTTTGAAAAGCAGTTTTGGCCAATTGCTGATTACAGCAGGAGCAGGCGATATTGATAAACTGGTACAACCTATAAAAGAAATATTATTGAACACGAATTAAAAAAGTATGTCGGGCAACACTAAATATACATTCAGAAAAATTCTTGTAATCACAGTATGGATATTACTGGGGTCAGGAACTGTTGTGCTATTGGTGGCTGCGATCACAAAAAAGAATACGGAAAGTATCACGGGAGTAGAGATTCGTATTTCCGGTGTGCAGAATAATTATTTCATTGACAAAAAGGATGTAACTAATATCCTTGAAAAAGTAAATGGAGGAAAGCTTGATAAGGCAATCGTGAGTTCGCTGGACCTCACTGCTATGGAGAAGAGATTGGAAAAGAACCAATGGGTTAAAAAAGCGGAAATGTTTTTTGATAATAATAATGTATTGCAGGTGAAAATTTCTGAAAGGGAACCGGTCGCAAGAATATTTACTCTTTCAGGAGCAACCTTTTATATTGATAGTTCTTTGACAAGATTACCATTAAGCGATAAATTTTCTGCCCGTCTGCCCGTATTTACAAGTTTCCCCACAGAAGTGAAAGTGTTGAAAAAGCAAGACAGCCTTTTGTTGAGAGAAATAAAAACATTGAGTGAGTACGTAGAAGCACATCCTTTCTGGATGGCCCAGATAGACCAGATAGATATTACTTCTGAAGGTAATTTTGAATTCGTTCCTAAACTTGGCAATCAGATTATTCGGTTTGGCAACGCAAATAATTATGAGCAGAAATTTAATAAGCTGCTTGCTTTTTATAAACAGGTGCAGACCAAAGTAGGATGGAATCAATATTCTGTGATAGATGTTCAGTTTAAAGACCAGGTAATAGGTGTAAGACGGGATGCAAAAGAGATCAAGTCCGATTCTCTTCGTTCGGTTCAGATTATGAAAAGCATTATCGCTGAAGCACAAAAGAGTACCAATGATTCTACCAAGATTCAATTACCCCAACCTGTAGATAATAGTAGTGATAAGATAAATAATTCGCCCGTTTTGCAAGAAGTACCGGATGAAACAACGGATGAAATCAAGGCCCCGGAAACGAAATCTCCCGAGGCCAAAGAGGGTTCAGTAACCCCTTTCCATGATCCCGAAAAACCTATTGTGAAAAAACAACTCCCTGCTGAGAGTAAGTCAGTAATCAGGCGTTCATCATCCAATGAAAGACCAAGTCCTACCCCTTCACAAAAATCTGTGAAGAAAACCGGGGAGGTAAAAAAAGAAGTGAAGAAACCTGCTTCGGAGAAGAAGCAGGTTCCCAAAGCGGTGATGCCGTCTAAAAGTGATTATTAAAAATGTGAAACAAAAACGGAATGGCTGACTGTAAAAAAAGATGAAAAGTAGTAAGTGAGATAAGACCGAAAGAATTGTAATGAACAGAATTTTAAAAGCAATATAAATTAAATAATACAACCGCCTCTTCCAAGAGATAAAACAACGAAATCATGAACAACGAACAACCCATTATCGTAGGCCTCGACATCGGAACTACCAAGATCGCCGCCATTGCCGGAAGAAAGAATGAATTCGGTAAGCTTGAGATCCTCGGCTTTGGTCGCGCCAACAGCAACGGTGTACAACACGGTATGGTATTGAACATTGACCAGACCATCAAAGCCATTCAAACCGCATTGGAAAATTGCTATGCCAGTAATCCGAATTTGCCTATATCGGAAGTGTATGTTGGCATTGCGGGCCATCACATTAAAAGTTTGCAAACCCGCGGTGATATTGTGAGACAGAATACTGAAGAAGAGATCATGCAATCTGAAATTGATCAATTGGTAAATGATCAATACAAAACATATATACCTGCGGGCGATCAGATCATTGATGTGATACCACAGGAATTTACGGTAGATAATTTTCAAAATATTCCTGATCCCATCGGGTACAGTGGTGTGAAAATAGGAGCCAATTTTCATATTATTACCGGTGATAAAAATGCCATCAGAAATATAAACCGCAGTGTGGAGAAAGCGGGATTAAAAATAAAAGACCTCGTGCTTCAGCCTCTTGCCTCTGCGGCCGCAGTAATGTGCGAACATGATCTGGAAGCCGGTGTTGCCATCGTAGATATCGGTGGTGGTACCACTGATATTGCTGTGTTTTACGAAGGAATATTAAAACATACAGCGGTCATTCCTTTTGGCGGAGAAAATATCACCAATGATATTAAAGCAGGATTGGGTGTTTTAAAAACACAGGCAGAGCAGATGAAAGTACAGTTTGGAAGTGCTTTGGCCGATGAAGCCAGAGCCAACACATTCATTACCATCCCCGGATTGCGCGGTATGGCAGCGAAAGAGATCAGTGTAAAAAATCTTGCATCTATTATACAGGCACGCATAAGTGAAATCATGGAGTTTGTATCTTATCATTTAAAACAGGTGGGGCTTGATAACCGGATGCTCAATGGCGGTATAGTACTTACCGGTGGTGGGTCACAACTTAAGCATTTAATTCAGTTGGCAGAATATGTTACCGGATTGAATGCACGTATCGGTTATCCTAATGAACATCTTGCTCCGGGCCATATTGAAGAATTGGCAAAGCCGATGTATGCTACCTGTCTTGGTCTGATACTGAAGGGGTATAATGATTATGAAAATAAACGCAAGCAATTTGAACAGCAATTTGGTAAGATAAAAATTCCCGAAGGGTTACAACAGGTAGGTGCTGACGAAGAAATTGCCGTCGAGAATGAAAGAGTGAATGTAGTAAAACGAAGAACTACTTTTAAAAGCTTTTTGGACTCCTGTAAGATTGGATTAATAGATATGTTTAAAGATGAAGGAGACTCAGAATTATAATAAAATGGTTTAAAAGTTTATTGACTTAATCCGATAGCTATCGGATCATATTTGAAAAGGAGTATTAAAAAAAAACGTACAATATAGAAATAAAAAAAGTCTTTGATTTTCCCTATCAAGATCAAAGGCTGATTACTAACCAACAACAAAATTAAAAAATCCCTTCGGGGAAAATGGAGGAACCTTACAATGATTCAGTTTGATTTGCCCAAAGAACAATCGTCTATCCTGAAAGTAATAGGAATAGGCGGTGGTGGCAGCAATGCTGTTAACCACATGTTTAATCAGAATATTGATGGAGTTGATTTCATCATCTGTAATACGGATGCACAGGCGATTACAACCAGCAAGGTGCCCAATAAGATACAGCTTGGCCCACACTTAACCCAGGGGCTTGGTGCAGGTGCCAATCCTGAAATTGGTCGTGAGGCTACGGAAGAAAGTCTTGAGGAAATAAAAAAGATTTTGGAAGTCAATACTAAAATGGCCTTCATCACGGCGGGCATGGGAGGCGGAACCGGTACAGGTGGCGCACCTATCATTGCCAAGATTTGTAAAGATCTGGGTATCCTCACCGTGGGTATTGTGACCACTCCGTTTGCTTACGAAGGCAAAAAGAGAATAGCACAGGCGGAAGAAGGTATCAATAAATTGAAAGATCATGTTGATACACTCCTGGTGATCAGCAATGATAAATTGCGTCATCAGTTTGGCAATCTTACCATGAAAGCAGCCTTTGCAAAAGCTGATAATGTATTGGCAACCGCAGCGAAATGTATTACTGATGTAATCAATAGCACCGGACAAATCAATGTGGACTTTGCAGATGTATGTACCGTAATGCGCAGTGGTGGTGTAGCCATTTTGGGTAGTGCTGAATGTGAAGGTGAAAACCGTGCACAGAATGCAATTGAGCAGGCTTTGAATTCTCCGCTGTTAAATGATAATGATATCCGTGGTGCTAAATGGATTCTTATTAATATCAATTCTGCCGAAGGAGAATTTGAGTTTACCATGGATGAGGTGGAAACCATTCAAAATCATTTGATCAGTCAGGCAGGGGAAGATTCTGATGTGATTCTTGGATTGGGCTATGATAATACCCTGGAGAATAAAATTGGTATTACATTGATTGCAACAGGATTTGATCATAAAGAACCGTTTGATAAG
The DNA here is from genome assembly GCA_039937655.1 of Ginsengibacter sp. Taxonomy (GTDB): domain Bacteria; phylum Bacteroidota; class Bacteroidia; order Chitinophagales; family Chitinophagaceae; genus Ginsengibacter. Next base: position 38,235 of record JBDTGA010000086.1, read on the forward strand.
AAAGAGGTGCCGGTAGCAGAAGTGAAGAAAGAAGAAGAAAAAATAGTGGTGGTACTTCAGCAGGAAGAAAAAAAGAAACCGAGTCAGCCTCTTTTTTTGTTTGATGAAAATAAAGAAATTATTTCTAATGATAAAGAGGAAGTGGCTGAAGAAGAAAGCATCGTTGAGCAAAAGGGATTCAGAACAGTGAAAGAAGAAGATGTGTATGCGGCTCTTCAGGTAGAAGATGAAGAAGCGAAGAGAATGGCTCCCAAGATAGTAGAAGATTTTAAACCGGCTATCGTAAATATACGTGAGGCGAATGAGAAAAATACGGTTGATAAATCGCCCGAAACTATTATTCATTTCGAATTATCTTCGGATCGTAATCCAACTCCTCAGGAAGCTAACTGTATTCAGCAGAATAAGGCTGAAGATTTTGATCAAGAGAAACAAGAAAAAATTATTATTAATAAAGACGCTAGCACCGCCCCAACGTCAGGCGGTTATTTGGCCAAACCTAAGCAGATCTATGCTGAGGAAAAGCCGAAACATGAATCCGAAACTATTGATAAACTGACCCCTTTGCCAATTTCCAGACAGGAAGACGAACCTGTGGAAGAAATGCAACTGGTGGTGAAAAATTCCAATGATGCGGTGGAGGAAAAGCCTGAAAAGAAAGTACACCAAACAATGCCCATCATGATGTCTTCAGTTGAGGAGCCGCCGATGGTGGACGAAACGGAAGAACTAAAGCGCCGGGCTATGGATCGTATTGCTAAGTTGAGGAATCTTTCCTTCAATGTAAACGCTGCGGATCCTAACAATGAGTTTGAGTCTGTTCCTGCATACCTCCGCCGCAATATGGAATTACACAATTCTATTGCAGATGTAGAAAGTTTTTACAGCAACTATACTGTAAAATCGGATGAAAATAATAAAGCTGAAATAAGTACCATCAATACTTTTCTGGATGGGGAGAAGCCGGATTGATGCAAAATGGTTTATTGGTTTCCCGATAACTATCGGGATAGTTTATTGGGTTATTAGTAGATTAGTTTATTGGGTTTAGCGTGTTTAGAAAGTTTACAAGTTTAGCAAGACTGAATTACCAACTATGAACTAAAAATATCTTTATTGTGTGTATTATTGTAACCCCGGTGACTGGAAAGTTAGCCGGGGATTTTGATTTGGATGGCCATTGTCAGATTGAATCTATTTGAAAATAGATAATCCGTTTATATTTATCATTTAGTCACGGCATAGCTGGTATAATCAGTATAATACCAGGTTTATTTTTAATTTCGCCCAATGAATCTTATGGTATAATGCCAGTCTATACCGATGTGTCGGTAATATAACAGATTCATAGTACAATGTAGCGTAAGCGGAATTGGGTTATAGAATATGTATAATCGGTGTTACTTATAATGATGCAGCAAAAAAATCATTGAATAAGGATCCGAAATTTTCTGAGGGCAGGGTCCCTTTTCTTGAAAAACTAAGATCTAAATATTTAAAACAATAGAAAAATCGGAGTCGCGTATCTTTGCTATTTACGGTAATAGTTCCCCGAAGAATAATAAAAGAAATCCTGATTTCTAAGTCGCGGAAATTCCCGGACTGAAAGGCTTCAGCCTGGCAGGGTGTAATTAGTAGCAACAAAAAAATTAGCATTAATGGCTCGTCAATTTTTTAAATATTCTCTTTTTATAATTGCTCTTGTAATCTCGGGATGTAATCAATCACCCAAAAAATATTCTTACCCCACCATAGATATTCAAACTTATTATGGCGATATAATTATTGAGTTGTATCCTGATAAGGCACCTAAAACCGTTGCCGCTTTTCTTTCTTATGTAGATTCCGGTTATTTTAAAAATACTTCATTCTACCGTGTGTTAAAGAGAGATGACCAGCCCTCGAATGTGGCAAAAACTCAGTTGATACAAGGCGGATTATGGCAAACGGATTTAAAAAAACAGCAAACCATCCCCGGGATACCTTTGGAGACCACACAACAAACCGGTATTCTTCATTCAGAGGGAGTTCTTTCCCTTGCAAGAAATGAAGATCCCAATTCGGGAAACACTGAGTTCTTTATCTGTATGGATGATGAGCCGGATTATGATTATGGAGGCGATGCCAGCCCTGATAAAAAAGGGTATGTTACTTTTGGCAGGGTAATCGAAGGAATGAAATATGTGAGGCAGATCCATGACCAACCGGATTATGAAACTAATTTTAGGCCACTTATCAAGATTATCAATATCAAGAGGCTTTAATATATACTTCGCAAGGGACAAAACAGTGAATGATTTTATGCAGGCGGGACGGTTGTCCATGTAATGGTTCAGACCGCTAACGCGTTCGGACCCTTCATCAGAAAATTCATTAATTTACCCCTTGAGCAGTATAAGACAAGAATTTTTTAGCCCCTTCCAATCTTCAGGATACACCCGCGAAATAATTAATGGTCAATAATTTCTTTCAATCTACATTTGCAAATTATTTATGATTGAAATATGCATGGAAACGATAATGCATTGTAAAACAATTAAAATAATCGCGTGAAGAAAAACATTAATAAACTTACTCCGTTAGGTCTGGTGATTGCATTAGGAATTGTTTACGGAGATCTCGGTACTTCCCCTCTTTATGTGTTCAATGCCATTATCAGAGATCGGCTGATTACTCCGGAACTTATACTGGGCGGGCTTTCGTGTATTATATGGACACTTACTTTACAGACTACTATAAAATATATTATTCTTACTTTAAAAGCGGATAATAATGGTGAAGGAGGTATATTTTCTTTATATGCTTTAATACGGCGACAAAAAAAATGGCTCCTTTTCCCCGCTATGATTGGAGGCGCCTCTATTATGGCCGATGGTATCATTACGCCCCCGATTACCGTTACCTCTGCCGTAGAAGGGTTGAAGCAGATTCCCTTTTTCAGCGATATCAGCGGAGTGACTATTATATATATTGTGATCATTATTCTGATTGCGCTGTTTTTTTCACAACAATTCGGTACTGCTAATATTGGTAAACTCTTTGGCCCTATTATGTTCTTATGGTTTCTGATGTTGATGGTTTTAGGCTCCATGCACCTTTTCGATAATTTGAATATTTTCAAAGCACTTAATCCCTATTATGCGATCAGGCTTTTGACGTTGTATCCGAACGGGTTCTTTATTTTGGGTGCGGTGTTTCTCTGTACTACGGGTGCAGAGGCATTGTACAGTGATCTAGGGCATTGCGGCAGGAGAAATATCAGGATATCCTGGATTTATGTAAAAGTAGCCCTCATCATTAATTATCTCGGACAGGGCTCGTGGCTCTTGAAAAACTACAAAGGACAAACTCTTTCTAAAGTGGTGATAGATAACGGATTCAATCCCTTTTACGGAATCATGCCAGACAGCTTTAAGATCATTGGAATCATCATAGCTACTATTGCCGCCATTATTGCCAGCCAGGCTTTGATAAGCGGGTCGTTTACTTTGATCAGTGAAAGTATCCGTTTGAATTTGTGGCCCAAAATGAAGATCAATTATCCAACCGAAGAACGTGGACAGTTGTATATTCCGGGTATCAATACTCTTTTGCTGGTGGGCTGTCTTGGCGTAGTTATTTATTTTAAAACCTCTTCCAACATGGAAGCAGCTTATGGCCTTGCGATCACGTTGTGCATGTTGGCTACTTCTATTTTATTTGCTAATTTTTTAATATCGAGAAGGACTCCGAAAATACTGGTCTATTTGTACCTCGCTGTTTACCTCACTATTGAAATGAGTTTTTTGATTGCCAATCTGGAGAAATTCCCTCATGGAGGATTTGTTACCCTCATTATTGCCGGTGGTTTGTTTACCGTAATGTATGTATGGTTCAGGGCGCGAAAGATTAAAAACCGTTATGTGGAATTTGTGCGCCTCGATCAATACCTGCCACCTATTCAGGAACTCAGCAATGACATGAGTATTCCTAAATATGCAACACACCTTGTATATCTCACCAGTGCTAATAACCCTAAAGAGATTGAACACAAAATTGTGTATTCAATCCTGAACAGGAAACCCAAGCGCGCCGATATTTATTGGTTTGTCCATGTGGATACTCAGGATGACCCTTATACATCCGACTATATTGTAGAAACCATTGTGCCCAATGAAGTGATAAGAATTGAACTGCGTCTCGGTTTTAGGATGGAACCGCGTATCAATCTCATGTTCAGGAAAGTGGTACAGGATATGGTGGCCAATAAAGAAGTAAATATCACAAGCCGATATGAAAGCCTGCAAAAGAATAATGTAGTGGGCGATTTTCAATTTATAGTGATGGAGAAATTCCTTTCACAGGATAATGAATTATCATTGTTTGAAAAGCTGGTAATGAAATTGTACTTCTGGATAAAGAAGATAAGTTTGAGTGAAGAAAGAGGTTTTGGATTGGAACAAAGTAACGTCATCGTTGAAAAATTTCCTTTGATCGTGGCGCCTGTTCGCAAGCTGAAATTGAAACGTATCTTTTATGATGATGAGAAATAGTTGATAGTTCTCAGTTTATAGTTGGTAGCTTGTGATAGTTCTCTGAAACCCATAGACGAAGAATATCCATTTTCTCCTGATAGCTATCGGGATTTCAATTTTTCATTTTCAACTGATAAATGTCTTCAACACTTATTTATATTATTGCAGGCTATGTGTGTATCATGATTTTTGTTTATCTGATTCAGGAACGGTTTATTTTCAAGCCTGAAAAATTGAAGCAGGATTTTGTTTATAAGTATGATCTCCCTTTTAAAGAATTGTTTGTTGATATAGCACCCGGAGTAAGAATTAACGGGTTGCATTTTTATGCTAAAGATCCTCATGGATTGGTTTTATATTTTCATGGCAATACGCGAAGTATAAAAGGATGGGCTAAATACGCAAAGGATTTTTACCGGTATCAATATGATGTGGTGCTGGTAGATTACCGCGGTTTTGGGAAAAGTACCGGCCGCAGGAATGAAAAAGAAATGCTGAAAGATGTACAGGTGGTGTATGATACGCTTGCCGTTCAGTATCACGAAAATCAGATCATAGTGTATGGAAGAAGCCTGGGGAGCGGGTTTGCCACGAAACTGGCCAGCGACAATTCTCCCCGGTATTTAATTTTGGATGCACCTTATTATAATTTTGCAAAAGCGGCTCAGCGTTTTATTCCTATTCTTCCCATGCGTTTGGTATTACGTTATCAGTTACATACAGATCGGTGGATCAGGAAAGTAAATTGCCATACGTATATTATTCACGGTAGTAAAGATTGGATTATCCCGATCAGCCAGAGTGAAAAACTGCAAAAGTTGAGCCCGCGAAAAATAACACTGATTACTATTGAGGGTGGGGGTCATAATAACCTTCCTTCTTTCCCGCAATACCATAATTTTTTAAGAGATATATTAGCACCGTAATTAATTAAGCATCCCGATAGTTATCGGGAAAAAATGAAAATCAAAAATGGAACAAAAAGAAGAACGACCGAAAGTTTCCACCAAAAGAAAAATATACAGAATAGCAATAATAACTACACTTATTTATTGTTCTATCGGAATTGCGTTGTATCATTTACAGGAAAAATTAATGTTTCATCCTAAAGTATTACCGCGGGATTATGTGTTTCAGTTTAATATTCCTTTCAAAGAAGTAAATATTGCGATGAATGAGACAGACACATTGAACATAGTTCAGTTTTTACCTAAAGATACCGTTCCCAAAGGAGTGGTAATTTATTTTCATGGTAATATGGATAATGTGACCCGCTATGCCCAATACGCCGTTAATTTCACCAAACACGGTTATGAAGTGTGGATGCCTGATTATCCCGGTTTTGGCAAAACTACCGGGAAGCTGACGGAAGAAAATATAGATGCCCAGGCAAAAGAAGTGTATAAGCTGGCCCATTCGCGATTTCCGGCCGATAGCATTATCGTCTATGGCAAGTCGTTAGGTACTGGGGTGGCTTCTTATATTGCTGCAAAAGAATTTTGTAAGAGGCTTATCCTGGAAACTCCTTACTACAGTATTCCGGATCTTTTTAGTAGCTATGCACCTATTTATCCTACAACAAGAATGTCGCATTTTAATTTTCCCGTGGGTGAATATCTGAAGGATATAAAAGTTCCGGTTACTATTTTCCACGGCACTTCCGATAAGGTGATCCCTTATCGCTGTGCAGCAAAACTCAAAAAGGTTTTAAAACCAGGAGATGAATTTATCACGATAGAAAATGGTGGCCATAATAACCTGAATGATTTTCCTCTCTTCCATGAAAAATTAGATTCACTGTTGAATCTCTGATTTTTTAGCCTGCTCCAATTACCATTGGGTTACTTTTTTTGTATCAGGACAACAAAGTAAATAAAGGAGTAACTCAAGGTGAACATGATTTTGAGATTGATATGTCTGATTCTGTTATTTTTTTTTAATAAAGTTGGTGAATCCTTTCTCAAATATTTATCTTTAAAAAAAACAAAAAGACAAGAGCATGAATGAATTTCCTGTAAAGATCCTTGAGTGTGGTTTTGTAAGTTATAACGTAAAAAGATTTATTGTGGAGAAACCGGCCGGATATAATTTCATACCCGGGCAGGCTACAGAAGTTGCCATTGACCTTCCCGAATGGCGCCACCAGTTGCGCCCCTTTACTTTTACTTCTCTTAGCGAATGGCCCTATCTTGAGTTTACCATCAAGATTTATGATGAGCGCAATGGTGTTACCAATCAACTTGGGAAAACCAATGCAGGAGCGGGCTTACTATTACATGATGTGTTTGGTACCATTCAGTATAAAGGCCCGGGGATATTCATTGCCGCAGGAGCAGGCGTTACTCCTTTCGTTGCTATTTTCAGGGATTTGTACAATAAGAAAAAATTAGACGGCAACTCTCTTTTACTTTCCAATAAAACATCGCGGGATATTATCAATTCACAGGAATTTTTTCAAATGCTCGGCCCCCGCTTTATCAATCTGTTTACAAGGGAAGGGGTTATTGGTTTTAATGAAAGAAGAATCAACAGGGATTACCTCGTAGAGACGATCCGTGATTTTAGCAAGGACTTTTATGTATGTGGCCCCGGCCCTTTTGTAAAGGAAATTACAGGCTATCTTTTGAGTCTTGGTGCCTCAGCCGATTCACTGATCATAGAGCAGTAATATTTTGAGAAAGTGTATTTCGTAAATACTCCCTTTGAAATGAGTAATGATATTTTTATTCCAATTTGTATCATGAAATATTCATTTTTTCTAACAGGCATTCATACCCAAAAAGATAGCGGTAAACCGGTATGATTGAAGAAATCCAGTTCGTTTGTGCCTTTCTGATGAGGAGAAAATGCTTTGTGATAACAATCAAAAATTTATTTTATCGGTACTGATTTCAAAATCAAAGCGCCCTTTGGTAATCAGAATACTGTCGCCGATGTTCCCCTCAAATAATCCGGAAAGAATAAGATGAGCAGGTGTATAAGAAGGGTCTTCCTTAATGGTTACCAGGTATATATTTGATGGTCCTGATAGTTCATTGGGCTGGTTATAATAGGATTGCATGACGATGGTATTTGTCTTTTGAGACATTCTTTGACCACTCATTGCCAAAAGGTCTTGTTGAGTAAATGTTTTCGGTATCGGCAACTTCAACGTGATGTTTCGGTAAGGTTGATTATAATTTACAGTGCTGTCATTTATTTCAATGGGCCACGATAGTGAGAGCGTGTCATACGCACTGTTGGTAATCATTTTACTGAGAGTGGGAGTGTAGTTGCTAACTCCGAAGAGCGTGTTTTTGAAAGGATTGATATAAGGTACCTTATTGATATAGGCAGTCGCTATATTAAATCCGTGAGAGGTTAAGCGGCTCAGGCCAGGATCGTCTTTATCCGGGTAAAAATGTCTTTTGACACATCCAGACAGATAAAGAATCACGAGGACAGCGAAGAGTTTATATAGTATTGATTTCATTTCTTCTTGTTATAATAAAAATTGTAGCCAAAAGTGAATTGTAAGGGTGCAACAAATCTGAAGGAGGCAGGATATTCATTGCGTTTTTTTAGCAAAGGGCTTTGTGCATGAAGCATCAACAACATGTCTTGTCTTTGTTTATGAAAATTATACACGATTGCCATTGACACCACAGCGCCTGCATTATTCACATTTACATCCGGATTTAATACTTCATAATTTACTTTATCGTAATTTTTGTAGGTTACCTTGAAACTTTGGCTACATAGACCAAATGGAATCAGATTGAGGTAAAGGCTGTTATTTTTTTTATCGGTGTTTAAATGAATCCTGAACCCAATGCTTGCTGTAAAAATGGAAGCCCGGATATTTTTCTGCAGGGTTACTTCCTCTGGCAATGAAGCATCTAAAGTATAGGCATTGTCGGTGCCTTTATGGGCGAAAGGAATATCGTAATTGAATTCTATAAAGAAAGGTGCTCTTTTTTCGGGAGATGGTTTCCATTGAATTGAGACAGGGATGTGATGAAATGCATTGTGATGATTATTCATATCGGTAGAGAAACCGGTAGAAAAGGAAAAAGAAGATTGTGCATTTCCCTCAACGGCATATAAAATAAAAAGGGCAAAGCAAAATAGAAGTGAAGTTGTAAGTTTCATGTTGTTCATGGTAGAAAATGACGGTTAGATAGCCGAAGATTTAAAAAAATATCTTCTGTCGCTATAGTATAGAGACATTGACAACCAAAATAGCATAAACGCTGCAAGATTTTCTCTGTTGCAGAAATAATTGCACCTGATAAAAAAATATCTTCTAAGATGCTACCATTCTCTTAATTCTACTCCGTTCTTATGTACGTTCAATTTATATTTCAGGCCCACTTTGAGGGCATAATTTTCTTTGTCATGACTCACGGGAAATCCAAAACAAACCGGGTAGCTATATTCTTTCACGATATCTTTTACCGCGTCTTCTACGGATTTCCCAAAGGGTATGGTAGTATCTTTCATGTCAGAAAATCTTCCGATAATTAATCCTTTTAAATGATCGAGTTTTCCGCTTCGTTTCAACTGATACATCATTCTGTCAACTCCGTAAATATATTCACCCACTTCTTCCACAAAGAGAATTTTATTTCTGGTATTGATGTCAGAGTGACTACCGATCATATTTACCAGAAGAGACAAATTGCCTCCCACCAGAATACCTTTTGATTCACCCTTTTGATCCAGTATATTTCTTTCGGTTTTGTAGTCGGCTTTTTCTCCGATCAGCGCATCATGAAGGCTTTGAATGTATTGATTTTTAAATTCGCCATCATTGAAAGCTGCAGCCATGGGGGCATGCAGGGAGGCGATTTTAAAATTGGAAAATAAGTGGCAGTGTAAAACCGTAATATCGCTGAACCCGATGATCCATTTGGGGTGGTGTTTGAATTGTGAAAAATCCAGTTTGTCAATGATCCTTCCCATGCCGTATCCGCCGCGTGCACATAGAATGGCGTTGATCTTTTTATCGTCCATCATCTGCTGCAGGTCTTTACATCTTTCTTTATCAGTTCCTGCAAAGTAATGAAACTGATGGCCGGGTGTTTTTCCCATGGCTACTTTAAATCCCCATTCAGTAAGGGTCTTGATGCAGGTTTGATATTTTTCTACGGGCATATATCCCGATGGGCACACGATCCCGATCGTATCGCCGGGCTTTAAGTAAGGAGGTATAATGGTCATGTTATTTTAATAAAAGATTAAGCAATGTAACAATTAAACGATATATAGTTCGTAAAAGACAAATTGGAGATTTGCGAAGCAAAAGAGGAAAGAACTGACCGCAAAGAACACCAGGAGCACTAAAGAAAAATGCTTCCTGTTTTTACATTATTGTCCGACTAAGTCAATGAAAACCACGCTGGTATTGACCTCACCCCCTCCCCCTCTCCAAAGGAGAGGGGCCATGTAACTTAATGCCAGTAAGCATTTCATCATAATTTGTGATTTTTAGTCGGACAGTATGGTATTTTTATAATAAAACCATGAGTTCTTCAAACCCAAAAATCACATTTTTAACTCTTTTGCTGTATAGTTATTTGTCACTTATCCGATGCATTTGAGCTTTGTTCCTTCTGCAGAAATACGTAAAGTATGTTTCATTCCACATTTTAATGCATAGTTTTCTTTTACGTGTCCTACGGGAAAATCAAAACATACAGGGTAATGATAATTTTTTACTTTTTCCATTACCATATCATAAATAGTTTTTCCGAATTCTTCTCCGGGGTCATCGGCTTTCATTCTGAATTCTCCAATGATCAGTCCTTTTAGGCGATTTAATTTTTTGCTGCGTTTTAAATTCCACAACATACCATCAATCTTATAAGGGTATTCATCCACATCTTCAATAAATAAGATTTTTCCTTCCGTGTGTAAATCGGAAATACTTCCGGTAAGATTTTGAATGATGGATAAATTTCCTCCTACCAGAGGACCTGTACATTCTCCGTAACGGTTGTTCACATTGGGTTCCCGGATGTATTCCATTTTGTCGCCAAGAAGGCACTGTCTTATGGAATCAATCGAATCAATTTGTGGTTGAGTTGCTTTGGAAAAATCATCGGGAAAGCTGTTACACATTTTCGAATGTAGTGTAGCGATTCCGTAATTATGATTAATGTGGCAATGAAAAACGGTGGCATCACTGAAGCCGATGATCCATTTGGGCCTTTTTTCAAATTCGATAAAGTCAATCCTGTCAATAATCCTCACGGCTCCATAGCCTCCTCTTCCCAGCATGATCGCTTTTATAGAAGGATCATCAAGCATTTGCTGCAGGTCTTTGATCCTTTCATCGTCTGTACCGGCAAATGTAAAATCTATCACTCCCACAGTCATGCCTACACGGATTTTGAATCCCCATTCCTCCATTTTATTAATTGCCGGCTGGCATTCTTCGAGGCTTATATGTCCCGAAGGGCAACAAATCCCGATCAGATCTCCCTTTTTTAAATAAGGAGGGATTTTTTTTAAAGAAGATTTTTTTTCAAGTGTGGCATGGTTGCCCAGAGCGGTTGGTATGGTGGCCAGGGGGATAACTGCCGACAGGAAATCTTTTCTGTTCATGAATTAATTTTTCATTTTAATAACCTATTTCCGGTTGTGCGCTAAATAGTCAGAGCAATGAATGATGAATACCCGCGGCCACCAAATGTAAAATAAAAAATTAACGGTAAGTATATGTACAAATGACTCATTTTAAAATTGCCATATCAATCAGGGAAGATTCTTTGGTTTATTCTAATTCATCTTTTTGTTTATCACCTGCATGATTCCGGATGTTTTGTATGGATTGATTTTGGCCTGAACCGGATAGCGTTATTGAAATCAGATCACTTTGAAAGGTTTGTAATTACACGCAGTAAAATAAAATGATTGGTGTCGTGCATCTGTTGTTTATTTTTGTGCCTTATTTTTGAAATTATATATGGAAAATTTAATAGCAGAATTAAGGTGGCGTGGATTGATTCAGGATATGATTCCGGGAACTGAAGAGCAACTGCGTAAAGAACCTACAGCCGCTTATGTGGGCTTTGATCCTACGGCAGACAGTCTTCACATTGGCAGTCTTATACCCATTATTGTATTGGCCCATTTACAAAAATTCGGACACAAACCGTTTGCTTTGGTGGGTGGTGCTACCGGTATGGTGGGTGACCCTTCGGGCAAAAGTGAAGAAAGAAATTTATTGAGTAAAGATGTCCTGGATAAAAATGTAGCTGCAGTAAAGAAACAGCTATCGAAGTTTCTTGATTTTAATTCAGATAAAACCAATGCGGCTGAAATGGTGAATAATTACGACTGGTTTCAAAATATTACTTTCCTTGATTTTATCCGCGATGTGGGAAAGCATATTTCTGTGAATTACATGATGGCCAAAGACAGCGTAAAAAAACGCCTTGAAGGAGAGAATGGAATGAGTTTCACTGAATTTACTTATCAGTTGGTACAGGGATTTGATTTTTACTGGTTGTATAAAAATAAGAATTGTAAAATACAATTTGGCGGTAGCGACCAATGGGGAAATATCGTAACCGGTACAGAACTGATTCGCAGAAAAGCCGGTGGCGAAGCATTTGCCTTTACGTGCCCGTTATTAACCAAATCTGATGGAAGCAAATTTGGCAAAAGTGAAAAAGGGAATATCTGGTTAGATGCGGGAAAAACTTCTCCCTATACTTTTTATCAATTCTGGTTAAATACCGCAGATGCGGATGCAGAGCGGTTTCTAAAGGTATTTACCTTTTTATCTGAAAAAGAAATAAAGGAATTGGTTCAGCAACATACGGGAAATGAACACCTGCGTATTCTTCAGAAAAAATTGGCTGAGGAACTTACTTGTTTTGTACATTCAAAGAGTGATTTTGAATTTGCTGTAAAAGCGTCTTCTATTTTATTTAGTAACGATACCGCACAAATATTAAAAGAACTGAATGAAGAACAATTGCTGCAGGTGATGGAAGGAGTGCCCACCGTGGAAATAGAGAAAAATAAATTATTAGACCTGGATTTGATTTCTTTATTAACCGAAACGAAGATATTGCCCAGCAAAGGTGAAGCAAAGAAAATGCTTGCCGGTGGTGGCATATTTATCAATAAAGAAAAAGTGGATGCCGGTGATGAAAAAATAAATACCACACATCTTTTAAATGGTAAATATTTATTGATACAAAAAGGGAAGAAGAATTATTATTTGGTGAAAGCAAATTAATCTGCCGGTCTTCGTTTGGTTAATTTTACAAGAAGTTTTTTCATTGATCTTAAACTGATGCCAGTGAGTTTTTATGTACAGAATTGCTGGACTCCCATTTCTTAAAAAAGTTTTGCACATTATCTGTAATCGTGAAAAATAACATTACTTTCATAATAGTGAAATCTACCTATCATGAAAACACCTTTTAATCAGATATATCAGTTTATTAAAGGGCAGGGGGCTGATCCAACTTATTCGCCAATTATTGCTTTGGCCGAAGGATGGGCGTATCATATAGGGCATTATTTGGCAGATAAAAGATACGGTAATCAAAGTAGCGAACAAGATGATCAGGGTATTGCATATCTTAATAATTCGCCGGTTAATTTATTAAGCAGCCATTTGAATTTGCTGGAAAATTTCAGCCCTTACAGGACGTACGATCCATTTTATTGGATACCGACAGGATTGTTTTATGATATGATTGATGTGAGAAATGAAAATAGTCCTGTTGTGGATCAAGTGTCTGGCTATTACACCAATCAGAAATTATTTAATGCTTTTAGTTCTTCTATAACTGCCCTTGGTGCATATAAAACAAACTTATTACAGCAGAATGGCAATAACCAATCTACACAAGTAACAAATTTATTTTCTCAATATGGCTACTAAAATTTACACAATAACTTTATTGTTATTTGTTGCAATGGCTACCACTTTCAGTACATGTAAAAAAGGAGGATTGGGATGCGCTAACACTGTTTATAATTTTAAAGTTATAGCATCGACTTATCCTGATAATGATAGTATTTCAATTGGTGACACAATTTGGATTTCAGCAGATTTTCCTAAGACCTTACTTGATTTAAATTCAAATAGCAATGTGGGCTTTATTGGAGCTGCTAACTTAGGAACTGCATTATCATTTGACATTTTTACCGGTGGAAGCATTAGTAACCCCGGAACAAAGTATGCGGCAAATAATTTTAATTATCTTCTATTTATGGGTGATTCTGTAAGTAATCCTTTAGCTGAAAGGATTAGGGAATATTTATTCAAGGAAATGGATAACAGTTATGATTTTAAACTGGCCATAATTCCAAAAGTTGTTGGCACTTATGCTATAGCTATTAGTGATGCTGCAAATGTTTACACGCGATCGGATAAATGTACAAAGGCTGCATTTGAAATAGATTTTGCAAATACTCACCAACATTTATATTTGTATCAAAATAACAGACCTGGCTATCAAATTTCAGGGTATGAAGAAATGCATATGTATTGCTTTAAGGTTTATTAGATGTTTACCAGATGAAAGAATTATTTTACCACGAGATTACGCACTGTACTCATTATGCTGCATTAGGCAATAGCTGGTACACTACTTTTGTAAATGCAGAATTGTTTGAGATCGGTTACACCAGCTTTATTGATCCTGCCGCTGAACCTTATGGAAGGGGAACTGATGCAACGTATTCACCAATTATTGCATTGGGCGAAAGCTGGGCTTATCATATAGGACATTATTTTACCGATAAAAGATAAACGATTTTGCATTGCAGTAATTTACATGATGCCGGTCAGCAGGCCTATTATTACAACGGTTCTCCTACACCAGGATTAAGCAGCCATTTGAATTTGTTGGAAAATTTTAATCCCAACTCTGCTACTGACCATTTTAAATGGATACCTACGGGGTTGTTTTATGATTTGTTAGATCCTGCTAATGAAACTTTAACAGCGGGTAATCCGGTAAATGATCTCGTCTCCGGTTACACTAATGCCCAAATGTTCAGCACATTCCAGTCAAATATTTATACGTTGCAGGATTATAAAGCAAGGCTTTTGCAAACTGTATCCAATCCAACTTCCAGTCAAGTAACAGGACTATTTTCTCAATACCATTATTAATGAACTATGAAGAAAATTAATGTTGTAATTATACTAACCATTATTGCAATTATAAACAGCGGATGTCCTAAACCATGTATTGAAGCCAATCTTTCATTTAGTGTCAATTCGCGAATAGCCCCCGATAATGACAGCGTCCATATTGGAGATACTATTTATGTGGAGTCATCTTTCCCTACTCAAC
>JBDTGA010000087.1:0-13493 GCA_039937655.1 Ginsengibacter sp.
CTGAACGGAAACGCTACCTGATCTATTCTTTAATTTTCGTAAAAACATGCCCAAAAATAGCTCTGCAACACCCATTCTCAAAAACTAACTCAATGAAATCAATACTTTCAGAGGATATTTTTTGAAAGTGCGGAAAACAGGAGAATTTATAATGAAAAATGTATTCCTTCTTTTCTCTTTTCTTTGTATGAACCTGGCAGCCGTTGCCCAATCAACAGAAACGCCAAGACAAACTATTCCTTTTAATGATGCCTGGCAATTTAGAAAAGCACCTCTTGAAAACAGCCCGGATACTTCCTGGCAACAGGTAACCATTCCTCATACCTGGAGTAATGTGGATATGCAAACCGGAAAAGATTTTTATGCTGGAGATGCTACTTATCAAAAAAAATTCTTTGCGGACAAGAAACTGGAAAGAAAGAGGGTTTTTATCCAGTTTGGTGGAGTAGGTTCGGTAGCGGATGTGTATGTGAATAATAAATACATTGGAGAACATAAAGGATCGTATGCTGCCTTTTGTTTTGAGATTACTTATGCTTTGCGATACGGTACTGAAAATAGCATAAAGGTGAAGGTAAATAATGCACCCCGCAAAGATGTGATCCCTGTTAATAATTTTCTTTTCGCAATTTATGGAGGCATCTATCGTCCTGTGTCATTGATCATTACTGATAAATTAAATATTTCTACCACCGATTATGCCTCCTCCGGCGTCTATATTCGTCAAAAAAATATTTCGGCACAATCTGCCGATATTGATGTTACCGTGAAACTTGAGAACACCTGGCATACGACGAAAAAGGTTTTATTGAGAACTTCTTTGTATGATATGAAGGGAAAATTGGTGAAAGAGTTGACGAAACCTATTACCGTTTTGCCACAAGGAAGGCAATCATTCACTCAAAAAATTACAGTGGCTCATCCACACCTATGGCAGGGTAGGAAAGATCCCTATTTATACAAAGTGGTAGCAAGTATTGTAGATAACGGTAAGGCGATAGACGCAGTTTCACAACCACTTGGTATTCGCAGTTTCCGTATCATCACTGGTAAAGGGGTTTACCTGAATGATCAGCCTTATAGATTATATGGCGTATGCCGCCACCAGGATTGGTGGGGCTATGGTAATGCTTTGAGTAATGCACAACAAGATACGGATATGGCAATGATCCAAGAGATTGGTGCTACAAGTATCCGTTTTGGGCATTACCAGCAATCACAACATATTTATAATGATTGCGACAGTATAGGCCTTTTAGTTTGGACAGAAATACCTTTTGTAAATGCCGTTACCGGAGAAGAAGCCGATAATGCCAAACAACAGATGACAGAACTGATCAGACAAAACTTTAATCATCCTTCAATTTATGTGTGGGGCACTTCCAATGAGGTGTATTGCAAAACACCGGAAGATTATACAGCACGGTTGATACGTACATTAAATGATATAATAAAAACAGAAGATTCCGACAGATGGAGTGGCAGTACCAATGGTTATGGAAATAAGGACCGCCCCGAAAATTTTAATACAGATATACAAGGCATCAACCGATATTATGGCTGGTATGATGGAAAAATGGGGGATCTCGAAAGATGGATAACCGGATTGGAGAAAAATTATCCGGACAGCAAAGTAGTACTTGCAGAATATGGCGCAGAGGCCAATGTAGATCAGCAGGCAGTGATTGATACCAGTAAAGTTCCTGTTTACAATGGGCAATTTTTTCCTGAATTGTATCAATCAAGGTTGCATGAAGTGCAATGGGGAATCATTGCAAAACATCCTTACTTGGTTTCTTCTTATGTATGGAATATGTTCGATTTTGCTACACCTCTTTGGAACAGGGGAGGCGTACCTGCTCGCAACATGAAAGGGTTGGTGACCTTTGACCGGAAAATAAAAAAGGATGCTTTTTATTGGTATAAAGCCAACTGGAGTAAGGAACCCGTTTTATATATTGCTGATAGAAGATTTGATAAGCGTACGGAAGCCGTGACGAATATTACGGTTTATTCAAACCGGGGCGTGCCTGCACTTACTGTAAATGGTAAAACGATGGCCGCGCCGGAGCAGAGTACCACCAAAGTTCATTTTATTTTTGAAAATGTGAGCCTTCAAAAAGGCAAGAACGAAGTAAAGGTGACTCTGAATAAGAATGGGCAACAATTAAGTGACAAGGTGAAATGGGTACTTGAGTAATTGCTCAGTAAACAAAAAAAATATCAAAAATAATTTTGTTTTGAGAGATTGAGATTGCTAAAGAAATCAATTATAAAATATTATTCTAATGAACAGAAAACAGATCCTATTGCTTGTCATATTTTGTGGCTTTACCTTTTTTTCTGCGAAATCACAACAACCGGTTTTACAAAAAGATTCTTTCTCTCTCGTACATGGCGATCATCACATAGGTAAGCGTATGGATGCTGATATGGTGAGATGGCGTGGTTATGGCCTTGGTCAGTTTATCCATTTTGGACTGTATTCCATTTTGGGTGGCGATTACAATGGCATGCATTACAATGGCGCTTCAGAGTGGATTCGCTCGTGGGATAAATTACCACATGCTGTTTATGATTCATTATATCATCAATTCAATCCGAAAAATTTTGATACTAATAAATGGGCCGCCATGGCCAGACAGATGGGCGTAAAATATGTGACTTTTACCACTAAACATCACGATGGTTTTTGTCTTTGGCCAAGCCAATACACCAATTATACCGTTGCTAACTCACCTTACAAAAAAGATATTGTTGGACCTATTGTTGATGCTTACACGAAAGCAGGCATTGATGTATATCTTTATTTTTCTGTGATGGACTGGCACAATCCTGACTGGCGATACGATTTAAAAACGAAAGAAGACACCATCGCTTTCGACCGGTTTAAATTATTTACCAAAAATCAACTTACAGAATTGTTGCAAAGATATCCTTCCATAAAGGGCTTATGGTTTGATGGCACCTGGGATAAAAGCTGGCAGAAAAGCGGTGCCTTCTCTGATTCATTGGAACAATATTTAAAAGCATTGCATCCCGGGTTAATCATTGGAAGCCGTCTGCGGGCAGATGATTATGGCAAAAGGCATTTTGACAGCAATGGCCATCTAATGGGCGATTATGAACAAGGCTGGGAAAGAAAAATACCAGCAACTTTTGCTGATACACATGGCAACGACTGGGATTGCGTAATGACGATTCCTGAGAACGGATGGGGCTATGCAAAAAAATGGATGGGCCATTGGAAAACCCCTGATGAATTAATAGAAATGCTTGCAAAATGCGTTTCACTCGATGGTAATTTTATACTCAACTTCGGTCCAAAACCGGATGGTACATTCAGACAAAAAGAAATAGCCGATGCAAAAGCCATTGGTGATTGGATGAAAATAAACCATGAAACTATCTACAATTGTGGCCACATAGATTGGACAAAGCAGGACTGGGGTTACTTTACACAAAATCGAGATTTAACTGATAAAGTATATATGCTCGTTTTCAATGTACCTGTTTCAGGTGCTTTGCGGGTGGCTCCTGATAAAAATACCTCATTGCAAAAAGCTTATTTATTAAACGGACATGCAGAACTTAATATAGAGAAATTAGATGGGAATGAATTTTTCATTCACTTACCAAATTTGGATCGGGGGCAACCTTTTGTAATTGTATTGGAAACCCAAAAAAATAAACAAAAAAACGAGGAGCAAAAAGCAAAAACCTGAAAGATGGTCTCGAATGAATCATTGTAATACCATTGAATACAATATTTTTTTTCATTGTTGTCCCACTGAAAATCATTCAAATCAATGAAATGCTACTATTATTAAGTTTCGTGGCCACTCTACTGTTTCCCAAACAGGCAGCCCTTTAAAGAAAGGTTTCATGAATGAGAAGATTGATGTTTAAATGAAAAAAGTTCTGCAAAAGCGGTAACTTGAAGTTGAAACAGTTCAATCACTTTAAGAAACAAAAAACCATGACACGGGTTATGGAATTAGATTTTACCAGTATAATAATTTATTGTTTTGTAGATGTGCACACAAAAAATTGTCGGTTGAAATGAAACTTGTCGAGGCAGGCAAAAGTTTCATGAGTTTAGCCGGATGATAATAGAAAAACAGACAAATAAAAAAAGACAATGCGTAAGCTAATAGCTATCCTGCTTTTGTTGGTTATTATTACCAATGTAAGGGCGAATGATTTCAACGGTGTACAGGACCTGGTGGCAAGAAGAATTCCCTGGTTGAAATCTCATATTGTTTTTAAGGAACTTAGAAATGTGGCCAATTCAGAAGACGCTTTTACACTTCAAACGAAAAATGGTAAATTGATTGTAAGCGCCACTTCTCCCAATGCAGCATCCATGGCTGTCAATTGGTATTTGAAATATTACTGTCATCAATCATTATCATTACAAACCGAAAATATTTTTCCATTAAAAGAGTTACCTCAAATTGATGGAATGGTTACGCAAAAGACACCCTACAAATATCGTTATAGTTTGAATTATTGCACCATTAGCTATACAATGTCTTTTTACAAATGGCCACGGTGGTCGTATGTATTGGATTGGCTCGCGTTGAACGGAGTCAATATTGCCCTGGCTCCTGTAGGCACCGAAAAAATTTGGGACCTCACTTTGCAGGATTTTAATTTCAGTAAGAAGGAAAGAGAAGCGTTCATTCCCGGGCCGGCATTTTCGGCGTGGTGGCTCATGGGTAATCTGGAAGGATGGGGAGGCCCTGAAAGTGATGTGATGATGAATCAACAAGTAGCATTACAAAAGGAGATTCTTGCAAGAATGAAAGATCTTGGTATCCGGCCGGTGATGCAAGGCTTTTATGGAATGGTTCCTAATGAACTAAAACAGAAATATCCATCCGCTAGAATAATTGATCAGGGAAAATGGGCCGGAGGATTTGTACGCCCTGCTATTTTATCGCCGGAGGATTCACTCTTTACAAAGATGGCCGGAAGCTATTATCATCATATTCAGGATTTATATGGCAAAGATTTTCATTTTTTTGGTGGCGATCCCTTTCATGAAGGAGGGAGTTCAAAAGGAATTGATTTAGAAAAGGCAGGATCAGATATATATACCGAAATGCATAACTATTTTTCAAAAGCAACCTGGGTGCTTCAGGGATGGAGTGGTAATCCTAAAGAAAAACTGATCGCGAAAATCCCTGCTGATAAAGTATTGATACTTGATTTGATGGGAGAAAATTATACGAATTTTATAACCAGAAATGGGTATAACGGGCACGATTGGATTTTTGGATCGGTAAATAATTTTGGTGAAAATACCGGCTTCATTGGCAAATTGAAATACTTATCAGAAGAACCTTTTAAGACATTACAAATTCCCGAAGGGAAAAGCCTGGTAGGA
This sequence comes from Ginsengibacter sp., assembly GCA_039937655.1. Classification (GTDB taxonomy): domain Bacteria; phylum Bacteroidota; class Bacteroidia; order Chitinophagales; family Chitinophagaceae; genus Ginsengibacter. The sequence goes on from JBDTGA010000087.1 coordinate 5,393, forward strand.
ATAGGTGAAATCCCCGAAGGCTATAATAATAATCCGGTCTTATACGATCTGATATATGATGTGGCATGGCAGCCGCAACCTTTTGATTTAAAAAGCTGGATAAAAAAATATGCAGATTTCAGATATGGAAAAACAGACGTACATATTCAGTCTGCCTGGCAGGTATTTTTAAATACCATTTATACAAGCGATCTCGAACCACAACAGGGAGCACCGGAAAGTATATTTTGTGCGCGCCCCTCTACCAAGGCGGAACATGCAAGAACCTGGGGAACGTTAAAAACAAGTTATGATACCAAGGCATTTGAAAAAGCCGTAAATCTATTTGCCAGTTCTGCTTATAAATTTAAAGGGATTGCAACTTATCAATACGACTTAATAGATTTAACCCGACAGGTTATAAGTAACAAAGGGATGGAAATTTACAAACTCATGATCAGTGCTTTTAATGCAAATAATAAGCAGGATTTTAGGAAATACTCTGATGAATTTTTAAAGCTTATGAGGATGCAGGATAATTTACTTCTAACGGATAGAGATTTCAGATTGAGTACATGGATTAATAGCGCTTATGATTTTGGGCAAACTCCGGAAGATAAAAAACTGGCTGTTCGAAATGCGAAAATACAAATATCTTATTGGGGGTCTAATAATCCGAAAACCGATTTGCATGATTATGCAAATAAAGAATGGGGCGGTTTAATAGGTACTTTGTATTTACAAAGATGGCAGCAGTTTATCAATTATCTGAATGAGAAATTAGAGGGGAAAGAGCCGCAGGAACCTGATTATTTTACCATGGAAAAAGAGTGGGCAGATTCACCTTATCAATTTAGGGTACCTTCAAAAGAAGATGCGGTAACAAAAAGTCTTTCTGTACTCAAAGGACTTGATGTCATAAATAAAAATTGATAATGTTGGATATTGTTTTAATCTTAGTACATTTTATATGGGATGAAAAATAAATAATGACCAAAATAGAATTCTTTTTGAAAAGTCTTTTACTAACATCCGGTGTATCTTTTAGTAGATGGAATTAATTATTGGCAGTTCCTTTATAATCATCTTATTTTCGTCTATTCAATATTTTCAAATAAGCTGAACATGATCACGTGCAATCATACAGAGTTATGAAACATAAAATTTCAATTTACTGAGGATGTCTATTAAATAAATTATTCATTAAATACGCTATAAAAAATGATAAAATATTTTTTACTTTTTAACCTCTTTTTTTTCACTGCTGCATCTAAGGGGTTTACACAAAGAGTTGATTCATCCATTCAACTTCCTCTCCTTCAGAATGAACAGTGGTGGGGCTGTACAGCTCAGTATGGAGATCGTATGCCTTTTAATTCGGCAAGCTCTTTTTCGTTTAATTTATATGGAGATGTTTCCAATAATCAAAGTGCGCCTTTACTCTTGTCTAACAAAGGACGGTGGCTATGGTGCGATGAACCGTTTCTTTTTTCGTTTAAAAACGACATACTACAGGTGACAGCGCACGATGGCAAACCGATTCAATATGGCACAGCCGGAAGCAACCTGGCAAGCGCCTATCAATATGCATCGGCTCATTTTTTCCCTACCACTGGCCGGTGGCCGGATTCTTTATTGATCACGGCGCCACAATATAATTTATGGATAGAGTTGCAGTATAATCCCAATCAAAAAGATGTGCTTAACTATGCTGATAAAGTGTTGCAAAGCGGCTGGCCTGCCGGCGTGCTGATGATTGATGATAACTGGAGTAATTACTATGGCGAGTTTGATTTTGACAAAGCCAAATTTCCGGATGCCAAAAATATGATTTCACAACTGCATCAAGAGGGTTTTAAAGTGATGGTTTGGATTTGTCCCTTTATCAGTCCCGACAGCAAAGAATTCAGAGAATTATTAGCCAAAAAATATTTACTATTTGACAATGATGGCGATGAAAAAAAGGAATGGAAAGATGCAAAGACACCTTTGTTGATTCATTGGTGGAATGGCTATTCCGCATGCCTCGATTTAACCAATCCCGGTGCAAAGCAATGGTTGCTGGATAAGCTTCATTTTCTGCAAAAAGAATACGGCGTGGATGGTTTTAAATTAGATGCAGGTGATCCATATTTCTACAACAATAAAAATTTACTTTCTTATAAAAAGGTTTCTCCAAATGACCAATGCGAAGAGTGGGCAAAAATTGGTTTGGAATTCCCACTGAACGAATATCGTACTATGTGGAAAATGGGAGGGCAGCCATTGGTACAGCGCCTTGCTGACAAAAGTCATACCTGGGGCGATTTACAAAAGTTGATACCTAACACGATTGTTCAGCAATTATTGGGTTATACTTTTACTTGCCCTGATATGATTGGTGGTGGTAATTTTATTTCTTTCCTTCCCGGAAGTAAAATAGACCAGAAATTAATTGTTCGTTCAGCGCAGGTACATGCATTAATGCCGATGATGCAATTTTCAGTGGCGCCCTGGCGAATCCTCGATTCAATGCATTTTGAAGCAGTCAAAGAAGCAGTAAAAATCCGGCAACAAATGATGCCCCGAATTATGGAAGTCATGCGTCGTGCAGCTCAAACAGGAGAACCTGCTTTGCAGCCTCTTTCATTTTCTTATCCCGGTAAAGGATATGAAAGTATTAAAGATCAGTTTATGATGGGAAATGAAATATTAGTCGCTCCGGTAGTTACTGAAAGCGACGAACGAGCTGTGGTATTGCCGCCAGGTGAATGGTATTATCAAAATAAAAAATGGAAAGGCGGAAGAACATATCAGATTAAAGTGGCTTTAGATGAATTACCCATTTTTATAAAGAAGATAAAATAATAGGAATGTATAAAAGGTATTGTTATCGCCCGCTCCTGCAATAAAAACGATAAGAAAGTACGGGGTAATATTTTATAAAGTTGTCTTTGAGTATGTCTGAACCGGATCTCTTGCAAAGGGAAGGTATGTTCAGCCTGGTGTCTGTTTATAACGAAAGTGAAATCAGGTAATATTCAAATGAAGTTACTTTTCAGCCACGCAATTATATTGAAAGATGGATAAAATGAAAATCTGGAATAAATATTTGTTTACTGTTTCTGATTAGAAAAGGGGAAATGTTGAATAAAAATCTGCCTATCGAAAAGGTAGGTTTGTTTACAGTCAAGGTTTGGAAAATTGAAAATGCTGAATTAATAAAATCCTTTTTACTGCTGCATTTAAAATTGAATTTGTATAATATTTTTTATTAGTAATAGATTTCGAAGAAGATTTTTTAAAAAACAAGGAAACTCCGTTTTATTCATTTAATTTGCCAAAGGCTTTTGAATCAATTTCATAATTTGCGAATCACTGCTTTTTTATTTCAATTGTGAATGACATTTTATCAAAACATACCAGAGACTGTTACGTTGCACACTCCTGATGAGCAACTCCTCCAGCAAGTGGCTGGAGGAAACCGGCAAGCATTTACTGAACTTTACAGGCGTTATTGGGAAGACTTATTTATTACCGCAACGAAAGTATTACGGGAAAGAAAAGAGGCTGCAGATGTGGTACAGGATGTTTTTCTATCCTTGTGGAACCGGCGAAATGAATTAAATATTCAAGGTTCACTTGCTGCCTATCTGCATACGAGTGTTCGGTATAAGTGTATTCACTATATCGAAAAGAATATTACTCGCCGGGATTATCTGGTACAACTTGCGGAAGTAGCCGTAAGTGTTTCTTCTCCAAATGCTGAAGTAGATTTACAGATGAAGGAAATGCAACAAACAATTAATAATGCAGTTGCTAAAATGCCTCCTAAGATGCAGGAAGTTTACAAATTAAGTCGTCAGGAACATCTGAGTTATAAAGAAATTTCTGATTACATGAGCATATCGGTAGAAACCGTTAAAAAGCATATCCAGCATGCCTTACATCTCATTAGAGAGGATTTGACTCCATACATTTTTATCTTTGTTCTCCTGTTGCTTACCCGAATCTGTTAAAAAAAAATTAATTTCCTTTACCCCTTTCACCTTGTTCACCGGACTATAAATAAGAACAAGATACTTTTCTCATGGACATTCATCAGGCAAAGGAATTATTGCAAAGATACCAGCAAGGTGATTGCACCCCGTCAGAAAATGAATTGGTGGAGAATTGGTATAGGCAATTAATTGATACCGGAGAATGGCAATGGGGTGATGGAGAAAGAGATATGATGCAGGAAATGATTGAAGCCCGGATAATGAAGCAAGTGAATGGTCCTCGCAAAAGAGAAGTTTTTTATTTGATGCCACGATCCCAATGGTTGGCTGCTGCATCAATTGTTATATTGTTAGGAGCTTTCAGTTACTTTATGTTCTTTGATAAATCAACGAAACCAAATCATGTTGTAAAAGTATTACCCAATGATATCAAAGCTCCTCAATCGAACAGGGCGATGATCACTCTTGCAAATGGGCAAAAAATATATTTAGACAGTGCAGGCAATTGCACTTTGGCTATTCAAGGAAATGTGAAGTTGGTGAAATTGGCTGGGGGCGAGATTGCCTACCACCAGCAAGAGGCATTCAAGACGAGCGGAAAATTGGAATACAATACTCTTTCAAACCCGAAAGGAAGTAAAGTTATCAATATGATACTGGCAGACGGCAGCAGAGTATGGCTCAATGCTGGTTCATCTTTAAATTACCCTGTTTCATTTACGGGTAGCGAAAGGAAAGTGGCTGTTACGGGGGAAGCTTATTTCGAGGTGGCACATGATGCGTCTAAGCCGTTTATCGTTAGTAATGGATCAATGAATGTGCGGGTTCTGGGCACCCATTTTAATGTAAATGCTTTTGAAGATAATGGAAACGATATTGAGGTAACGCTATTAGAAGGATCGGTGAAAATTAAGAATGGTAATGTAACAGGGTTATTAAAACCAGGTCAACAAGCAGTTGTGACCAAAGAGATAAAAGTAGTAACCGATGTGGATTTGGATTTGGTGATGGCATGGAAAAATGGTTATTTCCAGTTTGATAATGCCAGCCTTCAAAGTGTATTAAAAGAAGTGTCGCGTTGGTATGATGTGGATGTTGTTTATCAGGGGCACAATCAACCGAGGCAATTTGTAGGAGAAATACAAAGAGACCTAAGTTTATCTGAAATGCTCAAGATCTTGGAAAAGAATAAGGTACATTTTAAAATAGAAGGAAAGAATCTTATTGTGACGGCTGATTAATGGTACTTCAAGATAGTATTAATGATGAACCAAAAATATAACGAACATTCTCAGGGGTAAGCAAAATGAAAACAGGAAAGTGTTGAAGCCACTTCCCTGCCAATAGGTTTAATTATCCAAAATTTAGAAATCCTGAACGGAATCGCTATTTTTTAACTAAAACCGAACAAAGTTATGTATTTTAAGGCCAACTATCACCAGTGTGAGCTTTTCAGAAAAATGCTGCTGTTTATGACATCGAATCCGTTGTGCAGGATTAGAGACCATTGCACCAGCAGAAAAAAAATCTTTTTTGCGATGAAAATTACAACCTTCCTTTTGCTTTCAGCATGTCTTAGTGCAAGCGCAGGTGGAATCGCACAAAAAGTAACCTTATCACAAAAGAATGTGAAGCTCGAAAAGGTTTTTAGAGAAATCCGGAAACAAACAGGCTACGTATTTTTTTACGATGTCCGTGTATTGCAGGGAACAAAATCTATAAACATTAGCGTGAAGGATGCATCAGTTGAAGATGCATTAAAAGAAACACTTCAGGGGCAACGCCTTGACTTTTCTATTGAGCGAAGAACGATTACGGTTTTTAAGGAGGCAGATTATTCTTTATATAAGAATAAAATGAATGGTTCAAATACGATGATGGAAATTGTTCCTCCGGCTCCGCTTAATGTAATTACCGGAACGGTAAAAGACCAACAGGGAAATCCTCTTGCCGGAGTATCGGTAATCATAAAAGGAACAAAGAAAGGGATCACCACCAATACAGATGGTAGTTTTACCATTGATGCCAATGTCGGAACAGTTTTGGAATTTACATTCGTTGGATATCAGAAAAGAAGCGTAACGGTTGGCCAGGAAAATAACCTTACAGTGGTGATGGAAATTGAAGTTTCAGTAGGAGATGAAGTGGTGGTGATAGGGTATGGTACACAAAGGAGAAGTGACTTGACCGGTTCAATTGCAACGGTAGATATGAAAGAGATTACAAGTGTTCCGACCACCAACTTCCAAACTGCCATTCAGGGTAAGGTTCCCGGTGTAACGGTATCTACCACCTCAGGAGGTCCTGGGGCAACACCACAAATTAAAATCAGAGGTACCGGATCTATTGGTGCAGGGAATGATCCATTATATGTGATTAACGGGATTCCGATGCCGGACAATGCTAATTTAAATATCCCAATCAACAGGCAAACGAACACTGCCTTCCAGGCCACTCCACCAAGCCCATTGTCAGCAATCAACTCTCATAATATAGAATCTATCAACATTTTGAAAGGACCATCTGCAACGGCTATTTATGGTTCCAGAGGTTCTAATGGGGTGGTAATTATTACTACAAATCAAGGCCAGAAAGATGAAAAGCCTCAGGTCAGCCTGAACGTTTATACCGGCACGCAGAATGCAACCCATTTACCACACATGATGAATTCTGCTGAGTTAATTGCCTATACACAGGATTCAAGAAATAATTATTATTTGCAAAGATATAATCCAACTGATCCTACAAGCTCAAATTATAATCCAAGTTATAATCCGAAAAATAATGCCGGAAGGCCGCTTGGAGATGATAATACGTTGATCCCTGATCAGTATATCAATTGGGATGGCAAAACAAATGTTGACTGGCTGAAAGAAGTATTAAGCCCGGCCGCTATTTCCGATTATAATTTATCGGTTTCAGGTGGTTCAGGCCGCAATACCTATTTCATGTCAGGTGAATACTTTGACCAAAAAGGTACCATTAAGGGGTCGTCTTTCAAAAGATACAGTTTTAATGCCAGTTTGGCCAGCGAGGTGATTAAGGATAGATTGAAAATAGGCTCTAATATGATGGTGTCTTACTCCAACTCACATCAGTTACCTGCGAATGCTCCTTATTTTGCACAGCCACCGGGAATTATCTATTCTGCATTGGTTACTTCTCCTATAGTGACTCCGTATAATGCGGATGGCACTCTTAACCAATTGAACGGGCAAGCCCATCTTACGGCCGGTAATGGAACAGCAGGAGGTACTACTGATGCCAGCAACCCGCTTGCGATTATGAAATCAATTATAGACCATGTGGGGCATACGAATATAATTGGTAATGTTTATGCTCAGCTCAAACTAACAGATGATCTTAATTTTGAAACATCATTGGGAGGAGTTATTGATAATTTTGACCGGATGTTTTTTCTGAATAATGTTTTGTTGTACAGGACAGCTACGGTTCCTGCACCTTATGCGCAACAGAGTGCTGTCAAGAGATTGAATTGGAGTACTACTAATACATTTAATTATTCTCCGAAACTTGGAATTGATCATTCATTAAAGATACTGGTAGGTTTTGCTGCGCAGAAAAATGCGGTGCAGGGTCAGGCTGTTTATTCAGACCACCAGCCAGATGATAAAGTACCCACCGTTAATGGTGGTATAATAACCGGAGGAATGGGACTAAAAAGCGAGTGGTCGCTGGTTTCCTATTTGGGCAGAGTGAATTATGCTTACAGGAATAAATACCTCGTTACAGGTACTATCAGATCGGATCGTTCCTCAAGATTTGGCATGAATAAGCAAACCGGTGTATTTCCGTCAGGCGCTGTAGCGTGGAGAATAGATCAGGAACCATTCTTTAGTTCTGTCAAATTTATGAACCAATTTAAGGTACGTGCAGAATATGGTCTGGCAGGTAACTTCAATATTCCCGATTATGGATCATACTCAATCCTGGGTCAGGCCAATTACGTTTTGGGAGGTGCCGAAGTAAGTGGTCTTGCTCCAATTTCATTTGGGAATAGTCGCCTTACGTGGGAATTATCCAGAGAGGTGGATTTGGGTTTTGACATGGGATTCCTGAATAATAGAATTGGATTAACTTTTGATTATTACAGAAGAAACACGAAAGACCTTTTGCTTAAT
>JBDTGA010000088.1:0-23477 GCA_039937655.1 Ginsengibacter sp.
AGTTTTTTACCCCGTAGGATTAAAACGTTCACTGCTAATAACTAAATTCTAATCCATTTAATCCAACGGGGTAAACACAAAGGCACAAAGAGCACGAAGGAAAAATGCTTCGCGTTTTCATAATAAAGCCGTGAGTTTTTCAAATTGAAGGCTCACGGTTTCACCCCTTTTGCCGTATAGTCACTTTGGTGGGGTCTTCAAATGCACAGTGGCATCAAAGAGAACTGACCATTACACAGACTCATTATTTTGATCCATCATTTTTTATTCCTCATAGTATTCATTTTTCTGGTACTCATAACGGTTATATCGCTGGCGATGATGCAATTTTTAAATATAATGGGAAGCAATAGCTTCCTGTCCGCATTCGGGAAGGAGTTACACCTTATCTTAATGCGGTTTTTACAATAGATTCAACACATACCTTCCTTGCAGGAAATAATGGAGATTTATACAAGTATGATGGCCATACATTTACAAAAATAAATACCGGCACTACTAATGAGCTTTTGAGTATCTATATGATTGATTCCATGAATGGATGGGTATCGGGTAATGGAGGGACGATACTTCACATTTTTGGCGATTCAGTTGTAGATTACAGCATCTGGCCTCCTTTTGAAATACGACGCATTTATTTTGACAAGCCAGATCATGGATGGGCATTTACAACCCGAAGTTTTTGGAACCGGGGTATCCAGTATAATTATGTTACAGTGTATGAATTCAAAAACAATAGTTGGACTGAATACTACCTAACGCTTAGCGGTATCGGAACCTACATAGATTTTACACCTTTAGGCGACGGATATATTTCGACTACTGAAAACCTATATCATTTCAACAAATCGCGTCAGACCTAGAACCTGTATTTTCCCAAAATTTGACAAATTCCATCAGTTCTATTTCCATGCTAAATGACAATATGGGGATATGTGTGCAAGCCAATAACAACTACATGCTTTATAAAAATGGAGAATGGACTACCTACCAGGCTGTTCTCCATTATATGATTGGAGTGCAATATGTGGATTCCAGTACTGTTTGGGCCATAGGTACAAATTCTGATTACGTTGATTATTGGGATATTAAAAATCATTTGATATACCAATTAAAAGATACAGGGTGGCAAGAGTTTTCCCTTAATTGTTTAGACACCATCCGGACAGGACTATGGAAAGGGAATGCGCTGAGTGTGTCTGCTTTTGATAAGAAACATGTGTATCTGAATGGTTTTTTAATAAATATTCCTGACAATTCTGATTGGATAGATACCATCAAAACCCTTTACCGGCCCCTGGATTCTTTCCTTTCAGTAAAATCATATAGCACAACAATTGCCTGAGGGCAAGACGGTACAAGTTTGATAAGCGCTCAGGGGAATAGATTTACTACTCATCCTCTTTTTAATTTTAGTTCCTTCGATACTTTAAATCTGACTTACGGCATACATTACTTTGAGGACACCAGCTGCTGGGCAGTAGGTTTCAAGAACGCATGGGGCGTAGGTGAAAATGAAATTCCATATTTAGTTTATTATGATAATGCAAAAAACTCAATCACTCGTGAGTATGATCCTCCAACTACTAAAATACCCTGGCATGTTCATTTTGCCAATAAAAATAATGGATGGTGTGTAGGTGATTCAGGCCTGATCCTCCAGTATGTAAACAATAACTGGCAAATGATGAATTACCCAACAGATGAATTTTTAGTTGCGGTATTTACGATTGATGCGACTAATGCGTGGGTTGCAGGGGGGATGGCAATTTATTGAAGTACGATGGAAAAGCCTGGACAAAAGTAAATATTAATACCACCAAAGGTATCTCTGTACTTTACTTCACCGATAAAGATCATGGATGGCTCGTGGGTGAAGGAGGCTTATTGTGTAAATATGATGGTACCTCCTGGACGGAAGACACGACCATCACCACCAACGATCTGTATGATATTTATATGGCCAATTCAAAATATGGATGGGCTGTAGGAGATTCCGGAACTATACTACAATACATCAATAATGATACTACTGTTGTTGGCAGAATGGCCAGTGCAGATATTCCATCTACTATTTTTCCTAATCCCTCTTAAGATAATCCCACGATACAATTTGAATTAAAGAAAGCGGGAAATACTGTGATCAATTTGTTCAATCAACAAGGAAACAAAGTGGATATCTATAATCTGTGTATGCTTCAGCCGGACAAGTCTTCAAAAAATATCACTATCTCAAATCTGCAGGATGGTACTTATTTTTATGAAATCATTTCTTCCGGAGTGAGGGGGGTGGAAAAATTTATAAAAGTCCATTAGTTGTAGGAGAAGTTTGCAGAGCCGGGTTTCGAATGCAAATTGAATTTAAGCAGCAATTACTGAAATAGCTAAGGAGTCTGATTGTGCAGTAGTTTTAAAGGCACTGAAATCATGATAGGGAGAGGTGATTGTTTAGAGGTGACACCTTTTAAAAAGTTATCACCTCTTCGATAAATTAATTTTTATTCCTGCACTCATTCCAAATGGATGAATACCCATATATTTTTTAGTCAAAGGCAAAGAATTATAAGTGTCGGGATTAAATTTCCCATCAGCATCCGTAGCTTTTAAAATATTTTTTTCTCTATAGAGAATCTTTTTATTTAGGGAAGTTAGAAACTCCGGATTAATAAATAAGCGGAGTTGGGAATTCATTGAATAATTCAAACGCAGGCCAGGATTGAAAGCAACGGAAGTTTTATCTCCTTCAAACACCGCGCCCGGGTTGTCGCCACCAATCGTTTGTGGTGGAATCTTTGTAAACATTACAGCGGCTTTTGTATAAATAGTTACATTATATTTTCCTTTACCAATCATTAGTGAGGGGCCCGCGGAAAGAGTTAGATTATTCCATCTTTTATTGTTGATGCTTTCTTCAATTGCATTTTTATATTCCTTTGGAAATAATGAGGAAGGGCTGTAAGAAAACCGGTTTGACCAAAAGTCAATTCCCACTTCGATACTAAAATTGTTTTTCACTGGAATGTGATACCCTGCATTGAATACCCATCCATTCTTCATATAACTATTTTTATCCGGAAAGGCCATGCCTACTGATACAATAATTCCTGCCTTGTTACTTCTTGAGCTATTGTAATCCTGTGCAGGAGCAATTGAATTGGCTTTGTTACTTCTTGAACTGTTGTAATCCTGTGCGGTAGCAATTGAGTTGGTTTTATTACTGCCCGAAGTATCGGAATTATTTACGGTTGCGATTGAATTGGCTTTATTACTTCTTGAACTGTTGTAATCCTGTGCTTCTTGTTTTTCCATGTACTCATTAGAAGCGTCATTAACTGTGAGGAAATTTGTCATTGCATGCTTATCCACGTTTAAAACCGGGATAGAGAGCGCTTTTAATTTTGCGATAACTGATTCATCTCTGGCATTAATAACTTTAATGTTTTTTAGATTCAGAGAGGCATCGAGTTTTTTTATCTCCTTCCATAATGTAGTACCTTCTGCAATATCAATCGTTTTTGCATCAGTGAGGTTTTCCAAACAATCTCCTGCCCAGGTGGCAATAGGCTTAGCATTATCATCGGCAAGAACGTACCGGCACTGGCCATTAGCTTCAGAAAAGACAGTAATGGTGGTAGCATAAGAACGTACAGTAAAAAAGAGTATAGCGATTAATAAAAAGTTTCTCATGTTTATGTTATTCCATTTTGTATATCTCAACGGGATATATTCTTTTTTATTTTAATTAAAGGCTTGCAATAATTATTCGGGTTGCTATGAATGTTATATACAATGATGTTTCCTATTTCATAATCCACTCATTATTTTTTCGATCCATATCAGGCAATACTTTTTCAGGATCCAGAATTACTCTATCAATGGAGGTGGTTGATGGATATTTAAAAGTCCAGGTGCCACTTCGTTGCCATATTTCAACCGGTAGTTGTATCGTTTGTTCTTCACCGTTATTCTGAATAATTTTTATGATTACAGGTGCGATCATTTTTCCTTTATTCTCAATCGTGATCACAGCTCCTTTTAACGGATCGTTGTCTTCATATTTTACGGAAGTAATCGCCTGGTCTAATTTCCAGGTCGTGAAAAACCATTCTTTCCAAAACCAGTTCAGATCTTCGCCTGCGAAGTTATTGATCGAGTTAAAAAAGTCGTAGGGAGTAGGGTGCTTAAAGGCCCAGGCTTCTGTGTATTTTCTGAAAGCGTAATCAAACCTTTCTTTGCCCACAATTGTATTGCGAAGCATTAGCAGGCCGTAAGCTGTTTTGCCATAGTACTGGTAATGTTGCTTTTCATCCATCGCATCCGAAACGGTCATGAGCGGGTCTTTGTGGTTCATGAAATCTTCATAATCCATGGATGCAAAAAAGTTGGTGTTCAAAATTACCGGGTCATCCTTGTATTCGCCATGGTTAAAAATATCAGTTGCTATGTAATTGATATAAGTATTCAATCCTTCATCCTGCCACATGTATTTTCTTTCGTTGCTTCCCACAATCATTGGGTACCAGTTGTGACCGATTTCATGTGCCACCAAAAACCACAGTTTGGCTTTTTTTAGAGTGTAGGCATTAAATATGATCCCGGGATATTCCATGCCAGCAGTGATGCCGGCACTACTTACTGCATTATTCCACGGATATTCAAAATAATTTTTAGAATAAATTTCAATACTCGCTTTTAAATATTCTGTGGAGCGGGACCAGGCAGTATCGCCATTGCTTTCCACGGGATAGCATGACATGGCCAACGCTTTTCGGCCTGATGGAAGATTAATTCTTGCCGCATCCCATATCATCCCTTTGCCGGCAACAAAAGCTACATCTCTTGTATTGTTCATTTTAAAATGCCAGGTAAGATTCCCTTTGGAAGTGGGCCTGGAGGAAGGACTCATTGCTTCCTCAGCGCCGATAATGGTTACTGTTTTATCACTGGCAGCCGCTTTCGTGAGTCTTTTTATGGTTTCAGGAGTTAGTACTTCTTTTGAATTTTGCAGGTCGCCCGAACCATACACAATCGTTTCTGCCGGTGCGGTAATGTAATAATCATAATTGCCATAATCGCAATAAAATTCTCCACCACCTAAATAGGGGAGTGTATTCCAGCCTTTTACATCATCATACACACACATACGCGGATACCATTGTCCTATTTGATAAATAACGCCGTTCTTAGTATGTTGTCTTCCAAAGCGGCCGGCACCATCCAAAGGAATATTAAAACTGTATTTTATTTTTATCGAAACAATATCATCTTTAGAATGCATGGGGGTGTTTAATCTTATCTGCATTCTTGTATCGGTTATTACAGGCTGGGTGGTATAGGTATTTCCATGCTGTGTTACAGAAACCTCTTTAATCTTATAACCTCCCTTCTTTTTATCTAACACACCAAAGTAATCACCAGGATAGGTAGTGGTGGCCACACCCCGCGAAGAAGATTTAAAAATATTCTGATCCAGTTGAAGCCATAAACATTCCAGTTTCTCCGGACTATTATTTTTGTAGGTAATCATAACGTCGCCTGTTAGGGAAGTATCTTTTTCGCTAAGTGTGGCGTGTATCACGTAACTGGCGCTATTTTGCCAATATGCCGGGCCTGGTGTCCCGTTTGCTGAACGCAATAAATTACCGGCAGGCGGGGCAAAATTCTCTACAAAAAAATCGTGAGGATCGTATGTCGGGTTATCAACTTTGCTCTGAGCATAAGCGAGGGAAGAACAAATAATCAGAGGTGAGATAAATAGAACTTTTTTCATGAAGAATTTTTTATAAAAATATTGATTTAAAATTGAATTGATTGTGTGATCTGCAAATCGCCATGGTTCGTTGCAACATCCAATTTTATAAGAATATCTACCGGGACTGAAAATATCAGGACAAAGATCTGTATCTAATATTATTTTGTTCTTTTTATAAAAAATAAAAAAGGCCATTGTAGTTTCTGATTTAAATGCCTTCGGGAATACTGATATTGTTTTCATTAAATGAATTAAATTGTTCTTTTTTGAAAATCTTCATTCTTATTACTATGCATAGACCATATTTATTTCTCAGCTTTTTTCTTTTACTCACAGTTACTGCAATGGCACAGGAAAACGACAACAATTATTTTGCAGTACAAACAAAAATTGATAACGGTACTATCGAAGGAAATTTTGATACCAAAACCGGAATCCAGCTTTATTTTGGAATTCCTTTTGCCAAACCACCAATAGGCACACTCCGCTGGAAAGCGCCGCAGCCGATGGAAAACTGGTATGGTGTAAAGCAAACTAAGAAATTTGGCCCGCGCCCTGTTCAGGCGATTGTATATGGAGATATGAACAGCCGCAGCGATGGATTAAGTGAAGATTGTCTGTATCTGAATGTATGGACACCTGCCAAACGGAACACCAAAAACCTTCCTGTATTAGTATATTTTTATGGAGGAGGATTTGTAGCTGGCGATGCCTCCGAGCCAAGGTATGATGGTGAAAGCCTTGCCCAAAAAGGTATCGTGGTGGTAGCGGTAAATTACCGTTTGGGTATTTTTGGATTTCTTGCCCTTTCCCAGTTGAGTGCTGAATCAACTTACAAAGCATCGGGCAATTATGGTTTACTCGACCAGGTAGCTGCATTGAAATGGGTTCAGAAAAATATTGGTGCATTTGGAGGAGATGCTCATCATGTAACCATCGCGGGAGAATCCGCAGGTTCTATTTCTGTAAGTGAATTGATGGCTTCGCCATTATCAAAAAGTTTAATTAACGCTGCCATTGGTGAAAGTGGTGCAGGTATTAATCCCACACTCGCTCCTGTACCATTAGCAGAAGCAGAAAAGATAGGATTGGATTTTGCTAAAAAAGCAGGCTTTCCTTCATTAGCAGAACTTAGAAAATTAAGTACAAGAGACGTATATGAAATATATAAAGCATACGGAAGATTTGGTTTTCCGGCAGTTATTGATGGTTATTTTTTAAAAGCAAGTTTATCGAAAATTTTTGAATCAAAACAACAAGCCATGATTCCATTATTGGCCGGTTGGAATTCTGCGGAAAGCCCGGGTGGTGCTTTTATGCAGGGCTTACCTTATACAGGTGATAACTTTACAAAAAAAGTAAAGCAGTTTTTCCCAAAAGATTTTGAAGAAGTATTGAAACTATGGCCTCATAGCAATGAAAAAGAAATTGAGCGTTCGGCCACGGATCTTGCATCAGACCGCTTTATAGTATTTAGCACCTGGAAATGGCTTGACCTTCAGGCTAACAATAGTTCACAACTGGCTTATCGTTATTTATTCAGTAAAATGCCGCCACCTGTTGTTGACAAAAACGCTTCCTCTGGCCTGGTTGGAGGAACTAAAAAAGCAGATCCAAATACACTCAAAATGCCGGAGCTGATTGGTCCATGGCATTCCAGCGAAATTGAATATGCATTGGGAAATTTGAAATCCAATACAAATTTTGACTGGACAGAAGATGATTATAAAGTTTCAAAAACCATGGAGAATTTTTTTGCCAATTTTATTATCAATTACAATCCTAATGGCGACAATGTCCCCAACTGGCCTGCAGTAAAAGCAGGAGATAAAAACCCTGAAGTGATGGATATCAATGTAGAATCAAAAGCGGTAAAAGCTACTGATGGAGGTCAATTTGAGTTTTTAGATAAATTTTACTGTAGGAAGAAATAGGTTCATGTCTTTACGAATGATTGAGGTCTAGTGTATGGAGGAAGGATTGAAAAATATGATAAATAATTCAGGTATTCCCGAAACCTTAAAGAGTGTATTTCTATTTAATTTCAAAATAGTTTCTATGTGTTTTTAAAATTACAGGTAGATTTTACTTCGAGGAAATTGAAAATAATGGAGCAATTGAGGATACAGGTACGTTCCAAATATACCGTGTTGGGATGGCCTGTCATTCATCCATAGTTTAAGAGGGGAAATAAAAAACGTCATTTCCTCAGAGCTCAAACTAAAAGTTATTTTTTGCAGTATATCACTCTTGTCTTTATTTTATTTCAATGACGTGTTATAATTCAAATAATGGAAAAATTTCAAGCATCTTTTTTGGCGTTGAGTAATTTTTGTTGTGGAAATAGTAGTGATAAATTTATTTAAAAGAATACTTAATAAACATTTGGGAACATGGAAACCAAGGAGAGAAATCAAGTCATCTTACTTGCCGAAAGGCCTACAGGCATACCTGAGAAAAGTACCTTCCAGTTAAAGGAGATTGATATGCCTGAAATAGAAAATGGTCAGGTATTGCTTCAAAGTATTTACATATCCGTAGATCCCGGTATGCGGGGATTTATGGACAAGGGCACGAATGACAATACCGGGCAAAAATTTGAGATTGGTAAACCCATTACCAGCAGATCGGTAGCACGGGTCATTGAGAGTAAATCAAATGAATTGGTAAAAGGCGATATTGTTCACGGGCGCCTGGCGTGGCAAAAATATCAGGCGATGGATGCAGATAGATTGGAGAAAGTGGATCCCGGTTTGGCACCCATCTCTACCGCCGTCAGCATTTTAGGAGTGCCGGGTCTCGCGGCTTATTTTGGTCTTCAAAAAATCGGAAAGATTCGAAAAGGGGAAACGGTGGTGGTTTCCGGGGCTGCAGGTGGAGTGGGCAGTGCAGCGGTGCAAATCGCAAAAATAAAAGGCTGCAGGGTGGTTGGTATTGCAGGCTCTGATGAGAAGATCAAATACCTCGAAAAAGAATTGGGGATTGATAAGGGGATTAATTATAAGGAAAACAATGACCTGGTGGAAGCCCTGAGCCTGGCTTGTCCCGATGGAGTAGATGTGTTTTTTGACAATGTGGGTGGTAAATTATTCGATGCAGTTTTTGAACTCATCAATAAAAAAGCCCGGATAGTGATCTGCGGCCAGATAGCAGCTTATAATGAAACAGCACCTTCGCAAGGCCCGCGTCCTCAACATACGCTTATTAAAAAAAGTGCCCGTATGGAAGGGTTTGTGGTTCTTGATTTTAAAGATGAATTTGGCGAGGCCAAAAAGAAACTTGCCGGATGGTATCAGGAAGGCAAATTGAAGTATAAAGAAAACCTGATTGAGGGTTTTGAAAATCTTCCTTCCGCATTTATTGGGTTGTTTAACGGTGAAAATATTGGAAAACAGATGGTGAAAGTTTGATGATATATTATCTGAATAATAAAAATGGTTCGTGAAGAAACACGAACCATGGAAGAAAAAATAGAAAAAAATGGTTCGTGAAGAGACACGAACCATGGGAGAATTTTTAATGCTTACGATGCACATTCTGTCTGTGAATTTGCTTATCGGCGCGCTTGAGTGGATGTTTTACCCCGTCATGCTTTAAATCTTTTACATCACTATGCATGTCTTTATTGTCTGCTTTAATGTCTTTTGTTTCTGCTTTGGCCTCGGCCTTATCATGATGTTTTAATTCATACGTACGTAATTTTTTATCGTGACGCACGTCTTTTACATCCTTTCTTAAATCTTTCATGTCGTTGTGTTTGTCTTTGGATGCGGCCGTGGCTGGTGCAGTAGTTTGCGCAAAGGCACCTGCGGTAAGCAGGCCGATGAATAGGGTTAAAATTGTTTTTTTCATTTTTTTGTTTTTTTAATTGTTAATTGATTTAATTGATAAATGATTATTGTGAGATTGAGATTTGAAATGTTATTATTCGTTTAATCCATATTTATAAAATGACAAAAGAGTGTCAAAACGAATAAGCCTGAAAAGGTACTTTGGCGGTTGCTATACATATAAAGTATGATGGATTTGAATGGTTTATTGATTAAAAATCGTAAGTAATTGATGCAGACCAGAAGAAAATGTTGCTTAATTTTTCAGTCTTTGTCCTGGTGACAGAAATACCCGAGGGTGGTGTAACTGTTACCACCGCTATATTAGGATTAAGAGGTAATGCCGCTGTAGGAGTAATATCAAATATAAATTTCCCCAAAGAATAATCCAGCGGCAAACTAAATTCATAATCCATTATTTTGAATTCGGATGCGTTGGGCAAGTAAGCCTTTGTGGTAGTAATGGCGACTGGTTGATTCTTTCGTTTCGTCACAAATTTTCTTTTGGTATAATAGGAGTTGTAATAGTTTTGTGTACTTGCATTTATTAAAAAAGAGGGATTAATCTCAAAATTATCATCCGCGAAAAAAAAGGAATGACCCAAGCCCAATGCTGCGTAATAATCATCTCTTGTATTAAAAACGATTCCTCCCTGTAGCACTGGTTTTATAAAACCTAAATCGTATGACAAGGTACCATCCAGACTCCCCTTGGTTTCTGCCTTTACATTCTTGCTTTGGCTGTTGTAAAAATCTTTCTCACCAGATAAAATACCGGAAAGTTTATCTTTTGTAAAAGTATATCCTGCTTCTATTTCCACAAGATCAATACGGCTATTGCCTGTACTGCTCAGATAAGAAAGAGAAGTGCCTGCGTAGAAACCCGATTTATTATAATAATTAAAAGAAGGGGTCAGGTAAGGAACCCTGAGTGAATCGTGCCTGCCAAGATAAACGTTGTTACTTAAGTAGCTAACGCCCGCCTCAAAATACGATTTATCTGTTCCATCAGTTTTTGTTGAATCCTGAGCTTTCACATTTGGAAGCATAGAAAAAAATGTTGCACAAACGAAAAGGCAACGGTAAATTTTTTTCATAAATTCTTTCAGTTATATTTTATTCGGGAAAGCAGGTAGTTAATCCGTTTTGCTATTAACGCCCTGATGGTTACTGATTATATTTTTTAAAATAAATTGACAATAAAATGAAAGAAGGTTTAATGCATAGTTTAAAATATGACAGATTGATTACAATTACGAATCCGGGTTGCCTGACGATTATCAATGCAGGTAAAGGGTTCAGAAGTTTGATAGAGCAATAATAATTTTCTTTATAAATTTGATGAAAAACTTTATATGTCCATTAATACATCACTTCTTGGCGAATTGAAAAACGAAAGTGCCAATACCAAAAAAATACTTGAAAGAATACCGACCGAAAAACTCGACTGGCAGCCACACGAAAAATCAATGACGATGGGTGCACTGGCTACTCATATTGCCAATCTGCCGGTATGGATTGGCCGCATCCTTAGTGCGGACGGATTTGACTTTGCATCATCAGGGAGTGTTGGAAAGAAAGAAACTACCCAGGCCATTTTAGAGTTATTCACTCAAAGGATAGACGAAGCAGAGAAAGCACTTACTGCTGCAACATCCGACGAAATGTTTAAAGGCTTATGGACTGTGAGTCGTAATAATCAGATACTTTACCAGTTACCAAAAATGGTTGCTATCAGGAGTTTTGCTTTTAGTCACGTATATCATCATCGCGGCCAACTGAGTGTTTATCTTCGTTTGCTCGACATTCCCGTACCCGGCATGTATGGCCCTTCTGCAGATGAAAAATAAATAGTCGTTCTCAGGGTCGTGGCTCCATGAGTCATTGAAAAATTTGTTAAATAGGAATCAGAAATCCTCATAGATATTAGTAAGATATTGATATCCGTAGGTATTGGTTAGCTACTTGACTTTTAGTAAATAGATATTTTATTTATGAGGCATAAGCATGGCTGGCACACAAAATTCCTCGCTACAAGCGCCAGAGAGGATTTCCCGATCGTACAAGAGAATTGTCTAAAATTACAACGCAGCATATTAAAAAGGCCCCAACTAACTTTATTTAAATTGACTTTTCAAAGGTTGACTGTATCAATAAATCATTTGCTTACCGGGTTTATTTCACTAGAATGAAGTTCGCGGTAGATTGATTTCCTTCCCGGATAATTATCTACCTGAATTTTCATAAATACTCTATTTTTTAACATTCTTTTTTGTTAGTACTCATTTCTATCTTTAATTTGTGTTATCAACCATCTAAAACGCTACTTATGAAGTTTACTTCTACTCTTATTACTTTTATTGTATTATTTTTTTTATCCTCCCATACGGAAGGACAAACGGGCACAACTAAGGTGCAGGTTTTCTATCGTGACACCTCTTTTAGAAATATTGTCTCAGATGAATCGGGAAATGTGTATGCTCTTTCTAATCGAAAGGGGATGGTTAAGTATGACCAGGAAAAATGGCAGAACTGGAATGGGGGCGGTACGGCTTTTGCCAAAAGTAGTGCCTGGCAACTGGCAACGAAAGGAAACGAGGTGTGGGTTGCTTCTGCAGGGTATGTATTTTATCTGGGAAGCGGCGCAGCCGGTAATAATAATAACCTTTATGGTGGTGTACTTAAGTTTGATAATCAAAACTCATTTAGGAATACCTATTTTAAGGGTAGGCCTGTTTTAGGCCAAACCATTCACCAGGGTCCTCCAACCAGGAATATCCTCGGAATTTATATTGATTCTACAGGAAGGCCGTGGTGTGCAGCTTCGTATCAGGATTCTATAACCTATCCTGCAGTTGTAAATTATAATGCCCGCTATCATTATGTTCCGGGTGCAGTAGGCAGATACAATGGAAATAATTTTGATTTTATTACCGGAGCAGACCTGCCCGACCCTACCGGAATACTTTTGGGAGTAGGCAATAGCTATAAAGACGATAATTATAGTATTGGCAAAAGAAGAACATGCCGTAGTATTACCCAGGTAGGAAAAGAAATGTGGGTGGGGTCGGATGGGTACGATCAGGCTACAGGAAATTTGATTACTGCCGGAATATTAAGATATGATCTGGAGGGTAATTACCTCAGTAAATTTGATCAAAACAATTGTGGAATTCCTTTTGGACTTACTAATACAAGCATGGGGCCATGGTCTATTTATCAGGACAAGGTAGGGAGAGTTTGGGTAGGAATGAATGGATTTAAAGGCATAGCCGTTATGGATACAAATAACGTATGGGTGAATATTGGTGTACCTGCCAATCTGCCCTCGAATACTGTATTCCGCTCAAACGGAATTAGTGGTAACGATCGCGGAGAAGTATTCTTTGCCACCTCTAATGGATTACTGGTATATAAAGGTGTAGGAGGGTTTTTAAGTGATACCAGTTATAGAGTATATACTACATCTGATGGGTTAACTTCCAATTCAGTTTTTGGAGCGGCATCTGGAAAAGATGGAAGTATATGGTTGGCAACTGATGCAGGAATTAATAAAATAGTGAAGGGAGATTTGATAGTTTATAATCTCACTGAGGATTTATATAACCCAAGCCTCACTGACCAGGATTCAGTCAGAAGAATTATCGCAACATATTCTTCTGATTTTCCACAGGAAATAATAGACAAGGACACCTTATTTGTAGCTGCAGATGGAAGCAGGGCAACTATCTTAAAATATACAGGCAGTAATCCTAAAAATATGGCTTTCAGAATAGTTCCCGGCAAAAGTGATGGTAACCCATATACCGAAGATCAGGGAGGACACTTTGTCGTAAATTATTCTGACAATGACAGCGTCAGGGTTCAATATTACCATCCGTCTTATCTAAGTGCAGTTCATACAATAATTCCTGAAATTAGAGGTAGAGATTTACGCCTGAAGATTGTTGATACTACAGTAACACCTGAACATACCGTATTTGATATCCCCATCCAGGTGGTATTACCTCCTGTATTGATGGTGCATGGTATTTGGTCTGATGAGAGTACATGGAAAAATCTAAAAGATTATTTATTAACGAACATTAACTACAAGTATAGACCTTATGAACTTTCTACCCCAAGGTATCCGTCAGACATGGGGTTTTCTGATAACTATCCTGAAATACAGTTGTTTATTAATGACTTGCTGGAACAATGCCGTAAAAATAAAATAAGTGCCGGTAAAGTAGATGTAGTCTGCCATAGTATGGGAGGCATTCTTACCCGACTGTATTTGCAGGATATATCTTTGTATGAGAATAACATTCATAAACTAATTACAATTAATACACCTCATTCAGGATCTCCGCTGGCAAATATTTATGAGGATAAGGATAGTAAATTTCAATGGGTATTAAAGAATTCACACAAAATTGGCAATCCCGATAATGGGGCGCTCAGGGACCTGAAGATTGGATCTCCTTCTATTGATAGTATGTTGAATGGTGATAATTTAAATAAGAATATTGTACCAACACATGTCATACATTCTACAGACACACTATCTAGCACGGTAGAAAATGCAGATAGAACTATAAATAAATTTATAAAGTCGCCAACAGAATTAAATCCGAATGTCCCATGGGATAGTTTGTCATATAAAGTTCGAAAGAGTTTTAAAAAGAGCTTATTCGATCTGAAAAATTGGCTGTTCAACAAAACAAGCTGTTCTTGGGATACACCACTTAATGAATGCCTGGAAAGGGTATTTAACGGGAAAAATGATTTTATTGTTTCTGATGAAAGTCAGATAGGCGGCGTAGCTAATGAAGCTCAAACCGGACTGACCGGTCTTTGGCATAGTGTAGTAAATAAAGAACAGCCTACACTCTCCCATGTTTTGAATTTACTAAGAGAAGATGCTAATAATTCTGATTTCTCAATGGGTGGTTTTAATCCTATCCCATTAAAATGGAGTCCTACTGATGGTACTTTTCATGCAAGGAAAGGAGCATTTGGTTCTGATTCTGTGAACATAATAAGCCCTGCTTATGGTGCTACATTTAATAGAGGCGACTCAGTGCACGTAATTGTAAGGGCTTCTGCTGGTATTACAAGAATAATGTTCGCTATGGCTTATGAAAATGATCTTAATTCATGGGCTCTAGAAACCCCGGATTCGGTTTTTAGTTTTCAGGTACCACAGGATGTAATGGATAGAATCAATTATCAGATTTTTGCAATTGATAATCTCGGTAATGAGTATTTCGATAGCTCCTACATTACCATAACTCCCAATCCGGCATTATTGGTTGATAGCATTCAAGTGGATTATCCCGGCGCAGGCATGGGCAACCTTAGGATAACCGTGCAAGACAGTACTCAAATTACCGTGTGGGGATATTTTAATGATGGTGTCAAAAGAAACATTACCTATCAAACCGGTCTCACTTATACCACTCTATCAGGTGCAGTAAGTGTTTCAGGAGAAGGATATGTGAAAGGACTGGTAGTGGGCTTTGATGAATTAATTATCTCTTACCAGGGTAAATCCGATACTATTTATGTGGAAGTGGTTCCAAAAATTGTTTTAGAGAGAGCACCTGCAGAAACTTTACCTGTACATTTCACGAAAATAAATGCCCGCTATACCGGCAACGATGTACTGGTACAATGGACAACTGCTATGGAACAAAATAATGATCATTTTGAAATAGAATACAGTACGGATGGAAATCATTTTGCAAAAGCCGGAAGCATTGCTGCTACCAATTTTAGTAACGGAAGCAGTTATTCTTTTGATCATACCGGATATGCACAAGGAAAGAATTATTATCGTATTAAGCAGGTGGACATTGATGGAAAGGCTTCTTACTCCGATATTGTCGTGGCTATCGTGCATTCAAGAAATAATATTTTTCTATATCCCAACCCGGTGACAAATGATTTTATAATTGATCTCACAAAAGCCGTAAATCAAAAAGTAAAAATGGTGATCCTTTATAATAATTTAGGACAAATCATATTGAAGAAGACAATTGCTGCTGGTCAAACCAAAATTCATATTAGTGCCGGCAAGTTTGCACAGGGAATTTACAATGTAGAAATTTTAGATGCCGGTAATAAGAGGATATGGAAAGAAAGGTTTGTGAAAACACAACATTAATCTTTTGAAAATGTAACGGCTCCTTATTCATAAAATCACTTTACTGTTTAATGAGTAAGGAGCCTATTTAAAATAATGTGTAAAATTTGCTTTTGAAAATCCGGAAGTTCAGATGGTTGCTTAAAACCGCTTTCCTTGCTATTCTGTTTTTTACAGGCTTGTATGTTGTCAATGGGCAGACCGCAGATTTTACCGTTAATGTTCAGCAGGGTTGTGTACCATTGAGCGGGGTAAACTTTACAGATATATCTTCGGGGGGGACCGTTATTTCCCGCAACTGGAATTTGGGAAATGGCACCATTATACCTAATGGTGCCGCAACTGTGGGAACTAACTATTTAACTGACGGTACCTTTCCGGTTACATTAACGGTTACTTTTTCCGGAGGCATTGTAAGAAGTATCACAAAAAATATAACGGTTTATCCAAAACCGAAAGCTGCTTTCAATGCAAATGATTCGGTTGGATGTATTCCTCATTCAGTAAGTTTTCAGGACTTGTCATCAAGCACTACCGGTATCATAAATACCTGGCAGTGGGACTTTGGAGCAGGTGGCAGCAACCAGCAAAATCCGTCATTCATCTATGCTAACTCCGGCCTTTACCAGGTTTCATTAATTGTAAAAAACAGTTGGGGCTGTAGCAGCGATGCCGAAAGCAAGCCAGCTTACATAAAAGTTTACCCTAAACCGGTTGCTGGTTTTACAGCAAATCCTTCTTATAGATGCGATGCGCCATTAACTGTGAACTTTACAAATACCACCTCCGGTACAGGCCCTGTTAAATACGAATGGGACTTCGGTGACGGTTCTCCTTTGTCGTCTCTCCAAAATCCTCTGCACACCTATAATGCGAGTGGACGCTATACCGTAAAACTAAGTGCTCAACTGGGAAATAATTGCATCAGTACCTTTAGCACCAATTACTATACTGATATCTGGGTTGGCAGGCCGCACCCTTCCATCAATTCGTCTGATACTGTGTGTGTAAACAACGCTATCAATTTTTCCGGAACAGCGATACCTGCTTCCCTGGCTTATAATTTTAAATGGATATTCGGTGATGATAATACCAGCAGTAACGGGACTTCGGTAAATCATCGGTTCTTAACACCCGGCGATTTCCAAATTATGCTGGTATCTTCTACCTATCAGGGATGCAGTGATACCACTGTAAAAATGGTACATGTAAAACCCGGCCCCGGTGTTGACTTTACATCCAACAAAACCGATGGTTGTTCCCTCCCATTTACTGTTGCATTTACAGGAAATGCCACACCGGCAACCGGACTTATGTATCAATGGAATTTTGGCGATGGCAATACGTCCACCTTGAGGAATCCTGTACATGCTTATTTATATGCAGGTAACTTCTCCGTAACTCTTACAGTAACAGACACAAGCATTGTTAATGGTTGTAGTGCTTCGCTAACCAAAAATAGTTTTATTAAAATAAGAATACCCACTGTTAATTTTACTTATGTACCCCCTGAAGGTTGTTTGCCACTACCGGTTATGGCTACCGCACAAATAGGTAATCTGATAGAACCGGTCGGCTCTCTTATTTGGAACTGGGGCGATGGTGCTACATCTACTATCACCAATGGAGCGTTAGCGGTGAGCCATACCTATACTACCGCAGGTTCCCCCGGTATTCAACTTACCCTCATCACTCAAAGTGGTTGTAGTTATTCATCTGTTGTAAAAAATGTGTCTGTCATTTCAGTTTGTGATGATGACGGTGGAGGCGGTGGAGGTGGTGGCGGAGGTGGTGCTGGTTTTGGCATTGGTAAGAACTGTAATAATAAATATGAAGTTGATTTTACCGATACAGTTTCCAACACAGTAGTAACTGAATGGGATTTTGGTGATGGCACTATTTTGAATACAGGAGTATTAAACCCCGTTACTCACAATTATTCCCCTCCTCAAAAAATTTATCTGGTAAAAGTGACCCGTCGGGATACACTCACGGGAACAACAAGTACCGGACAAAAAAATATAATTATCATTGATGAAAAGGCAAATTTTTTTCCTGACATAACAGATATCTGTCAAAATAAAAAAGTACAATTGGCCACCATTGGTATTGATTCGAGCAAGATAAAAAAATACACATGGGATTTCGGCGATGGTACCCCCAGGTATGTAATCAATAACCTGAGTTATTTTAATTCTTTAGGTTTATGGCTCAACGGAAACACTTCACATACTTATACCACTAATGGCCTCTATAAAGTAAAACTCATTATAGAAGATAAAATAGGTTGTATTGATTCTTTAGAATATACTGTGCCGGTTACTGTAAAGGGGCCACTGGCGGGATTTGCGGCTACTAATATTACCAGTTGCGATAGCAGTCAAATTGTATTGTTCACAGATACTTCTTCGCAAAACGGCAGCACACCTATTACCTCACGTGCATGGATGTTCGGTGATGGTTCTCCTGTTTTTAATACCAATGCGGATACACCTTTTATTCATCCCTATTTCAATACGGCTTACTATAATTCCCGTACTGTTACCCTTACTATTACAGATGCTATTGGTTGTGCGTCAACTATTACTAAAAATAATTACATCAAAGGTTACCGCCCTAAGGCACATTTTTATAGTTATGATACCCTAAAATGCAACAGCTATAATATCTTACTTTATAATAACTCATCTGCATACAATGCAACCTACAAATGGGATTATGGCGATGGAACTACTTCCTCAGCATACAATGGGTCTCATACTTATCTGGCAGACGGAATTTTTAATATAAAATTGATTGCTAAAGATGAAAACAGCTGCATTGACTCGGTGGTGATCCCCAATTATATAAAAATAATCAAGCCTGCTGCAAATTTTATTGTGGGCGATACCTCTCAATGTGCGCCTGCGGCCATCACTTATAGAGACAGTTCCCAATATGCTAAAAGCTGGTACTGGGATTTTGGTGATAGTGGAACCGGTAGTACCGACCAAAACCCTGCTCCACACATTTATGCTAAACCCGGTATTTATAAAGTGCAATTGATAATAACCAGTGTGAACGGCTGTGTGGATAGTGCCTTCAAATGGGTTCGTATTCGCGGGCCAATAGGAACTCTTTTGGCTACTTCGGCGGACGGTTGCAAACCTTTCACATTTGATGCGTCGGTAAAAGGCAGTTTCATAAAAACTTATTCGTGGGACTTTGGTGATGGTACACCGGTGAATGCTTCTACATCAGATTCTGCGATCTCTCATAAATATATCAACACAGGAAAATATCTTCCCAACGTAGTACTTATAAGCCCCGAAGGCTGTCCTTATACTTTGAAACTTGCCGATACACTTACCATTGACTCAGTGAAAGCTCTTTTTGATCCGGTGCAAAGTACCTTCTGTGGTAATGGCGCGGTAACTTTCAATGATCTTTCCACCACTACTTCTTTTTCATCCATTACAAAATACGCATGGGATTTTGGAGATGGATCCCCTCAGTATAATTCCGCTTCGCCCCCGCCACATAGTTATGGGCCTGGCAATTATACCGTTTCTCTAAATGTTGCTTCGCAATATGGTTGCACAGATACTTTTAAAATTTCTCAGGCGGTACGAGTATTTGCTTTGCCAGAAGTTTCTATTTTGGGTGATAGTATTTTATGCAGGCCGGGTAAATACAGATACGTTGCCAAAGTTGTTTCAATAGATACGATTAAAACCTATCTCTGGAAGATAAATGGCGTGATAGTCAGCAACAATAATTTGCCGGAAATTGATGTGCCTTTTAATGCAGGCAATTACCAGATAAGTGTAGAAGTGTTTACCCAAAATAATTGTACGTCAACTACACAACGTAGTATCATTGTTGATTCTGTAAAAACATTATTTGATGTAGAAAACCCTGTGCAATGCGGCTCTGGTAACCTGACTGTAAATTTTAAAAACCTCTCCGGAAGTGAATTTGGCATTGCTTCTTATCAGTGGGATTTTGGAGACGGACAAACTTCTTCAATAGAAAGCCCTGATCATTTGTATGCAAATGCCGGACATTATGATATCCGGCTGATAGCACACTCAGTGAACAGTTGTGCAGATACTTTAACCATACCGCAAAAAGTAATTATTTATGCTTCGCCGGTAATTACCATTAATGGAGTGGAGAAATCCTGTATGAATAACAGTTTATATTTTACCTCACAAATAATTTCTGAAGATAGTATCACAAAATATGAGTGGACTGTAAATGGAGTTTCATTGGGTAATAGGGCAGACTTTGATCACTACTTTGACAAAGCAGATAATTATAATGTTTTATTATCCATTTTTACAAAATATGGATGTGCAGTTACTAAAAGTAAAGAGGTTATTATTCATCCTCTTCCTGTTCCGGATGCGCACCCGGACACAACAGTCTGCGAAGGTTATCCGGTTTCGTTGCGTGCGAGTGATGGAAACCTTTTTGAGTGGAGCCCTATTACCGCAATTCAAAATCCACAAACATCCAACCCTATCGCATCTCCATTGCAAACTACCCTTTACAAAGTAAAAGTTACCAATGAGTTTGGTTGTGTGGCTTATGATAGTGTAAATATAAAGGCAGATAGAAAAGTAAGACTGCAGCATTCTGAGGATGCAATAATTTGTGAAGGCGATAAGATAAAACTTACCGCTTCAGGGAATACATCACAGTTTGTATGGAGCCCTCTGGAAGGATTAAGTACTGGTACAGGAAAAGTCACTTATGCAAATCCGGTAACGACCACTACCTATCGCATTATAGGGCTGAGTGAAAATGTGTGTCCTTCAGATACTGGTTATGTAACGCTAACAGTAGGTGAATTACCCACGGTAAACCTGGGCCCCGATTTGAAAATAAATGCCGGAAGCCCTTTAACTTTGTCGCCCAGTACCACCGGCAATATTACCCGGTATATATGGAGCCCGACTACAGGATTAAGTTGTGTCGGTTGTGAATTTCCTTCACTTATCACAGATTTTGATATCACCTATCAATTGAAAGTATTTACAGAATATGGTTGTGAGGCAACCGATCAAATAAATATAACGGTATTGTGCAACAAAGGATCGGTCTATATTCCCAATGCTTTTACTCCAAATCATGACGGGCTAAATGATGTGTTTTACATAAGTGGTTACGGAATTTCTAAAGTAAAACAGTTTAATATTTATGACCGATGGGGCAAACTGGTTTTTAAGAAAGAAAATTTTCAGGCTGGCAATCCGGCCTTTGGTTGGAATGGCAGAGTAAACGGGGAGGAGATAGCCCGAACCTCCGTATTCGTTTACACAGTAATTGTCGAGTGCTCCCAGGGAAATCCAATAGCTTTAAGGGGAACAGTGACCGTTATAAAGTAGGATTTCGATTTTGTTTTTATAGAAAAAGATTCTTTCAATTGTTGTATTTCTGAAAAAAGTAACTTCTTGTTTAAATTTACTTACTATCAAAAAAATAGTACTGCTGTATGATGACAGGAAGTGTAATTGATATACAAAATGATTTAAGAAAATAATTTGTGAAGACACGAATCATAGAAGAATCAACCATAAAGTTTTTACCGTAAATTTGAAAACGGTTTCTGTAGATGGCAATTCTATTTCCGGGGCTGCATAAATGCGTGACTGTTGGTAGAAATAGTCAAAGGCCAACGTTTACTGACAAAGAATATTAATTTTATAAAATAAATAAATTGTGAAACGAAAATTTGGAAAGTGGTATATTTTAATACCAATAGGACTTTTTATTAATTCAGGAGCAATATTACTTACTCAGGTTGAAAATACTCCAGACTTATTAAGCAGAATTTTATTGGGAGTCGGAACTGGTTTAATAGGATTGCCCTTTATTCTGAGAAAAATAAAACCAACTGGTTGTTAATATTTTAGCCCCCTTTGTTGTTCCCCATCATCTCTCTCTCATATCTGAAAGAAACACAACGTCGGTGACCACCTTAGTTTCATGGCATTTTATGTCAGCACGCAAACCAACAAGAGATAATAGAATATAAATCTTTACTTTTATACTCAAATTTTTTCGGATGCGCCTATTTTTTTTAGTAGTCATGCTGTTCTTTTTTGTAACGGTAAAGTCTCAAACGACTTTGTCGCCGGGCTTTGGCGTGTATCCTCAAAGTGCGGTCTTTTTAAATAACAGCCACTATCACGACAGCCTTTCCACACCTAAATGGTTCTTTAGTTCTTACCGCGGACTGTCCACCAGCATTTCATTTTTTAAAGGAGGCAATGCATCTGTCTTTTCTGCACCGATGGGCCTT
Source organism: Ginsengibacter sp. (assembly GCA_039937655.1). Lineage (GTDB taxonomy): Bacteria > Bacteroidota > Bacteroidia > Chitinophagales > Chitinophagaceae > Ginsengibacter. The sequence goes on from JBDTGA010000088.1 coordinate 21,999, forward strand.
CAGTTGAACCGCAGGTTAAATAACAACTGGTTTGCTTTTGCCAACGTAACGGTAGTTCCTTCTTATATCAGTATCAACCCTTCCTATCTTAGTGGTCTTAATAAGAATTTTACTAACAATAGCTTCCATCAAAATAGCTTTGGATTGTATCCTGCGGCTTCTTTGGGATTGATGTATGTTAATGATGCAAGGACATTTTCCATTTCCGGCAGCATCACCACAGAAAGCAGTACTTATCCCATACTTCCTTACTATCCCGCGAATACTGTAAAACAAAATCCGGTTCTTTTACCACACAGATAGTTTTCGTACTTTTCTTTTCACGCAAGGTTCTCCTTGTGCGCTTTATAAAACAGTTTTATATTTTTTTACTATTGTTTATTACAACATACATACGAACGTTATCGGAATGGCACTACTCCCTTATTTGTCCATTCTCTTTTATTACCCACTTTTTGGTAACTAATCTCTCCAAAGCGAATTGCCCGCGTGCATAAAACTTCTGAGTTGAAATACCAGTCTCTGCGCCGGGGTCAAATCTTTCACCATCCTTGAAGCGGGTAGATACGTTGGAGTAAACGGTTGCTGCATCTACTTCTTTTAAAATCCTGGCGTATTGTTTTTTATTTTGGGAAACAATAGTCCTCGAATATTTGATAGAATATTTTTTTTTAGGGTTGCCAACCTTTTAAAGGTTGGCAACCCTTTCCAGGAGGGAGCACAATTGATTAGGCTGGCCTGAAAACCGAACGTATAGCATTAATTATGGCAATGCCATGGCTGAGAGACTTCTGTTTTTCTCTCATCAGAATGAGAGTCTATTGGACAGATGAATTTAATGTTATTGAAAAACAAATCATTCGTTAATTTAGCACCTATGGTAATCATAAAAAGTCATGCAGAATTTGAATCGTATTTAGGTAAAGAGATCGGGGTATCCGACTGGCATCAGATAACACAGGAGCAGATTAACCAATTTGCCGATGCTACGCTCGATCATCAGTGGATACATGTTGATACGGAAAGAGCCAAAACAGAAAGTCCCTTCAAGACTACCATAGCGCATGGCTACCTTACTCTCTCCCTGCTACCTTATTTCTGGAAACAGGTTGCCGATGTGCAAAACCTTAAGATGGAAGTGAATTATGGTATAGAGCAGCTTAAATTTGGGCAGGCGGTTTTAGTAAACAATGAGGTACGGTGCAGGGTTTCGCTTAAATCAATCATAAACCTCCGGGGTATTACCAAAGCCACTCTCTTTATTAAATTGGAAATAAAGGACCAGCTAAAACCTGCGTTTACCGGCGATACTTTATTTCTCTATCATTTTATGTAAAAGCGATAGAATGTTTTGCGTGCCGGGAACCTTGGCAAGAGTAAAATACACTACTCCCTTATTTGTCCATTTCCTTTTATCACCCACTTTTCGGTAACTAATTTCTCCAAAGCAAATGGCCCGCGTGCATGGAGCTTTTGAGT
>JBDTGA010000089.1:0-7113 GCA_039937655.1 Ginsengibacter sp.
ACCAATACCCATTGTCAGCCATTTACCTTTCCCGGCTAATTTTGTGGTGGATGCAGTAAATTTCAACCCCCCTTTATTTTCTAAATACATAAATGACTGTTCCGGTTTGTCTGGATCGTCATAATAAGATATAGCGGCAATATCCAGATCGCCATCATTATCAAAGTCGCATGCCATTGCCTTGCTCGCACCATAAAAGGGAATAAATAATTTTTCCATAAAATTATTTATTCCATCATTCATCAATATGCGTATTCCGTGATAATATTTTCGTATAGGAGAAAGATCCCAGTTGTCTCCGTTCGTCAACAGAATATCCGGATGGCCATCATGGTTGAAATCTGCCAGTTCAAAATAACTGACGCCATAAACAGGAGGAAACCGGGCTATAATTTTTTCAGTAAAATTCCCTTTCCCCTCATTTAAAAAAAGCAACAATTCTTCTCTTGCCTGTGCCATTAGAGCAACAATATCCGGCTTGCCATCTCCATTCATATCTTGTACAACAACTTTTCTTGCACCGGCTTGAATTTTTAAAATGTGTTCTTTATCAGGATCACCTCCATCAAACCAACTTAATTTGCCTGAATGGTTCCCAAATTGGCAAATTATCAAATCCTTTTTGCCATCTCCATTCAAATCTGCTTCTGCAAACTGAACCGGACGGGCAAGCTTTTCAAAGTCATAGAGATGTTCAATTGAAGCTGTGGCACCGGGATATAATGAATATAAACTCCCAGTCTTTTTATCAGAAGGACTGACAGATCCGATACAAAGAACCCGGGGAACTCCCTGGATAGGAAAATCAACATCTACAGGTGCACTTTTCACTCTCCAGGAGTCATTAACCTGCATGTCTTTATTCATTGAATACAGATCATTATTCGCATCACCAACATACAACAAAGAAGATGAAGTATCCAATTTTACCATACAGGTTTTAGGAGTTATTTTTTTTCCTATAAAAACTTCTTCTGCATGAAACCCTTTAAGTTCATTTCCAAACGGTAATATTCCCTTTTGAGGTAACGGTTTTTCAGGTGCTGTTTTAAGATAATAATCAATTATTTTCTGCCAGTTTTCTTTAGTGATCAGAGGTTCTAAAGGGTAAACATTTTCTGCCCGAACAAGTTGCGCTTCGTCTGTTTCCATACCGGAATAGGGATCATCTCCAGGCTTTCTAATACCAAGGCGCCAACCCATATTAGGTAGTAATTTATCCTTCCAGGTTGCTTTATCAAGTAAGGACGGAGAAGGAAACAAATGGCAATTAGAACAATAAATCTTAGCCAGTTCCTCACCATTTTGGAGTGGCTTCCCCTGCTGTGGATTCTTAACAGGAGTGTTAAACATTGAAAATCCTGTAATGAATATGGTAAAAAGAGAGACTATCGATAAAAAATATAAATTGTTCTTTATCATTTTTTAATGTTCAAAAGTTCAAAAATAAAATTGAAATGTAATACAACAATTTCAAAATAATTAATACATTTTTTTCAGCCTGGTTTCCCGATTGCAAAATAAATCTCTAAAAAGAAAACCAACCCGGTTAGAGGTTGGAGATCTTCACTTGATTATGAGAAAAAAAATTAAAAAATATCAATAATCATATTCCATCAAGAGGAATTACTTAACATCCCAAAAAATCTTAGTAGATAGTTTGTCATTGGCTCCCACTGATTGATAGTTAGCGCTGTTAAAGGTAATTTCGTTTGAAGGCAATACCCACCTATTTGGAGGTAGTGACTGCAATCCTGAATTATCAGATACAAAATTCAATACAGGAAGTTTCAATCTTCTTAATTCAGACCAACATTCAACAGGCTGTAACACGTTGTAATTAATCCATTTTTGAATTGCAATCCGGTTCAGCTTTTCCGCACTAGTACCTGCCTTATCCCATGCAACTCCGCTACTTGTCATATAAGCATTTTTTTCAGCGGGGGAAGTAGGTGCTAAGGCCCCTGCTGTATTATCATTACTGATTGTCCTAACCCAGAAATAATAATCAATAGATTGATTGATACCTGCTTCATAAGCCGATTGAGCAGGCGCATCGACACCACCTTTCAGGTAATATTCAGCCAATAGAAAATTTACTTCTGCAGCATTTATTAACATACCTGGAATAAAAATATTCTGTGTCAGAGTTGAGCGATTATAGCGGGCAAGTGTACCTCCGTTTACCAAATCTGTTGCGGGGGTGTTTGCTAACGAAGGGTCAAGGCCGATATAAGTACCTGCAGGTTTAGCGCTGTCTCCAGGTTCAAACATTGCCCTTCTCCTTGGATCCGAATTGTTATTCATTGAGTCTATCATCACTTTTCCAGCAATATCGCCTCCACCCCAACCAATTAATCCATTATGAAAATCTGCACCTGATCCTGTATTCGATCCATTATTAACTCCGCTGGTAGGGTCAGTTACCGAAATCATGATATTGTCGTCATTGGTTAGTACCATGGGATAAGCAGCAGGGTTAGCCAACATAGCAGTGATCTCGCTACTTACTCTTGATTGAAAAGATGGCACACCTGATACTCTCATCAACATCCTTAACCGAAGCGAATTGCAATATTTTTGCCATTTCGAAATATTACCATGGTTAATAAAATCCTGAGTTTTTAAAACTGTAGCTATGCCACTCTTTAAGGTAATTGTGCTAAGTTCATCAGAAAAACCTTTTAAATCGTCAAGCATTTTCGTGTAAATATCTGCTGCAGCATCATACTTGGCAGAAGATTTTTTGTAATCACCCTGGTTGGTTCCCAGCAAACCGGCTTCTGACCAGGGAATGTCGCCGTACAGATCTACCATTTTTTCAGTATGATCATAAAAATAAATAGTAGCTGCAATGATATACAATTTCTTGTCTTCCTGATCAGCAGGGCTCAAGGTACTATAGAGCCTAAGCAGTTCTTTGTATTGGGCCATAAAACCGTAATAACTCCCCCACTTGGCATCTATGGCTGCAGCCCCGGGAACATACCTGCCCGGTGAATTGATCATTCCCACTGTTTGCGTCCAGGGTAACATGGTATTTTGCAATACAACAAAATAGTTCCAATACTTATACATAGTGTAATCCAAATTTGCAGATAAGAAACCTGCGAATTGTAGTTCAATGGTGGTTGACGAAACTTTTGAGGGATTCGCATAGTCGTCTGCTAATTGCTTTTTGGTGCAAGAGGAGAACCCCGCCACTCCGGCAATTGCTATTATTAAAAATATCTTTTTCATAAAACTGTATTAATAGATTAAAAATTAAAATGTAGCTCTTAAAGTTGCTCCGAAAGACCTGGTAGTAAAATTGGTACCTGCATTGCTTACCTGGGAATCCCAACTTAGCCCGGTAGTCAACTGTTCAGCATCCATATTCTTAATTGTGCGGTACAAGTAGAATAAATTACGACCGAATACAGATATCTGCAACTTAGAGGCTTTTAACTTACTGGCAATTTTATCAGGCAGGTTATAGGTCAGGGATACTTCACGAACCTTCCAATAACTGTTTTTTACGATGTACTTGAAGTATTGTGAATTACTGTATTGAGGCCCGCCCCAATTGTACACATACCAATAATAAACTGAGGATGATTCAACATGAGTATTGGCAGTTCCATCCGGTAAATTCCCCTTTAAAAGCATACCGTCATCATAAACCGTTTCACCGTTAGGGCCGGCAGCAGCATCCGTTTTTACGCCATATCCCTTTGAGTCTATATAATAGGAAATGCCACCATGCGCTTTATCCATTCCATTTAAACTTTCTTTAGTAAGGCCACGACCAGTAAGCCAGTTTAGGCCGGTAGGCATCACATAGCCGCCTAATCTGAAATCAGTATATACTTCCATCGCAAACGATTTGTACCTGAATGAATTGTAAAATCCACCTATCGCTTTAGGCTGTACATTGCCATATTTTATTAACTTAGTAGCATCTATTTGATAATCCAAAGTACCATCCCCATAATCGTTCACAATAGGCTGTCCCTTACTGTCAGTTTTTATCGGGTGTGAGTAAAAATCACCAATTGGCTGGCCAACCACTGATTTTAAAACAGCAGCATTACCATCATAGTCACCTTTAATTAATTCTGTTGAACCGTCTGTCAATTTCAGGATTTTATTCTGGTTGAAGTTGAAATTTATCCCGGTCTGCCAGCTGAAATTATTTGTAGAAACAGGAGTACCGCTGATTGCAAGATCAACGCCTTTATTTTGCAATGTACCAATATTGGTCAAAATGTTGCTGGCACCAGTTGATTGTGCTAATTGAAGCGGCAATATTTGATCAACGACCTTGGCTACATAATAAGCTACGTCCAGGTTCAACCTGTTGTTTAAAAATCCTGCTACAAGACCAAATTCTGTTTCATGTTTTTTCTCAGGCCTGATCAGGTCATTACCATAAGTGCCCGTAGCTATTGTGGAAGTTAAAGTGGAATTACCAGAACCCTGGTTTCCTAAATTTCCAAGTGAATAAGCTACGTTAGCTAAGTATGCTCCGGGATAATTACCCACGATTCCCCAGGAAGCCCTTATTTTTGTTAAATTGATAAAACCCGGCATTTTCACTACGTCCGATAATACAAACGAACTATTTACAGATGGATAAACAAATGAATTCTGCGATGGATTCATCGTTGATGTTCTGTCTCTTCTTACTGTACCTTCCAAAAATAAGTAGTCTTTATAATTTCCATTAATAGTTCCAACAAGCGCATCTTTTGTTAAGAAAGACCTGTTAGAGCCACTATAATATTGCGGTCTTGCTGAAGAGCTCAAATCAAATCTATTCTCTGTAGTTAATCCTCCATTGGTGCTTACACTTGTAGAATAAGAAGATTCTTTGTCTGCGGTATATCCGCCCATAACTTTTAATTCAAGATCGTCCGTCAATTTCTTTGAGTAGGTTAAGAGCAAGTCACCGTAAAAAATTGAATAACTATTTGTGCCTATTCCATAAGAGCCTGAATAGCCATATAACAGTGGAATGCTTGAAGCATTTTTACTTTCATTTCTGTCAGAAGTCCAATCAGTAGCAACTCTGCCACGTAATTGTAATCCTTTTGTGATATCCCAAAAAGAAGTCAAACTGGCAATTAAGCGATTATTGTACTCATCCAGATTGCTTGTCTTCACGTTCCACATATAATCAAGCAAGTCACCCCGATAGTTACCAAATGTCAGATTTTCATCAGGGGTTAAACTAGGATTGCTTCCGGTAACATACCTATAGCCCAAACTGGTCTGATATTTATTCTGGTACCAGGCTCCATTATCAAAAGTGCTCATCATACCACCAAAATTATTAATCAACCTGTCGAATGAATAAGGCCGGTTATGAACTTTTTGATAAATGTCATTTGCAATCAGTTGGACATGAAATTTCTTTCCAAAATTGTAAGTAGTGTTTAAACTAAAAGCAAACTTATCATTTTTAGACCCTAAACTGGTTCCTTCATAATGTTGCTGGGTAACCGAAAATCTTGTATTTGAATTTTCAGACACATTGGTGAAAGCAAGGCTATTCACTATATTATTCGAGCGTTGAAATAAATCAGCCCAACGATTTTTCTGCGGAGAATAAGGGCGAACTACGCCGTCCCAGGAAAGAATAGGTTTACCGTCAAAAACGGGCCCGAAGCTAAGAGAGCCTCCTACCATAGTTCGATAGTCGGTGCCATTTAAAGTATGGTGCGCAAAACCATCTGCATCTGTGGAATATACCTTCCAACCAGGATTAAACCCTGTTCCTCTCACGTTTTGAAATTCCGGAAGATAAGCTACCCTATCCTGGAAATAAGTAGAATTGTAATCAACAGTAAATCCTTTTTTGCCTTTTCCTGATTTTGTGGTGATCAAGATAACCCCATTGGTTGCTTCAGAACCATATAAAGCTGCAGCAGAGGCGCCTTTCAGAACCGTGATGCTTTCGATATCATCAGGATTCAGATCGACTAATCCATTTCCCCTGAGACGCTGGTCGCCCCAATAGTTGCCGTTGTTAAAATCACCATCATGAATTGGAACCCCATCCATTACAATTAATGGTTGAGTTCTTCCCGTGATAGAATTAAGACCGCGTAGTTGAATAGACACACCACTTGTGGAACCTCCGGGCGCTGTCGCAATTTTCATTCCGGGTACTTTACCGTACAGTGCGGATGCAAAATTTGTAGGTGCGGTTTTTGTAATTTCATCTGCTGAAACAGTCGTAGTGGCATAACCTAACGATCGTTTTTGCCGGGAAATTCCCAAGGCGGTTACCACCACTTCCTGCATAGCGTCTGTACCAACTTCCAGTGTCATATTCATGTGATTGTTTTGTCCGATAGTGACTTCCCTGGCTTTGTAGCCAACAGAACTAATTACCAAAACCGGTCTGGCACCTGTAACCTGAATGCTGAAATTCCCTTCTGCATTAGTGGCTACTCCTTTTGTAGTACCTTTTACTAATACTGAAGCATTGGCAACCGGTGCGCCGTTGTTGTCTTTTACAGTGCCTGTAATTTCTCTTTGCTGCGCAAAGGAGATTGCGGCGCACAAGCAAAGGAAAGCACTGAGCAATAGTCTGTGAGTAATTTTTTTCATTGCAATTGTTTTTACTTTTTTTAAAATTTAATTTCAGTTTTGTTTTTCAGAATTAAGCGATTTTGGCTTTTTTATTTGATAAGGATTCTTCCATTTTCATTACATCACCTCCTGCCTGAAGAGTGTCATAGTGTTCCATCACTAAGGCAGCGCCGCCTATTAATTCAGCATGTACGCCTAAGGTGGAAACTTCGATCTCGGTTCCCTGGTGAAGTCGTGGAATGCAATGTTCATTTAATGACTGTTGTATTGGAGCCAGCCATATTTTTCCGGCCAGCGAACCACGGCCACTTAAAATAACTTTGTGGGGATTAAAAAGATGGATCAATACAGCTATCCCCTTTCCTATATTATAACCTGCCTTCGCAAACAATTCGGCGGCAAACTGGTCTCCTTGCTGTGCTGCTTTGACAATACCCTCATAAGCAAGTTCAAGATCATCAAATGGCAATGACTTCAATTTTGAATTTCTACCAGAAGCAATACCTTCTTTGGCGCTCTCTATCATTAGCAATA
>JBDTGA010000090.1:0-99954 GCA_039937655.1 Ginsengibacter sp.
ATTGTTTATGCACCAAATTATTGCTCGCAAGTTGCTCTCCAGCAGAGCTTGTTACTCTTCGTTTGGCAAGTCAAAAATCCTATTATTTTATCAGAAAAAAAGCACCATTTTTGACCACATTACCGAAAAATGTAATTCTAAACTCTCTACTCCATCTAAACCCTTTCTGATTTCACCATTCTTTCTTTACCGTACATATCTTTCTTTAGCTTTGAAATAAATCCTCTTTTTTCAAAAATATTTTTTATTTCATTCGCATACTCTTCATTTACTTCCACGTAGATCTTTCCGTTTTTCTTTAGATGTGATCCGGCGAATGTTACTATCTTTTCATAAAAAATAAAGGGATTATTATTTTCTACGAATAATGCGATTCCAGGTTCAAAATCGGTAACATTTTTTGACAGGGTTTCTTTTTCTTTTACAGGAATGTAAGGGGGATTACTTACCATAATATCGAATGGGCCAAGCCGGTCCCATTCCGTTTCAATTAAAAAATTGATTTGTATAAAATCAATTGCTGCATTGAGCTCTTCAGCATTTTTTTTCGCGACCTTTAAAGCATTTTCACTTACGTCAATGGCCGTTACCGTTGTATCAGGCAATTCTTTTTTTATAGAAACAGGAATACAACCGCTCCCTGTGCCAATATCAATAATTTTAAAGTTGTTATTACTTTGTTCATTGGACTTCGTACTTCGTACATCGCTAACGATCCATTCCACCAATTCTTCAGTTTCGGGGCGCGGGATCAGAACATTCTCATTTACATAAAATTTCCGTTTATAAAACCAGGCTTCATTCAATACATATTGTACAGGTTTATGCTGAAGCAATTCGTACAAATATTTCTTCAATTGTCCCGCGGTTGAATCCTCTATTTCGTTTGGGCTGTTGCGTATTTCCCATCTTTTCAAACCTGTTATATTCTCAAAAACCCAATCGGTAATATTCTCCGCTTCACGATCTTCATAGAGAGTTTTTAGTTCTTTTGCAAAATCATTATGGGCTTGTATTGTTGTCATTAGCGCAAACTTAATTATTTTGTGAAGTAAATAATTTTAAATTGGAATATTCTCTAAACTCATCTAACCCATTCTAAACTCCCTAAACCATCTGTAGTTTAAATATGTCTTCTGCTGAACAATATATGAACCGGTGCCTTCAGTTGGCAAAATTGGGAGCAGGAAATGTAGCACCCAACCCGATGGTGGGTGCAGTATTAGTATATGACGATATCATAATAGGAGAGGGCTACCACGAAAAATACGGTGGGGCACATGCGGAAGTGAATTGCCTTAAAAGTGTTAAAAATGAAAACCGAAGCCTTATTGCCGAAAGCACGATGTATGTTTCCCTTGAACCGTGTTCACATTATGGTAAAACCCCACCGTGTGCAGATTTGATCATAAAAAATAAAATTAAAAAAGTAGTCATCGGTATTCAGGATATTTATAAAGAAGTATCCGGAGCTGGTATTCAAAAGTTACAGGATTCAGGAGCCGAAGTGCTAACCGGAGTTTTAGAAAATGAATGTCGTGATTTGAACAAACGTTTTTTTACTTTTCATCAGAAGCAAAGGCCTTATATTATTTTGAAGTGGGCGCAAAGCGCTAATGGGAAGATCGGTTCACTTGATGGTGGAAGAGTATTAATCAGTAACGGCTACAGTAACCGCCTGGTACATAAATGGCGTAGTGAAGAAGCCTCAATTTTAGTAGGAACTAATACCGTATTAAAAGATAATCCCTCATTGACTACAAGATTATGGAATGGAAATAATCCGGTAAGAATCGTAATTGACAGGGAATTGAAGTTATCTTCTGATTTAAAAATATTCGACAACGAAGCTGACACAGTTATTTTCAATTCTTTAAAAAATACTACTGAAGGAAACATCCGTTTTATCAGGACTAACGATAAGATCCTCTTGCCGGAAATACTCCATTCCATGTATGAATTAAGGATTCAAAGTGTATTGATAGAAGGTGGCACCAAAACGTTGCAATCATTTATTGATGCCGGATTATGGGATGAAGCGAGAATAATCACCAATGAAGATTTGATCATTGAAAACGGGATTGGTGCGCCTCAAATTACAAATGGTATTTTTATGAGTGAAGACAAGTATTGTAGTGATTCGATTAAATGGTATGAATACAAAGATTAATCTTTGTATTCATACCATCTCTGATAAATTATCTCAAGATCGGGCTTACTTCCGTAACCGGTAATTGTGCATTTCGAATCGCAATCCCTCGGATGGCGTTGTCACTGAATTCTGTAAAGGCTTTTCTTGAAACCTCATCATCGCCAATCATCACGGGCACCCCTATATCTCCACCTTCGCGAATGGATTGTACCAGTGGAATTTCTCCAAGAAAAGGAATGTCAAATTCGCTTGCAAGGTGCTGTCCACCTTCTTTCCCGAAAATATAATATTTATTATCCGGCAGTTCTTTTGGAGTAAAATAACTCATATTCTCTACAAGACCTATTATAGGCACTTTCAATCCTGGCTGGTTAAACATCGCGATTCCTTTCTTCGCATCGGCAAGCGCTACCAATTGGGGAGTGGTTACTACGATCACTCCTGTTACAGGAACTGTTTGTACGATTGTTAAGTGAATATCACCAGTTCCCGGCGGCATATCAATCACGAGATAATCGAGTTCGCCCCAGTCCACGTCCGATACAAATTGCCTGATGGCGCTGCTTACCATCGGCCCGCGCCATACCACTGCTTGTTTTTCATCCACCAGTAAACCAATGCTCATTACTTTTATTCCGTAGCGGTTTATCGGTACTATTTTTCCTTTACCATTTACATCCCTCATTTGCGGCCTTTCTCCGCGAATGCCAAACATGATATGAATACTCGGCCCGTAGATATCGGCATCCATCAATCCAACTGTAGCACCGCCTTCTGCGATGGCAAGTGCAAGATTGGCGGCCACGGTGCTTTTGCCTACACCACCTTTACCGCTTACTACAGCGATAATATTTTTTACTCCTTTCAGAATATCTTTTTTATCGGTTCGCAGCGAAGTGGTCTTGCTTGTGAAATTAATAGTGATTACCGTGTTTTCATTCACCATAGAATAAATAGCTTTTTCACATCGGCTCTTGATGATTTCTTTCAGCGGACAGGCAGGAGTAGTAAGGGTTACCGTAAAGGAAACATTGTTGTTCTCAATCTTAATATCACTCACCATATTGAGTGTTATCAGGTCTCTTTTCAGATCGGGCTCTTCCACGGTACTCAAAGCTTTTGTAATGTCGTTCTCAGTCATGGTTCAATTTTTTGTTAAAAAGAATTAATGGTTGCAAATTTAACCCCTGATGGCCTTACTTTGTTTACTCAAACAGTAACTTTTTGGCAATAATGTCCGAACTTTAGCCTTTAATTCATGAAAAAAATTTTACTATATTTTTTATTCTTATTTGTATTTCAGTTTGGCGCAAAAGCCCAGTTTGAAAACTATAAGGATTCTGTTGTGCAATTGTATGGTATAGTTGTAGCTGCGGCTTCTGCTGATAATCAGCCAGGCCTGCCTGCCGATAGCCTTCAGGCCATGCCTGCTGTGAGTATTGCGGTAAAGGGGCGTCAACAGGGAACTATGACCAACGACCAGGGGGTATTTTCCATAGTGGTGCTCAAGGGAGATGTGCTTGAGTTTACCAGTGTTGGGTACAAGCCTAAGATGGTTTTAATTCCTAAGAATCTGGATGGTAACCAGCTAAGTGTGGTACAATTGATGGTTCAGGATACGGTTTACCTTGCTGCCACTATTATTAAAAAGTACCCATCACGGCAGGAATTTGAACGCGATTTTGCCAACTTGCAAATTCCTGACGATCAACAGGAGATTGCCCGGCAAAATCTTTCTGAAGCCAATCGCAGAGCGCTGATGAATGTATATCCTCAGGATGCCAGAGAAGCCAATAATTATTATTTCAAACAAAATGCAAAAAAATATTATTCTGCGGGCCAGCTCCCTCCTCAAAATATTTTTAATCCCTTTGCCTGGGCAGAGTTTATCAAAGCCTGGAAGAGGGGAGATTTTAAGAGTAAATAAAAATGTTTTTTTTGTAACAATTTGCTTTATTGAAGTTGAAGTATACGTTGGTTAGATATCTTTTTTTGGAGCCTTTTGCAAATTTCCCCTTTCAAAAGTTTTACATTTGTCCGTATTTTTAAAGGATAAATTATGACAATAAAAGATATTTCCGTGATTGGTGCAGGTACTATGGGAAACGGAATTGCACATGTATTTGCTCAAAATAATTTTTCGGTAAATCTTATTGATGTATCACAAGCCCAGTTGGATAAAGCACTTGCCGTTATCAGAAAAAATCTTGACAGGCAGGTTGCTAAAAATGTCATCACGGAAGAAATAAAAAATAAAACTATTGGAAACATTTCCACTTTTACTTCTGTTGCTGAAGGTGTAAAAAATGCAGAACTCGTAGTAGAAGCGGCCACAGAGAATATGGAGTTGAAATTGAGAATTTTTAAAGAGATAGATGAGGCGGCTCCCGAAAATTGTATTCTTGCTACCAATACTTCTTCTATTTCCATTACAAAAATTGCTTCAGTTACCCGGAGGCCGGGAAAGGTTATCGGTATGCATTTTATGAATCCCGTGCCTGTCATGAAATTGGTAGAGATCATCAACGGATATGCGACCGATAACGATGTTTCTAAAATCATTTTAGATCTTTCAAAACAGATTGGGAAGATTCCCTGCGAGGTGAATGATTATCCGGGGTTTATTGCCAACAGGATTTTGATGCCTATGATCAATGAAGCTATTTATAGTTTGTATGAAGGAGTGGCCGGAGTAGGAGAGATTGATACAGTTATGAAACTTGGGATGGCTCATCCAATGGGTCCTTTACAATTGGCCGATTTCATCGGCCTCGATGTTTGTTATTCTATTTTGAAAGTGTTGCACGATGGATTTGGCAATCCCAAATATGCTCCATGCCCTTTATTGGTGAATATGGTTAACTCCGGAAATTTGGGTGTGAAATCCGGTGAGGGTTTTTATAAATACACTTCTGGGAATAAAGATTTGGTAGTGAGTGAAAGATTCAAATAAAGGATTGATTAACCATTACTTTTCTTGTCAATAGTAATAATTTCCGCTTCTTTTAATTTCTTTCCAATCTGACCGGTAAGAATCTGCCAGAACATTACAAAATCACTTCCCAGGCTAAATAGTGGATAAACAAAAGTGGCAGGTTTATTTTTCTCAAAAAAGAAATGACCAAACCAGGCGAACCCATATCCGCAAACCGGTATGATGATAAACCAAAACCATTTACCAGTAATGATTCCCAGAATAATGCAAACCAAAATTAACAGCGTTCCGGTAAAGTGTAAGGCACGACTCACGGGATTTCTGTGTTCGGTAAGATAATATGGATAAAAACTCCGGAAGGTTCGATATTTCTTTTGCATGATTAAATTTAGTAAGAATTGATCACCCAAATTTAGGTAATCAGATAGATTTAGTTTGTAATTTATATGTTGTTTGCTTGAATACAATTCGATTTTTGTGGATAATAGAATGTACAATGGCAAAATTGCATAAACAGGTAACTTTTGCTAAGAACATCCCGCATGTAAATACAGGGGACACTTTGTTTTTTAAATAAAATCTTTTAAAAAAAGGTTGCAAAGCATAGGATTCCCTGATAGAAGATATTTATCCTGGCGTAATTCCTCACTAATATTTTGAACGACTTTTTTATGAGTGAACAACAGTAACATAAAAAGTTACATCATTGAAATCGTTATCACATGACGGGTATGTTCTGTTAGTGTCCTCAAAACCGACTATGATTTTATTTTCTGGAGTGTAATCAATGAGAACTGCGTGTTTTTTTAGTTTAGGATCAACTTCAGGGTTCAAAGCGTCGTTGGAGCATAAATGCACAGCATCATTATCGGGCATTCCTTTGGAACCATCCCATGCGTCTTGCATTAAAACAAAACCTATTGAATTACCTGGCTCGAATTTCCCTATTTTAATTTTGTCACCAGGAACCAATGGGGTATTACTTCCCGCACTTGGGAGAACATAGGTAATTAGTTTAATGTCTTTCGCGGATAATGGAGGTTTGTTTGACGGGTAGGTATAGAAAGCAATGGAGTTTGTAAGGCTGGTATTTTCTGTTACAAAGGTGATGTAAACGTCTGATGTTTGTGTTATTTTGATATCTGCAATAGCTGATGTTGAGAATAATTCGGGGTGTGTAATTGTTAAATTAACTGCGTCGGGTAGCATTGTATGAATAAATGCAAGTAGGTTGGAGGAGATGGTGTCCTTTAATAGAAAGTTCGGTTTCCCTGAAGGGTTGTAACCCAAAGTTTGATACTTTGTAGAAGTAAACTTTACAGGGTTTGTAACAGCAGGATCCTTTTTGCATGCATTGAGAATCAGGATAGAGGCAAGTGGGAGTATAAAACTTTTTAAGTTCATATAGGTCGTATTTTGTGGTTTAGCGAAGTGAAAGTACAGGTTAAAACCAGTATTGTGAAATAATTTAAAAAATAGTGCTGTAACTCCTTGACAAAAATCTTGCCGTAATGAGACGGTAAGAAGAATTGATCTGAAGAAGAGATGCCATTTTTACTCTTTCATACCTGGTTTTAATACAATCCAATTACTATAAGATAACAATCATATTACCTTGATAATACCATATAATGAGTGGTCAGTTTATTATTTTCTGTAGGAATAAATCCCGTTTGCCTGCGCAGTACAGGTGATGGTAAGTTCATTGATGCATACATTTGGAGATAAAGAAGCACAATAGAAAATAGAATCTGCAATATCTTTTGGAGTAAGCGGAATGAGACCATCATAAACTTTTGCGGCTTTTTCTTCATTGCCTTTAAACCTTACTAAAGAGAATTCTGTCTCCACTGCACCTGGTTTTATATTGGTTACTTTTATATGATGCGGAAGCAAGTCTATCCGCATAGCGTGGCTTATGGCTTCCACAGCGCTTTTGGTGGCACAATAAATGTTTCCTCTTTCATACACCTCATCTCCTGCAATAGAGCCTATGTTGATAATGTGGCCACTCTTTCTTTCCACCATAGAGGGGATTATCGCCCTGCTTACATAAATGAGGCCGTTTACATTTGTATTTAGCATGGTTTCCCAGTCAGTAATGTCTGCCTCATCAAAGGTGTCGCGGCCAAGAGCAAGGCCCGCATTGTTTATCAGGATATCTGTTGATTTCCATTTGTCCGGAAACCGGCGGATACTTTCAAAAACTTCTTCTTTTTTTTGCACATCAAATACGGAACATAAAACTTCCGTTTTATATTTCTTTTCAAGATCCGATTTTAGGTCTTCCAATTTTTCTTTTCTTCTTCCATTGATAATAAGATTATCGCCATTTGCAGCGAATGTTTCGGCACATGCTTTTCCGATTCCTGATGTGGCGCCGGTTATAAAAATGGTACGTTTCATTGATTGATATTTTTGAAGTTAGTAATACTAAATAAAAATTGTTGAGAGTGAATAAATCGTAAAAGTATAACACAAGTACCAAAACTATTCCAACATCAGTTCTTCGGGTGAGGAGATAATGGAGATGAGGTCTGTTATTTTAGAATATAAGAATTGATCATTTTCCATAGTGTGCAAAAATGAAATAAGGTGATCGTAAAATCCTGCAGTGTTTAAAATGTAGATTTTTTTATGGTGGATGTTCAACTGGTTCCATGTAAACATTTCAAAAAATTCGTCCATAGTACCTACTCCACCAGGAAGTACCAGTGCAGCATCACATTTTTCATATAGCATTCGTTTGCGGGTATGCATATCTGCTACTTCATAAGTTTCTGTAAGTCCAAAATGCTGGTGTTCGATTCCTGTTAATAGGGTAGGAATAATCCCGATCACTTTTCCGCGGTTTTCCAATACTGCGTTGGCTATGGCTCCCATGAGCCCCTTGTTGCCTCCTCCGTAAATTAGTGTGATCTTTTTTTGTGCAAGTATGATTCCAATTTGCTTTGCATGTTCGCAAAACAATGGATCATTACCACTCTGCGACCCGCAAAAAACACTTAATGATGTAATCGGCATATATTTATTTTTCAGAAAAAAAGCAAATTTAAAAAATAGAAATCCTAATTTTCACTTTTTTAATCTTCTGAAACTAAAATTATGTCTCCAACAGTATTGCTTTCTTTCATCATCGGTTATTTTTTGGTACTTGTTTTGATTTCTTATTTCACCTCCAGGAAGTCTTCGGATAATGCTACTTTCTTTATCGCCAACCGTTCTTCCAAATGGTACCTTGTGGCCTTCGGAATGATAGGTACGGCATTGAGTGGGATTACTTTTATCTCAGTTCCTGGAGAGGTGGGAAACCTTGCGGGTTCACAGTTCCGCTACTTTCAGTTTGTGTTGGGAAATGCGGTAGGGTATTTCATAGTGGCGGGTGTATTACTTCCTTTATATTATAAAATGCGCCTCATTTCTATTTACGAAGTGATAGAAAGAACATTAGGAAAAGTGAGTCACAAAACGGCTGCCGCCATTTTTTTAATTTCGAGGGTTATCGGTTCCTCATTCAGATTATACCTTGTCGCGATTGTGTTACAGCGTTTTATTTTTGATGAAATGGGTGTTCCGTTCTGGCTTACCATCGTTATTTGTTTATTGCTGATATGGGGCTATACTTTTAAAGGCGGCCTAAAAACCATTATTATTACCGATACGCTTCAGACGGTCTTTTTGGTAGCTTCAGTTTTTCTCTCTATTTATTTTATTTGTTCAAGCCTGAATATGAATATTAGCCAGGCTTTCGATGCTGTCAAAGAAAGCAGCTATTCAAAAATATTTTTTACGGATAATTTTGTTACTAATAAATTCCATTTTTCCAAGCAATTTCTGGGAGGGATATTTGTAACGATTGGTATGTTTGGCCTTGATCAGGATCTGATGCAAAAGAACCTAAGCTGTAAAAATATAAAAGATGCGCAGAAAAACATGCTGAGTTTTACCTTTATTTTTGTAATTATTAATTTGTTGTTTTTGAGCGTGGGCGCTTTGTTATATATTTATGCAAACAGAGAAGGGATTGCTATCCCTCTGGATGCAGTTACTCATCAGCCCAGAACGGATTATCTTTTTCCGGAGATCGCACTGAATCATTTTAAAGGAGTGCCTGCAGTAGTTTTCATGTTAGGGTTAACGGCTGCGACATTTGCTACGACTGATTCGGGGCTTACGGCACTTACTACCTCTTTTTGTATTGATTTTTTAAATTTTGATAAAAAGGAGAATGAACATAAAAAGAATATGGTTCGTACGCGGCATTATGTACATGTCGGTTTCTCGGTAACCATCTTATTGGTTATTTTATTATTCAATGCAGTAAATGATACATCTGTAGTAACGGCTATTTTCAAAGTAGCCACTTTTACCTACGGCCCGCTCATAGGATTATTTGCTTTTTCGTTATTTGCAAAAAAAAGAAAAGTACTTGACAAGGCTACGCCCATCATTTGCATTTTAGCTCCTATTGCGTGTTTTTTTATTGATAAATATTCTACCGTTTTACTCGACGGATATGTATTTGCAGAAGAGTTGATCATTGTAAATGGTCTTCTTACCTTTATAGGGCTGTGGATTATGTCACGGAAGAAAAATATTGGAGAATTAAAATTATCATGATGTCTGAAATTATTATTGATAAAGCCAATGAATATGCAACTTCTTTTTCTGAGCCTACAGATAGCTTGTTGCAGGAAATAGAAGGCGATACACTGAAACATCATGCCCATTCCAATATGCTTAGTGGACCCTTGCAGGGAAAATTGCTTGAGATGCTGAGCAAAATAATTAGTCCGAAATATATTTTGGAGATTGGTACCTTCACTGGATACAGTGCCTTATGCCTTGCGAAAGGCTTGCAGCCCGATGGTTACCTGCATACAATCGAGCTGAGAGAAGAGGATGCAATGCTGTCTCAAAATTATTTTGCAAAATCTTCACAAGTCAATCAGATAATTTTACACAACGGAAATGCGTTGGATATAATACCACAACTTGATTTTACATGGGATTTGATTTTTATAGATGCGGATAAAACCAATTATATTAATTATTACGAATTAACTTTGCCGCGACTAAAAAAAGGAGGTGTGATCCTCGCAGACAATGTGTTGTTTCACGGAGAAGTGCTGAAAGAAAATATTACCGGTAAGAATGGTATGGCTATCAACGCTTATAATAAACATGTGGCAGCGGACAATAGGGTTCAGCAGGTGGTTCTTACCGTAAGGGACGGATTAATGCTGATCATCAAAAAATAATAAGGTATTTAATTTTTTGAATTAAAACATTTTTCTCAGGATGCGCAAAACACTCATCATCTTCTTTTTTTCTACTTTTTGTTGTGCAGGTGTTTCTGCGCAGTCAATGACGGCGCAACAGTACATACAGGAATATAAAGACCTTGCAGTGAGAGAAATGAAGCGTATGGGAGTGCCTGCAGCCATTACCCTTGCACAAGGTTTGCTGGAAACACAGAATGGAAACAGTGATCTGGTAAAAACTTCTAATAATCATTTTGGAATAAAATGCAAAAGTACGTGGACTGCTGAAACGGTGAGCCATGATGATGATGCCGCAGGCGAATGTTTTAGAAAATATAAGAGTGCGGAAGATTCGTATCGGGATCATTCTAATTTTTTAAGAGGTAACAGCCGCTATGATTTTTTATTTCAATTGAATCCTGCAGACTATAAAGCATGGTCGTATGGATTGCGCCAGGCAGGTTATGCTACCAATCCACGTTATCCCGATATTCTCATAAAAAGTATTGAGGATAACAATCTGGAGCAATATACCATGGAAGCGATTGGAGATGTACCTGTTTTTGATGCCTCTAAATATAAAGATGATCCGGTAGATAATTCGGTGGTTTCGCCTGACCCGGAGGTCAATAAACAAATGAATCTTACCATCAATGGGTTGAAGGCATTATATGTTCCCAAAGGCACATCATTGCTCGTGATTGCTACAGAAAATAATATTAATCTTTCTAAATTATTAACCTTTAATGAGCTTACAAAAGATGGGATACTGGATAAAGGGCAATATCTATTTTTAGAAAAAAAACAGAGAGACGGAAACATGGATTTTTGCATAGCAGAACCTGATGAGACATTATATGATATAGCCCAGAGGAATGGTGTGATGCTGCAAAGCTTGTATGCCTATAATCATCTTACGCCTGACGATTATGTGGTTGCAGGCGATAAAATATTACTGAGGCCGCAAGCGGATAAAAAAATGATGGCAGCTTATGCTTCGAAAGCCGGTGCCCCGTACTTGAAAAGTGATGTTTCCAGTTCTGCCATAGACACTTCCAGTGTGAATAACAGTACTACACACAAAGTACTTCCGAAAGAAAACCTTTACAGTATCTCAAAAAAGTACGGAGTTACTGTGGAACAATTGAAAGAATGGAATCAACTTTCTACAGATGATTTACAAATCGGGCAACAACTCATCATATCAAAATAATTTATGTCCACTATAAAAGTACACGATAAAGAATTTACGCCGTATATCACTTCGGAGGAGATAGCCCAGCAGGTAACACGAGTAGCTACTGAGATTAATAAAGATTATGATGGTAAAAAGCCACTGTTCATTGCAATTCTTAATGGAGCTTTTGTTTTTGCAGCAGATCTTTTCAAGCAAATCAATCTTGAAGCAGAAATATGTTTTATCAAACTGGCTTCATACAAAGGCGTGAAATCTACCGGAAAAGTAATTACTGCCATAGGCCTTGATGTGGAATTGTATGGTCGCGATGTGATTATTATAGAGGACATTGTGGATACAGGAAAGACATTGTCGCAGTTTTTACCGCAGCTGGAACATCATCATCCCGCTTCCCTGAAAGTGGCAGCCTTGCTGCACAAGCCTTCGGCAACCCTACATGCGATTAAAATAGATTATCTCGGATTTACGATTCCCGATAAATTTGTGCTTGGTTATGGACTTGATTATGATGGACTGGGAAGAAATATAAAAGAGATTTATCAATTGGTTTGATTTACAAAGCAGAATTTCTATTTTTATGGCTGCCGCTAAAAAACGAAGCAACTTTACCCAAAGCATTTTTTTGAAAAAGCTACTTACCATATTTTCTGTTTTGTTCCTGTGTCATCAGGTTAGTGCTCAATATTATATTAAAGGAGAGGTGAAGGATGAAAAGGGGCAACCTCTGCAGAATGTGAAAATCTATATACCTGCCGCTACTTCTCTTTATGCGAGCGGTGTCACTGGCGGATTTGGCATTCCTACTTCCAACCGGGAAGATTCACTTGTTTTTAGTCTCGATGGATATGTAATGGAAGGGATAAGAATTAAGACTTCGGAATATCAGCATATTGTTTTAAAAATGGTCTCACAGAATGTGAGTACCTATAAGCAAAAATTAGTATCACTTACCACTGGTGCTGAAGGGAATGTTTTTCCGATTGCTTATTATAATGATGAGAGCTACAGCAACCTGGCAGAAAATGATTTTATTAAAACCACCAATAATCACAGTACCGAATTCTCCATGCGTATTGATAAGGCCTCGTACAGTAATGTGCGCAGGTTTATTAATCAGGATTCAAAGGTGCCGCAGGATGCGGTGAGGGTTGATGAGATGCTGAACTATTTTAATTTTAATTATAAAGAGCCTGAACCTGGAAATGTTTTCAGGCTTGAAACACAGATATCCGATTGTCCATGGAATAAGGATCATCGCCTTTTATTTTTAAACCTGTCGGGGAGGAAATTAAATCTTGATAAGGTACCTCCTTCCAATCTTGTGTTTCTGATAGATGTAAGTGGGAGCATGGATTTGCCTAACAGATTACCTCTGTTAAAAGAGGCATTTCAGTTGCTCGTAAAAAATTTGAGAAGCCAGGATACCGTTTCTATTGTAACTTACGGAGGCTCGGTAGGAATATGGATGGATCCTACCAGCGGTGCTGAAAAAAAGAAGATATCACAGGCAATAGAAGAATTGACCGCTTCAGGCGATACTCCCGGTGAAGCAGCTATCAGAACGGCGTATAAGTTGGCGGAAAGCACTTTTATGAAAGGAGGAAATAATCGTATCATATTGGCTACTGATGGGGATTTCAATATTGGGCAGCGCAGTGAAAAGGACCTGGAAGAATTGATTTCAAAGGAAAAGCAAACAGGAGTATATCTCACCTGTCTTGGGGTGGGTATGGGAAATTATAAGGATTCGAAAATTGAAGTATTGGCCAAAAAAGGGAATGGGAATTTCGCTTACATAGATGATGTGAGGGAAGCTGAAAAAGTACTGGTAACGGAGTTTACACAAACACTTTATTCCATTGCAAGCAATGTTTATATCAAGGTGAAATTCAATTCTTCTTTCATCGCGGAATACCGGCTCATAGGCTATGATAATAAAAAAAGTGTTCTGGGAGAAAAAGATTTTGAGCTGGAGGGGGGCGAGATAGGTTCGGGCTCGGGCAACACGGTCGTTTTTGAAATAGCTCCTGTAAGTATGGATTCTGTTACGAATGAGAATGATTCTATTGCAGATATATCGTTGCATTATAGACTGCCGGATAACAGTGCTGATCATTTTTTGAAATTTGCGGTACTGCGAAATTATAAAGCATTTGATCATATTTGCAAAGACCTGCAATTTGCCACAAGTGTAACTATGTTTGGCCTTAAGCTGAGAGGCTCCAAATATTTTCCTCCGGATTTGGATTGGAGCGTGATTAAGAATATCGCGGTTTCTGCGCAGGAACCGGATCAGTTCCTAGAAAAAGAATTTATCGGGCTGGTGGATAAATGCCAGACAATTTATTCGGATAAGAAAAAGAGACGATGGAGAAACAGGGATTAGAGAGATGATACCCGGAGTATTGATTGTAAAGCATTTTTATTTTCGTCTATGGATGAGTGATGGTTTTCTGCTGACTGGCTGCCGGAATGTAACGGAAATCCTTTTGCTAATTGGTAGGTGCACCACGGAGCGGAGCAACAGCAAAAGATTGCAGTGGAATACCGGAACGGTAGTTCATCAGGGAACTGTAAACCACAGCCCCTCTTTGTTACAGAAAAATGGGTATAAAAAGTAATTTATATATTTTGATTGAATGTTTATTTTTAATTAATAATTGATTTGTACATTGCATAATTGGTATTTGAAAAAATACCTTAAATAATCTATGAGTAAAAAGTCAGGAAAGAAAAGCCCGGTTCCCTTAGTAAAAGGTAAATTGGAAATTACACGCTCTGGGATGGGGTATGTAATTGTGGAAGGAAGAGAAAAAGACTTGCTGGTGCGGCCGCAGGATTTCAATAAAGCGATGAACGGCGATGTCGTGCGTGTAAAAGTTAAAGATTCCAATGGAAAGCGCACGGAGGGTGTGATAGAGGAGGTAGTGGAAAGAAAGCGAACTGAATTTATAGGAAACATACAGGTGAGTGAGAATTTTGCATTTTTCACTCCTGATAGCCAAAAGCCTCTGCCCGATTTTTATATCAGCATTAAAAATCTGAATGGTGCTAAAGCGAATGACAGGGTGGTGGTGAAATTTTTAAACTGGGAAAATGGTGCCAAAAAGCCGGAAGGTGAAGTTGTAACCGTGTTGCAGGGCAAAAATGCCGGAGATATGGCGATGAAAGAAATTGTTATTCAAAACGGGTTTTCTCTTGAATTCCCCCAGCCTGTTCTCGATGAAGCACACGACTTGGATGGAACTCCGGATGAAAAGGAAATCGCAAAAAGAGAAGATTACCGCGATGTACTTACGTTTACAATTGACCCCGCAGATGCTAAAGATTTTGATGATGCTCTTTCAGTAAAAAAGCTGGATGATAATGAATATGAAATAGGAGTACATATTGCAGATGTGAGCCATTTTGTAACTCCCGGAAATGCGATGGATGAAGAAGCCTATTCAAGGGCTACGAGTGTGTATCTCCCTGATCGGGTAATTCCTATGTTGCCTGAAAAAATTTCCAATGAACTTTGTTCTTTGCGCCCTGATGAGGATAAATGTACCTTTTCTGTGATCTTTAAAATTACGGTTAAGGGGAAAATAAAAGAGTACAGAGTGGGGAAAACCCTCATTCACAGTGATCGTCGGTTTACTTATGATGAGGTGCAACAAATAATAGAGTCCGCCAATGGGCCGTATAAGGATGAAATTTTTATACTAAATTCTCTTGCGAAGAATTTCAGGAAAGAGAGATTTAAAAATGGTGCCATTAATTTTTCATCAACGGAAGTGAAGTTTAGGCTGGATGAAAATGGGAAGCCGTTGGAAATAGTGGTGAAGGAAAGTAAAGAATCCCATCAATTAGTGGAAGAATTTATGTTGCTTGCCAATCGCACGGTGGCTACGTATGTTTCTAAAATAAAAGTGGATAAAAAACCGCTGCCATTCCCTTATCGCATACACGATACGCCCGATGAAGAAAAGCTAAAACCCTTTGTGGCTTTTGCACGCAAATTTGGTTACAAGTTTGATATGAAAGATGAGAAGGCCATTGCAAAATCATTCAATCAATTGATGGTTGATGTGCATGGGAAGCCCGAACAGCATGTGTTAGAGCAGTTAGGAATCCGTACGATGGCCAAAGCGATCTATTCAATAGATAATGTGGGACACTATGGTTTGGGATTTGAAAATTATTGTCATTTTACTTCACCTATACGGCGTTATCCTGATGTGATGGTACACCGGATATTGCATGAGGTACTGGGAAATAAATTGGCTGCCGATAAAAAGATGGAAGAAAAATGTGTTCATTGCAGTGAGCGTGAGCGGGCAGCTATGGAAGCGGAACGTGCGGGAAATAAATATAAACAGGTAGAGTTTATGATGGATAAGGTGGGCGAAGATATGGAAGGCGTGATCAGTGGAGTTTCTTCCTTTGGTTTCTGGGTAGAAACCGTGAATGAAAAATGTGAAGGATTGGTGTCTGTTAAAGATCTTTCGGATTATGATGATTTTCGTCATGATGATGCAGGATATGCACTGGTTGGGTTGCGTACCGGAAAGAAATTCAGGATGGGGGATACGGTACAGATAAAACTGGTCGCCGCCAATCTTGAAAAACACCAGCTTGATTTTGAATGGATACCGAATATTGAAAGCATGAAAGAGAAGGCGGCAAAAGCCGGGAAAAAAAGAAAATGATTTACAAGTGGCTGCCCTTTTTGATCACTGTATCATAAATCTTTATTTCAACAAAAATATCTGACTCCTTATAACTCTTTATGGAAGAGAGTTTGGGGGCCTTCGCTGTTGAAAATTTTGCAACCTGCCCAAAAGAAGGGAAAAGATTTAATAGTTTTGCCGGATTGAAATGTAATTAAGTAATTTATAAATGTTGAAATAATTCATGTACACATACCAACAGCTATCTCAATCTTTTGAGAAAAGATTTGCCGTACGTCATTTTCCACAGCAGCCCGAAAAATTGTATGATGCTTCCCAATACTTACTAACAGAGGGAGGTAAACGCATTCGTCCGGTAATGTGCCTTATGGGAAATGAGATGTTTGCAGAAATAAGAGAAGATGCCTATCACGTAGCAACCGCAATCGAGTTGTTTCACAATTTTACTTTGGTACACGATGATATCATGGACAGAGCACCTTTGCGCCGTGGTATTCCGACTGTACACACTAAGTTTGGAGAATCTACCGCATTGCTGGCAGGCGATGTGATGCTGGTAACAGGTTATGAAAGCCTGAACCATGTGGATGTAGAATTTCTACCGAGGGTGCTTTCCTTGTTTAATAAAACAGCGAAACAGGTGTGTGAGGGCCAGCAACTTGATATGGATTTTGAGAAAATGCCTGATGTGGGTTTTGATGATTATGTAAAAATGATTACGCTCAAAACTTCTGTAGCATTGGCTGCAAGCCTGCAACTTGGTGCTATTCTGGGGGGAGCAGGTAAAGGCAATCAACATCATTTGTATGAATTCGGAAAGGATCTTGGAATTGCATTCCAGGTACAGGATGATTATCTGGATGCTTTTGGGAACCCTGAAAAATTTGGAAAGAAAACCGGTGGTGATATTATGGCAAATAAGAAAACTTTCTTGCTGCTTCAGGCTTTGAAAGTAGCATCAGATACACAGAAGAAAGAGCTAAATGAATTGGTGAATGTAGATGATGAAAGCAAAATTGAAGCTACCCTTGCTATTTATAAATGTTGCAATGTAGATGAATGGGCAAAGGAACTAAAGCAAAAATATTTTTCAATTGCCATGGATCACATGGAAGAGATAGCAGTCATCTCTGTAAGGAAAAAACCTTTGGAAGAACTTGCAAAGTATTTGATGGAGAGAGATAAATAAGCTATAAAATAGTTAAGTATCCGAATGTATATTCTACTCCTTCCAATAGTTGGAATTGCAATTGGCTCGGGATTATCTGGAATTGCAGGTGGTATCTGATTTTGTTTTGAACAAGAGAAAATTATAGAAAGTGATCGTCGGCCTGCCATACCGTCTTTCCCGATTTATTTCTATAACGGCCTCACCCATATATTTCTAAAACTAATGGGCTTACTTTTATCTCCATGCGCTTGTAATTTAATGGGGGATGCTCCGTGTTTTTTGTAATACGGTTTGCCGGTATTAAGTGTAACACCTTTCAATCCAACATTATTCTGAATTAAAATTCCGTTGAAAAAAACAGTTGCTCTTGCAGGAGATTTTAAAGAGCCATCTTCATTAAATCGGGGGGCTGTCCATATTACATCATACGTTTGCCAGATGCCGGGAGGGAAATTTGCATTTACAAGGGGAGGATATTGTTTGTAAATGCTTCCAGCCTGGCCATTTACATAAGTGGAATTTTGGTACGAATCCAATATCTGCAATTCATAGCCATTGTCATCTTTACCGATAGAAGCGAGGAACAGGCCACTGTTGCCGCGGGCTTGCCCTGATCCTTCAATATCTTTTGGAATGCGCCATTCTATGTGAAATTGGTAATCAGTAAATGATTGTTTTGTTTGTATATTTCCTGAAGGCTTGTTTACGGTGATGATTCCTTTGCTCACAATCCAATCTGCTGTTTTAGTAGTGTCATCCGCAAGCACCCATTGGTTTAGATTTTTTCCGTCGAATAAAATGATCGCATCAGAAGGTGCCTCTCCACAAGATCTTCCAGGAGTAACTACTTGCGGAACAGGAGAATAAATCTCTGTGTCTTCAGGCTTCATGGCTTTTTGCGCATACACATTGGTGGTGCAGGTTGCTATGAGCATAATAATAAGTTGAGATTTTATTTTCATTTCGTTCAGTTTTAGTGATTGAGGGAAGGCAGGGTATCGGTTTTTTTAAAATCTTGCGAGTATTTTAAAATTGATCAATCGGGGTGTTAATCGGTTGGGTATGCTGAAAGTATTGTTGGCATAATCTTTTATCAACTGATAAGAAATAACATTATCCCTGTCTATGAGATTAAAAACTTCAAGGCTTGCCCAGATATTTTCGAAATTTCTAAAGGGAGAATGACTACGTCTTAATGATTTTTCGCTGAGTAGTAATGCACTGAAACCTATATCCACCCTCATGTATGGCTCAATGATGAGTGCATTCCTGTATTTTACACTATTGGGAATATTGTAGGTCATATTACTCCCATAGATCACATTGAGGTGAACTCTAAAGTTTTTATTGGTACTTAAATAATCCTGTAAAAATAATCCCATCGTGATCAGTCGGTCACTTGGTCTCCTGATCCATCCTACATTTGTACGCACACTGTCTGCAACTATCTGATCGGTGGTATGGTCGTTTATTGTTTCTCCTTCTGCATTTTTATAAGTGTAATAGAAATCATTATTTAGATTTTCTTTGGTACGGCTCACAGAA
This sequence comes from Ginsengibacter sp., assembly GCA_039937655.1. GTDB lineage: Bacteria > Bacteroidota > Bacteroidia > Chitinophagales > Chitinophagaceae > Ginsengibacter. The sequence goes on from JBDTGA010000090.1 coordinate 18,939, forward strand.
ATACTGAACCAGCTTTCTGCATCTTTTACCAGCTCTGTAAAGACTCTTGTTTCAATTCCTGTGGCGTAAGCCCTTGCATCATTTTTACCAAAATAGCGAATGCGTACATTATCAATATCATAAGGATCCACATCAGTCAGTGATTTGTAATAAGCTTCTGTGGTAATACGCATGGGTCTGTCGCCGTAAGATAAATTATAATCGAATCCGGCTACATATTGGATACTTTTCTGGCTTTTTAATGCAGTGTTAAGTGTGCCATCATATCTCCTCATTTCACGATAGAAAGGCGGCTGGTCATAAACACCCGCTGATGCTTTGAAGATAATGTCTTTTTCCCAGTCGGGTTTGTAACTGATCTGGGCACGGGGGCTTACCAGGAATTCATTGTTCAGAGAATTGTAATTGAATCGTACTCCCGCCTGTAAGGTAATATCTGTAACGCCCTTGCTTAGACGAATATTATCCTGTGCATATCCGCTGTATTTATCAACCGTGAGATGGGCGTTTGATTTCAGTACATTGCTTAGGCTAATCTGACCGGGGTTAAAGGGTAGAGAGTAACCTGCGCTATCCTGAAATTCCCATTCATTGAGCCGGTCGCTGATGATGGTATGATCAACGCCTGCTCCCCATTGTATGAAATGTTTACCAAGTGCATAGCTTCCTTTGTGGCTGATGTTATATACCTGAATGTTCAATTGATTGCGCGCATAATTCTGATAAACACCTGCCCCCAGTGGATTAGTGATTTGTCCAAAATCAGGCTGAGTTTTGTCGAAACTTCTTTCACCAAAAAGATAGGCTCCGGTTATGTCAAAGTTTTCATTTTCATTATCGCCATATCGGCTCATCATCCATTTTAGTTTTACTTTTTTATTCACTTCTTGTACGAGGCTGATGCCGAGTAAGTTACTGGTGTACTTATCTTTTTCCTGGCCTTCAAAGTAAATGTCAAGTCCAAGATTAGCGGTAAATAAAGGAGAAAATACGGCTGTTGATTTTTGTGCTGATTCAGGTGTGAGGGAAAAGGTAGAACCCGAAATAATTCCCAATACTTCTAATTGTGATTTTTCTGATATTTTATAAGTGAGATAAGCTTGCATATCGGCGGCGGAAGGAACATAATTACCTTTGGTTTCCTGGCTACTGAGCAGGTTTTTATTGGTCTTGCTTCTCACGCCAAACAGCCAGGAAAGCTTTTTATTTTTTGAGATTCCTTCCAGATGTAATCCCTGTTCCAAAGGACTTATATAAACAGAACCTTCGAATGATACAGGCTGCTTATACTGTATGTCGAGAACACTGCTGATCTTGTCGCCGTACTTGGCCTGAAATCCGCCATTGTAGAAATTAATATTCTTTACCATTTCGGGGTTGATGAAACTTAGCCCTTCCTGTTGACCATTGTTTACCAGATAGGGCCGGTAAATCTCGAAGTCATTTATATAGATAAGGTTTTCATCGTAATTTCCACCACGCACGGAATATTGAGAAGTAAGTTCATTGTTGCTTCCCACGAGTGTTTTAATCAGCCCTTCCACCCCTCCTGTTACCGTGGGAGCCATTACCGTGTTTTTGGGGTTTATTCTGATGAGGCCTGTTTCATTTCTGTCTTTCTGATCTTTGATAATAATGTTTTGCAGGGTTTTACCTGTGCGTATAAGCATTATGGTTACCTGTTCCTTTTCTCCTTCACTTAGATAGAAATTCTTTTGCCCGTCCCTGAATCCTGAATGGGAAAATACCAGAGCGAAAGCTTTCTCAGCGGGTGCCTGTATGTGATAAAATCCTGAGTCATTGGTGAGAATGCCATTTTGCTTTCCGAGAATAGTAACGGTTACTCCTGCCATAGGGGTTTCGTTCTCATCTATCACACTACCTGATACATAAGCTGTTTTCTTTTGGGCAGAAGTGGAGAATGCTGTAAAAAGGAGAAAAATTAAAACCGTCAGTCTCATAAAGTGAAGGTAATATTTTATGAAATATACCGTGAAAATAAACTGATAATCCGGATTTATATTTTAAATGAGTACATAGATTTTCTGTAGAACGAGAGCCTATATAGAAAAAAATAATTTTTTTTCAAAGCGAAGGGTTTCATTTCATTTTATTATTTTTGGAATATGCAAAAGTATTTCACCGCAGCCTTATTCATTTTTATATCTGTATTATTGTCCCGTTGCGCGAGCCCCAGTCAAAACCGGAATGAAAAAATCATTGATCCGGTCTCTGCGTTGCCGAAAGACACTTTTCATCTTTTGTGCCAGTATTGGGAATTGAACGATGCGGAACATCCTCTTGAAGGAGATGTGCCTCATGAGAATGCAGCTGGCGTATCGCTTGACCCGGGAATTGTTTTTATTACTGATTCCACAATTCTGGAGAATCCTGGAGGGGAGATGCGGTATGGAAAATTTAATGTTAAAGGGAATAAGATTACAGCAAGTTTTGATAAGGGTGGAAAAGCAGTGTATATCATTATGCGCTTGCACGGAGATGAATTGAGGTTGAAGCGTGTCGAAAACCGCGATACTTCCGAGTTGATCTATACAGGTACACATACTTACTGGGCCGATGCCGGGAAGAATCCATTTTCTCTTAAGAACTATGGATGGAAGATAAAACCCAAAAAACCTGAGACGGATGAGGCCATCAGAAATCGTGTGAAAGGTTGTGTGCAATTTTATGTTTATTATCTTCAGGGATATATAGATGGGGGCGCCAAAAAAATAGAGTTTAAGTCTTTGCCTTGCTGCTTTAACTGGTATGTGGGCGGAATCACCGTCCAAGGTGAGAGCAAACTTGATAAGAAATGGATTGATTGTTTTTACTCACAGGAACAGGCATTTGCCGGAAGGCAGATGGTGGAGGACGTGATCTCTAAGAAATATAAATGGGACGAAAAAGAAACCGATTGGCTAAAGCAATCTGCCCCTGTATTACAGCAAATGCATGATAGCCTGTAATGTGCCTGATATTTTTTACAATGCTTTTAATCTTTCGATGGTATCTGTTGGATTTTCTGAACCAAACACAGCACTGCCTGCAACCAGAACATCTGCCCCGGCTTTGATGATCTCGGCAGCATTTTGAAGGGATACGCCTCCGTCCACTTCAATTTTTGCAAAGGAGCCTGTGTTATTGATCAGGTCTTTTAATTCTTTGATTTTTTGAATGGAATGAGGGATAAATGATTGTCCGCCGAAACCGGGGTTTACACTCATTAAACATACCAGATCAATATCAGCAATAATATCTTTTAGTAAGAGTACAGGAGTGGAGGGGTTAATGGCTACGCCTGCCTTCATTTTGAGAGAATGTATCTGTTGAATGTTCCGGTGTAAATGCGGACATGCTTCCAGATGAACGGTTAAGCTATCGGCTCCTGCGGTTTTAAGTTCTTCTGCATATTTTTCCGGTTCAAGAATCATTAGATGAACATCAAATATTTTTTGGGTGGTCTTGCGCAATTGTTTGATAATAGACATTCCAAAACTGATATTGGGAACAAACCTGCCATCCATTACATCCAGATGGAACCAATCGGCTTTGCTTTTGTCAAGCATTTTGCAATCAGATTCAAGATGTAGGAAATTGGCTGCTAAGAGAGAGGGGGCGATGATGGGCATTCTTTTAATATTAGTTGTGAAAATTGATTATGATGAATTTTAGTATGGTTACTTTTTGGTCTTCTCTAACTTCTCTAAAGCAGCTCTTGCTTCTGTATAGTCTTTATCATATAGAAGGGCCGTTTGATAACTTTGTATGGCATCTTCGTTGCGGTTTAATTTTTCATAACATTTCCCCATCCAGAAATATCCTTCATCAAAATTGTTCTGAATGGTAACAGCACGTTTTAATACTGTGAGTGCATCTGCATATTTCGTTTGATCATATAGCGCGATAGCTTTTTCGCGATAGGCGTACATATAGGTAAAATCCAGATTGAGACAACTATCTAAAAAAGCAATTGCCTTTTGGGGGGCGTTGGTATAATTGTAATAAAGTCCCTTTATGAAATAAGCATCTTTTCCTGATTTGGTTTTGTTGGTGTGCAAAAGTTCGTCAGCTATCATTAATGCATTTTTACTTTTTAGTTCGGCATATACGGTACCAAGTGCAACAAGATATTCAGGAAGCGGATAAATAGCGATAGCATGTTCGAGAGAGTTGACAGCATTTAAAGTGTCATCATTTTCAAAATACAAAGTGGCTTTTATATTCCATAAATAAGCATTGCCACTATCTTTGTTTATTTCCATATTGGCAATTGATATGGCAGAATCGTAATATCCCTGGTTCCTGTAGGCTTCTATAAGGTCTTCTTTCAACATTAAAGAGTCTGGATGTTCCTGAATACTATTTTTTATAGATTCAATGGAATTAGCGTCAACTATTGTATTGGTAGCCTTGTGTTCATTTGAATTGCATGACGCAAAAAACACGAGCGTTACTGCAATGAAAAGAAATAATTTGAATCGCATCATGATGCAAATTTAATATTCCCAATCGTAAATCGAATATTACGTTAATTTGACTGTTTTCGCTTGGAAATTTATTAAGTTGCGTACTTCTAAAAATAACTGATATGATGAAAATATTCATTCCTGTTCTTTGTGCTGTTTTTTTTATTTTTCCTTCTGAAAAAAATACTTCTCACACAGAAAAGTTGGTGATAAAAGATACGATTCATTATTCTGAAGAGCATCATTTTAAAAATATGCGCCAGCTTACTTTTGGTGGCGATAATGCCGAAGCGTATTTTAGTTTTGATGGAAAATACATTGTATATCAACGTACCGATCCTAAAAATGGAATTATGTGCGATCAGATATGGATGGGGAAGATTCCTGAATCGCCTGATGAACCTTTTACTCCCAAACTGGTAAGTACCGGCACCGGACGCACTACCTGCTCTTACTTTTATCCCGACGGGAAACATATCTTATATGCTTCTACCCACCTTGCTTCCAAAGATTGTCCGCCGGTACCTGATAAAGAAAAGATGAAAAGATATATATGGCCTATCTATGAAAGCTTTGATATTTTTAAAGCAGATACCAATGGTAAGATTGTGAAACAACTCACCAAAACAAAAGGGTATGATGCAGAAGCTACCATTTCACCCAAAGGAGATAAAATTGTATTTACGTCTATGCGTAATGGTGACCTGGATCTTTATACCATGGATCTTGATGGGAAAAATGTAAAGCAAATCACCCATACCCTGGGATACGATGGTGGCGCATGGTTTAGCCCCGATGGCAAAAAAATATTATGGCGTGCAAGCCGCCCAAAAACAGAAGCAGAGATTGCTGATTATAAGGACCTGTTATCAAAAGGCTTGGTAGCACCCACTTCAATGGAAGTATTTATCGCCAATGCCGATGGTAGTGATGCTCAGCAGATTACCTTTTTAGACAAGGCCAATTGGGCGCCCAACTTTATGCCTGATGGTAAACATGTTATTTTTTGTAGTAATCATGAATATGCAAGAGGATTTCCATTCAATATGTATATCACCGACATTAATGGTAAAGGATTAGAAAAGATAAGCCGTGATAAGGGGTTCGATGCATTCCCGATGTTTAGCCCTGATGGTAAAAGAATTATTTTCAGCAGCAACAGAAATAATGGCGGCGGACATGATACGAATGTATTTATAGCGGATTGGGTGGATTAGTGAGTGGTTTTATTTCAATTTCTGTAAATATGGGATTGTTAATCAGTCGCGAATAATCATTCCAATTCAATCACCTCGCAATCCTTGATATCTTTTCCATCTATTGCAAACCGAACAATTGTTCGAACCTTTTGCCATCCATGTTTTCCTGCGGCTCCTGGATTTATATGAAGACATTGCAGCTTTTGATCGTACATTATTTTTAAAATGTGTGAATGCCCGCTGATAAAGAGTTGAGGTTTGTGAATTAAAATTTCTTTTTTGGTCTCAGGATTATAGCGTGGCGGATAACCGCCGATATGCCGGATCATCACTTTTACCTCTTCACACATAAAAACCAACTGTTCGGGATAAATACTTTTTATATCATAGCCATCAATATTTCCATAAACACCGCGTAACCTGATCTGACGGTCTCCGGTCTGACTGAGTTTGCTGAACCCTCCAGTCAATTTATTGGCTATTTCAATGTTGCCAAAATCGCCTCCATGCCATATTTCATCACAATTTTTAAAATGTTCTAAAACAGTGGGATCGAGATAGCTATGTGTGTCTGATATAAGACCAATTCGAGTCAAAAAAATAATTTTAATGTTGGCAAGTTAGAAATTGAAAATTACTCCCCGAAATTATATTTTGCTTTACAATTCATTAAGTCTTTCATCATGTAAATTATCTAACTTTACGGTATGCTTTTTTGTCGGAATTTTATATATTATATTGATAAACGTACCTGGAAATATTTTTTTCTTATGTTAAGTCTCGAATTGTCTTCGTTTTAGAGTTTTAATCATTCTCAAACTTGTCTAACGGCAGTCAGGTGTTTAATTTTCAATTTTCAACTTTCAATTAATACAAATGCCACACTATCATAAATCAGGATCCATTCCGCATAAACGCCACACACAATTCCGTAAACCGGATGGAACTTTATATTCTGAACAATTATTTTCTACGGAAGGATTTTCTTCCGATTCTTCTTTGCTGTATCATTCGCATCCACCTACCCAGATCATAAAGACCGATGAACCATATAGTGTGATTCCTGAAATAGCCGAAGAAAAGATGCTGAAACACCGCAGTTTTCAGGGATTTAATATTAAACCTGAAGATGACTATTTGAAAAGTCGTAAACCGGTTTTAGTGAATAATGACGTTCATATTTCTCTTGCTGCACCCAGACAAAGTATGCATGATTATTTTTATAAAAATGCGGATGCCGATGAGGTAATTTTTGTACATGAAGGTACCGGTAAATTGAAAACGCAATATGGTGAAATTACTTTTGCTTATGGTGATTATCTTGTGATTCCGCGCGGTACCATTTATCAGATGGAATTTGATAAAGAAAACAACCGTTTGTTTATTGTAGAAGCGTTTAGCCCTGTCCGTTATCCTAAAAAATATTTGAGTAATTACGGGCAATTATTGGAAAGTTCACCTTATTGTGAAAGGGATATCCGGGTGCCTGAGAATTTACAAACCATAGATGAAGAAGGAGATTTTTTGCTGTTGGTAAAAAAGAAAGGAATGATGTATGGTATTCATTATTTGCACCACCCGTTTGATGTGATCGGCTGGGATGGATGTTGTTATCCCATTGCATTTTCCATTCATGATTTTGAGCCAATTACAGGCAGGGTTCATCAGCCGCCACCAGTTCACCTCACTTTTGAAGGGCACAATTTTGTGATCTGTTCTTTTGTACCACGGTTATTCGATTATCATCCCCTCTCTATTCCTGCGCCTTACAATCATAGTAATATTGATAGTGATGAGTTGCTTTATTATGTAGATGGTGAATTCATGAGCCGCAAGCATGTTACCCGCGGCATGATTACGTTACATCCGGGCGGTATCCCTCATGGCCCCCATCCCGGAGCTGTTGAAAAGAGTATTGGTATGAAAGAAACAGGTGAATTGGCTGTCATGGTAGATACCTTTCACCCATTACAATTAACCAAACAAGCGCTGGAAATAGAAGATGAGAATTATGTGATGAGCTGGGCAGAATAATTGGGTAATTATCAAATTAGCTAATTTGATAATTGATTTTTTTCCTAAATTGAGCAAAAATTCTTCAGTATGATAAAATTCAGCGAATTAAAACAGGGAGATTATGTACTAGTAGAGAGCGACGGCCATAAATGGCGCGGCGAGGTGACCAATCTAAACCATGATGAGAAAGAAATCTGCATCAATAATGGTGTACAGGAGATGTATTTCACAGCCGATGTCGTTTATCCTCTGCCGGTGAATGAAGAACAATTACTTCTGTTGAAATTTACTAAACAGGTAAATGGTGATGGTTCGGTGAAGTATATGAAAGGAGCTTTTCGTATTCAGACCCCTTCGCAGGATGATTTTTCCCATTTTGAGATCTGGTATAGAGACGAAAGAAGAGTTATTACACAGCCTATTGCTCTGCATATTTTACAGAATCATTATACTGCCATGACCAAAGTTCATCTTACTGATGAAGTAATTTGAGCTATTTTAGTACAGCACTTTTCAATTGTGTGCTGATATTTACATCCTGACTGATACCCATATAATTGAGATTCACGATAGTGGTGTTCTCAATGAGCCCGTATTTGGGAGCATAGTAGCTATCAATGGCAGATTTGAGAGAAGAAGCCGGAATTAATGTAGAGGAAATAGTACTGTTAACATGAATCACATTCTGATAGTCTATTCCATTTACAGTTCGTGAAATGTCTTTTTCAGCAATTTTATTGGTAACGGAGAGAGGAACCGGGAATCCGGAAACCGAAAAAGTGAAATTCTGTTTCCAGATATCTCCGGTATTCAAATTGTCTTTGAGATATAACCTCTCCACAGCTGCACCTCCTATACTGGAACTGCCGGGTATAGAATCAAATTCATAGTAATCGTGCCCCGAAAGTCCGAGATACTGACTCCCGCCGTAAGAATAGCTAAATATGTGATATTTTCTGTTATTAATGGTAGAGTCTCTGTCTGTGGAGGTTACCATATAATCAGAACTGTTAACTGTACCGCTTGTGGAATTGATTTCGTGGTAAGTCCAGATACTTCCGGAAGTAGTGGTCAGATAAGACTCGGCAGGGTTGGTGTTCTGAGACGAATCAACACTTTTACTACAGGATCCAAAAAATAGAGTGACCGCTAAGACAGTAAGGAATCTTGTTTTCATTTTTGGGGTTTATGAGGATTGGGTGCAAATATATAAGATTCATAACGCATGCCGGCTTCATTGAAGTATAGTTTTCTCATCAATAAAAAGAAAAAATATCGTTTTGCAGGGCCTTTTTGCAAATTGGGCGAGGGATGGAGGTAATTTTTTCAAAAAATTAAAATATTACTCTTATCTTTGCGCCTCCAAAAATATTATGGCCAAACAAGCATTAATTAAACAAGACGGTACAATCCTGGAAGCCTTATCCAACGCGATGTTCAGGGTTAAACTTGAAAACGGGCATGAAATTTTGGCAACTATTTCAGGTAAAATGCGTATGCATTATATCAGAATTTTGCCTGGAGACAAAGTAGGAGTAGAGATGAGTCCTTATGATCTGTCAAGAGGACGAATCATTTTTAGATATAAATAACAAACTTTTCACAGGAAAATAAAAAGTGAACCATGAAAGTAAGGGCTGCAATAAAAAAAAGAAGTGTTGATTGTAAGATCGTAAGGAGGAAAGGGAGACTGTATGTGATCAACAAAAAGAATCCACGCTTTAAGCAGAGGCAAGGGTAATCCTTCGACAGGCTCAGGATGACACTCTTCGACCACTTGTCCCGATTTATCGGGAGGCTCAGAATAGCCTAAATCAATAATTAAAATTAAAAATTAATAATTCTTATGGCGCGTATTGCCGGTATAGATTTACCAAAAAACAAAAGAGGCGAAATTGGCCTTACTTATATATATGGCATCGGCAGGTCCACTGCCCGTTATATTCTGGACAAAGCGAAAGTAGATCATGATAAAAAAGTGAATCAGTGGGATGATGATGAGCAAACTGCTATTCGTAATATTATCAGCGGCGAATTTAAAACAGAAGGAGCCTTACGCAGCGAAGTGCAGACCAATATCAAACGTTTGCTGGATATTGCCTGTTATCGTGGATTAAGACATCGTAAAGGATTGCCACTTCGAGGTCAGCGCACCCGTACCAACAGTCGTACCCGTAAAGGAAAACGTAAAACAGTTGCAGGTAAAAAGAAAGCACCTAAGAAATAAAATTAATACAGAGTTATCTGCAGTAGCGGATGGCTCTTTGTTTTTTAATAAGGCTTCTTTTTTTTGAATCAATACCGGATCTCTTAAGCCTGAAGGAGGATTGGTTCAACCCGGTTCCGGCCGTTGCCGGAACGGAGAAATAAAATTTTTAAAGATTACCTATCAGAATTTATTATGGCAAAAGCAACAAATGCAAAAGCGTCATCAAAGAAAAGGGTTGTAAAAGTAGATCCTTATGGAGACGCACACATCGTGGCAAGTTTTAACAACATTATCGTAAGTCTTACCAATAAACAAGGACAGGTTATTTCCTGGTCATCTGCCGGTAAGATGGGGTTCAGGGGTTCTAAGAAGAACACTCCTTACGCAGCACAGATGGCAGCTTCAGATGCTGCTAAAGTAGCGATGGATGCGGGGTTAAAACGTGTAGATGTTTATGTAAAAGGGCCAGGCTCAGGTCGTGAAGGAGCTATCAGGTCACTTTCTCAATCAGGTATCGAGATCGTAATCATCAGAGACATTACTCCTTTACCACACAATGGTTGCAGGCCTCCCAAAAAGAGAAGAGTTTAACAATGTTTAATGTACGATGTATGAAATACGATGTAAGCAACATCCACCATCACACATCGTACTTTGTACCTATTTCATAACCGGGTGTATCATTAATTTTTGATTTTTAATGATGATGCACCGACACTAAAAAATCAATTAATCAAGTATGGCACGTTACACAGGACCAAAAACCAAAATCTCCAGAATTTTCGGAGAGCCTATTACAGGTAATGGGAAATGGTTGACCAAAAACAGCAACCCTCCGGGGATGCATGGAGCAGCACGCAAGCGCAAAAGCCTTGGTGAATATGCTCTTCAACTTCGCGAAAAGCAAAAAGCCAAATATACCTATGGCTTATTGGAAAAGCAGTTTCACAATACTTTTGTTGAAGCTTCCCGCCGTAAAGGCATTACCGGTGAACAATTGATCAAATTGCTCGAAGCCCGTCTTGATAATACCGTTTACCGTATGGGTATTGCACCGAGCCGTCAGGCAGCACGCCAGTTGGTATCACATAAGCACATAACAGTGAACGACGTGGTTTTGAATATTCCATCTTATTCTTTGAAACCAGGCGATGTGATCGGCCTCAAAGAAAAGGCTGCACATAATACTTCCATCACTTCAAATCTTCGCCCTAAGAATCCAAAATTCAATTGGATTGATTGGAATGAAACTGCGATGAAAGGTACTTTTATCGCTTATCCGGAGAGAGAAAGTGTTCCTGAAAATATAAAGGAATCACTTATCGTCGAATTGTACAGTAAGTAAACTCCTCCGCCTTATAGTGGGCAGTCAGAGAGGATAATTGAAATATTAATTTATTACATGCTTCAGGCCCTTCAGGGGCTCGGAGTTCAACAAAAACAAAATACGAAAATGGCCATTTTAAATTTTGTAAAACCAGACAAAATAGTTCTTCAGAAAAGCACTGACTTCGAAGCACAATTCGAATTCAGGCCGCTTGAACCGGGATATGGTGTTACCATCGGTAACGCACTTCGCAGGGTATTGCTTAATTCACTGGAAGGGTATGCTATTGTTGGAATCAACATTGTAGGCGCCGACCATGAGTTCGCAACAATAAAAGGAATTACAGAAGATGTAACTGAGATCATTCTTAATCTGAAACAAGTAAGGTTTAAGAAAAAGACAGATCAGGAAAGCGGTACAGAAAAGATCAGTTTATCATTGAAAAATAAAACAGAATTTACCGCAGGAATGATTGGAGAAGCTTCTCCCACTTTTGAAGTAATGAATCCTGAATTGCTGATTTGTACAATGGATAATACAGCAAAACTTGATATCGAAATTACGATAGCCAAGGGACGCGGATATGTTCCTGCAGAAGAAAGCAAAGAAAAAAGTTCTCATTTTGGATATATTCCCGTAGATGCTATTTACACTCCTATCAAAAATGTAAAATATAGCATTGAAAATACGAGGGTTGAACAAAGGACCGACTTTGAAAAATTGGTAATGGATGTGGTTACTGATGGTACCATTCATCCTGAAGAAGCTGTAAAACAGGCTTCCAGGATATTGATACAGCATTTGATGATCATTACTGATGAGAATATCACTTTTGATAATAAAGAAGAAAAGAAAGAAGACCTCGTAGATGAACAAACCTTGCAGCTTCGCAAAGTGTTGAAAACTCCTCTTGAAGATCTGGATCTTTCTGTAAGAGCATTCAATTGCCTCAAAGCAGCTAAAATTAATTCATTGAGTGAATTGGTACAGTACGAGCAGGAAGACCTGATGAAATTCAGAAATTTTGGACAGAAGTCATTGAGTGAGATTGAACAGGTATTGAATGAGAGAGGCCTCGGTTTCGGATTAGACCTTAGCAAATTAAAATTAGAGGAAGAATAAAGCAAACAATGTGAAAATGAGTGGTATTTAATTTTCAAATTTATTAATTTTCAAATTAACCTTGTAATTCCTGACACGGTACAAGGTTCTAAAAAATAAAAATCATGCGTCACGGAGATAAGATCAACAATTTGGGCAGAACGGCAAGCCATAGAAATGCTTTGCTTATCAATCTTGCCTGCCAGTTATTTGAGCACAAAAAGATTGTAACTACAATAGCGAAGGCAAAAGCCCTTCGCCCGTTTGTAGAGCCTTTAATTACCAAGTCAAAGGAAAATACAACTCATCAACGTCGTCTGGTATTCAGCCGCTTGCAGGATAAGGTGGCAGTTAAAGAATTATTTGATGTGATCAGCCCTAAGATCGCTTCCCGCCCCGGTGGTTATACAAGGATCATCAAACTAGGAAAAAGAGTAGGTGATAATGCTGAACTGGCAATGATCGAACTGGTGGATTATAATGAAATTTACGGAAAAGGAATTGGCGAGGCTGATACTGCTGTTAAGAAAACACGCCGTGCGGGCAGAAGCAAGAAAGCTGCTGCAGAAATCACAGAAGAAACAATCGCCTCTGAAGCGCCGGTTGCTGAAGCCGCCGCTCCCGCAGCTAAGCCTAAGAGTAAAAAAGAAGGAGATGACCTTACTAAAATAGAAGGGATAGGCCCTAAAGCCGCCGAAGTATTAGTAGAAGCTGGCATTACTACTTTTGCAAAACTTGCGGAAAGTAAAGCTGAAGATATTAAAGAGATTCTTGAAAAGTCAGAGGGACATTTTAATGCACAGGACCCTACGAGCTGGGCCGAACAATCGCAACTGGCTGCTGATGGAAAGTGGGATGAATTGAAAGTACTTCAGGATAAATTGATCGCAGGAAGGGACGTTAAGTAAATTCCGATACTAAAATGTATTTAAAAAATGTCCCTCTATTGGGACATTTTTTTTGCCTAAATAATTTGGCAGAGACAATTTGATGATTTTAAATTCTGCGGTGATGTAATAATTGTTATTAAATAATGGAAAGAAGGTATTATTATCTGCCTACAATTTCTTTTCTTTGCAAAACTATATACATGTCTGATACACACACTCCCCAACCTGCCGTTTTAATCTTAGAAGATGGAAATGTTTTCCACGGCAGAGCTTTTGGGAAAAAAGGAACCACCACTGGTGAAATATGCTTTAATACAGGAATGACAGGCTACCAGGAAGTTTTTACCGACCCGAGCTATTATGGCCAGATCGTAATTATGAATAATGTCCATATTGGTAATTACGGTATCAATAAAAACGAAGTAGAGAGTGATTCTATAAAAGTGAAAGGAATCATTGGCAGAAACCTTGAAGAACAATATTCCCGTTTTGCTGCTGATAATTCATTACAGGAATATTTTGAAAAACAAAATATTGTTGCCATTGATGGTATTGATAGCAGGGCATTGGTAATCCATATCCGCGAAGCGGGTGCCATGAATTGCATAATTTCTTCTGATAATGATAATGTAGAAGAGCTTAAGAATTTATTGTCTAAGGTACCTTCTATGGCAGGACTTGAGTTGGCTTCGGAAGTTTCTACCACCAGTAGTTATACTGTAGGAAATGAAAATAGCAAGATAAGAATAGCTGTCCTTGATTTTGGAATCAAGAAAAATATTCTCAATTGTTTTGTGGAAAGAGGTGCGTATGCAAAAGTATTTAATGCAAAGACTGATTTTGAAACACTGGAAAAATTTAATCCCGATGGTTATTTTCTTAGCAATGGCCCGGGCGATCCGGAGCCTATGGAGTATGCTATTGATACTGTAAAAAAGATATTACAAGCCAGGAAACCATTTTTCGGTATTTGTTTGGGCCAGCAGTTATTAGCGCTTGCCAATGATATCCCTACTTTTAAAATGCACCATGGACACAGAGGATTAAATCATCCGGTGAAAAATATTATTACAGGTAAATGTGAAATTACCACACAGAATCACGGATTTGGTGTGGATGCAGAAGCCGTAAAGAAGGATAAGAATATTGAAGTTACTCATGTGAACCTGAATGATGATTCTGTAGAAGGGATCCGGCTAAAAGACCGCCCTGCATTTTCAGTTCAATATCATCCTGAATCTACTCCCGGCCCACATGACAGCCGTTATTTATTTGATGAATTTTTCAAAATGATAGCAGACAACCATGCTGCCTGACAGAGAATGATGTAGTTGATTTGTGAGGAGAGACATAATCGAAAAATATTTTCGTTATATATTAATCTGATTTATTGTGTAGTTTTAAATTATGAGGATCAGATTACAGGAATTAAACTAAAAATTATGTCACCGTCTCAAAAAACATTATTACTTAAAAAGACAGGTATTTTTGCAAATACTTCTGTAGAAGATTTAAAAGATATCGCGGATATTCTGGAAGAAGTTTCCTTACAACCTGGTAGTACTATTTTTAATAAAGGTGATATAGGAGATTGCCTGTATATCATAAAAAAGGGAAGCGTGCGCATTCATGACGGAGCTTATACATTAGCACTCTTGAAAAATAATGAAGTGTTCGGAGAATTATCTCTCCTGGATGCGGAAAAGAGATCTGCATCTGCAAGCGCCATCGAGGATACCATTTTATTAAAGCTGGATCAAATACCTTTTTATAAAATTCTATCCAAAGACAAAGAGGTGCTCAAGGGGATCCTGCAAATGCTTTGTAGAAGGATTCGTGTATTAGACGAAAAAAGTGCCCGCCAATAAAGTTGCTATGAGAATTACAATCATTAACGGCCCTAATCTGAACCTGATAGGTACACGCGAACCCGGTATCTATGGTGCTGAGACTTTTGAACATTATTTTCAGAAGCTGCGCAAAAAGTACGAAACCATCAACTTCGATTATTTTCAAAGTAATGTGGAAGGAGAACTTATCAATGAGATACAGGCTGCTGATCAAAAAGCAGACGGCATCATTTTAAATGCAGGTGCTTACACCCACACTTCCATCGCTATCGGCGATGCCATTGCTTCTATCAAGACTCCTGTGGTGGAAGTACATATCTCAAACATAGAAGCACGTGAAGAGTTTAGGAAATTTTCACACATCTCTGCTAAAAGTGCCGGAACTATTTTCGGTTTCGGATTAAAAGGATATATGCTGGCAGTGGAATCTTTTGTGAAAAATGTATAATGATTTTCCAACTAAAATGCAGGAATATTCCTTTCCGTTCAGCTTCTTCCTGCTTGAAGAAAAATAGGGCATCATACTTTTACTTTTCCCATTACCGGATCGCTATATGATTCTTTCCCCGTTTCCACTCTTCCTGCATAACTTTTTATAAAAGAATCGTAGCCTTTTACAAGCAAGGTGAAATCATACCACCCAAAACTTTTTTTCAGATCTAGTGAGATGATCTCATTTCCCAAAGGAGGAATCACTTTTACAATCGGTTTATTTTTATATGAATTGTCTTCGATTTTTAGGGTGATGGATTTACTCTTATCGTTGTTTTGGATTTTTAATTCAACGTTCCCTGTTAGGTTTGATTTTATCAATCTGCTTCGCTGATAATCACAATCAACCTGTAATGCAGGGTCATTTTTATTCCCGGCTATTTTCCGGAAAAAACCATTAGGCCCATAAATTCTCAAATGATAATTCCCATTCTCAAATGCATCAAGTGGCCATTCATTGTTTAAAGTGTCTCCGGCTTTGACCGCAAAATGCCATACATGGCGGGGTTCGGCGAATTGACTATTTGTGCTACCGACATTGGCAATGTAGTTTGTGGATGCATATACATTAAAAGGAGAACCGGCAGAAGAGATGCCAAAAATTTCATTACCGGCTTTCATACTGATTGTGATGGCTTTTTTGTCATCACTTATTTTGCCATCTGCATATAATTGATATGGAAGCGGGCAAGCTACTCGCATTCCTGGTTCCTGTTGCGGCATGATGTCGGAAGAATACGGATCCTTGTTGATCTGTGTGATTTCTTCCTCAGATAATTTTTTATATGAAGAAGGTTCTTTTTGAAATTTGGCATTATAAATTTTTTCAATGAAAGGGGCTTTGGAAAGAAAAGGTAAAGTTTCTGTTTTCTCTCCGTTATACAGACTAAAGGCAGTAGTGAGATCACCACATATCGTCCTTCTCCATTCACTGATATTGGTTTGCTTGATCTGCTTATGAAATTTTTTGTTTAAAAATTCTTCTAAAAATTGCAGTGAAGAAGTATGATCAAAAACCTGTGAGCATACTTTTCCTCCACGGCTCCACGGTGAAGCAATGATCATGGGCACGCGAAACCCGAGTCCTATCGGGCCTCCCCGGGCTTCTTTCTTTTTAATTCCTTCTGCCAGTTCATTTTCAACCTTTACAAATTCTACCCCTGTAACATTTACTCCTGCAGAACATTTTCCCGTTTGAGGATCGCGTGGGTCGGGTGCTGTAAAAGGAGGCACATGATCGTAATATCCATCATTCTCGTCATAAGTAAGGATGAAGATAGTTTTCTTCCACACCTCAGGATTTTTGGTAAGGATATCTAAAATTTCTGAAGTGTACCACGTTCCGTACCATGGGGCGCTAGGATGATCTGACAAATTTTGTGAGGGTATAATCCACGAAACGGTAGGTAAATTTCCCGAATCAACATCTTTTCGGAACTGGTATAAAACATCTCCTTTCGGAATAGGAAGTTCCCGTTCTACTCCGTTTTCTTCATAAGTAAGTGTGCTCAATGAAAGATAATCGGGATCGCCGGTATTCGTTATAAACGCTTTTAGAAAGAGATTTTTTTGTTGAGGTGATAATTTTTCAAAATTTTCGGGACTCCATTGTACAATCTGTTCATTCGTATCGGCGAGTACTTCTTTTTTCTTTGCAATTTCTTTTTGCAATTTTTCAAAATCTTTATCAGCAGGAATCATTGCTGCAAACCTTGTTTCCAGTTTACTGATTTCGTCAGGCAAGGTTTCAGAGCGTTTACGCAAACCGTTTACATATCTCGATGAAAACCTTGAATTAAACTGTGCCTGTTGTTCCATTGGGTTGCATCCAAAATTATCAAGCCATGCTCTTTCTTCCCCTACGAAACCACCACCATTACTCAGT
This sequence comes from Ginsengibacter sp., assembly GCA_039937655.1. Lineage (GTDB taxonomy): Bacteria > Bacteroidota > Bacteroidia > Chitinophagales > Chitinophagaceae > Ginsengibacter. Next base: position 36,377 of record JBDTGA010000090.1, read on the forward strand.
TCATTCTGATATACTTTCCATGAAATATCATTTTCTTCAAGCCTTTCCGGAAAAGTTTTCCAGGTAGCTTCTCCCCAGGGAATACTATTTCTAATATAGGCTTTTGCGTCTATGTTTTTTTCTTGTTTTAGGGTACCTCCCCAAAGGAACAAACGATTGGGCCATGTGCTGGTCATGGCAGAAGAGAAATGCTGATCACAAATCGTGAAAGCATCTGCCATCGCATAATTGAAAGGAAGATCATCGCGGGTGTAATGGCCAAGAGTTAAGGGCATGTCTGCGTATTTTTTATTTCCCGATCTTTTTGAATCGAGCCATTTGTCGTATCTGCCATCATTGAATGCATCCACCTGGCTCGAACGTGAATGAGGAACAGAACCCATCCAGGTGATTTTTGTATCCTTGATACCAAAATGAAATGGCAGATAGGTATCTCCCTCTTTGTTACTCTGCAGCCATACTAAATTTTCGTTAGGAAGATGGATGGCACGCGGATCATTGAAGCCGCGCACTCCACGCAAAGTACCGAAGCAATGATCGAAAGATCTGTTTTCCTGCATTAATATCACTATGTTTTCCGCATCAAGAAACGTACTTCCTACAGATGGATTAATGGCGAGCGCCCTTTGAATGGATGGAGGCATTACGGTGGCGATTCCTGTTGCACCCGACAACATAATGGCTTTTTTTAAAAATTCTCTGCGTGTGTCCATATAAAAGAATGTAAATGAGAAAATGAAAATTGATTTTCAAAGTTAATTTTATTTCTTGTTTTCACCCGGAAACTTGTAGGGACATTTACACCCATCGGGTTTCCCCCATAACTGTAAATAAGAGTGTGAAACTAAGTCGTATTTCGTTGATCTTATTTATAAAAATTGCTGTTGAATTTTGAGTAAAAGATAATCTTAAAAATATTTTTTCAGATACTATGACACTGGAAGGGGATACAATCCTATATTAAAGTGACCGGGGAAAGCTTAAAATATTGAGTCTGAATTTATTCATAGGGATTATAAATTTAAATGTTTAAAGGGATCGGGAATGTAATTTTGAGAAATATCATTTAAAAGAAAATTGCCCACTTCAAAAAGTAACGCACACGTTTGCGTTACTTTTTGAATAATAGATACTCTACATTTAAAAAATATTTCTATTACTTGTATAAAGAAAGTGCCTTTACAGGGCATTTTTATCTGATAACAGATGACGGATATTTTGCTGCTATGCTAAAACTAAAACAATTAAATACAAACTAAAACAACTTTCATTTATGAAAAGAACAAATGCTTTAAGCTCCTGTTTATTAAAAATAAAAACGGGCTTTTTAAGGCAAACCTTAAATGGTACACAGTTTACTATTTTTGCTCTGATTGTTATATTGTGCTCCTTTGCCCCAGGTCAAAAGCTATTCGCTGCCGGTGGCTTTCCGCATTCATTAAAACACAATTCAGCATTGGATAAAACTATTCATGGAAAAGTAACCAACGAAAGTGGGCAACCTGTATCCAGCGTATCTGTGTATGTGAAAGGAAATTCTTCAAATGGTACAATAACCGATGCCAATGGCGATTATACATTGCAACTGCCCAACAATGCAAGTGTGCTTGTATTTTCTTCTGTAGGAATGGAAACAGTAGAAGTTCCTATCAATAATAAAACTGAAATAAACGCAATACTGAAAGTAAAAGAACTGAGGCAGGATGAAGTGATAGTAATAGGATATGGTACGCAAAAAAAGAGGGATTTAACAGGTGCTGTCAGTTCGATTAAAAGTGAAAATTTAAATTTAGGGGGTACTACCGCAAACATAGGCCAGGCAATACAAGGCAGGGCAACGGGTGTGGTAGTGCAACAAACAAGTTTTGCGCCGGGTGCAGGGCTTGCTATAACAATTCGTGGTGGCAACTCATTTAGTGGGAGCAATGCTCCGTTATATGTAATAGATGGTTTCATTACATCCAACATCAATCAGATTAATCCTGATGATATCGCAAGCATTGATATTCTTAAAGATGCTTCGGCTACAGCGATATATGGTGCAAGAGGTTCGAACGGAGTTGTGCTTATTACTACTAAAAAAGGCACTTCCGGTAAACTCCTGATAGAAGGTAGTATTTCTCATGGCACGCAAGATCTTACCTATAATCCTAAGTTTATAACAGGGCAGCAATATGTAGATGTTAAAAACGCAATTGCGGCAGAAGATCTTACTACTCAGCCTTTCCCCGTAAGCTTTATTCCTGCTAATACAAATTGGTGGACAGCAGCTACACGTAGTGCATCAGTGGATAATCAGGGGGTGAACCTTAGCAGTAATTATCAGGGTTCGAAAATTTTTGTTTCTGTCAATCATTTGAAACAAACAGGCGTATTGGAGAATACAGGTTTTGAACGCTATTCTGCAAGGATTGGCGCAGAAAGAAGTATCAGTGATAAAGTAAAAATAGGTGGCAATTTTTATGGGGCCAATGGCACTTCAGATTTGCAGCCTTATACTGGTGATATTACTGCGCCTCTTTTCTCCCTATTGGTAGCCCCCGCTGCATATCCCATTTATAATGCAAATGGTAGCTATTACAATATTATTTCTTCTGATATTAAAGGAAACCCATTGGCTTCTTTAATTGAACCTACAGATCATTCTGTGAACCGCACTGCTAATGCCAATATGTATTTTGATTATGAAATCATAAAAAACCTAACCTATCATATAGATGGCGGCGTGGAATATTCAAATACAGATGAAGGAAAATATACACCACGTACCATAAGCGTGGGTGCCGTAAATGGGGGCATTGCTTCCGAGGCTTTGACTACCACTACACGATGGTTGGTGCAACAATACGCCACCTATAAATATTCATTTAAGGAACATAGGTTTAATTTCTTATTGGGTACTTCCAATCAACGCGATGAGGCATCAGGGCTTACTGCAAATGCAAAAGGATTTGTGAATGATGACTTATTATATTATAACCTTGGTACAGGTTCTACTTTAGTAAAACCATCTAATTATAAAAACCCTCCATATCTATTAACTTCCTATTTTGGAAGGGTGAATTATTCTTATAATAGCGAAATTCTTTTCACATTCAATGGCCGTAGAGACCAATCCTCTTTATTTGGACCTGGCAAAAGATCTGATAATTTCTTTTCCGGTGCTTTGGCCTGGAACATGTCAGATAAAGATTTTATTAGAAACCTGAATACTTTTTCGAATTTAAAAATAAGGGTAGGATATGGTACAGCAGGTAATGATAGAATTGCAACAGCAAACTCAATACCTCCCTACATTGCAGCTTTAGGCCAATACAGCACTGTATTGATGCCGGGTGGTGCATTGCAAATCGGATTTGAGCCTAACTCATTACCCAATAACGGACTTGTTTGGGAAAAAACTGGCCAATTAAATATAGGCCTGGATATGGGCTTTGCTAATAACCGCATAAATGCAACTGTAGATTTTTACAGTAAAAAAACTCATGATAATTCTTTATTGTTTAACATCCCTGTTGGACAATGGTGGGGCTTAGGAACTCAATCTATAAATGCAGGATCTATCAGTAACAGGGGAATTGAACTTTCTGTTAGTTCTGACAACATAAAAACGAAGGATTTTACCTGGAGTACCATGTTTAATATTTCCTATAATAAACAAAAAGTAGTTTCTTTTGCTCCCGGCATTTCACTTATTTCTACCAACACAGCTAATCCATCCGGTACTGTTTCGGGCCAGGAATTTACCCGCGCGGTTATTGGAAAAGAGTTGGGGGTTTTATATGGCTACCAATATCTTGGTGTTATCAAGACCGGTGAAAAATATGCTGCTCAGCCAAATTCAAAACCAGGCGATCCTAAATATGCTGATTTAAATGGTGATGGAAAAATTACTCCTGACGACCGCGAGTTCTTAGGTAATACTACTCCGCATTATACTTTAGGCTTTAGCAACCAGCTTCAGTATAAAGGTATTGGGCTTAATATCTTCTTACAAAGTGCATTGGGTTATAAGCTTTATAATATGAACAGGTTGGTACTTGAGTCATCTACCGGTACTGATGTGTTAAAAAGATTTGTGGCGGGTACAAATGAAAATACAAATGTACCTCGCGAAGGATATTATAAAAGTATTTACGGGAGCTATGTAAATTCGAGGTTTGTAGAAGATGCTTCTTATTTGAGGGTAAAAATGGTTTCACTTTCCTACAATATTCCAGTCAATCTTATTAAGCAATTGAATTTTATAGAAGGTTTGCAAGTGTATGTAAATGCACAAAACCTGGCTACTATCACCAAATATACTGGTACAGATCCTGAAGTAAATGTACATACCAGCAATACTGGTGGTGGACTCGATTTCGGCGTTTTTCCTGCCTTCAGGACTTTTGAATTTGGAGCCAAAATAACTATCCGTTAAAAATAGGAACAGACATTCTATGTTCTATTCTAGATTTAGCCATGAAATAATTGAAAAAAACAAAAATATACAAATGAAAAAATATAGCATTTTTATAATCATCATATCCTGGGTTTTTGTAGGATGTAATAAAACGCTTGATACAACTATCTATAGCAACCTCACTACTGCGAATGCTTTTAAGTCAAAGGCTGATGCAATAGCTGCTGTAAATGCCGTTTATGCAAGGCTCAAAGGCCCGGCAGTAGGAGATAATTTTGATTACTGGACAGTAAGGCATTTTGCCCTTACTGATTTGCCAACAGATGTTGGGCACTGCCAGTATGGAGGTGATCCGGGACAACTTTCTTCGGGCCAATGGAATGCTTCCAACGGTTTGATAGCAGAAGACTGGCGTCAGATTTATAAACTGATTGCCAATGCCAATAATGCCATTCTTAATATCTCTAATATGTCCGCCACCGCTATTACAGATGATCAAAAGAAACAATTCCTGGCCGAAGTAAAATTTTTGCGTGCTGTGGCATATAGCGATTTAGTAGAATTGTGGGGACCGGTAGTTTTAATAACTGAAACAGATGTAGCCAATGCAGATAATGCCGCTTATCTGAGCAAACCAATGCCAGCGCCCATCGAGAAAATTGATAGTCTGTTAATAGGAGATTTGCAGAATGCAGCAAATGTGCTTCCTTTAAATTATGTAAGCAATCCAATTTATAGCACCAATGATGTTGGCAGAGCTACAAAAGGAGCAGCGCTTACTTTATTGGCAAAATTATATTTAAGAGAAAAGAACTGGCAGAAAGTGGCGGATCTTACTCAACAGGTAATTGCTTTGAATGTGTATAGCCTTGACCCTTCCTATGCTCATTTGTTTTTAGAAGCAACTAAGTGGGGGCCGGAAAATATATTTTCTGTTTTATCTGATGAAAATGTAAATGGTACAGAATTGCTCAATCACTTTGGTCCCGAAAATCACCCTACACTTACTGATCGCTGGGATTATTATGCAGTACCATGGACGTTCTACCATACTTTCTCTGATCAGGACGATAGGAAGAAAATGTTTTTCACCTCTTTTGTTGGTAGCGATGGTCTGATTTATATGGAAGCGCCTACACCCGGTGCAATAGCGCCAGAAGGTTATAGTTACATGCCGGATGTGGCTACCCGTAAGTATGCAGATTCTACCAGGCAAAATGATACCTACTATGATGGACATAGTGTAGATATTTTGCGTTATGCGGATGTATTGCTAAGCAGGGCAGAGGCATTGAACGAACTTTCAGCAGTACCTCAGGAGGCCATTGATCTTATCAACCAGGTAAAAGGCCGCTCACATGCGCCTCTATTGGTTGCATCAAATTATACCCAATCTACTTTGAGAGATGCTATATTACAAGAACGTGGATGGGAATTATTTTATGAAGGAAAACGCAGGGCCGATCTGATAAGAATGAATAAATATGATGTGATTGAAAATGCTTACCTGACAAGTGTGGGCTTACCCGCCAGCATTGTGATGCCCAAAAATCAGTATTACCCTTATCCACAAAATCAGGTGAATATTGATCCTAATTTGGACAATTCTAATAGGTGAAAATATTATAACTAATGTCAGAAAAGAATACGTAGTGTAAAACTGTGTATTCTTTTCTGATTTATACTGCTGTCCTTTATTATCTTTAAACTTAAAAACATTTAATAAGAATTGTACCGCATCATTATAAATATCATTATATTATTTACAATTGCAGGAAGTATAGGCTGCCATTATAAAGATGGAAATATCATTAAGGAAGTACATATCGGGCTGCATAATAACAATGAATTAAAAATACAGCTCGACGTCAGCACCATAAAAAAGGCGGATTTATATGCAGAGTATTGGGCAGATAGTATTAAAAAAGATATTTTTAAAGCTGCAGATATTTTAAATAATGGATTATCTCACAGGATTGTAATGTGTGATATTATCCCCGAGACCAATTATTCTTATCGGCTTATTACCAACCAAAATGGAAAGATAGATACCAGCAAAACTTATACTTTCAAATCTGTTGCTTTGCCTATTTGGCTCACTGAGCAATTCAAAGCTTCCTGTAACCATCCGGAATTGTTACCAACAAAATTTAAAGAAGGCTTCATGCTCTTGAATAAGAAGGAAATGCCCGGCATTGTCTATATAGCTGACTATACAGGCCGTCTTCGTTGGTATCATGTAATTGACAACACAGGTCTTAAAGTGGTTCACTTTACAAAAGATAAAACGATCCTCGCCATTCTGGGTAGCAATGATGAACCTACAAGTTATGGTAGCGAAATTTTGGAAATAAATATGTTAGGCGATACTTTGCTGCATTTAAAAAAAGGGCAGAGCGATTTTGTGAATACTATTCATCATGAAATTTTGAGAAATGACAGGCGGCAACTCGTAACCATCTTTGAAGATAATAAAATATTTGATTTGAGCAGTGTGGGTGGTACCTCAAAAGATACCGTAAGTAGTGATGGAATTATTGTAATGGACAGCACGGGGAAAAAGGTATGGCAATGGAGTGTATTTGATGTGCTGGATCCGCTCAAAGACCCTAATATACTTAAGGATAGAAAAGACTGGACTCATGCCAACAGCCTCAACTACGATAAAGACAGTAATTACATCATTTCATTTTACAATACCGGTCAAATATGGAAAGTAGATGCAAAAAGCGGTAAAATAATATGGAAGTATGGAAAGGGCGGTGATTTTAAAATTCCGGCAGATGGCCAATTTTCTGAATCACATGCAGTGCATATAAATGCCAATGGTAACCTGATGTTTTTTGATAACGGTGTCCCTAAAGAGCAATCGCAGGTAATTGCAATGAAATTAGATGAGCAAAATAAGACTGCTAAAACAGTTTTGCACATTGAGTTACCTCCACAAATCTATAATGCAAGAATGGGTAGTGGATACCTGATTGATGACAATCATATTTTATGTTGTTGTTCTAAAAGGCATATTGCTGTGTTGACAAACAGGGATGGCAAACTATTATGGACATTGGATATGGCAGTGCCACCTTACCGGGTAGAGTTCTTAACTAAAAATCAAGTAGCACCATGGTTGCAACCTTAATTTGAAACATTATGGGAAAGAGAAACTTCATCATTGTTATCAGTATTATATTTTGCATAAGCATTTCAGTAATTATTTCATGTAACGAAAACAGGGTTAATAATAATACTAGCTCAGTAAAAACCCAGAAGGATGAGGTAATATTTGTTGACACAACAAAAATACCCAATGATCAATTTGGTGAAGCCATAAAATATGGCCGTGAATTAGTTTTAAACACCGCTTACTTTATTGGGCCTGATGGCATCAAGGGAAGATATGCAGGTAATAAATTAAATTGTAGCAATTGTCACCAGGATGCAGGTGCTAAGTTATATTCCTTTAATTTAATTCCTTCCTTTGCTAATTACCCACAGTATCGTGCCAGGGAAAATAAGGTGTTGACAATTGCGGAAAGGATCAATAATTGTATCGAACGACCACTTAATGGTAAGCCGCTACCGCTCGACAGTAAAGAAATGGTGGCTATGATTTCTTACTTGAAATGGTTAAATAGTTTTGGCCCAAAATCGAATACATTTAAAGGAGCCAAAGACCTTAAGATTGAAATGCCTGCTTTTGCAGCAAGCCCCGTTCGAGGTGAAGTACTCTATAAAGTAGAATGTTTAAGGTGCCATGGCGTTAATGGTGAAGGCCTCTTGCAGTTGGATAGTGTAGCTTACCTTTACCCTCCTTTGTGGGGCAAAAATAGTTACCAGTCCGGATCGAGTATGCACCGCATTATTATGCAAGCGCAATGGATAAAAGGCAATATGCCATACGATAAAGCTACAGCCGCCAAGCCATACCTATCGGATGAGCAGGCACTCGATATTGCGGCTTTTATCAATGACGATGACATTCATAAAAGACCGGGTGTAAAAGATTTTGATTACCCCGATCCTTCTACAAAAGCAATAGATTATGCAGAGGCACCTTTTGCGGATACATTTTCTGTAGAGCAACATAAGTATGGACCTTTTGGCCCAATTATAAATTACCGGAAAGCAAAAGGGCTTAAGTCTGTTTATTAGTTAGCTTTAATTCCTGATGGATAAATTTTTAGATTCATTAATAGGATTCGGGTTTTGATCATTTAAATATTAGTCATGAAAAAGAAATTATTTGTTTTTATTTTGATCTTTTGTGGGGCTACCGCCTATTCGCAAAATATTTCTTACACCAACTGTCCCGGTTGTTGGAATCCTGATTCACTCGGTAATCATCGGGTAGTGGTAGAATACGATGGAACAGCTAAAGTAGCTAAGGCAACTATCATATGGAGAAGAAGGGATGAGCACCCCGAATTGAAAAGAATTATTGTGGAGGATGCAGCTACTCATCAAAAAGTAATGAATGTAAAAACGGGTGAGATCAACAGGGTTTTTGGAAATGTATATTTTGAACCAGTTTCCGGCAAAGGGACTTATTATGTGTATTACATGCCTTACAAAAATGAAGGACGTTCCAATTATCCCAAAGGAGTTTATCTTTCTCCTGAAAATACTGCCAGTGCTGAATGGATGGGAATGTTCCAGGATAAGAATATGGCCGCAGCTACCGTAAAAGAAATTCAATCCATTAATTCTTTTAATACTTTTTATCCGATGGAGATCATTGCGACACCTGAGGAAATGGATCGTCTTGTGCTTGACAACAAACCAAAGGATTTCGTGATATTTCCCGAAGACCGCCTGCACTCTATTCGTATGAAAAATGATTTACCTGAAAGGTGGATTGAAAAAGGGTTGCAGAAGACTTTTAGTGATACTGCTTTGAAAGGAGAAAATTTTACCTATCAACTTGGGGTGTTTGCTTTACAGGATATAAAAAATATACAACTTCATTTTTCTGATTTAAAAAATAAAAGCGGGCAGATTATTCCTTCAAAAAACATGTCTTGTCTTAATACGGGTGGTACCGACTACACCGGAATGCCGATGCATAAAATGGTAGATATTTCAAAAGGAAAAGTGCAGCCATTGTGGTGCCTGGTGGATGTGCCACAAAATGCAACTCCCGGAAAATATGTTGGAAAAGTAAAAGTAACATCCGATAATAATTCTTTTGTAAAAGAGATCAATATAGAGTTAGTGGTAAAAAATGAGGCCGCTAAGAATCATGGAGTGAACGAACCATGGAAAATGACGCGGCTGAAATGGCTTAACTCGTCTATGGCACAGGAGAATACGGTGATTGCTCCTTACACACCATTAAAAGTTTCAGGAAATACCATCAGTTTATTAGGAAGAAAAGTGATGCTTGATAATGATGGATTACCCAAACAGATTCAAACATTTTTTACCCCAGAAATGACAGGCTACCAATCTCAGCCTAATAATCTTTTAACTGAATCCATCCATTTTCATTTTACCAAAAAATCAGATTCAAAAGATATTAAAATGAAAAATGAGGGAGTGAAATTTACACTTCGTCAACCGGGTACTGTGCAGTGGACATCAATCAGCACTTCTGATGATTTGAAAATGGAAGTAGAAGGTTCTTTGGAATTTGATGGTTTTGTGAATTATAAAGTAAAAGTGACTGCACTTAAGGATATTGATCTGAGCAATATTACCATGCACATTCCTTTTGAGAAGCAAGAGACAAAATATATGATGGGGCTTGGATTGAAGGGAGAAAAAAGACCCGAAGATTTTAAATGGAAATGGGATGTGGCGCATAAAAACCAGGACGGTGCATGGATTGGAAATGTAAATGCAGGTTTGCATTATTCATTACGTGATGAAAATTATATGCGTCCGCTGAATACTAATTTTTATTTATTGAAACCTTTGGTATTGCCTTCATCATGGGGCAATGGAACTAACGGTGGTATTGATATTGGAGAAAAAGGTAAATCCATTTTAGCCGATAATTATAGCGGTCCACGAAGTATGAAGAAGGGAGATATTTTGTATTATGATTTCAATTTACTGATCACTCCATTTCATCCTATCAATACAGATTTTCAATGGGCTACCCGGTTTTATCATGCATATAGGCCGATAGACACCATCAAAGCAACTGGTGCTACCATCATTAATATTCATCACGCTACAGCCATCAATCCTTATATTAATTATCCGTTCATTGCATGGAAAGCAATGAAAGCATATATAGACTCGGCTCATGCTGAAGGATTGAAAGTGAAAATTTACAATACCATTCGGGAACTCTCTGATCATGCTTATGGAACGTTTGCAATGAGAAGCCTGAATCATGAAATATATTCTTCGGGAAAAGGTGGAGGATTCAGTTGGCTGCAGGAACATTTGGACAGTAGCTATATCCCGGCTTGGTTTGTACCCGAATTAAAAGATGCAGCTATCATCAATAGTGGGATGAACCGTTGGCATAATTATTATGTAGAGGGCATGAACTGGCTGGTGAAAAATGTAGGGATAGATGGAATTTACTTAGATGATGTTGCCTTCGATCGTGTTACCATGAAGCGTATTAAAAGAGTATTGACAGAGGACGGCCATCCGGGAATTATTGATTTACATTCTGCCAATCAATATAATAAAAGCGATGGATTTAATAACAGCGCTAATTTATACATGGAACATTTTCCTTACCTCAACAGGTTATGGTTTGGAGAATATTTTGATTACGAACATAATTCTCCCGATTTTTTTCTTACAGAAGTGAGTGGAATTCCCTTTGGTTTGATGGGAGAAATGTTACAGGGTGGCGGCAATCCTTGGCGTGGAATGATCTATGGAATGACCAATCGTATGCCGTGGAGCGACAATGCAGACCCGCGCCCAATCTGGAAATTATGGGACAGCTTCGGAATGAAGGGAACTCAAATGATCGGTTACTGGAGTGATAATTGTCCGGTAAAAACTGATAATGAAAATGTGCTGGCTACAGTTTATAAAAAGAAAGGAACCTCATTAATTTCCATTGCAAGTTGGGCTGATAATGATGTAGAGGTTTCTTTAAATATTGATTGGAAGAAATTGGGAATTGATCCATCAAAAGCCTCCATCACTGCGCCGGAAGTAAAGAATTTTCAACATGCAAGAGTTTTTAAAGTGGGAGAAAAAATTCCTGTGGAGAAAGGAAAGGGATGGATGTTGATCGTGAAATAACAACTGTTGAAGCCAAAGTCGGACAATGATGTATTGTGCAAGGAGGAAACCTTGGATCTTCAATTAAAATAAAAAAAACTTTATTATAGGAATGCAAAGTGTTTTCCCTTTGTGACTTTGTGGTAGAGGGTCTTTTGCGAAGCAAAAGAAAGATCATTTGAACCACGAACCTGTCTGCCTCAGACTGAGAATACTAAGAGCACAAAGCTGCCTGATGGCAGCCATTGAATTATTTTGCAGAAATAATTTAATGGGATGTTAATTCAAATGGCTTGCATGGTAAAGTACCCTTCTTCCATCTGGGGTTTCTACAGACCATCTTTAAAGATTTTACTAATTTGTTCCTTATGAGCTATAGAAGATATTGCTTGCTGATTTACGGGAATTATTTTCAATCTTCCTGTAAAGTTGATTTATCCTTAGTGCTTGAAAGTGTTTAGGAGATTAGCTCTTCAGTACAAAAATGAAAAGAATCGTGCCGCTTTCAATATCACTTTGTGCAGCGGGGAATTTTAATTTTTTTGCTTTTTCAATAGCCGTGTTTCTTAATGAGGAGTTAGAAGTAGTGGTGCCTTTTGAGATTACGGCGCTGGTCACTGTTCCTGAAGCATTCACTTTAATGTCCACATATACCTTCGCATTTTCGTTAAAGTCGCCTTCCATATTTGGAAAGTGAATTGGCCTGCGTCCGGAAAGGCCTCTGAAAACACTTACACCACTTCTTCCTCCAGGCGCGTTTCCAAAAGCATCTGGTTTGCCGTCGGGGCTTCCTGCATCGCCGTTGCCGGGTTTATATCCCTGATTTCTGTATCCGTTATCTTCTGTGGCCCCATTACCGCCGGTTCCTGTACCGCCTTTGTAAAGGGGGATTTTTGGTTTGGGCGGAGCCGGATTAGGATTTACAATAGGAGAGGGATGAATGTTTTTTGATGCTTTTGTAGTGGCTTCTTTATTTATAATCCTGGCTGTTTCATTTTTCTTTTCGGACTTAACAACCGGTGCTGCATCTTCATTGTTGTTTTCATCTGCCTGAATATTTTGAGAGGGCTCTTCGTTTACTTTACGGGCAGACTGGTGCGAGGCTACACTCTGATTATCGGGTGCGCGATCCCCTTTTACCAGTGGCTGCACGTCGCCAAGTCCTTCCTGTTCATTTCCCAGGTTCACATCAATCAGGTCAAGTACAGTGGGGGTGGGAGGCACTTGTAAGGGCCATGTGTAAAAAATGGCAATCAGCAAAAACAAGCCACAGATGATGGAGGTGTACATCAACGCCTTCCTGTTTTTTTCTGCTTCAAATGCATGATTTATTACGCTTGCTTCCAAAGAGTTTGTTTTTTTCTTTTCAAATTTAACCAAACATCAAAAATATTCACGATTGTAAATGTTAAATAGTTTCTTTTGTAAGTTAAGGATTTCTTTTTCCGAAGATCAGGCTACCTATTCTTACCATATTACTGCCTTCTTCGATGGCAATTTTATAATCGGCACTCATGCCCATACTTAAAATTGAAATCCGATAGCTGCCGGATTCATAATTGAAAGTTGGAAGTGATGAATATTTATCGAATAAAAATTTCAAAGATTGAAATTCCTTCTTTACGATTTTTGTTTCGTCCGTGAAAGAAGCCATCCCCATTAACCCTTTGATGCGAATATTTTTAAATGATGTATTCTTTTCTCCATTCGTGGTATCCGTTTTCGAAACTTGTTTTATTAAGTCTTCTAATTCTGCAACATCCAATCCAAACTTTGTTTCTTCTTTGGCAATATAAACCTCCAAAAGGCAATCAATGATACGGTTATTCTTTTGAGCTTCTTTATCAATCGTTGCCAATAGTTTTTCACTATCCACACTGTGAATGAGGGTGACAAACGGGGCAATCAATTTTACTTTATTGGATTGAAGATGGCCGATAAAATGCCAGCGGATATCTTTGGGTAGTTGTGCATATTTTTCAACTAGTTCCTGTACATAGTTTTCTCCAAAATCTCTCTGACCCAGGTTATATAATTCTAATATTTCTTCAACTGGTTTTGTTTTGGAAACAGCTATCAGTGTTACCTTCCTTTTCTCCAGGTTATTGACGATCTCTTTATATAGTTCTGTATTTACGGCCAATTCTATTTCTTTTACTTGATGTGAATCGTTACTGAATTCTTCCCATGTTGATGGAGATTTTTATGGTTAGCCGGTAGTTTTATTCGAAAAACTATTTTAAAATTGTCCTGCTAATTACAATCCTTTGTACCTCGCTTGTGCCCTCATATATCTGCGTAATCTTTGCATCACGCATCAGTCTTTCTACATGATATTCTTTTACATAGCCGTACCCGCCATGAATCTGAACAGCTTCAGTGGCTGCCCACATGGCGGTTTCACTTGCAAATACCTTTGCCATGGAAGCGCTTTCAGTGTAATCTTCTCCTTTGTCTTTTTGCCAGGCAGCACGAAAGCACAATAACCGTGCGGCATCTATCCGGGTGGCCATATCGGCCAGCTTGAATTGAATGATCTGATGATTTTTTATTTCTGTGCCGAAGGCTTTTCTCTCTTTTGAATAAGCGATCGCTCTTTCCATTGACCCCGAAGCAATACCGAGCGCCTGTGAGGCAATACCTATTCTCCCTCCTGATAAAGTTCTCATTGCGAATTTGAAGCCGAACCCATCTTCTCCGATCCGGTTTTCCTTCGGAACTTTCACATCTGTAAATGAGATACTATGTGTATCGCTTCCGCGAATCCCTAACTTATTTTCTTTAGCACCCACCTTTACTCCCGGCCAGTCTTTTTCTACAATAAAAACATTGATACCGTGGCTCTTCTTTTCGGGATGAGTTTGAGCAATTACCAGGTAAACCGATGCTGAATTTCCGTTTGTAATCCAGTTTTTTACACCGTTAATTACATAGTGGTCTTCTTTTTCTTCAGCGGTTGTTCTTTGTGAAGTGGCATCACTGCCTGCTTCAGGCTCACTTAATAAAAATGCACCAATGTATAACTTACCATCTTTTTTCCCTTTTGCCAATGGTGTGAGGTATTTTTTCTTTTGCTCTTCGTTGCCAAATGCTTCAAGTCCATAACATACAAGGCTGTTATTTACACTCATACACACACTGGTACTGGCATCTACCTTGCTGATCTCTTCTATTGCCAGTACATAGCTGATAGCATCCAGCCCGGCGCCACCGTATTCGGTACTTATCATCATTCCCATAAATCCCAGATCCGCTAATTTCATGACCTGATCGTATGGGAACTTTTGATGTTCATCTCTCTCAATTACTCCTGGCAAACATTCTGTATTGGCAAAATCGCGCGCTGCCTGCCTTATCATTAATTGCTCTTCGGATAGCTTAAACTCCATAATGAATTATTTTTATATTGCGAAAGTACATTAATAATAAAGAGGAAACAGGGGTTCACCTGCGATACTAATTTTTGAGAATACTTCAAAAATTCCTCTTGACAAGTAAAATGCTTACTTACTTATCCTCTGTTCTTTTTTAATTGCTGGAGGAGTGCTTTCATGTCCTTAGGCAGAGGAGCTTCCAGAGAAAATTCTTTTTGATGTATATCCCTGAAATGTAAGTGGTGTGAATGTAGTGCAAGCCTGCTTATGATCGGCCTTTCTTCAAGATCGTTTTTACTAAGGTTGTATTTTTTTTTGAAGGAAGAGAGAAGAACCGGTTTCCCGTCTCCATATACAGAGTCGCAAATGATCGGGTGCCCTATAGACTTTGTATGAACCCTTATTTGATGAGTCCTTCCACTCTGTATGTCAAATTGTATCAAGGAATAAATCCCATAATCTTCCAGAACTTCGTAATTGGTTAGAGATGGTTTTCCTTTTCGGTCTGCCCCTCCTCTGGAAGAGAAAATAACCATTACGCCTTTTCTTGAAGGATGTTCTGCTATGGGTTCGTTGATGGCTCCTTTTAATTGTGGCATGCTTCCCCTAACGATACCGAGATAATTTTTTTCGATATTCCTTTGCTCAAATAATTGAGAAAGGTATTTGTGGGTAACCTCATTTTTTGCAAAAAGGATGAGCCCGCTGGTATCGCGGTCCAGACGGTGTACGATGAATATCTTTTCGTATTGTCCGGTCAGTATTTTATAAAGTGATAATTGTGTTTCATCATATCTGTCGGGTATGGTAAGCATTCCCGGTTCTTTATTTATCGCGATGAAATCTTCGTTTTCAAAAATGATGGAGAATCCTTTCACGGTTATTTGTTTTTAATGCCGGTAGTTATTGAGTCAGGGGTTACCAACTTTTTATTATTCCCTGCACCGCTGATATTTTTCTGTTTGTTCATATATTTTAACAGCCGTATTTCTTTTTCATTGAGATATCTCCATTTCCCGCGTTCTACATTCTTTTTGGTGAGGTTGGCATACATAACCCTGTCAAGGCCTTTTACGTCGTATCCTAAGTGTTCAAAAATTCTGCGTACGATCCTATTGCGTCCGCTATGCAATTCTATTCCTATTACTGATTTATCTTTTGAATCGGCATAAGCCAGTGCGTCTGCAAAAATTTCCCCGTCATCTAACTGGATACCGTTCAGTACTTTTTCGAAATCGGATTTGGTTAAGGGCTTATCTAATTTTACTTCATATACTTTTTTAACATGAAAGCTGGGGTGTGTTAATTCCTGTGTGAGCGCGCCATCATTGGTAAGCAGCAATACCCCTGAAGTATTCCTGTCTAATCTTCCTACAGGATAAATACGCTGATCAGTAGCTCTGGCCGTAAGCTGCAGAACTGTTTTTCTGTGCTGAGGATCCTCTGTGGTCGTGATATAATCTTTTGGTTTGTTTAATAAAATATAAACGAGATTTTTGGTAACATATATTTTCTTTCCGTTGTAAAATACATCGTCTTTTTCATTGACTTTAAATGCCGGCTGTGTGATCACTTTTTTATTAACGGTTACTTTCCCTTCAATAATGAGAGCGACTGCGTCTCTTCTTGACGTTATGCCACAGTGTGCTATGAATTTATTGAGGGGCATTTCTGCAAGTGAGTCCTTTTTTGTAGAGACAGGGATGGGGGCTGGTTTTCCGGAAGTGGTTTCCTTCTTTTGAGGATACTTCTGCCTTTTGTCATATTTTTTTTCGGGAGCGGGTTTGTTTTCAAAGCCTCGTGAGCGTGCAGAACGTTTTTCTTCAAAGTGCTTTTCAATATCTGAGGCTCTTTGTTTCTTGGCCTTCTTTTTATCTTGTTTGTGCTTTTCTTTTATAGCAGCATTATTTTTTGGATTAATGAATTTCAGGAAAGGTTGTTGGCTCATGAGAATTGATTTGCTGTTTTTCAACAGTAATGAGCAGCAAAGGTAATTTAAAAGATGAATTACTTTTCTGATGAAAAAATAAGGAGACGATGGATATATGTGAAATTCTGCTTCAATGGATTACTTTTTTCTCTGAATAAAATGCGTTTTATTGCCTGATATGTATTTTCATTCACGCATAAACGCATATTTGACTATATTTGGTATAGCTATATATTAAGTGTGTATTCTGTATTAAATAGATGAAATTGTGATGAACGGGGATTATTCTTCCTGATAATTGCGTATTTATGCGTCTTTATTGTCAGGTGTGCTTCTTGAAAACGGAAAGTCTTTTTATAAAGGTACTGTTGGTTTGTAAAGTGTAAAAATGATATTGAAAGTTTGAGGAGTATTTTTAACGTAAATAGATGGAGATTGTAGAGAAGGAGTGAACTGCGATTCTGGTATTGATTTTGAACTTTTTTAAAAAGGAAATTATGTTGACTGCTTTTTTCAATGCCACCATTTATACAGGGAGTGAAAGAATTTTGGGAAAGTCTCTTGTTATAGAAGATGGTAAAATAAAAGAAATTATTGATGTAGGCTTGATTCCTGAAAATACGAAAAGGGTTGATTGTGAGGATGGAATCATTGCTCCAGGATTGATTGATCTGCAAATTTATGGTGGAGGAGGTTATTTGTTTTCCAACAAGCCTTCGGCTCTCGCCTTAAGATCCATGACAGATAGCTTGCTTAGCGCCGGTACTACAGGCTTTTATCTGACTCTGGCAACCAATTCTATAGAGATCTTTCGCGAAGCGATTAAAGTAGTCAAAGAAAACCCACACCCCGCAGTTTTGGGATTGCATTTTGAAGGCCCCTATTTAAACCCTCTAAAACGGGGTGCCCATCTTATACAATATATTAAAAGGCCGCAAAAAGAAGAAGTAGAAAGTTTATTGAAGGAAGCAGATGGCGTATTGAAAATGATGACACTCGCCCCTGAAATGTGTGCTCCTGAAATTATTAAATTATTAAAAGATAATGGGGTGGTCGTTTCTGCCGGCCACAGTAATGCTACTTTCGAGGAAGCCGTAAAAGGATATGAGAGTGGAATTACCACTACTACTCATTTATTTAATGCAATGTCGTCTATCCATCACCGTGAAACAGGTTTGCCGGGTGCAGCCTTTCTTTCTGAAACTGCTTTTGCAAGCATTATCGCCGATGGAATTCATGTTGATTTTAATGCGCTTAAGATCAGTAAAAAAATAATGCAGGAGAGGTTATTTCTAATTACCGATGCGGTAGAAGAAAATAAGGAGGGTGTTTACATTCATGTGAAAAAAGAAGATCGTTTCACTTTACCTGATGGTACTTTGTCAGGATCAAGGCTTACACTTTTAAAAGCAGTGGAAAATTGTGTAAAGCATGCCAATATTCCTTTGGATGAGGCACTTCGTATGGCTTCCACTTATCCTGCACAGGTGATTCATGCGATGGATCGTGGAAGAATAGAGCCTGGCTATAAAGCAAACCTTACTATTTTCTCAAAAGAATATCACCCAAAGTATTCGGTGTTGAATGGAGAGATCATACGGGTCTGACAGATGATTTCTCATGAGTATCCATTCTTTGTATCGTAAAAAAAATCGAAAAATGATGATATCAAAAAAGCCTCGCAACCTATCTTTTCCGGGGATGAATTGGATAAAAGTCTTTTTACTTTTAATAAGTATGGGATGTATGTTTTCTTTTTCGCCAAAAGAAGATCAGAGTGAATGGATAAGGATCAATCAGTTAGGATATACGCCCAACGGGATTAAGGTTGCAGTTTGGTGCAGTAAAGATGATTCGCCGATTCATACTTTTAACCTCATTGATTCTGCTACCGGCAAAGTAGTATTCACACAAAATACGGGCAACTCTTTTGGGGCTTATGGCGCTTTTACCAATACTTACCGGCTTGACTTTTCTTCTTTCAAAAAGACAGGAGTGTTTTATGTAAAAGCGGGAAAAGCGGTTTCGCCTGTTTTTAAGATCAATGAGAATGTCTATAAAGGCACTGCTGATTTTTGTCTTTTTTATTTGCGGCAGCAGCGTAGCGGCTTCAACCCTTTCTTAAAGGATTCCTGCCATACACACGATGGATACACAATGTATGGGCCCATGGCCGATAGTACCCATGTTGATGTGGTGGGCGGATGGCACGATGCTTCTGATTATCTGCAATATTCTACTACTTCTGCCAATGCAACATGGCATTTACTGGCGGCTTATCGCGATTTTCCTCAAGTATTTACTGATAAAAAGCAAGCCAACGGATTGGATGGAAAGAATGGGATTGCCGATGTGCTGGATGAAGCAAAATGGGGGCTTGACTGGTTACTGAAGATGCATCCAAAACCTGATTGGATGTTTAATCAGATTGCCGATGACCGCGACCATGCAAGAATGCGAATGCCCGGTGAAGATTCATTTTACGGAAAAGGATATGAACGGCCGGTTTATTTTATAAATGGGGAGCCTCAGCAAAGGGGCAAGTTTATGAACCACACAACAGGCACAAGCTCTACTGCCGCAAAATTTGCAAGTTCTTTTTCGCTGGGTGCAACTCTGTTTGATAAAACAAATCCGGGTTATGCAGAAAAGTTAATGGATCATGCCTATACCGCTATTAAATATGCATTGATAAAACCGGGAGTAACGCAAACAGTTTCTGTAAAGTCCCCTTATATTTATGCAGAGGACAATTGGACCGATGATATGGAACTTGGTTTTGCCTCATTGGCCAGTTCTAATTCTTTTTTTAAGAAGAAGGGTTTCAATCATTTGCTGGATTCTTCCTTTAAATATTCACTGGAAGAAAAAGTAACCCCCTGGTTTTACAGAGACACCGCCAATCATTATCAGTATTATCCTTTTATTAATCTGGGCCATTATGAGCTGGCAAAGCAATTAATCGGAAGTAAAAGAGATTCTATTATCAGTTATTATAAACAAGGTATTGAAGATGTATGGAGCAGAGCAAAAGAAAATGCCTTCTATCGTGGGGTCCCTTTTATATGGTGTAGTAATAATCTTACCACTTCCTTTGCCATTCAGTGTTTGTGGTATCAGCAATTGAGTGGTGATCATTCCTTTGCAGAATTGGAACAAGCGAATATTGACTGGCTTTTTGGCTGTAATCCATGGGGCACAAGTATGGTTTACGGCTTGCCTTCCTGGGGCGATACACCTACTGATCCTCATTCTGCGTTTACTCATTTAAAAAAATATCCTATCTATGGCGGAATGGTAGATGGTCCTGTTTATACAGCTATTTACAAAAATCTTCTTGGAATTGCACTACATGACAGTGATGAATATGCGCAATTTCAAAGCGACCTTGCAGTGTATCATGATGATTACGGAGATTATAGTACCAATGAGCCTACAATGGATGGTACGGCTTCGCTCGTATATTTATTAGCTGCAAAAGAAAATGAGTCAAAAACTTTTTCAACATACCCGAATACGGTCATTTCGCATGGAGGAATTATCCGTGGCGATACCACTTCAAAAAGGATCGCATTGGTTTCTACAGGAGATGGATTTGCTGATGGAGGAAATTACTTTGCAAGAGTTTTAAAAGAACAGCGAATACATGGCTCATTTTTCCTTACTGGAAATTTTTACCGGAATAAAAAGTTTAAAAAGATGATTAAAAAATTAAAGGACGGAGGAAATTATTTAGGATCCCATTCTGATAAACATTTATTGTATTGCGATTGGGATAAGAGAGATAGCTTATTGGTAACGAAAGAGGAGTTTACCGATGATTTGCTCAATAGTTACCAGGAGTTAAGAAAATGGGGAATCAAAAAAGATCAGGCACATTTTTTCCTGCCTCCTTATGAATGGTATAACGATTCAATTGCAGTATGGACAAAAGAATTGGGATTGCAATTGGTGGACTTCACGCCTGGTACAAGAAGTAATGCTGATTATACTTATCCCGAAATGGGAAAGAAATATTTGAGTGCCGATACGATTATGCATTCAATTTCACAATATGAGATAAGATCAACGAATGGATTAAACGGGTTTATTTTACTTGTCCATCTGGGTACCGATCCGCGGCGCACTGATAAGTTATATAATCATTTACCGCAACTGATAAAAGAGCTGAAAGCACGCGGTTATCAGTTTGTAAGAATAGATGAATTGCTATGAAGTCTGACGGTCTCCGCTTTACTTTATTAATGAGTGAATTTCTTTAGTCAGACGGAAACCGCCAGGCCTGAAAATAAATAAAATGAAAAAATTATTCTTTATTTTTTTAGTGACCGGTTTCTCTTTTGCAGTAGAAGCACAAATGGGCAAGATTCCGGATCAGGATATAAAAGATAGTATGCCTTCTTTAATCAGGAAAGCAAAAGATGTTTTGAGTCACGCTTACATGGTACAAAAACTTCTGGCTGTTACCGATACATTGCCCGGATGGGAAGGATTTCCTGTAAAATTATATGAATATAAAACCGGAAATGATTTATACACCGGCAAGCCAAAAACTGGTAAAGTCTATCTCTTGAATCCCTCTCCTGAAAAATTAGCAATGTGGGTGGCAACTGCGTGTTGGGAAGTGAAACAAAGTGTTGATTCAAAATACACAGACTCTCTTTTGAAATGGATTGACGGGCAATCGAATGCTCAGTTTCCTGTAAAAGGCCTTTTGTATGAAGATCAATATATACGGTATTTTCAGGAGCCTTATGTTTTTAAAGACGGTGTTACGGTTTACATAAAAGACAGTACTATGTGGCCGAAAGATAAAACCTGCACACCGGAAGAATTGGATTTTTATTTGCGAATTACGAATGATGATTTGAAAGCCCCAACCGGTCAGTATGCAAGAATCAGCAGCACTACCCGTGAAGACTATAAAAATACAGGGGGTAAAGAAGAGGTGGGTGATAAAAATGACCGCAAACAAAAATGGCTTGATGTAGTAAGAGACCTTTATGAAAAAGCCTGGAATTCTGATAGGAATGAATTGATTATTATGTGGGCTAAAGAACATCTGAAGTGAAAATTGCTTATCTGGAATTTTAGGCGTCGCCTGAATCTGAATTCCTTTTCAACATTCCTATCTTTGGAATATGAAAACAGTTCATTTATTAATCAGTGGAAAGGTGCAGGGTGTTTTTTTTAGGGAGACATCAAGAAGGATGGCGGAAAAATTAAACATCAAAGGATGGATAAAAAATACTGAAGATGGAAAGGTAGAAGTGCTGATTACCGGACAGGAAAAGAAGATAGAAGAATTTGTGAAGTGGTGTAGAAAAGGTCCTGAAAAAGCGAGAGTAGATGATGTGAATGTATCGGATCAGCCGACTTTTGATTTTGAAAAATTTGAAGTGATGAGAAGAAAATGATTAGAATGCTCTTATTTGAAAAATATTAATCTCTTTTACTAATCAATCCTGAGAAATGAATAAAAAATCAACTTATAAAACTAATATTTTTACTCTCTGTGTTCTCTTCTTTTTTATTTCCTGTTCTACACAAAAGAAATATTATTTATTTATTGGTACTTATACAGATACTGACAGTAAAGGAATTTATGTCTATGAATTTGATTCACACACCGGTGAGGCTAAATGGGTGAGCAATACAGACAGTGTGACCAATCCTTCATGGGTTACTGTTTCAAGTGACCGGAAATATGTATATTCAGTTAACGAAACCAATGGTTCCAATCCGGGAAGAATTACTGCTTATTCTTTTAATAGAGATAGTGGAACCTTACATTTTTTGAACACAACCGTTTCCGGAGGAGATGATCCATGTTTTATTTCCACTTCTTCTGATAATAAATGGCTTACAGTTGCCAATTATTCCAGCGGGAGTGCAGCAGTGTTTCCGATAAATAAGGACGGTTCTGTGAGGCCATACACACAGTTGATCCACGATTCAATTTATCGAAACCCCGGTGAGAATATGGCAGCACATGTGCATGAAACCGTTTTTTCTCCTGATGAAAAATATATGCTGACTCCTGATCTGGGACTGGATAGGGTGATGATCTACCACTTTGATCCTTCAACAGACAAACCGCTTGTTTTATCATCTCCATCTTCTGTAGCATCTGTGTTGGGAAGTGGACCCAGACATATTGTTTTTCATCCTAATAAAAAATTTGCTTACCTCATTCATGAAATGGGCGGAACAATAACTGTGTATCATTATAATGAGGGGAAATTGTCGCAGGTGCAGGAGTCACCCACTTTTCCTGATGGCTTTACAGGGAAAAAAGACGGTGCAGAGGTTTGTGTATCTCCTGATGGGAAATTTTTATATACTTCCAATCGCGGTGATCTCAATTCAATCGCGATCTTCTCAATTGACCAGGCAGACGGTAAATTAACTTTGAAAGGGTATCAATCCTCTCTCGGAAGCGGGCCACGCAATTTTGTGATTGACCCTACGGGTAATTATTTGCTCGCCGCCAATCAGGCTTCCGCAAATATTGTTATTTTTAAAAGAGATAAAGAAACAGGATTGCTAACTAAAACCGGACAGGAAATTCATGTTCCACGTCCTGTTTGTTTGCAGATAATACCTGAGTAATGAATGTTTGATTAAAAAAAACTTCCCTTCGGTTACGAAGGGAAGCTTTAATAATTTAATCCTGGGTTCTTGTGGTTTTTCAGGCTTAAATTTTAAGAACAATAACAGGTGAGTTTTTCATCAGGTTTTAGCTTTTTCTCAGGTATAGGATTAAAAGAAGTTGAGTGATCTCAGTTTTATTTTGGTTTTTCGGATTAAAGGATCATTTTTTATTATAAGAATTTACCCGGTTATGATCGGGTTCATTCAGTTTCTTTGAATATCTCTGCAACTTTCTGATACAAAGATAGAGAGAGGGTGTCCCGCGTGCAAGAGCATTATTGCTAATTTTTAGTGCGATTATAAATACGGTGATTTTCGTAAAATTACCATCCGAGCGGGTAGCGTTTTTACTTTTATTTTTTAAATAATAATAAGTTCTATCAACGGCATGTAAGGTTTAAATAATAATAAAAGCTTCCGCATTGTATTGCGGAAGCTCATTAATAATTTAATCCCGGGTTTGTGTTTTTCAGGGATTAAATGGTTGAATTCTTTTGGGTGTCTTTAATTGGGTTTAGTTTTCAAATTATATTGGATCAATGAAAGAAAATGTGTGATATCTTTTGTTTATCAACGGATGAATTGTTCATAAAACATCCGATCAACTTCTGATAGAAAGTACACTGAGAGCCTTCCGACAGTAAGAGTGATGTTGCTTTATCTTTTAATGATATTGTTACTGCGGAAGTTGTCAATAAACGATGGAGTGATTAGTGAAATTACTGCTTTAATGTGCTTTATGATGCTCGCTAACTTTTCTGTAATATGTTAATTTATTGAAAGTAAGTAACTAATAGAGTAAACCATTCGTCCTTAATTATATCTATCACTTATAAAAAACATTAAATTTGGTAAATGTTTCGTAAGCATTAAATAATCAATTTATGAAAAAGATACTTAAAATATTTATGATAGCTGCACTTTCAGCAGGACTATTTACAAGTGCTGATGCACAAAGAAGCCGTGAATCAAGAGGAGGAAGCAGTCCACGGGTTTCCAATGGGCCTACCCGCAGTTTTACTCCTATGAGGGCGGAAACACAAAGGTCGGAGCCGGCGAGAGTTTTCAACAATAATAGCAGGCCGAGTGTTACTGTTCGTGATCAGTCAAATACACGTATGGAGAATAACAGGGTTGAAGGAGCGCAACAAAGAAGAAGCCCTGTAATTGCCAATTCTACACAAAGAACGGTCGCTTCCCCTGGTAATTATGCCATGCGCGGAGAGAGGACAAGTACTTACCGTAACACCAATACCTATCGGAATGGTACTTCTACCTATCGCAATGATAACACGTATCATAACAATCGGGGTTATTATGGAAATGTGTATGGACACAGAACAGCTTTTATGTATGGTACGCGTTACAGAGTAATACCTCACAGTTTTATTTCTATTCGTTTTGGTGGTAATCCATATTACTATAACAGTGGATACTTTTATGGCTATTACGGAGGTTATTATCAACCAATTTTTCCTCCATTTGGCGTTCGTATTGGCATACTTCCTTTTGGGTATTCAAGTTTTTACTGGGGCGGTAATCCATTCTATTATTATAATGGGATTTATTACAGACAGTACCAGGATTCTTATGAGGTGGTAGATGCGCCCATGGGAGCGGTAGTTTCATCTTTACCAAATGGTGTAAGAACCGTAGTGATCAATGGTGAGACATTATACGAACTGAATGGAACTTTCTATAGAGCAGATCAGGAAGCTAACGGGAGTGTAGTATATACTGTGATAGGGAAAAATGGAGTGGTCAATAACTCGCAGGATATAAGTGGTTATAACTCACAGGCGCCTGTAGGTGTGCAACCCGGCACTTCTTTGCAGGTAGGAGATATTATAAGCCAGTTACCTGAAGGTTCAAAAGTTGTAACTATTAATGGTAAACAATTATATGAGACTCCTGATAACATTTATCTGGAAGAACAATCAAATAATGGGATGGTGGGGTATAAAGTAGTAGGACAATAAAATGGAAGATTTAAAAATTGATGGAAACCGGACTTTGTTCCGGTTTTTTTTTGGAATAAAATTTATGGTGAAAATCAGTTGAGATAACGGTGTTGATTCTTTCGCTTAAGAAGGTAAGATTTGATCATTGTTAAAAGAGAATTGATTTTATCAGATAATCCGTGGGTGTTAATCTTTGAGTAATGCGATGAAGTAAATTTATAAACGGTAAAATTCCTCTCTCCCTATTTTGTAAATTTGCAAACGGTTGCAACTATAGCGCTCATTCTGTATCAACTATCTGGTTAATTTACATTTACGAATTATAGAATTCTCGTGCATTAATGAATCTTTTTATTCCATGAAGTATATATTTTTATTTTTTTTATCTTTTTCAGTTTTTAATAATTTAGTAGCTCAGATTGATAAAGAGCCAATTCCTGTTCTCAATACAGAAGTGATAAGGACTCGTCCGGCTAATGATGTGTTTGGTAAAATAGTGGATATTCAAACGAATAAAGGTATTGAGGCGGCTTCTGTACAGTTGCATTCTGTCTTTACGGATACGGTCTCTCATGAGATGAGAGATTCTGTAATTGCTGCCATGTTAAGCAAGCCCAATGGCGATTTTGCCTTTAAAGCGATTCCATCACTTCCCAATTTACAATTAAATGTTTCTGCGGTAGGTTATGGCTCGTATAGCCATGTTTTCCCTTTTGTAACCGGCAATGATTCAGAAGCGGTTGTTCAAAAAGATTTTGGAAATATTGTGATGTCACGTGAGAATGAAAAGCTGGCTGGAGTTACTATTGTGGCAACACGGCCTGCATTAAGAATGGGTATTGATAAAAAAATATTTGACGTAGATAAAAGCCTCACTTCAAAAGGAGGTACTGCAATAGATATTATGAAGAATATTCCTGCCGTGTCAGTGGATGTGGATGGAAATGTTGAGTTAAGGAATTCTAGCCCTACTATTTTTATTGACGGGCGGCCCACCATTCTTACGCTCGATCAAATTTCTTCTGATGACATAGACAGGATTGAATTAATTACCAATCCCTCTGCAAAATATGATGCATCCAGTACAGGTGGTATCATTAATATTATTTTAAAGAAGAATAAAAGGTATGGAATAAATGGGGTGGTATCTGTGAGTGGTGGCGTTCCCGAAAACATGTCGGGAAATACCAATCTCAACTTGCGCCAGGGAAAATTTAATTTCTTTGTAAGCGGCAATTATAATTATTCAGATAATGATTCAAAGGGAAAAAGTTTCAGAGAGAATAAGAATGAAGGAATAGTTGATAATTATTTTAATCAGCACTCTCAGAATAACCGGGTGAGAAGATTTACTTCGATAAGATTTGGGACGGATTATTTTTTAGACAA
Source organism: Ginsengibacter sp. (assembly GCA_039937655.1). Classification (GTDB taxonomy): domain Bacteria; phylum Bacteroidota; class Bacteroidia; order Chitinophagales; family Chitinophagaceae; genus Ginsengibacter. Next base: position 63,284 of record JBDTGA010000090.1, read on the forward strand.
CAGAAATACCATCACCTTATCACAGGGCTTTGTCAGAGGCCGCTTCAAAACGGATGAGAACCAGGACCAGCAATATTTGAACAGTAATAAAATAATGTATCAGTATGGCGAGAGGACTTCTGATGGACGCTTTCAGTTTGACAGGAATAATACCCAATTACTATATACCCACAAATTTCCGAAAGATGGAGAACAGATAGATGCGAGTGTGAGTATGAATTATGGGAAAGTGAAGGATAATTCCGTTATTCTGAATAGCTTTTTTAATGTTGATGGCACTCTCAATGGGAATATAAACCGTGTAAGAAATGAAGGAGCCAATAATAATAATCAGATAACAACCAAAGTGGATTATACCAATCCTCTTGGAGAAGATAAAAAGTTAGAGGCAGGTTTGCGTAGCTATGTAAATAATTATGAAAGTTATTTTAATTCATTTTCGGTAAATAATAATACGGAAACAAAACTCCCACTGAGTAATAACTATAAGTATAGCGAAAGTGTTCAGGCGGCTTATATTACCTATACCGGAAGATTAGGCAGTATTGGTTATCAGGCAGGGCTTCGTGGGGAGTATTCAAAGTTCAGTGGAACACTTATTGACAGTGCCAGGAAATTTGGATATGAGTATCCTTCTGCGATTAAAAATATATGGGATGCCTTGTTCCCAAGCCTCTATCTTTCCAAAAAAATAAATGAGAGTGAAGAGGTTCAATTAAATTATTCGAGAAAGATCAGGCGGCCTGATTTCTGGCAATTAAATCCTTTTATTGATATCAATGACCCGTTGAATATTCAACAGGGAAATCCTGAATTGAAACCTGAGTTTACCAATTCACTGGAATTTAATTACAGCAAAACGTTTAAGGATAACAGTAATTTTCTGGCGGTCGTCTATTACCGGAATACACTTGGTGATATTACCCGGTATAGCGATACCATCAGCGACGTACAGTTTCAACAATTGCACAATGCAGCTGTGGATCCCAATGCTATTCTGAACACTTTTATTAATTCTAAAAGTGTCAATAGTGTAGGAGTGGAACTTACTTTACAACAAAAGTTGGGAAAGAATTTTGATGTTACACCATCCTTCAATCTTGGTTACCGAAAAGTGAATGCTGACTCTTTGAACCTAAGCAATGAAGGATTTAACTGGAGTACAAAGCTTACTGCCAATTATAAGATTATCGCCGGGAATGAATCGTCGGTTTTCAATAAGCTCAGTTTTCAATTGACGGGGAATTATCAATCCCCGAGAGTGATTCCTCAGGGAAGGAGGCTCGAACGTTACGGCGCTGATTTTGCAATGCGTAAAGACTTGTTTGCAAAAGATAAAGGCTCAATTACGTTTAGTGTGAATGATGTGTTTAATACACAACGCTATGGAGTAATATATGATACGGAAACTTTTTATCAGGAAACATACAACCGGCGCAGGGTAAGGAGTTTCAGGCTTACATTCAGCTATAAGTTTGGAGATTCTGATTTTTCATTATTCAAGAAGAATAATAATGATTCCGACAATGGGTAATACTCGCTTTTTTGCGAGAGATAGATAATCAGTTCATTAATTTTACTTCCATAAATGAATGTGGGTCTATTGAAAGATCTTTTTCCATTACTCCTGGTAATTCTGAAAGGTCAATTTCTATGGCGGATCTGTTTTCTTTTACCTGCCATAGGTACAGCGTTTTATTTTGGAATGCCCATTGGCAAATTTCAGGGAGCATTGCAGGCAATAGACCACTCCAGCAGGATTCCTGCAGGCTCTCGGTTTCTGAATAGTTCAGATCGTTATCTTCCATTTTTTGCAGACATTGCCTGGAGGAGAACGAGGTACCCATCATAATTAGAATTTCCTGTTGTATAGTTGTTTTCATAATTGACAATTTTAATTAGTTATCAATGCGACTTTGAACTTTTACAATAAATTAATTTCAACAGAAAAACATCTGTTAAAACAGGAGATCGGACGGGTCTTGAAGTATAGGATGGTTTGGAAACAGCAAGCTGAAAGGATGCTCAAACAAAGAACGAAAAAAAAATTGAATTATCTAAGTAATTTGCTGAATTTTTTTAATTCGTTTATATCGGCGGTAGAGAGAGTTTCGTTATTATCGTATTTTGCCTGCAGGAACAGCACTCTTTTGTGTTGGGGATATTTTGCGAGTATCTCACCGATTAAATTCCCTGTGGGTTCGTCTTTTACGAACATGGGCGTATTCTCGGGCAACTCTGATCTGTCGCGTGTAGGCATTCTTTTAATGATAGATTCCAGCGCTGCAAGCCGGCCCGGAAGTACACCACTTATTTTGGAAGCCTTATCATACAAGCCCTGTAGTTGTTTTTTACTTAGCCATCCGCGGCGTTGATATTGCTGGTAGATACTGATCACGAACGAAGACACCGGAAATGCCATAATACAATCTTCCAGTAGCATGTTGATGATGTCGAGTTTGGGTTTGTTTTGTTGCATGTGATTCTATAAAAATTAAAAACAAATGTAGGAAAGCCTTGACTGAAGTATAAATTAAAAACCCACTTCTTTCAAAGTGGGTTTCAATTATTAATTTTCGGTTAAATCAATATCTATACATATCAGGTTTGTAGGGGCCTGCTTTCGGTACATTCAGGTAAGTGCTTTGTTCATCAGAAAGTTCATCAAGTTCTACACCGATTTTTTTCAAATGAAGGCGGGCTACTTTTTCGTCCAGATGTTTGGGAAGTACATACACTTTGTTTTCGTATTTTTCTGAATGAAGCCAAATTTCAAGTTGTGCAAGCACCTGATTGGTAAATGAATTACTCATCACAAAACTTGGATGCCCTGTGGCACAGCCCAAATTCACTAAACGTCCTTCTGCTAACAGGATGATGTCTTTTCCATCAATAGTATATTTGTCAACCTGTGGTTTGATGGTATCTTTTGTATTACCATAATTTTTATTTAGCCATGCTACATCAATTTCAATATCAAAATGTCCGATGTTGCAAACGATGGCTTTATCTTTCATCACCTTAAAATGCTTGGCAGTGATCAAATCACGGCAACCGGAAGCGGTAACAATGATGTCGGCTTCTTTTACTGCGTCAATCATTTTCTTTACTTCAAAGCCATCCATAGCAGCCTGCAATGCACAGATAGGATCAACCTCTGTAACAATCACTCTTGCTCCTGCACCACGCAGACTTGCGGCAGAACCCTTGCCCACATCGCCATAACCACCTACTACAGCTACCTTGCCGGCCATCATTACATCAGTTGCTCTTCTGATGGCGTCAACCAGACTCTCTTTACAACCGTATTTATTATCAAATTTAGATTTGGTAACAGAGTCGTTCACATTGATTGCCGGAATTGGCAGTGTGCCTTTTTCTACTCTCTCATACAGCCTGTGAACACCTGTCGTGGTTTCTTCTGATAAGCCTTTTACGTGTTGAATGAGTTCAGGGTATCTGTCGAAAACCATATTGGTAAGATCTCCACCATCATCTAAAATCATATTCAAAGGACGGTCTGCATTTCCAAAAAACAAAGTTTGTTCAATACACCAATCACTTTCTTCCTGTGTTTGACCTTTCCATGCAAAAACACTGATTCCTTTGGCAGCAATTGCCGCAGCAGCCTGATCTTGCGTAGAAAAAATATTGCAGGAACTCCATTTTACTTCTGCGCCTAATTCAATCAAAGTTTCTATGAGTACAGCGGTCTGTATGGTCATGTGAAGACAACCCGCGATCCTTGCACCTTTCAAAGGTTTTTCTTTTCCAAACTCTTCTCTCAGCGACATTAATCCCGGCATTTCTGCTTCGGCTAAATTTATTTCCTTGCGTCCCCATGCTGCAAGGCTCATATCTTTCACCTTATTTTTAAGGCTAAAATCAATGGTGTTTTTTGTAAGTGATGACATAAATGATTAATTGTTTTATTAAGGTGCAAATGTACAGATATCAGGATAGAATACTAAGTTAATCCATAACTTTAGAATAGATTTGTACTAAATCATCCTTAAAAAGAATAAAAATCATTATTTAGATGAAATCAGAATTGCCAAAAGAACAAGTAACTACTCTTGTTTATCAACCGGATAAAAAAGATATGGCTATTTTAGAATTGTTGCAACAAAATGCGAAGATAACTGTCAAGGAGATTTCTGAGAAAATTCATCTGAGCACTACGCCTGTACATGAACGTATAAAGCGTATGGAAGAAACGGGCATTATCAAAGAATATGTAACGATCGTGGATAATGCCAAAGTTAAAAAAGGCTTGACGGTGATTTGTTATGTTTCTTTGAAACAACACGGAAAAAATGCAGGAATTAAGTTTATAAAAACTATGAACGATTTGAATGAAGTGATTGAATGTTTCAGTATTTCCGGCGAATTTGATTTTATTCTGAAAGTAATTTGCGAAGACATGAATGCCTACTATGATTTTCATGTAAATAAATTGAGTGAAATAGAAAATGTAGGCCATTTGCAAAGTGTGTTTGTAATGGGAATTATAAAACAAACACACCGGGTAGTGTGGGAAGAATGAGTTTTTTGATCCTAAAAAGAAGAAGCCAGCAGATATTTTAAAAAAAGTTGTGGTGGAATTGGGAAATTGCTTATGCCATGAAGTTGAACCTCTTTAAAAATGATTAGGTATTTAATAGAATTTACTTTTGAATCCTTATCTTTAAATCAATAAAAAAATATTTTATGCGGTATATTACCTCTCTCATTATCGGGCTTGCGTTTATTATCGGATTGTTTATTCTGGGAAAGGCCTATAAATACAGGTCAACCACGATGGAAACCATTACGGTTACCGGCTCCGCAGAAAAGGATTTTGTGAGTGACCTGATCGTATGGAATGGTTCTTATTCAAGAAAGTCAATGGATCTAAAAAGCGCTTATGCGCAGTTGAAAGAAGATGAAAACGCCATACGGGCTTATCTTACCGGTAAAGGAATTCAGGGTTCTGAAATGGTATTTTCTTCTGTGAATATCAATAAAGAATTTAGTTACAGGACAGATGAAAACGGCAGGTCGCTTGGCTCGCAATTCTCCGGATACAATCTTACTCAGAGTGTAAGGATAGAGTCATCAAACGTAGATAAGATTGATCAGATTTCAAGAGAAGCAACCGAATTAATTCAGCAGGGGATAGAATTTAATTCTTCCTCTCCTTTATTTTATTATACCAAGATGACTGAGATTAAGATGGATTTACTAGCCAAAGCAAGTGCTGATGGAAAACAAAGAGCGGAGATCATCGCAAAGAACGCCGGTAATTCTTTGGGTAAATTAAAAAAAGCGACCCTGGGTGTTTTTCAGATCACAGGGAAGAACAGTAATGAAGATTACAGCTACGGTGGTACTTTCAACACTTCGAGCAGAAATAAAACCGGATCTGTTACTATCAGGATGGAGTTTGCGGTAGATTAACAGTAGAAACGGAGTCGCCCGGTTTTATAAAAGCTTGCAGTTCTTTGCTCTGTATTGTAATCGAAAGAATGAACAAATATTCATGTTCTCTTTTTGAAAAGAATCTTTTTAAATAATATTCTCCAATTCTTTTTTTACCAATCTTAAATTAATCAGGATCGTCAATACTAATAAAAATATAGCTGTGAGCCATACACTCCAGTTAAGAAAATAGGGAAGATGGGCATTCTGTACAAAAGATAATTGCATAAACAATAAATGAAGAATTTGGGTAACCACTACTGCAATCACTATAATAAATAAGTAAACAGGCAACCATGTTTTTGCAACGCTATTTGCGAGCCATTTTGGCGAGTAACCCAATGTGAGTAGCAGACGAAGATTGTCTTTACTTTTTGCAATCATCAGTTGCAGATAAAATGAAAATAACATCAAAGCGAGGACGATCACTAATATCCCAAAGACTCCCAGCGCACTCACAATATTTTGTAAAATACTTTTGATACGGCTGAATTTTACTTTGTCTTTATTAAGATGATAATCCTGCTGGTCGAGATAAGAGATGAGTTTAGGATCGTTGGCATCTTTCGTTTTGATATAAACTCTGGAAGCATGAACGGCAGTGTCTTTCATGAAATACATATTGCTCCAGTTCATAAAAGTTTGTGGTACTAATAATGAATTGATCCTATCGCTCAATGCGACAATATTTCCTTTAAAATTCTGTGTGCCATAGGGCCCTGAACATTCTAAAATTATATTGATGGAAGAAATAGTTTTTGCGGAAAGTTGAGGCAACCCCTGAGCCGGTGCAAACACATTATACATCTCTAAAAAGTCGGAAGAGAAAATAACCGGTACCACTATTTGTCCCGGCTGCCATATAAATGAGGGAGGAACAGTGTCAATAAAATTATTATCAATACTTTCCAGGAAAAGATCGGTACTAAAGGGAATAATATCGCCGGCAGTAGCACGCACTCTGAATTTATTGGAGATCAGCGGAGCTACTCCTGCAATGGTGGGCTGCTCTCTTAAGTGAGCCAGGTCTTCGGCGGTAAAACTATTGTCCTTCCCCATATTATCATTGGTAATGGTTTTGGAAATGGAAATAAAATCATATCCCCCACTTTTTCTCGGAGTGTTCTCCTTGAGTAATTGCTGAATGTTTACAAACATTTGCATGGAGACCAGCAATAATAATACACCGATCCCCAGACCAAAATATCCCAGCCATTTTGAAAAAATATTTTTTCCGGAGATAATTAACGATTCTATATTTTTATATGATAGTAACATTTTATTTTTTTTCATAAGGCACTCCACAATGCTAAGATACCGGGACCTTTTGCTTTCTGCCGAGATTACCCAGCCGGACTTTCAGCATTTTATCTGACTATACTAATAAACCAATTGTCCTGTCCTCACAAATAAACAATCTTTTCCTCTTTCAAGAAATCCAACGGTTTCAAATCTGCGAAGATCATGGCAGCATTTCTTTTATTACATTCTTCATAAATAAGTTCCATTGCTTTTTCCCTGTTGGCTTCATCCAGATGGCTGTAAGGCTCGTCTAGTAATAAAAAATCAAACGGCTGCATCAACGCACGAATGATAGCGATACGTTGTTGCTCACCATAACTACAAGTTTTTACAAGTTGATTTAGTTTATTTTCAATACCAAGCCTTTGCGCCATTTCATCAGTTTCTTCTGCCTGATGGTAAGGGTTCAGGATCCTTTTAATTTCAATATTTTCTTTTACCGTGTGATCTTCAAATAATCTGAGGTCCTGAAAAATGATGCTTATATTGTTTTGACGGAATATAGAAAAATTTTCCACAGAAAGTTTTTTAATATCGGTATCTCCGTAAAGAACAGAACCGGAATAGTCTTTTCTTAATCCATAAATAAAATGCATCAAAGAAGTCTTTCCACTTCCTGATGGAGCCACAATATGCAAATGCTCACCTTTATTGATGGAGATATTTTGTTCCCATATTTGCGAAGTGCTCCTCCTTTCTTTTTCGATGTAATCCGGCGTTACTTTCTGCAGTTGTATCTGTGTCATTATAATTTCAGAACAATTATTTTACTTTAACAGTATCAGTGGGCGGAGGTACCAGCAGCGAATCTAATCTCTGATCTGTTCCCTCTTTTCTATCCTGATCTAACTTATACATTTGATTAATATAATTATTCAGTTGTTTAAGACTGTTGACGTCTTTGCTAATCAGGTTGATATCTGTGTGAGCTGTGAATGCGTTGTCTTTAAAATCTCCTCCGTAAGAAATAATATTATTCCATAGATTCAGGCTTTGATCCAGCATGGCTTTATTATCAGGATTGGTTGTTTTCATAGAAGAAAATGTGGAAAGTAATTTATGAATGTCCAGAAAGAAACCTCCCGGATGTCCAGAGAATTGATCTGTAAAATCATATTTGCTATTGCTGTTGCCGGCGAGATATTTATTGGCGAAAGCATTGGTATTACTCAAGGCGAAAGTTTTATCATTCATTACATAATTTACGATGGAATCTTTGCCAAACTGTGAGCTTAGTTTGGTAGCCGCATCAATTATTTTTTTGAGGCTTACTTTATCGCCTATGCCTACAGAAAAAATATAATTGAAATCGGGTATGAGTGAACTGATGTTTCCCATGCTTTCCTCACTGCTTAATTGCATAGAGTCGTGTTTCATTTTAAGATCAGTGAAAGCCATCAGAAAATCTCCATTGGTAGCTTTGGAAAGATCATCGAGATTGAACCCCATTTGCTGGGCATACGTATTCACAATTCCATCTGCTCCGGTGAGTTTGATCATTTCTTTGAGCCCTTCCGGTTTGAAGTTGAAAGCCAGTAGCCCGACCACATTTTGTGAAGGAATATTTTTGATCATGTCTGTGTTAAGAGATTTTCCCATATACTTTTTGAGAATGCCGGCGAGGTCCTTGCTCACATATATTTTCTGGTCAACGGATATTTTTCCATTTTCAAAATTGGCTGTATAAGTACTGATATTGCCTTTTATGAAAGCGTCCAGCTTGAGCATTCCCAGCACACCCATAGAAAAACTGTTGAAAATAGCTTCCGTGTTTTGCCATACATGAATATCTCCGGGAGATTTGAAAAGACTGGTGAATTGATCATTTTTTGCGAGTGAGCTGTCTGATTTTAAAGAAAAGAGTTTCTTGCATAATTCAGAAAGAGCTGTACTGTTATCGGCCGGTGAGGTATTGGATTGCAAGTCGGAAGAGTCATTCCATTTGTACATTTGAGAAGAGGTGGTCTCTGGATTCATCACATATACGAAACGATCATTGTTCCATCCTACTACATTTTTATCTTTCAAAATAAGTAGGCTCACGTCACCTTCTTTTTTCACGGTTTGTGAAGGGTCAAAATTTTTGTTGAATTGTTCGAAATCTTTTTCACTTTTAAGTTTTCCTTCTGCTGCCAGATAGTAGCCGGAAGTAGTGCTTTTAGCCGCGAAAAATATGAGTCCATCGTCAAAATCAATTCCACTTGCAGATGGGTTATCGAGAATCTTTTTTCTCCATTCCGGAGTAGATGAATCTGAAAAGGCCTTTTTGTACCATTCGGTTTGCTTTATATCATTCCATGATACTTTGGTATCGAGCGACTTTGTGTTTAACTGTGCCACAAAAAGCGCATCGGAAGGGATCATGGATCCTATATTATTATTTTTTCCACAGGAAGAAAAAAAGAATATGACTACACTCAGTGGTAAGAAAAGTTTAAAGAAAGATTTCATAAAAAATTATTTGTGATGAATGAATATTTGTTGTGTAGAGATAAAACCTCCTAAAAGTAAGCTATCTGTTTTATGTATTCTACATTTTTGATAAAGTAACCTTTTATTTTTTAAAAAAATCTACAATTTGATCTGCGGGGACAGTCTGCTGTTCGCCGGTAGAAAGATTTTTTATTACACAATTTTGTTGTTCTGTTTCATTGGAACCGATAATCACGGCATACGCAATATTTTTTTTGGATGCATACTTGAATTGTTTATCCAGTTTCGAATTTTCATAAAATAATTCACAACTAATCCCATGATTCCTGAGTTTTTGCATCAGTTGAAAAGCATATCGGCTTTCTTTTTCACCGAGATTAAAAAATAAAACGTGGGTAGATTGTTGGATGTTTTCGGGAAATAATTTTAATTCTTCCATTACATCATAAATTCTGTCTAACCCAAAACTGATGCCTACTCCCGGAATCCCCTCCATGCCGAATAATCCTGTAAGATCATCATAACGCCCGCCTCCGCCTATGCTGCCCATTTGTGCTTTTTGGGCCTTTACTTCGTAAATAATACCTGTATAATAATTGAGTCCACGCGCCAGTGTGAAATCAATATTGATATTTTGTGATCCTGAACGTGGGGAAGTAGTTAAAAGTTCTAAAATGAATTTCAATTCTTCCATTCCTTTTTTACCGGTTTCTGAAGTGCCGATAATCGCGGAAACTTTTTCTAATTTTTCAGTATTGCTTCCGGAGATGTTTATATAGTTTTCTATCAGGGAAATATTTTGAGAAGACAAGCCTGATGAGGCAAGTTCTTCCTTTACTTTTTCGGGGCCTATCTTATCGAGTTTGTCAATAGCGACTGTGATAGCACTCAGGTTGCCGGCGTTGCCGCATATTTCTGCTAATGCATATAGGATCTTTCTGCTGTTGATTTTGATATCTACCTCTATTTTTAATCTTCTGAAAACATCTGTGTAGATTTCTGCAAGTTCCACATCACTTATTAATGAATAGGTACCTGCTATATCTGCATCGCATTGCATGAACTCACGGTATCTTCCTTTCTGCGGCCTGTCGGCGCGCCATACGGTTTGTATCTGATAGCGCTTGAATGGAATGGTTAGTTTTCCCCGGTTCATTGCCATATATCTTGCAAATGGAATGGTGAGGTCATACCGCAAAGCTCTTTCTGTTATGTTTTTATCATTTTTGCCCGCAAGGATATTTTCAAAATCTTTGATGGCATTCTCTCTTTTCGCAGGAAGATCGAGCCCGTTGTTTAATATTTTGAAAATGAGTTTGTCTCCTTCATCGCCATACTTTCCCATCAGTGTTTCGAGGTTTTCCATTGCAGGTGTTTCCAATGGCTCGAAGCCATACAGTTCAAAGACCTCTTTGATGGTGTCTATAATGTATCTGCGCCCGCGTAAGGTTCCTGCTGCGAAATCTCTTGTACCCTGTGGTAATGATGGTTTCATAATTATTTTCTTAAGAACGATATTTTTTTTGAAGGACAAAATTATTATTTAATTGCCGGAATGTTCCTTGTTTGGTAATTCTGCGGTTTATTAACGTGATTTTGTTGAGGATGTGAGGATGGCCTTTATCGCAGTAATTATGGAAAGGACTTACTTATGCATCTTTGATTTACAGTGATGTTATTATAAATTTAACAGTTTGATTGTATCAGAATGGTAACTTCCTGCATCTTTAATATAGCAAGCAGAAAATGAATACGAAGTAAAAAAACGGGAATAGGGTTGTAAAATTGAATAATATTATGTGCCTGAGAAATATGGGAATTTCTCTATTTTATTTTATCTTGCCACTTCCGTGAAAAAAAAATTAAAATGAGTCTCGAAGAATTTGAAAATACTCCTGATAAAAAAACAAAGCGTTATGTTTTGATGAGAAGCATAACTGATTTTGGGATGGGGATTATTTATCTCGGTGTGGGGATTCTTATTTTATTTGCGAAACAATTTAAGTTTTCTTCGGATTTTGCAATGGGAGGTTTAGCTAAGGGATTCGCTGTTTTGGTGATTATATATGGCTCATGGAGGTTATACAGAGGGTTTCAGAAAAAATATTTCAGAGAATGAATAATAAGATTAATATACGGAGTAAAGCCTGGATGATATTCATGATCCCTATATTATGGGTGTTTTTTACAGGTTGCTCACAAAACACAAGGACCGACCTGGATACGTGGAATAGTGGAACCATACACATCAGTGTGGATGAGAGCTTTAAACCTGTTATAGATTCGCAGATACAGGTTTTCGAAGCGCTGTATCCAAAGGCAAAAATTATTGCGGAGTATAAGCCTGAGGCAGAATGTTTTAAAGATTTGATGAAAGACAGTACAAGGATGATCATTGTTACAAGAGGCCTTAGCCGTGCTGAAGAACAATATTATAAAGATACCTTGTCTTATTCACCCACGTGGTCCAAAGTAGCTGTTGATGCTATAGCTGTGATTGTGAACAAAGATTCGCCGGATTCTCTTTTTGATATGGATGAGATCAATGGGATACTTAGCGGGACCACCGGGGATAAGCAATTAGCGGTATTTGACGGATTAAAAGAAACCAGTACGGTGCGATATGCGGTAGATTCTATTTTGAAAGGGCAGCCGCTGGATCCTAAAAAAGTGTTTGCCGAGAAAAATAGTGACGGAGTGATAGATTATGTCTCGAAACATAAGAACGTGCTTGGTTTCATAGGAGTGAGCTGGATTGGTAATCCGGAAGATACGGCCCAGTTGAGTTTTCTTACCAAAGTGAAAATCGCTTCTATTAAGTGTACTTGTCCGGAAGGATCGTATGTGAAGCCTTACCAGGCGAATATTATGTTGCGTCGCTATCCTATGGTACGGGGTTTGTATTATATCTTAAAAGAGAATTATGATGGGCTCGGAAGTGGGTTCGCAACCTTCCTCGATCATGACAGGGGCCAAAAAATATTTTTAAGAGCTTATCTGGCACCTGCTAAAATGAACTTTAGTGTACGTACGGTAATATCCGATTAGAATAAAAATCAAAACCAGTTATTAATAAATAAAAAGTAAAATTGCAAACATGAAAAAAATTGTTCTCATTGCTTCTTTTATTTCCATGGGTAATATTTTATTTGCCCAGAGTATTAAGGATGGCAAACAGTTGTTGGATTATGAAAAGTTCGAAAGTGCGGAGGGTGTCTTCCAGAAATTGTTAGTGGCGAATCCTAATGATATTGATGCGGCCTATTGGCTTGGTCAGACCTATCTGAGGAATCAGGATATCGTAGATACCACTTCTGCAAGAGATTTGTATCAAAAAACACTTCAAGCCAATCCAAACTCTGCATTGATCATGATAGGAATAGGTCAGGTAGAATTGAATGAGGGAAATAAAACAGATGCCCGCAACCGTTTTGAAACTGCTATCAATCTTACCAAGAAGAGAGACCTTCCTGATATTTTACTCGCGGTAGGCAGGGCAAATGCTGAAGCCAAAAATGGTGATTTACATTATGCAATTGATAAGCTGAACCAGGCAGCAGATAAAGACAAAAAGAATGCTGAAATATATGACATGCTTGGACTTGCTTACTGGAAAATGAATGATGGCAGCAATGCCACTCAATCCTACCAGCATGCTTTGGAACTGGATCCTCAGGATGCAAGAGCCAGTTTTATGATTGGCAGAATTTATGAAACACAGGGGTATGGACAAGAGCCTATCTATATGAGATATTATAGTGATGCTATCAGAGAAGATGCAAAATTTGCTCCCGTTTATTATTGGCTTTATCAATATTACTATCAACGCGATGTAAATAAGTCAGCAGAATACCTGAATAAATATATTGCCGTAGCAGAACCGAATTCTAAAAACTGTTATGCTCAGGCATCTCTTATGTATGTTTCCAAAAAATATCCTGAAACCATTTCCCAGGCTGATGCGTGTATTACAGCAGCAGGAGCAAAGGCGTTCCCGAACCTGTATGGCTTAAAAGCGTATGCTTATGATAAAATGGGAGATTCAGCCAATGCAAAAAAATCTTTTGAACAATTTTTTGCAAAAGTAAATCCCGATAATATAGGGCCGCTGGATTACGCGACTTATGGAAAAGTGTTGTTGAAATTTCCCGGCGACGAAGATTTGGCGGTTAAGAATATCAATAAAGCCATTGAGATGGATACAGTTCCGGAGAAGAAATATGGATATATAAAAGATGTTGCACAGAGTTATATTGATGCCGGCAATTTTGGAGAAGCCGGAAAGTGGTATGGTAAAATTTTAGCGATTAATCCTAATTATGGAAAAACAGATTTGTTCTATGCAGGCTATAATGATTATCGTGGAGGGAATTATGTTACTGCTGATTCTGTATTCAAACTTTATCAGGTTAAATACCCCGAAGATATTTATGGATGGTATCTGGGAGCCAGGGCAAAGGAAGGAATTGATACTTCAGGTGAATTGGGCCTGGCAAAACCTCTTTATGAAAAGGTGATTAGCATTGGTGATACCACTCAGGATAAATCTTCCATAAAAGATAAGTTGATTCCGGCTTACCGGTATTTGGTGGCTTATTATTATAATATAAAACACGACAAGGATAATGCTGTTTTGAATAATGATAAGATATTGGAAGTGGATCCTACAGATGCCACAGCCCTTAAAGTAAAAGAAGCATTGAGTAAGGTACCATCTCAAAAGTCTGATTCTGCTAATAAGCCTTCTGCGCCTAAAAAACAATAAAGCATTTAATAGAAATGAATAAAACTAAAACTCCTGGCTTGCCGGGAGTTTTTATTTTTAATGAATATATCAAAAGTTCATCAAGGATTATTTTTAGGTTATTCAATTTTTAGCAGCACTATGATATCTCTCATGGATTATTGGCGATGCTACCTTATTTTTGCATTTTAAAACTTCAGCTTTGATACAATTTTTTTTACAGGCACATAATGTAAATAGCACAGCCAATTATCTGCCGATAGGACTCCAACTGATTTTTGCCGCAGGCTTACTGGGCTTAATGATTTACGGAGCAAGTGTTTTAGGGCCTAAGAGAAAAACAAGCGATAAGCTGGCGAATTTTGAAAGTGGAATTGAATCGCAGGGAAATGCAAGGAGGCCGGTAGCTGTTAAATATTTTTTGGTGGCTATTCTGTTTGTCTTGTTTGATGTGGAGGTTATTTTCTTTTACCCTTATGCAGTAAACTTTAGAGAATTAGGATGGAGTGGGTTTGGTGCTATCTGTATGTTTGTAGGTTTCTTTATTACCGGGTTTATTTATATTATCAAAAAGGGCGGGTTAAATTGGGAAGATTAAAAATCAATTAGTAGGTGTGATAATTAACCAATCCGTCCCGATAATTATCGGAAGTGCTAATGAGAAAATTAATCAATGAGAAAATTGAAAATGAGAAAATTGAAAATATAAATTGAAAAATATGGTTAGTTAATTAGCCTATCAGCTAATTGGCTAATCAGCTAATTAATAAATTATGTCACGTCCTGTTCAATATAATATTACCGATAAACCACTGGAGACTCCTATATCTGTTGTTACTGCTCCTGAGGGTTATACCGGAGAAGGATTCTTTGCTGCACGTCTAAGTGAAGTAGTAGGCCTTGCGAGAAAAAATTCTATCTGGCCTTTGCCGTTTGCCACCAGTTGTTGTGGCATTGAGTTTATGTCATTGATGGCTTCACATTACGATTTGGGCAGATTTGGTGCTGAAAGGCTTGCCTTCACCCCCCGTCAATGTGATCTTTTAATGGTAATGGGCACTATCGCAAAAAAGATGGCTCCTGTTGTAAAACAGGTTTATCTGCAGATGGCTGAGCCACGGTGGGTTCTCGCAATGGGAGCCTGTGCAAGCAGTGGTGGAATTTTTGATACCTATTCGGTACTACAGGGAATTGATCAGATCATTCCTGTGGATGTATATGTTCCCGGTTGTCCTCCAAGACCGGAAGCGGTGATAGATGGTTTTCTAAGAGTACAGGATCTTGTAGCGAATGAAAGTTTAAGAAGGCGACATTCTCAACGTTATAAAGAATTGATGGAAACTTATGGAATTCAATGATAATGAATGAGTGATAACTTTAATGAACTACTAACTGATTACTGTTAACTAATAACAAAGAACTAAGAACTAAACTATGGCTTTAACCAACGAAATAATCAGGCAGAAATTAACCGAAAAATTCGGTGACCAACTCTTAGGTTGGGAAGAGCCTTATGGTATGCTTACTTTTACTTCCGATAAAGATATGAATCTCAAAGTGCTTCAGTTCCTTTTTGATGAGCCTACGCTGGGATTTCGTTTTCTTACAGATTTGTGTGGAGTTCATTATCCCGATAATGAGGGAAAAGAATTAGCAGTTGTTTATCATCTTCATAATCTTAAAGAAAATGTACGCATACGATATAAAGTATTTACCGATATAAAGAAACCGGATGTATTCAGTGCGTATGCTTTGTATTCTGCAGCCAATTGGATGGAAAGAGAGACGTATGATTTTTATGGGGTAAATTTTGTCGGCCATCCCAATTTAAAAAGAATTTTGAATGTGGATGATATGGAATATTTCCCGATGAGAAAAGAATTCCCTCTGGAAGATCAGAAACGTACCGATAAAGACGATGAAATGTTTGGAAGGTAGTACGACTTACCCTCTTGATTATCATTTTCTTTGTTTAGAATGGTTTGGAAGTTTAGCGCTGCACAGTTAATAAGCAAAAAGAAATTGAGATAGAGTAAGTTATTAAAATAAAATAGGAATGTATAGATTGGTGCTAAAATATAAACGAGTAATTATAAATGCTTTAATTCTTATTGCCTTGATTCTTATATCGGTTGATTTCCATAAGAGTTTTTTCCTTGGTGTGGCATCCGGAGCAGTATTAATAAATCTTGGTGAAAGTATAGGTAATTTAAAAAGGAATAAGGATGAAGAGGAATCAGATGAAGAAAAGATGTTGATAATAAATGGGTAGTTAGTATAAAAATGAAACAATTAATATAATGAGTGAACATGTAACCTTACCAGAAGGAAATGTTGAAAAACAGACTACTACTATTAATCTCGGGCCTACACATCCTGCTACTCATGGTGTGTTTCAGAATATCGTAGAACTTGACGGTGAAACGGTTGTGAGCGCCGAACAAACGGTGGGTTATATTCATCGCGCATTTGAAAAAATTGCGGAGCACAGAACTCCTTACCAGATCACCACCCTTACCGACCGGTTAAACTATTGTTCGGCACCCATTAATAATTTTGGATGGCACATTGCCTGTGAAAAATTGCTTGGAGTGAAAACCCCTAAACGGGTAGATTATCTGCGTGTAATCATTATGGAGCTTTCCCGCATTTCAGATCATTTGATTTGTAATTCTATTGTAGGTGTGGACTCAGGGGCTTTCACAGGATTTCTTTACCTGATGCAGTACCGCGAACTTATTTACGAAATATATGAAGAGATTTGCGGCTCCCGTCTTACTACCAATATGGGTCGCATAGGAGGTTTTGAAAGAAACTTTACCAACCAGGCTTTTGAAAAGCTGGAGAAATTTATAAAAGAATGGCCGGCAGTATTAAAAGAGTTTAATGAACTTTTTATTCATAACAGAATCTTTATTGATCGCACAAAAGATGTAGGGGCTATTTCTGCAGAACGCGCATTGAATTATGGGTTTACAGGCCCTAATCTGAGAGCTGCAGGAGTAGATTATGATGTAAGAGTTCACACACCTTACAGTAGTTATGAAGATTTTGATTTTACGATTCCCGTAGGCACTACAGGAGATTGTTATGACAGGTTCCTGGTACGCGATCAGGAAATGTGGCAGAGTCTGGAAATTGTAAAACAAGCGTATAAAAAAGTGCAGGAATTTAAAGGTGCAGAAGCACAGGTTTTTCATGCAGATGTTCCTGATTATTATTTGCCCGATAAGAAAGATGTTTATACGAAAATGGAAGCGCTCATTTATCATTTCAAGATCATTATGGGGGAAACCAAAATACCTGTGGGTGAAGTATATTCTTCTGTGGAAGGAGCAAATGGTGAACTTGGTTTCTATTACATAAGTGATGGTGGACGGTCGCCTTATCGTCTTCATTTCAGGAGGCCCTGTTTTATTTATTACCAGGCTTATTCTGAATTGACAAAAGGTGGATTGTTGAGTGATGCGATTGTTACCATGAGTAGCTTGAACCTGATTGCAGGAGAGCTGGATGCATGAGGATAAATAAGTAATGTGTAATAAGGAATGCAAAAGGCAAGACATGTTGTGTAATAAATATAATGTTGGATAATCAGTAATTGGAGGTTATGTGATTTATTAAAAGTAAAAGGGAGAGCAGGAAGGCCCAAGGATGCCGCAGATATTAATAGATTAAAATTTAGAAATAAAAACAAATGACTTTTTCACCGGAAAAATTAGACAGGGTAAAGGAACTGATAAGCCATTATCCTGAAGGAAAGCAGAAAAGTGCTTTGATAGGTGTATTGCATATAGCCGAAGAAGAATTCGGATGGCTCGATGCGGGCACAATGGATTATGTGGCTTCTTTATTGGGCCTTCAGCCGATTGAAGTGTATGAAGTAGCTACTTTCTATACCATGTTCAATTTGAAACCGGTAGGCAGATATGTATTTGAAGTTTGCCAGACCGGCCCGTGCATGTTGAAAGGAAGTGATCAGATCATTGATTATATTAAGCAGAAGCTAAACATAGGAGTAGGCGAAACCACAGAAGATGGTATGTTTACTTTAAAAACAGTGGAATGTCTTGGTGCGTGTGGTTATGCGCCGATGATGCAAATGGGAAAGATTTATAAAGAACATCTTACTCCTGAAAGAGTGGATCAGATCATTGAAGAATGTAGGAATAGCAGTGCGAGAAATAATTAAAGGCAAATAAGAATTCTGTTAACTTAAAGGACATGACAAAAAAATTATTATTAAATAGAGTAAATATTCCGGGCATAAAAACCTATGAGGTTTATCGTCGCGAAGGTGGGTACCAGAGTGTGGAAAAAGCTTTGAAGATGCAGACAGGCGATATTGTCGAAGAAGTGAAGAAAAGTGGATTAAGAGGTCGTGGTGGAGCCGGTTTCCCTACGGGATTAAAGTGGAGTTTTCTGGCGAAACCGGATGGGGTGGCCCGCTATCTTGTTTGCAATGCCGATGAAAGTGAACCCGGGACGTTTAAGGACCGTTACCTGATGGAATCCATTCCTCATCTTTTAGTAGAAGGAATGATTGTTTCCTCTTTTGCTCTGGGAAGTAATGTTTCTTACATATACATCCGTGGCGAATATGATTGGGTAGCTGATATTCTTCAGGTAGCTTTGGATGAAGCAAAACAAAATGGGTTTTTAGGAAAAAATATTTTAGGCAGTGGTTTTGATTGTGAAATATATCTTTATCGTGGCGCCGGAGCTTACATCTGTGGTGAAGAAACAGCCCTTCTTGAAAGCCTTGAAGGTAAGAGAGGATTACCAAGAATTAAGCCACCCTTCCCCGCTGTAAAAGGGGTGTGGGGATGCCCTACCGTAGTAAATAATGTAGAAACTATTTGCGCGATAGTACCTGTTATCAATGAAGGAGGAGAAGCTTATTCCAAGATTGGAGTAGGAAGATCCACCGGGACCAAATTGATTTCTGCCTGCGGAAATATTAATAAACCGGGTGTGTACGAAATAGATATGACCATTTCTGTAGAAGAATTTATTTACAGTGATGAATATTGTGGCGGCATTGCCAATGGAAAAAGATTGAAAGCCTGTATTCCGGGCGGTTCATCTGTTCCTATTTTACCTGCCAATCTTTTATTAAAAACTGCGAAGGGAGAGCCTCGCATGATGAACTATGAGAGCCTTGCTGATGGAGGGTTTATAACCGGTAGTTCGATGGGGTCCGGTGGATTTATTGTGTTGGATGAAGATCAATGTGTTGTACGCCATACCTATACCATATCAAGATTTTATCATCATGAAAGTTGCGGACAGTGTTCGCCTTGTCGTGAAGGAACAGGGTGGCTTGAAAAGATCTTCCATAAAATAGAAAGTGGAAAAGGGGAGATGAAGGATATAGATCTTTTGTGGGATGTACAAAGGAGAATAGAAGGAAATACGATTTGTCCGTTTGGTGATGCTGCTTCATGGCCCGTGGCCGCTGCTATCCGGCATTTCAGAGATGAATTTGAGTGGCATGTCTTGAATCCAGAAGAATGTTTGGTGAGAAATTATGGGTTGGCACATTATGCAGATCCTTTGGAAGTGGCTGTTTCATAAATAATAAACGAATTAAAAAATGTCTGAAGAAATTAAAAATACGCCACCGGCACTTTTTACAGTAACCATAGATGGCATCACTATACAAGTTCCGCGGGGAACTACTATTCTGAATGCGGCCCGTATGATAGGCCCCCATGTGGCACCGCCTACGATGTGTTATTATAGTTCATTGGAAGGTAGTGGTGGTAAATGTCGTACCTGTTTGGTAGAAGTGGCTGCCGGATCTACCAAAGATCCACGTCCAATGCCCAAGTTGATGGCTTCCTGTAGAACGGAAGTGATGGATGGTATGATCGTAAAAAATGTAACCAGTGAAAGAGCTCTTGATGCCCGAAAAGGAATAGTAGAATATTTGTTGATCAATCATCCGTTGGATTGCCCTATCTGCGACCAGGCAGGTGAATGTTATTTACAGGATCTCAGTTATGATCATGGGATTGTAGGAACACGGTATGAATTTAAAAGAAGAACTTTTGTAAGAGAAGATATAGGTCCTTATATTCAACTTCACATGACAAGGTGCATACTTTGCTATCGCTGTTTGATGGTTGCTGATCAATTGACTAATTCACGAACACAGGGGATTTTACTAAGAGGTGATGCATCAGAGATTTCTACTTACATCTCTAAAGCGATTGATAATGATTTCAGTGGAAACATGATTGATGTTTGCCCGGTAGGCGCTCTTACAGATCGTACATATCGTTTTAAAAACAGGGTTTGGTTTTTGAAACCGTTTGATGCGCATCGTGATTGTGATAAGTGTTGCGGTAAAGTTACTTTATGGAATAGAGGTGATGAAGTATTTAGAGTTACTTCAAGAAAAGATCCATGGGGAGAGGTTCAGGTTATAGACGGTAAAGCTGCCTGGATTTGCAATACCTGCCGTTTTGAAAAGAAGAGAACTTCTGATTGGGTTATTGAAGGACCCACTAAAATAAACAGGCATTCTGTTATTTCTACTAATCATTATGTGAAAGAAGTGACTCCACCCGATCCTTTGGATAAAGCGCTCTTTGGGCGCGACCCTTTATTACTGATGGATATTAAAGAACAAAGCGGGGTCAATAAAGAAAACATTGATTTAAGTATCATTCCGGGACCCGCTACCTCCACTACCTTTGAGGAGCATGATGAGCGAAAAGAAATTGAAGAAGCTGTTTCAGAAAGATTATCTATTAACAATCATAAAAAACTACCATAATTAAAACTTTATTTTCCTTACCATGTATCTAAACCAAATACTTTTAAGCATTGACTGGGCCTTTTTCACAGAAAAGATTGTTTTGATTGTAGTTGTTGTAATGGTCTCATTATTTGTTGCTATGTACTCTACTTATGCAGAACGCAAAGTAGCGGCATTTATGCAGGACAGGCGTGGGCCTAACAGGGCGGGTCCTTTTGGAATCCTTCAGCCTATGGCCGATGGATTAAAATTATTTTTTAAAGAAGAAATTATACCAAGTTTTGCTTCAAAATTCTTATTTGTGCTTGGCCCTATTCTCGCGATGCTTACCGCTATCATGGTGAGCGCAGTAATTCCATGGGGCGATAAAATACATATTTTTGGTAGAGATGTGTCTTTGCAGATAGCAGATGTAAATATTGGAATCCTGTATATTTTTGGGGTAGTAAGTCTTGGTGTATATGGTATTATGATAGGAGGGTGGGCGAGTAACAATAAATTTTCTCTGCTGGGTGCTATGCGTGCGGCTTCACAGATCATTAGTTATGAGCTTGCTTTGGGTATTGCGTTGATTGGATTATTGATGTTTACAGGCACCCTTAGTTTAAATGAAATGGTTAACCAGCAAAAAGACCAATGGTGGAACATATTCAAACAACCGCTGGGATTTCTTATCTTTCTTGTTTGTGCTTTTGCGGAAACCAATCGTACGCCATTTGATTTGCCTGAAGCAGAAAATGAATTAACGGGTGGATACCATTCAGAATATTCTTCCATGAAACTTGGGTTTTATTTATTTGCCGAATATGTCAATATGTTTTTGAGTGGAGCCGTAATGGCCACTCTATATTTTGGTGGGTATGATATTCCCTTTGTAAATGATGCTAACTTAGTGCACTCCATTGGAGTCAATTGGGTCGCTTTGATTGAAGTTGCAGTTTTCTTTGCGAAAATATCATGTTTCATCTTCCTGTTTATGTGGGTTAGATGGACTGTGCCTAGATTCAGGTATGATCAGTTGATGAATCTGGGGTGGAAGATATTATTACCATTATCGCTCTTTAATATGCTGCTGACAGGAGCGCTAATTTTATTAAAACAAAATCACTGGCATTTCTAAACTTAAATGATATTTTTGCAGCGAATGAAAAGGGTAGAGAAAGGCTGGTTTAAAACTTTGAAAAATGGAATCACTTACAAATAGAGTAAATCGAATTGAAAGGAAGCCGATGACTTTATGGGAACGTTTGTATTTACCGGCTATATTCAAAGGCTTGTCTATAACG
The DNA here is from genome assembly GCA_039937655.1 of Ginsengibacter sp. Classification (GTDB taxonomy): domain Bacteria; phylum Bacteroidota; class Bacteroidia; order Chitinophagales; family Chitinophagaceae; genus Ginsengibacter. Next base: position 85,275 of record JBDTGA010000090.1, read on the forward strand.
TTAACTCACTTCTTTAAGAAAAAAGTAACCATCAATTATCCTGAACAAACAAAACCTTTTAGTCCGGTATTTCGTGGATTGCAGGTATTGAACAGAGATGAAGAAGGACGTGAAAACTGTACAGCTTGTGGATTATGTGCAGTGGCTTGCCCCGCAGAAGCGATCACCATGGAAGGTGCTGAACGTAAGCCCGGCGAAGAAAATTTATACCGGGAAGAGAAATATGCTGCTAAGTATGAGATCAATATGCTCAGGTGTATTTTTTGCGGATTGTGCGAAGAGGCTTGTCCCAAAGATGCTATTTACCTCACTGAAACATTTGCACCGGCCAATTATCAGAGAAAAGGATTTATTTATTCAAAAGAAGATTTACTGATCCCTGATCCGAAAACAGATCCTGAAGGATTTGCGAAAGCAAGAGGTAACAGGGCAACACAACCGGATGGGCATGGAAATGAGCATTAAGCAGAAATGAAAGATCAGGTTCTTATTGAATAGATTTTGAAAGAACAAATAATACAAACTAAACAAAATAATAAAAAGGGAAACGAAATTTTAAAAATGGAGATCACACAAATCCTATTCTGGTTTTTATCTGCCCTGGCATTATTCGGTGCCATAGGTGTTGTTGCCAGTAAAAATCCAATCTACAGTGTCTTATTCCTCATTATAGTATTTTTTTCTATATCGGGATTTTATGTTTTAATGAATGCGCAATTCCTTGCCATTGTAAATATAATAGTGTATGCAGGCGCTATCATGGTACTGTTCCTCTTCGTAATCATGTTGATGAATTTGAATACTGAAACAGAGCCCGCAAAGAATATTTATATGAAGATAGTGGGAGTGGTGTCAGGCCTTACCCTGATGATCGTGTTAGTAGCGGCACTTTCTCATTCTGAGTCACGGGATGTTGTTATTCGCCCCGGTACCAGTGTAGGCCTTATAGAAGATCTTGGGAAAGCATTGTTTAATAAATATGTAGTTCCTTTTGAAATAAGCAGCGTTTTATTTTTAAGCGCGATGATAGGTGCCATCATTCTTGGAAAGAAAGATCCGGTAAAGGAGAATACTGTAAAATAAAAATGTTCCCGATCAAATTGACGGAATATTTTTAATTGTGGAATTTGGTTGGTAGAAAAGTAATTTATCCGGCAGTTTGAATTTCACGAATTGAAAGAACAAAAGGATGTGTTGAATGGGGTGAATATTTTAAACAGAATTGCCGAAGAAAAGAGTAAAGATATTTTCTCAATAATGTCTGCATCAGATAGTAAAAGAATACAAGCAGATAATACGTAAAATTGTAATTATGGAGATTAAGTGGTATATATTTTTAGCGATTGCCTTATTTTGTATTGGCATTATAGGAGCGATTACAAGGCGTAATTCCATCATTGTGTTTATGTGTATTGAATTAATGCTGAACTCGGTTAATTTATTGCTGGTTGCATTTTCCAAAATGCATCTCGCAGGGCCCAATGCTTTTGGTCCTGCAATGGCAACGAGTGGTCAGGTATTTGTGTTCTTCATTATGATAGTAGCTGCAGCAGAAGTGAGTGTGGGATTGGCCATTATAGTGATGCTTTACAGAAATACACGATCTATTGATATTAATTTTTTGAACAGGCTGAAAAATTAAATTCATTTATTGGAAAATGAAAGAGATAAAAATATTTTAAAATTTTAAAACGCTGCAAGAAGTTTGGTTTATGGATGCAATTCAACTTATTTATCTGGTTCCCCTTCTTCCTCTTATAGGATGTTTGATTAATGGATTAGGAAGAAACTCACTTTCTAAGACCTTAGTGGGCATTATCGGGAGTGCAGTTGTATTTATACCCTTTTGCATTAGTGTCTTAATATTTATAGCAGTTTCGAAAGAGGGATTCACTACACAGACTATTCATTATTTTGATTTTATTAATATAGATAAACTACGTATTCCCTTTGAGTTCCAGATTGATCAGCTTACCGCTTTATTTCTACTTATTGTTACCGGCGTTAGTTTTTTAATTCATGTGTATTCTATTTCTTACATGAAAGATGAAACACCCTCCGGCTTTGGAAGATATTTTTCTTTTTTGAATTTATTTGTGTTCTCCATGTTGTTGCTTGTATTGGGCGGTAATTTTGTGATCATGTATATGGGTTGGGAAGGGGTGAGCCTTTGTTCCTATTTATTGATAGGCTTCTGGTTCAAAGACCATGAAAATAATGATGCCGGTAAAAAAGCGTTCATTATGAATCGAATAGGCGACGTAGGTTTTCTGCTGGCAATATTCTGGATGATCTCCTCTTTTGGCACCGTTTCTTATCATGATCTTTTCAATCCGCAAAACGGATTGATCACCTCTTTATCTACAATCAATTCACCGGAAATTACAGGAATCACTTTACTGTTGTTTGTAGGTGCAGCAAGTAAGAGTGCTCAGATACCTCTATACACCTGGCTTCCTGATGCGATGGCAGGTCCTACACCTGTATCGGCTTTGATACATGCGGCCACAATGGTTACCGCAGGTGTCTATATGGTTGCCCGCAGTAATATTATGTATTCATTGGCACCCGTAACGATGGCTTGTGTGGCCAGCGTGGGAATTGTAACCGCTATTGTAGCGGCACTTATTGCTTTAAAACAAAATGATATTAAAAAAGTACTGGCTTACTCTACCGTTAGCCAGTTAGGATATATGTTCCTGGGATTGGGAGTCGGCGCATATTCTGCCGCTATTTTTCATGTAATGACCCATGCTTTTTTCAAAGGGCTTTTATTTCTGGCCGCAGGCTCTGTTATTCATGCGATGAGTGGTGAACAGGATATTACAAAAATGGGAGGTCTGGGTAAAAAGATGAAGATTACTTATGTTACCTTTTTTATCGCGTGCCTGGCCATTGCCGGTATTCCACCTTTTTCAGGTTTCTTTTCAAAAGATGAGATTCTTTCCGCGACTTATGCACAAAGTCCGCTATTATATGTTATCGGTGTAGGTGGTGCATTACTTACAGCTTTTTATATGTTCCGTTTGCTGGCAATGACTTTTAAAGGTAAGTTCAGAGGTACGGCAGAGCAGGAACATCATATTCATGAGAGTCCTGCTACGATGACGGTTCCATTGATTATTCTTGCAGTACTTTCTGCCGTTGGGGGATTCGTGGGATTACCCGAAGTGTTTGCAAAAAACGGAAATAAGATAGGTGATTTTTTATCTCCTGTATTTGCCCGTTCTACACAAATTATAGGAGAGCACACATTGCCTCATCAAACGGAAATGATCCTGATGATAGTTTCGGCATTATTGGTAATAATTGTTTCTGTGTGGGCATGGAATAAATTTAAGAATTATTCTCCATCTGCTGTTACTACAGATAATGGGTTTGTAAAGGCTATTAAAAATAAATTTTATATAGATGAAGCGTATGATCTGCTTTTTGTGAAACCGTATCGTTCTTTATCCGCTTTTTTAAATAATGTTTTCGATAAAAAAGGAATTGATGGTATTGTGAATGGTGTGGGCAAAGGAGTGAATTATGGAAGCCGTCAGTTAAGATTATTACAGAGTGGCCAGGTTGGCTCCTATTTATTGTTAATGGTTATTGGATTACTAGTCTTATTTATTATTCAATTGTTTACAAAATAAAATTAATGCTGGGCACCTATTTTACTTTTACGGAACTGCTGATTTGGATACCCTTTCTTACAGGGTTGGCGGCTATTTTTATTAAGAATGAAAAGAGTGTGAGATCGTTTGCGTTTTTATCTTCTATAGCAACCCTGGCTGTATCTGTTGTAAGCCTGTTTTATACAGATTTTGTCCATCATCCTGAATTCTTTGCTTATAGCAATGTTTCCTATGTGTGGATGCCTTATATAGGTTCCAGTTTTTCTGTAGGTATGGATGGAATGGGATTCCTGCTCACATTCCTTACTGCATTCTCTTATCCTATTATTTTTGCAACCACTTTCAAATCTAATTACAAGAACTCCAATGCCTTTTTTGCGTTGATGCTTTTTTCACAGGCAGGCATTATGGGGGTATTTGTAGCTACCGACGCATTGCTGTTTTATTTCTTTTGGGAATTGGCACTCATTCCTATCTATTTTCTTTGTAGTAGATGGGGAGGAGAAAAAAGGATACAGGCAACTTTTAAATTTTTCGTCTATACATTTCTTGGGTCTTTGCTGATGCTTGTAGGAATTCTTTATGTATATGTGCATACGTCTTCCGTTTCTCCCGATTCAGTACATTCATTTTCACTGCACGCTTTTTATAATTCTTACCTCACTCCTAATCAACAGGATTGGGTGTTCTGGCTGTTCTTTGTAGCCTTTGCCGTTAAGATACCTATTTTCCCTCTGCATACCTGGCAGCCGGATGTATATGAGCAATCCAATTATCCTGCAGTAATGGTATTGAGTGGTATTATGGTAAAGATGGGCGTATTTGGCCTCATAAGATGGATACTCCCTATCTTTCCTTCTGCAGTAGGAAAATTTGATCACTTTCTGATTGTACTTTCCATCATAGGAATCCTGTATGCAAGTTGCATTGCTCTCTATCAAAATGATTTGAAAAAATTTGTAGCATGGTCGTCTATTGCGCATCTGGGGCTGATGGCCGCGGCGATTTTTGCAGTGAACAAAACAGGTTTGCAAGGAGTGATGGTGGAGATGCTCAACCATGGTATCAATATTCTTGCCTTGTGGATCGTGGTAGATATTATAGAAAAGAAAACAGGGGTAAGAAAGATTTCTGAAATAGGAGGGCTTGCAGTAAAGTCTCCTGCATTGGCTATCTTTCTGGTGATCATTGCATTTGCCAATATAGCGTTACCTCTTTCTAATTCTTTTGTAGGTGAATTTTTGATGTTGAACGGATTGTTTCAGTTCGATAAATGGTTCGCTGCATTTGCTTGTCTCGGTATTGTGCTGTCAGCAGTTTATATGCTTTCCATGGTACAAAAAACTTTTTATGGAAAAACAAATGCATTTGCAGAGAAGGTTGGTAAACTGAGTATGGGACAAAGTGCCATATTATTGGTATTGGTGATTTTTATTTTAATATTAGGTATTTATCCTGAACCCGTGATCCACTTGACACAATCAACGGTTACGGATATTATGGCAAATTTGCCTGTATTAAAAAAATAAAAAATAGGAAAAGAAAAAACAGGATAGGTATCCTGCTATTGAATAGATTTTTTTTAAACAATAATAAAAATAAAGCCCTTTGGGTGTTGGAATTACATTATGAACGCAATTATTTTAACTGCACTTTGGGGAGTAGTAATGATGTTTGGAGGAGTGTTTTTTAAAAAACGCACCACGCCAAAATATTGGGCTATAGCGGGTATTATCATTATATTAATTGCCAATATTCTGGAATTTTTTGGCCATCAGTTTTTTAATATAGATACCAGAGGAATGTTGAAGTTTGATTCTTTTGGACTTCATTTTAATACGATCGTTTTTGTGTGTACACTATTGTTTTTTCTTCTGAACGGAAAAGATTTTGAGAAGGTAGGCCCCCATGTATCGGAATATTTCAGCCTCATGTTTTTCATATTATGTGGCTCCTCTATTTTATCTTCTTTCAATACATTATTGTTGCTTTTTCTTGGAATTGAAATCATATCTATTCCATCTTATATACTCACCGGAAGTGACAAACACAATCTGAAGGGAAACGAAGCTTCTCTTAAGTATCTCTTGATGGGGGCTTTTTCTACCGGCCTTATGTTGATGGGGATTGCATTGATCTATGGTGGTAATGATCTGGGGTCTTTTTATATTGATGCCATTGACCTGGGTAAAGGTAATTTACCGGTGTTGATTGCCGCGGGATTGGTGCTGCTTATGGTAGCGATGTCATTTAAAGTATCGGCTGCTCCATTTCACTTCTGGGCGCCTGATGTATATGATGGTGCTCCTGCAGTGGTTAGTTCTTTTATGATGACTGTTGTAAAGATTGCCGGATTTATTGGATTCATACGCCTTTTCAAAGATTCATTCGGTACCATGCAGCATCAATGGCAAATGCTGATAGTGGTAATTACTGCTGCAACTTTATTGATAGGAAATATTACGGCTGTTTTTCAGCGGAGTGTGAAAAGAATGCTTGCTTATTCGAGTATTTCCCATGCCGGCTTTATGATGTTTGCCCTTTTTGCCTTGAACGATACAGCAAAGGAAGGACTACTTTTATACATGGCGGCATACAGCCTTGCTACTATTGGTATTTTCGCTGTAATTATAAAGATGACCGATTATTCTATTGAAGGATTTAATGGGCTTGGAAAAAGACAGCCCCTACTTGCAATTTGCACTACTATCTTTCTTTTATCACTTACTGGTATTCCGCTAACAGCAGGCTTCACAGCAAAATTCTATGTGTTAATGGCGGCAGTAAAAGACGGGCATCAAATATGGCTGGTAATTTTAGGTGTTATCTGTGCTGCAATTGGAGCCGTTTATTATTTTAGAGTTATTCAGGCCATCTATTTCAAAGATCCGGTGCAGGGAGTTAATGATGATATAAAAGTTACTCCGGCATTCAAATGGGTACTTCTGGTTACAGTGGCGCTCATTATTATCCTCGGTACCGTTCCCGGGTTGCTGATAGACTGGATATATTACTGATTTCCAGCTTTCTTTATTCTTTAATGAATCGTAAATTTCAAAGGCTGCATATATCGGATAGTATAATGTCTGCCTTGATTTATAATCCTAAATTATGTACGGTAATCCGGTTTTATTTTAGCATAGAATATTAATACAGGAATGGTAATTCGTAGATTCTTATGATGTAGTATCTTCATCCCGATAATTTTATTGAATTTTTTTTATAAAGTTAATTGAGGTATGCAATTAAAAGATTCACTTTCATTGGCCTTTCGTACGGTGAGGAGCAATAAACTACGTACAGGCATCACGGTTGCAATTATAGCTTTTGGTATCATGGCGCTCATAGGAATCATTACAGCTATTGCTTCTATGAATCAAAGCCTTTCTGAGAGTTTTGCTACCATGGGAGCCAATTCATTCAGCATACGATATAACGACAGAATGATAAGATTTGGAGGGAGAGAAGTGAAAAAAACTTCTACTAAGAAACTGAAGGAAAGGAAATCAAATGCCCGAAAAATTATAACTTATCAGGAAGCAAGGCTTTTTAAAGAAGAGTATAATTTTCCTGCAAAGGTGAGTATTTTATTGAGTGGCCCGCAGAACGTAGTGGTAAGTACAGATGAAATAAAAACTAATCCCAATATTTCTATGTCTGGAGGCGATGAAAACTACCTCGCACAGAATGGTTATACATTGGCAATGGGAAGAAATTTTAATCAGATGGATGTGGAAAGCGGAAGAAGTATTTGTATTCTCGGTAACAGCCTGGCTCAAAAGCTATATGGTGGCCAGTTACAGAGGGCCATTGATAAAGTGATCAAAGCCGATGGTATTAAATACAGGGTTATCGGCGTATTAAAAGACAAAGGTTCCAGTTCTTTTTTAAATGCAGATAATGTGGTGATCACTACTTACAATAATATTCGCCGTTTGTTTCCGACTGACGGTACTTCTTATAATATCGGAGTAATGGTAAATGATTTCAACCAGATGGATGCAGCTGTTTCGGAGGCGAAAGGAACTTTCAGGCCTATACGAAAGCTTGCAGTTGACGAAGAAAATAATTTTTATATAGATAAAAGCGACAGCATTGTAGAAGTCTTCAAAAGTAGCCTCGGTGCTATTACCACAGCCGCTGCTTTCATTGGCCTCATTACTTTATTCGGTGCTGCTATCGGGCTTATGAATATCATGCTGGTAGCTGTAAATGAGCGCACGAGGGAGATTGGTTTGATAAAAGCCATTGGAGGAAAGAGCAAAAGTATTCGCGCTCAGTTTCTTTTTGAATCCATTTTCATCAGCCTTATAGGTGCCGTTCTGGGTATTATCCTGGGAGTAGCCGTAGGCAATGTAGTTGGTCTGTTTCTTCATACGGGGTTTGTAGTGCCCTGGCTTTGGGTAGCGATCGGTATTGTGGTATGTTCCGCTGTAGGGCTTTTCGCAGGGTTATATCCTGCTGTAAAAGCATCTAATCTTGATCCTATTGTGGCTCTACGCTATGAATGATTTTTTGAATGTATTTTGACAGCCTACTATTTTTTTTTTAATAATTTTTTTATGGTTATTCTGTGAAACCCTTACTTTTAATCTATCAAGCAGATTTAATGGTTGAAGAATTTTTTATTTTTTTTTGAGAGGATTAATTAACTTTCAAATATTTCATTAACTTGTGCATCAGTGTAAAATATTTCTTGAAGAAATAGGAATTTTAATTTTTTTTTTCGTTAGCATTGCATTATCAAATCATACGTATTAATCAAATCATCTAAAACTTAAACATTAAAACCTCACAACATGGCAGATTTAAAGACTACTGCAAACTCGGCAGTAAATGCAACCACTTCGGTGCAAGCTAAGAAGTCAAGTAACATTATTTCCCTATTGGCACCTATTATTTGTATAGTAGCCGGATATGTGATTTGGCGTTGGGTTATCGGAGGCGATAGCAATTTTACTCAACCTGATCCTAATGGCGGTTTCTGGCCTGATCAAAAAGGTCCTAAAGGCTCTTTAGCAAATATGTACGAAGGCGGTATCATTGTTCCGGTACTTATTGGGTGTTTTTTAATCGTATTAACATTCGTGATTGAAAGAGCTTTGACCGTTTCCAGAGCGACTGGTAAAACTTCCAATGCTGAATTTATCAGAAAGGTGCAATTTTATCTTGCTGATAAAAAAGTAGATGCTGCGATCGCAGAATGCGACAAACAAAAAGGTTCTGTAGGCAATGTAATGAAAGCCGGTTTGCGCAAATACAAACAAATGATCACTGAAACTGATCTGGATACCGATCAAAAGGTAGTAGCTATTCAAAAAGAGATTGAAGAAGCTACCTCACTGGAATTGCCGATGCTTGAAAAGAATCTTGTTTTCCTTTCTACCCTTGCTTCTGTTTCTACATTGATTGGTTTGCTGGGAACAGTGGTAGGTATGATTCGAGCCTTTAATAACCTCGGAGAATCCGGTGGTAGTGATGCAGCCCGTAACTTGTCTAAAGGTATTGCTGAGGCCTTGTATAATACCGCACTTGGTATTGGTACGTCTGCCTTTGCAATTATCACCTATAACATTTTTACTACTAAAATTGATGCAATCACTTACGGTATAGATGAATCAGGATTTACTTTAACACAGAGTTTTGCTTCTTTGTATAAGTAAGTTTATGGAATTTATCAAAAATTGAATCTCATTAAATAAATAAAGTAAAATGGCAAGAGCAAAAATAAAACGGGGAAGTACCAGTGTGGATATGACACCCATGTGTGATGTTGCCTTTCTTTTGTTAACATTTTTTATTCTTGCAGCGCAGTTTAAACCTTCGGAAGCTATTACAGTTACCACACCGAGTTCAGTTTCCAATAAGGTAGCGCCGCAAAAGGATTATCTTAATGTTACCATAGATAAGAATAATAAGGTATATCTCGATATGGACAATGCTATAAAATCGGATGTGCTTGATGAATTAGGAAAAGAAAGAAACATGAAATTCACTCCTGAGGACAAAGCGAATTTTATGAAATCCGCTTTTGTCGGAGTTCCTTTGAGTCAGCTATCTCAATTTTTAAAATTAACACCCGAGCAGTTGAAAGGGGTGGCCTTGCCGGGGATACCGGTGGATAGTGCTAACAATGAACTGGCAGCTTGGGTATCGGCGGCTTTATCAGCTCGATTAGGTGAACAATTAAATCTTTTGATAAAGGGTGATGATGCTGCGAAGTATCCTACCTTTAAAAAAGTGATTGATGCATTCACAGCTAATGACCAGTATAAATACAACCTGGTTACCAATTCCAGAGACGTGCCTGAAGGAAGTGAACTTTACAAAAAGAACTTACGTGAGCATGAAGCTAATGCTGGCAAGCCGCAACAGAAATAATGGATAAAACAAATTATTAACAAAAAAAATTTTTATTATGGCAGAAATGGAAGTAAAGGAGAGCAAGAAAAAAGGGCCGGGTGTCAAGAAACACAAGAGGCATTCTACCCGTGTTGACCTTACTCCTATGGTGGATCTTGGCTTTCTGTTAATCACTTTCTTTATTTTTACTACTACTGTACAGCAGCCTACATCAATGAACCTGAATATGCCTAAGGATACGAAGAATCCTGATGACAATACAAAAGTAAAAGAATCAGGCTCGCTTACTTTAATGTTGGGAAAAGGGAATGTGATCTACTATTATTTTGGAAACGATCCTGCTACTATGCAAACAACAGGATATAAAGATGTAAGAAAAGTCATTCTTGACAAGAAGAAATCCACTCCTGCTGAGGACCTTTTCATCATTATAAAACCTGATAAAGACGCGACGTATAAAAATGCAGTGGATATTCTGGATGAAATGGATATTAACGATATCTCTAGGTATGCTATGGTTGATCCCACGCCGGATGAATACAGTAAAATTCAACAGACCGAAGTGGCCGGCGGGGTTAAATAATTATGAAATTTCAGAACCGGAAAATTAAAAAATTAAATCATGGAAGCTAATCAAATATTAAAGTCAGATATTCTTGATATCATTTTTGAAGGAAAGAATAAGGCTTATGGAGCGTATGATTTACGTAAAACGTATAATAAAAGAATCTCCAAAGCGCTAATTGCCGTTGTAGTTCTGATTTCGCTTTTACTCATTGCCAATGCAATTGTCAATAAATTGAATGAGGAGAAGACCGTGATGCAGGTGAAAACAACGGAAACTACTTTGCAACAATTAAAGCCGGATGAGCCACCGCCACCGCCACCGCCGCCACCTCCAAAATTACCGCCACCACCACCAGTGGCTACTATTCAATTTACACCTCCTAAAGTGGTAAAAGATGAAGAAGTAATAAAACCACCACCAGAAGTAAAACAAATAGAAGAAGCGAAGATTGATGTAAAGACTGTGGAAGGTACGAAGGATATCGGTATTGTGGCTCCTCCTACTGAAGAAAAAGGTACCGGAGTAGTTGCTGCACCTGTAGAGAAGAAAGAAGATCCTGATAAGATATTTACAAAGGTGGAAATTGAAGCTCAATTTCCAGGTGGGCTTGCAGCATGGGCCAAATATGTGCAGAGAGCTATTCAGTCTAATGCGGATGATTTTTCAGAATCCGATTATGGAACTTGTGTTGTTAAATTTGTAGTGGATAAGAGCGGTAACGTGAGCGATGTACAGGCTACTACTATGAAAGGAACCAAGCTTGCTGAAGTGGCTGTGAATGCGATTAGAAAAGGGCCTAAATGGACTCCAGCCCAGCAAAACGGGAGATATGTGAACGCATATCGTTTGCAGCCGGTAACACTGGTTAATCCTGATCAGTAATTATTTTATTTTACTAAATTGTATAAGAGGGTGTATCAAGGTCTGATACACCCTCTTTTTTGTTTTTGAGTTCTGAAAGAGATTATTTTCATTTATACAATTCCCGGGATGTTCATTTTATACAAAAAATATTTTAAATTTAGGTCAATAACTTTTACCGTATAATTACTGTCTATACCGAAGTGTTGATAATATAACAGATTCATAGTACAGTGAAACGTAAGCGAATTTGGACTATAGAATATGTATAGTCGGTGTAGCTTTTGATACTTCATTTTTTTGTAAACTTCACTAAGCATTTTTTTTAAAAAGTCCATGTGTTCTGTAATTATAATGGCAAAGGCTCTTCATTGATCCATGGTGGATTCCTGTGCCATGTAATGACGATTTAATTGTGTGCAATTAAATTCTTTTTGTAGTTCCATTGATCTTGTTCAAAATTTCTTTTATGGAAATTTAGATGATGTTGAATCTCATTTAAAAAATACGATCATGGAAGCAAATCAAATTCTACAATCGGATATTCTTGACATCCTATTTGAAGGAAAGAATAAATTGTATGGTGCTTACTATCTGCGTAAGACTTACCACAAAAGGATTACGGCGGCACTTGTTACCATTTTATTGTTGATGCTGTTCTCGTGGATTGCTTCCGTTGTGTCGGGGAAATTTGCAGTAAGCAGTGTGGTTTCCCCGATCAATATTCCTGAAACTCACATAAGTGAAGTACCGAAAGATGAACCCCTGCCACTTCGGGTTTTCAAAACCAAAAGCTCTGTACATGTGGCCACACTGAAAGTTACGATCCCTGTAATTGTAAAAAATAATCTGGTGATGGATCCTCCTCCCGATGTAGATCAAATAAAAAAATCAACGATAGATTTTAAAAATTTATCAGGAAAACCGGGTGGAGATATAGTGAATCCTCCTTCAGAAGTTACCGGTAGCAATGTGTTAGCCGGTGTGGGTAACAAAGGAACACCAGAAGATACACTTTTTAAGAAAGTAGAGATAGACGCTAAATTTCCCGGTGGTCCGGAAGCATGGCAGCGTTATATCCAAAGAGCGATTACCGCACAACTCAATTATTTTACCGATGGAGATTACGGAACCTGTACTGTTCAGTTTATCGTAGATAAGAACGGGAATGTAAGTGATGTGCAGGCACTTACTTTGCCGGGAACAAAACTCGCAGAGATTGCTGTGAATACGATTAGGAAAGGCCCGAAATGGATACCGGCTGTACAAAACGGGCATTACGTAAGTGCCTATCGTTTGCAGCCTGTAACCTTGCTTAATCCTAATAATTAATGAAATGTTGTTGTATCATTTAATCTGAAAGTGTTGACCGTAATGTGTACAGTAGTGATTTAGTGATTTTAGGATTAGATAGAATATGAACATTGAAAAATTAAACAAGAGTTTTGATACTGACTTCATGAAAAGGTGCCTGCCTACCCATACAGGCAGGTTACGAAAATTTGAATGAATGGCAGTCTGTCGCGATCTTTATCGGGATTAAGAAATTAAATTGGCACTTTAAGCCCATAGCTTACGTCTTGTTGTACAGCTCCCGATACTTACCTATTTGATTTATGTGGTACTTACTCTCGTATTTATTTCGTTGATAATAATTGCAGCATTAATTTGAACTTCAAAGAGAAACTAAACATTCGGGTTTTTGCATGGTTGACGTGCTAACAATGTAGGTCACAGTCGAACCCTCCTTTCCTTCTGATCAGTCTTTCGATTTTTCCTGGTTCTGCAGAAGAAGTGTATATGCTGATTTTCCACTCACGCCAGATCTCAGACATTAGCGGTAACGTCAAAAAAGACATTTCCCTAGTTCGAGAAATCTATAAATAATTTCTTTTTGAAATTAGTATTGACATTGCAACCATTGATAATATGACTAACAATTTTTCCATTGAAATCTTTCTGAAAGTAAATGAACTATTTTGTAAGTTTACCAGAATACAGGTGTAACCTAAAGATGTTTCAAAACTAACAGTTTGTAGGATTGTCAAAAAAATTTTAATCAACATTAAATAAGAATCAAATGTTTAATCCAAGAAATGTTTTTCAGATAATCAGCTATATTCAATACCCCATGATGCTCATTGCAATGTTCTATGTTTTAAAACCCTACTTTTTGGGGTTTGACACGATTTGGGAAAATTATAATTATACACTAATATTTATGGGACTGGCTTTTAGCTTTTCCACTTTACAGGATACCACCAAAACTCAAAATAAATTTTCAAAAAAAATTTGGGAGAACCCTGAAAAGGGGAAAACAGCTCTCGTTATCTTTGGGTTGATGGCTCTTTGTTTTTTATTACTGGGTTTTTTTGGGATCTATATTTCTAAAAGTGAGATATTACAACAAGTTTCTTTTGGAATGATCGTATTGGGAATCGGATTAATAGGAGTGCTAAAATCTGCCATCGAAATGTTTGAAAATCACAGGCTGGACAAAAAAGGTACTGCAAACACACTACCGTAGGTATGCGTAGGTGTCATAGAGTGGGAATGCGACCATATATTCTCAACCAAAAGATTATAGAGGTACCGTATTGAAAAAACAAGCCATGAGGCAACATCGGCTAATTGAATGTTCATTAAAAAAAAATAAATAATGAATAATGACAGAAGACAGAGGTCCAACTTATGATTTCATTTGCTTCACAAACTTAGCTTATGAGTTTGACTTTGCAGAGAAGAACGAGATAGAGAAAAAAATTAAACGCAGACTCAAGTATTACAAGATCGGAGACTATAACCAGGACAGAATAGATTATTTAAGGCAGTTGAAAAATGATTTATTTCCAAAAATATCTTCCGGAACCAAATCAAAATACTTCAATAAATCAAAATCGAATTATGCAGACTTAAGTGACTTTGACCGGATGACATCAGACTATGTAAATAAATATGATAAGGTGAATGAAACCGAAATGAAGGATTTAATAAATTTTGCTATTTATTTATACCACATTAGATAAAGCCGTTTTTACAGATATTCCCGATAAGTACCACGATGTAAGTCTCTATCCGATAACCTATCGGATCATACGAACCTTCAAGGAAACATTTTCAATTTATTAATAAGAGCACAAATTGGGACTTATTTTGTATATTTGCACATGCAACAAAAAGATGGTCGTTATAGAAGTGCATCAGCACAAGCAGCAATACGAGAGCAGGTAATAGATTATTTAAAAAAGCAACGAGGTACACAAAA
>JBDTGA010000091.1:0-55565 GCA_039937655.1 Ginsengibacter sp.
GCTTTCAGCCCTTAAAAAAGATACCCCCGACTACCCCCATTTTTGAAACAAGTCATTTTTTGGCTCAAAGTATTGAAAACAGTGAATCGTGGAAATTTTTGTGCTATTTTTAGTCGGACAACAATGACTTATTTTATGTTTTCATCGAGCCAGGGAGAATCTCAGCACTTCCAAATCACATCTACAAAATATTTTTTCTTATCGAAAAAACGTTCACCAGGTGTAAAACCACACTGTAAAGCTATCCCATCAATTTGGGGAAGAGAATATTTTTGTGAAATTTCCATAAAAATAGTTTCGTCCTTCTCAAAACCAATAACGCTTTCGTTGAGATGTATTTGTTGATCCTGCATAGAAACCAGGTAACTTTTACAGGCGCCGGAATCAGGGTCATACATAGCATAATGTTCGAAATTATTCAGATCAAAATTTGCGCCTAATTCATTGTTGATCCGTCTTAATAAATTCAAATTAAATTGATTGGTAAACCCTTCGGAGTCGTCATAAGCAGCTAAAATCTTTTTTGGATCTTTTTTAAGATCAAATCCTATTAGTACCATATCTCCATCCGAAAGTTGGCTGCGTAATTTTTTGCAGAACGCTGGCATCGCATCGAATTTAAAATTACCAATGTTTGCGCCTAAGATCAAGACTAATTTTTTCTTTTTGGAAATCCTATTAGCCTCCGCAAGCATATCAAAATATTCGCCGTGAAGTCCGTGAATGTTCAATCCCGGGATTTTTTCCGGAATATCTTTATTTAGCATTTTAATGATATTGTTAGAGATATCTATCGGAAAATAATTGGCAACTGACTTCCTTTCACACAATTCTTTTAGTAAATAGATTGATTTGGTAGCATCGCCTGCCCCAAATTCAATTACGTCCAGCTTATCTGCTCCTGTTAAAACGGCATCGGCTATTCCCGATTGCTGTTCAGACAAAATTTCCATCTCACAATTGGTGAGATAATAATCATCGCTCGCCATTATCTTTTGAAAAAGTTCATCACCTCTCTTATCATAAAAATATTTAGAGAATAAATACTTGGGAGAAGATTGCAAACCTGTCATCACATCCTTTAAAAAATTGTCCATGCTGTCTTTATTATTTTGCTAACCGGATGCCTGTGTATTGCCAGCGCAGATTTGGTTGAAAAAAATTGCGATAAGAAATCCTGCTGTGTCCCGGCGGAGTTACTTCAGAAGCGCCGCGTAATACCATTTGATTCACCATAAATTTTCCATTGTATTCTCCAATAGCACCGGGTGCTTTTGAGAACCCGGGATATGGTAAATAAGCACTGTCTGTCCATTCCCACCGTTTTCCCCAATCAAACTTTGGAGCAGCAATTTCCCATTCAAATTCTGTAGGCAACCTCATTTCCTTCCATGCAGCAAATGCTGCAGCCTCATAAAAACTTATATGACACACAGGCTCATTCAAACCTAACAGTTGCAACCCTCTCAAAGTGTAGTGGTGCCATTGATTGTCTATAAAATGCCAGTAAAGGGGCGATTGCACCTGATTTACCCTGACCCACTCCCATCCATCCGCATGCCAGTAATTAAAATTTTTGTATCCCCCGGCATTGATAAATCCAAGGTACTCTTTATTCATAACCAGGTTTTTTGATATACTGAAATCTTCCAGATACACAGAATGTCTTTTTAATTCATTATCAAAACAAAAACCTTCTCCTTCAAAGCCCACTTCATAAACACCTTTATTTATTTTTATAAACTCATCCGACTGGTGAAGTACCTTATTCTCCATCAGATCTTTATGTCCGGTTTTATAAGGAGGGAAAAGAGGATTATTCCCGAGGATATATTTTATATCCGTCATCAAAAGTTCCTGGTGCTGTTGCTCGTGATTAAGGCCTATGATCACTATCTCCTCAACTTCTTTTGATAATTCAGTTTGCAAAAACTGATTCATTGCATCATCTACATACTTTCTAAACTTATAGATATCCTCTACAGCAGGGCGGCTGAGATTACCACGATCAGTGCGAATAACTCTTGCCCCTACCGTTTCATAATAACTATTGAAAACATAATTATACTGAGGATTAAATTCCACATAATTTTTCATGAACGGTTTCAAGACGAATGTTTCAAAAAACCAGGTAACATGTCCGATGTGCCACTTAGGTGGACTTACATCTACCACCGGTTGTACTACGTAATCCTCTATGAGCAAAGGTTTACAAATACTCTCTGTATATTTTCTAACTGAATTATATTTTTTTAGTAGGTCCATTTTATTTTTTATTAAGATAATTTTTCAAATCCGTTATACTTTTAATGCCCAATTCATTTGCTTCACTTTTTCGCATCATCAATGCATAGGAATTATCGAAACCAATCGGCTTCAGCCACTTAAGGTCATATTTTTGATTAAATCGTTTCTGAACATAATTATAAATTTCTTCTTTGTTATTGTTCAATTTATTCATAACAGAATCCGGTGTTTGCAGAATCACCAAAAGCCCTGTACCAGTATATTCAGGATACATATCAATTTGGTTATTAGTCAAAGCGTCAAAACATATTTTAGTTCCTCCTAACCCGGTTTTAGTTTCCACCTGCAAACTTGTATTTCCTTTTATCAACATAGAATACATTGCTGCCAGGATATATTGTTCTCCAAAAATCTTAGAACCTATCCGTATCAAACCTTCATTTCCGTTCAAAGGTTCTCTGTACAAACTTTGTTCCATTAAAAAGTCTTTTGCCACTTTTTCAGGTGATTGTTTCAAATAATCAACACGATAATTCAACTCTGTCATTATGGAATCGTTAATATGCCCTGCTAATTGATTGATTACATTTTCGAGTTCAGGAAATTTCTGCAAAATATTTTTCCGTATTACAGGCGCGGCATAATAAGGAGGAAAAATCCCTTTATCATCTTTAAGAACTATAAGATCAAAAGCCTTCAAACGGCCATCGGTGCTGTATCCGCTTATTACATCCAGCTTTTTTTCGTAAGCTGCTTTATACATTACGGCATCGCTTATTACAACTGTTCTGATGTTGAGTTTATAAACATTCCTCAATCCAAGATATCCATCCTTCCTTCCCATAAACTCCGGTGTGAACCCAGCCAGCATCTTACTTCTGTAAAATCCCGGCAACAGGTAAAAAGAAGAGAGTAAAATCATACCAACCGGCAACAACCAAAAACCCGTTCTTAACCCCTTAAAATCCATCTTCTGGATCTTTGATAAAATGAAATCAAAAGTGATAGCGAGCAAGGCAGCAGGAATAGCGCCTGCCAAAATCATATTGGTATTGTTGAGCGCAATACCACCAAAGATGAATTCTCCCAACCCTCCCGCACCAATGTAAGAGGCAAGAGTAGCTACCCCTACATTTATAACAGTCGCCGTGCGGATTCCTGCGAGTATAACAGGCATGGATAAAGGTAATTCTACTTTTCTAAGAACCTGCCATGGACTCATCCCCATACCTCTTGCAGACTCTACCACTGTTTTATCAACACCTGTGATCCCTGTAAATGTATTTCGAACAATGGGTAGTAATGCATAAAGAAATAAAGCTACAATCGCAGGAACAGGGCCTATTCCCAATAATGGAATCATAAAACCAAGCAAAGCAATGCTGGGTATGGTTTGCAAAATCCCAGTGAAACCCAGAATAGGTGCTGATAGTTTCTTTTTGCGTGTGATAAAGATTCCCAAAGGAACACCAATAATAACAGCAATCAACAGTGAAATAAAAGTAAGTCCGATATGCTGGAGCAACTGATCCAGGATTTTTCCGGACTGCTCTTGCATAAAATCAAAAAGAGATTGTCCGGTATCATTCATGAATATTTTGTTTTAAAGCCGCAAGGCCGGTAAACAAAGAATCATAATCTACAACTTTTTCATTACCATCAACACCTTTAATCAGAAGCGCTTTATCTTTTTTGAGGTTGAGGATTTCCAATGCTTCCCACAAACTTTTGTTATTATCTATTTCTATGGTATTGTCCGGCACCCTCTCCAGGAGCCTGCCTGTCCGGAAGACAGGTGCAGGAAGATCAGACCAAATATCCTTTAAAAGAACAGCGTTCAGTTCGAGTTGCATTTTTTGCGATGAAAAAAAATCAGCAGTAAAATTGTTTTCCGGATGAAATAAAAGATCAATGGCACTTCCCTGCTGCACGATTTTCCCTTTATCCATCAGCAGGATGGTATCTCCCATTTCAAAAGCCTCTTGTATATCATGAGTTACCATCACAATCGTTTTATTTTTTAAGGCTTCAAGTTTGGAAAACTCTTTGGTAATTTTATTTCGGGTAATGGCATCCAATGCGCCGAAAGGTTCATCCATTAATAATATGGGAGGATCTGCAGCCAATGCTCTTGCTAATCCTACCCTTTGCTGCTGGCCGCCGCTTAACTGCCAGGGATAAAGAGATAGAATTTGAGGAGAAAGATGCAATTGCTCCACTAATTCCGAAACTCTATCATTTATTTTTTTTTTCCGGCCACTTTAATAACCCGGGAACAATAGCGATATTTTCAGAAATAGTATAATGAGGAAAAAGCCCGTTGTGTTGCAGAACATAGCCGATATTTCTTCTTAATTCTTCCGGTGAAACATCTTTAATATTTTTTCCGGCGACTATAATATTTCCAGATGAGACCTCTATAAGACGGTTGATCATTCTAAGGGTGGTCGTTTTGCCACATCCACTTGTACCCAGCAATACTGCGTTTTCGCCTTCATTCACTGTAAATGAAATATCATCCACCGCTCTCGTATCGCCAAAATCCTTTACTACATTTTGAACAGAAATCATGGAGGTTATATTTATTCTGAAAAAAATTGAAGTTACATTGATGCCCTTTGCTACAGGTTCTTAAATTCTTCTTAAAAGAAATCCAATAGTTATATCTTTTTTTTTAAATTTTTTGTATATTTTTTTTTATCCTGTATTTTACAATTTTGCTTATTAAATCTAAAGGCATGGGTTTATCAAAAGGGAACTGAACTGAACCTTTTCCCATCTGGTAAACGGAAAGTTCTTTTTCAAATTCTTCAATTCCTGTCGGCGTAGGATAGAATCCAATGTGATTTTTAAAGGCAGCAAAATGCACCAGGTTGCCGTTCAGTTTAAATGTAGGCATTCCATAACTGATTGTTTCTTCAGCATTAGGCGCTGCTTTACGAATCGTTACACGTATTGCTTCCAACATCTGTTGAATATTTTTCGGGGAAAAAGAAATATACTCATCAATAGAATTGCATTTTATATTTTGCATGACAAATATTTTTTGAAAAATAAATTTCCAAGAACTGATTAATTTGTTTCCGAATACTTTTTAAAATTGTGCAGAATAGTTTGCCAGCCGGTCTTTTGCATCTCCAATGAACTGGTATTTTCTGCTTCAAAAGATTCTACAACTTTTGTACCGCCATCCTGTGAAGTAAAAAAAACTTTTACTTTTCTACCATCGCCCATTGTGTATCCGATGTATTCATTCTTTTTTACCTCATCATATATCCCATCAAAATCGAATCCGAAACTTCCGTCTTTAGCTTCCATCCTGGAAGAAAATTCTCCACCAACGCGCAAATCATTTTCTGCACGAGTGGTATGCCAGTCATCAGAAGCCTGGTTCCATTTTACGATGTGTTCAGGCTTTGACCAATATTCCCAAACTTTTGCTACCGGGGCGTTTACTGTTGTTTCTATAGTAATTGTTTTTGTTGTTGTTTCCATATTTATAAAAATTAAGATATTTTTTTAAATTATTAAGGAGTTAAGAATAGTTAAGGTGATTTCTTAATAAACCTTAATTCCCTAATGATACAATAATTTAATGGTTCACTCATCAGAAAGCATTTTAAAATATTCATTTACAAAAGGGTTCATTGATTTTGTAATATTTTCTGTAAAAAAATTGATGAGCAATCCCTGTGGCATTTTTAATAACTTCATATAAGTCATTAATTGCGCTTCAAAAACAGGTAAACCTTTTTCAATTGCCTTTATTCTACAATCACGCATTCATTAACTAAAAGGTCTAATCTTAAATCGGTCTCAATAATAATGCCTTCATAAACTACCGGTACACTAAGTTGTTGTTGTACATTGTAACCATTTTTGGTCAATTCATATTTCAGGCATTTTTCGTACACGCTTTCCAATAATCCTGGGCCGAGGGTTTTATGTACTTTAATAGCAAGACCCGTAATTTTATAAGATAATTGTGTTACTTCTTTTTTAGTCATTTTATTTAATTTAGAGATTAGATAATATCGGAAATGTAAGATTTTATTCCCGCTAAAATCTTTCTTCATAATATAATGACTATGTTATTTACCATTAAGGAGTTAAGAATAGTTAAGTTCACTTCGTAATGAATCTTTTCTTCTTAATGAACCTTAACTTCTTAATGTTTTAAACTAACTTTTTAATAATTAAACATAAACCATTAAGGAGTGAAGAATAGTTAAGGCTTTCTTCTTAATGTACCTTTACTCCTCAATGTTTTATCTCGATGCCTCTTCCAATGTTCTAATATCAAACTTCTTCATTTTCATCATTGCCTGCATCACCCTCTTTGACTTTTCTTTGTCCGGTTGATTTAAAAGTTCCATGAAAACTGTAGGAACAATTTGCCATGAAACTCCGTATTTATCTTCAAGCCAACCGCATTCTACTTCTTTACCACCATCAGTAAGTTTTTCCCAGAAATAATCAACTTCCTGCTGAGTTTCACAATAGACCAGGAACGATACTGCCGGTGTAAAATTATAATCAAACTTCTGGCTGCTATCCATTGCGAGAAATTCTTCATCATTGAGTAAAAACCTTCCGTGGCCTATATTTCCTTTAGGCTCTCCCTGGCCTTCAGCATAATGAACTACATTTATTATTTCTGATTTTTTGAAAAGTGAAGTATAAAAATGAATGGCTTCTTCCGCTTTGCCTGCCTGCTTTCCGGTAAACATCAGTAACGGATTTATTTTTTGTTTATCTCCCGTTAGATTCAGTTGCCACGAAAGCCCGAATTTATCTTCTACCCAACCATACTTCTTACTGAATGGATAGGTTTTAAATTCCATGAGCGTTTTACCACCAAGAGATAACTTTTCCCACAACTCATTAATCTCTTCTTCTGTTTCACAGGTTACAGAAAATGAAATACAAGGCGTGAATTTATAGACCGGGCCTCCGTTTAATGCAATAAATTTCTGACCGTTAAGCTGAAAAGATTTTGTCAATACAGAGCCTGTGGGCCTACCTGAAGCCTTTGCTGACGCTTCATCGTATCGGCTAATGCTACCTGTTTTAGAATTATTAAAACAGGAAATATAATAATCTACGGCTTCCTCTGCATTTGAATCAAACCACAGGAGAATATCAATTTTTTGTTTTCCGCTTTCTGCTATCGTCCCCATATTTTTTTATTTATCAATTTTATAATTATTTTATTTTTATCCTAATCCAGTATTTTACATTCATATCCTTCCTCATTTAATAATTCCATAATTCTTCCGGACAAAATATTTTCTCCTTCCACTCTTAATATCTTATCACAATCTTGCAGGTCAAAATTTATTTTATTTTCAGGAAAAGATTGAAGGAGCTTTTGGACAATAATTATTGACCTCTCTACTTCATAGACATCTGTTTTAAATACTTCTACCATCTTTTCAATTTTTCAATTTATGATATAGATATAAGAGACAATTAATATGCCTAAAGTTAACAGGGGAGAAAAAGCATTGCCTGTTAATCCATCAATGGACAAATAAGCAATAAAAGCGGAAATAAAATCAATACCAAAGGCAACATACACCCACTCTTTGATTCGCTTATTAATTGGAACGATGAGCAAAATTCCTCCAATCAAATGGCCGATACTTACTTCCCATCTAAACCAGTCTGGCAGTTGTAAATGCTGCATTCCATCAATAGCCATCTGGGTGTTCATGAAAAATGCGCCGGATAATTCCCAGAAAGCGATAATCCTGTAGATATCCAGTAAATGATTTTATACCTTTTTGTCTGTTTACTGATGTTTATTGTTTGCATAAATTTTATTTTTTTATGTAGGGGCAATCCCTTGCGGTTACCCTTTTGGGCAGGGGTAAACCCTGCTCTTACAAAAATTATTCTAATTTTTAATGCTGATTTTCGGTGTAATTAACCATCCAGTTTACACCAAATTTGTCAGTCAGGCTTCCAAAATAATCACCCCAAAATTCTTTTTTAAAAGGATGATCGGCGTTGCCTCCGGTGCCCAGCGCATCAAAAAGTTTTTCGCCTTCTTCTACGCTGTCTGTGTGGATAGAGATGTAAAAATTGTTTCCTTCTTTAAAAGATGCATCATTACAATTATCGCTTGCCATCAACACGGTACCGTTGTCCAATGGCAATGCAATGTGCATGATCTTTTCTTCCTGGCCAGCGGGAACAGGCATGCCCTGCGCATCTTTCATACGCATTACTATTCGGAATTCGCCGCCGAAAACTGATTTATAAAAATTGAATGCTTCTTCGGTATTACCGTTAAAATTCAGATAAGGGTTTACTGCTTTCATTGTTTTAGTTTTTAAAGATTATGAATCACTGTTATTTAGTTTCTAAACCGTTTAATAATTTCCTTAATATTTAAAAAAATCTAAGTTCAAAACATGCCAGTTCGTTCCTTTAATTATTATCGAATAAGAATCGGCAAAAGCATTTCTGAAACAATAATTTTTCACGTCGTATTTTTTTTGTCAAATTATTTGCCTTCAATCAACGATAAAATATTTCCTGCCGGATCTCTGAACCACGCAATATCTGGGCCTTTGCCGCCACTTCGGCAAATTCCTTTTTCATCTGTTTTTATCGGGTCTTCATATTGTTCAAATGTGATTCCCTTTTTAATGAGGCCATCAACCGCCTCATCAATATTTTTTACCGGAAAATTAAGAACGGTAAATGTAGCGGGGACATGATTCGGTTTCGGATAAATGATGATGTGGTTGCCCCCTTCAAGATTTAATTCTAATAATCCCATAGGATTATCCTTTACATCCAGACCGAGGATTTCTAAATAAAAATTTTTTGCTTTGGAAATATCGTTTACCGAAAAACCACTAAATGCTTTTGAATGTTTCAACATAATTTTATTATTTATAATGTGAAAAGGATTCCATTTTTTATTACAATTTTTCACCTTGACAAGTGACATCATTTCATCTTTGATTTTCTTGTATTTCCATGTTTTTTAAATTAAGACACAAACCTACTTCCATCTCTCTAAATTTTTAGGGTGTAAATACGCCAATCTAAGGGGCTCTTTGCGACAAAACAATTACCTTAGCTTGTAAGTTGTAAAAAATATCTTTTATGAAACATATCATCATCTTAGCCACCGCAGGCAGTAATCTGGGAAGTATAGACAATCCGCGCCGCGCTTTCTTAACCGTAAATGAATATTTGAAAAATAAAGGAAAAGCGCCATTATTTAAGGTTCAGATTGCAGGCAGTTCAAAAGAAGTAAAACTCGCTAATGGGATATACACTATCCATCCCGATATCGAAATAAAAAATACAAAGAAAACAGATCTGATAATCATTCCAGCATTTGAAGGGGATATTAAAGCAGGCGTCGAACAAAATAAAAAATTAATTCCCTGGATCACCCAGCAATATAAGAAGGGGTCTGAAGTTGCCAGTCTTTGCGTAGGTGCGTTCCTATTAGCAGCAACCGGCTTGTTGGATGGAAAGAATTGTTCTACACATTGGCGTGCCTTTGACGAATTTAAAAATACATTCCCAAATGTAAATCTAGTAACTGATAAAATAATGACTGATGAAAATGGAATCTATACCAGCGGCGGTGCATTTTCTTCTGCCAACCTCATTTTATACATCATTGAAAAATATGCAGGCAGGGAAGCTTCTATTTATTGTTCCAAAATTTTCCAGGTGGATATTGAACGTCATAGTCAATCTCCCTTCATAATTTTTGAAGGACAAAAGGAACATACAGACAAGCACATAAAAAAAGCGCAGGAATTTATTGAGAAAAATGTTCAGGAGAAAATTTCCGTAGATCAAATAGCGTCTATGCTTTCAATAGGTCGTAGAAATCTGGAACGCAGATTTAAAAAAGCAACTTCCAACTCTTTGGTAGAATATATGCAAAGAGTGAAGGTGGAAGCAGCCAAACAAAGATTTGAGACCTCCGACGATAACGTAAATGAGGTGATGTATAATGTGGGATACAATGATGCAAAAGCCTTCAGAACTACTTTTAAACGCTTTACCGGCTTATCTCCTGTAAGCTATCGAAATAAATACAACAGGGAATTAATGACTGTTTGATTTTCAAAAATCATGAATAAAAATTCAATCCATTAAAGAGTTATAGTTCATTAAGAAATATATCCTTTTGTTCACTGCTTCTTATATCTTTTCAGAATACATCTTCACAAACTCTTCCATACTCATTGCGTCTTCCACTTTGAAATTTCCAATTCTCGTTCTACGCAATTTACTGAGGTAACCGCCACAACCAAGTACCGCTCCAAAGTCGTTGGCAAGACTACGTATATAAGTACCTGTTGTACACACCACCCTAAAAGAAATTACCGGCATTTCGATCTTCGTAATTTCAAACTCATGAATCGTTATTTTTCGTGGTTGCAGAATCACCTCTATACCTTTGCGCGCCAAAAGGTACACCGGTTTCCCTTTTTGTTTTATAGCCGAATGAATTGGTGGCGTTTGCAAAATTTCTCCTGTAAACTGTTTGGTAGTTTCCCTGATCAATTCTTCCGTAATGCCATCAAAAGGTTTGAAATTTTCCGGTTCCCTTTCAAGGTCGTAAGTAGGTGTAACAGCGCCCAAAGTAATACTGCCGGTATATTCTTTTTCCTGCGCCATATACTCATTGATCCTTTTCGTAAACTTTCCGGTACACACGATCAAAAGACCTGTGGCCAAAGGGTCCAGCGTTCCTGCATGGCCAACTTTCCTTATTTTTATAATGTCGCGGATTTTCCGGATCACATCGAAAGAAGTCCATTCCAATGGTTTATCAATTAATAAAGCTCTCCCTTCACCCCAAGCCTCTAAAGAGAAGGTTGAAGTTTCTTCATTATGCTCATTCAATTCTTTATTATCCATTCCTATTTATTAAATTTGAGTTTGTATCTATTTAAGTCCCTTTAAGGGTTTGGACTTAGGTGTTTGGGACTTAAACTGCCTGCCTCGCTTTCAATTCCAAATATTTATTAATGGTATTCACTGTAAGGTTTTTGGGTGAAGATAAGATAGATAAAATTCCATATTTGGAAAGTTCTTTAGCAATGATTCTTTTTTCAAACACAAATTTCTCTGCAATTGTTTTTATATAAACATCTTCTACATTTCTCGCATGCGAATTAGTAAGCTGATCTAATTCTGAATTCTCAAAAAATACTACCAGCAATAAATGATACTTCGCTAATGAGCGCAGATAATCTATTTGTCTGTTTAATCCAGAAAGTGATTCAAAGTTGGTAAACAGGATAAGGAGGCTACGATGTTTTATTTTACTTCTGATTTGCCCATACAACATTTCAAAATCACTTTCTAAAAAATCCGTCTTTTGATTGTACAGTAATTGTAAAATACTCTCTGCCTGCAATGGTTTCCGATCTGCGGCCAGCACACTTCCAGGCTCATTTGAAAAAGTGATCACTCCTACCCTGTCTTGTTTTTTAAGGCACACATTACTCAGCACAAGGCAACTGTTGATCGCGTAATCCAGAAGCGTCATGCCATCAAAAGGCATTTTCATCAAGCGACCTTTATCAATAATACAATACACCTGTTGCGATCTTTCTTCCATAAAATTATTCACCATCAGTCCGCCTTTTCTTGCAGAAGCTTTCCAGTTCAGTGTGCGGATATCATCGCCGGATACATATTCTTTAATTTGCTCAAACTCCATGCTCTGACCTATTTTACGCATCCGGTGACTTCCGCTTTCGGGTTGCAACGTAGTAGTTGAAAATAATTGATATTTACGCAATTGCATAAATGCAGGATATACAGGAATGGTTTCCTGCGCGTCTATCGTAAATCTTCTGCTGATCAATTTCAAAGGCGACGATACAAACAATTGAATGTCGCCGAAATGATATTCTCCTCTCTGCAAAGGTTTCAAATGCCACCTGATTTTTTTGTACCCCCGCGGCCTGATCTCCATCCTTCTTTTCCAGTTTCTGATCTGCAACTGTGCCGGGAGTTCATCAATCATGACTATATTAACAGGAAACCTAAATTCGTTTTTCACCGTGAGTTCAATAACATTATCATCACCGTTACTAAAGCGGTTTCCGGTGATTCGCTGTGCGGAAGGCTCTTTCTTTGTAAAAAACAATAAAGTGTAATCAAGCAATAAGAAAAACAAAAACGCGGCAAATACAGCGATTGCGATTGTAAGCAAAACAGGAATGTAAAAGGCCGTAATAAACAAGGCCGTTAATGCTGCCAGAATAACGTAAAACCTTTGCTTCACAAAAAGATCACCGATATATTTTTTTATAAAATCCAATACAAAGATTTTTACTGATGAATTAAAATTAAACTATCTCGGCACCTCAATTTTGCCTACGATTTCCCGAATCAGTTCATCTGCCGAAATACCTTCCATTTCTTTCTCGGGAGTCAAAATGATCCGATGCCTCATTACAGGAATCGTCATTTCAATAACATCTTCGGGATTCACGAAATCCCTTCCTAAGATAGCGGCATTCGCTTTGGAAGCACGCAGGATGGCCAGCGAAGCACGCGGCGAAGCACCCAGGTAAAGAGAAGGATTGTTTCTGGTTTCATTTACGATACGCGCGATAAATTCCACCAGTTTAGGGTCAATAATCACTTCGTTAATAATTTTTCTATACTCCGCAAGTTGCGCAGTGGAAACAATCCTTTGGACATTGTCAAGCAATGTATTTTGCGAGGCCGATTGTTGATTCATCAGAATATTAATCTCCTCTTCCACAGTAGGATAGGTAATAATAATTTTAAATAAAAACCTGTCCAACTGTGCTTCCGGAAGGCGATACGTTCCTTCCTGCTCGATCGGGTTTTGTGTTGCGATCACAAGAAAGGGAAAATCCATCAAATGAGTGATGCCGTCAATAGTGACTTGTCTTTCTTCCATTACTTCAAATAAAGCGGATTGCGTTTTAGCAGGAGCACGGTTGATCTCATCAATCAAAATAATATTACTGAATATAGGGCCTCTTTTAAATTCAAATTCCGCTTCCTTCGGATTAAAAACGGAAGTACCCAATACATCACTCGGCATGAGATCGGGAGTAAATTGAATCCTCGAGAAATTAGTATCAATAATCTTTGAAAGAAGTTTGGCAGTAAGCGTCTTTGCCACGCCCGGCACTCCTTCTATCAGCACATGGCCGTCGCATAGCAGTCCTATCAACAGCAAATCAAGCATTTTACTCTGTCCTACAATCACCTTGCCTATCTCATTGCGAATATTGATCATTGCATCGTTCAATGCGCTGATATCAATTCTCTGTTCAAACAAATTTTCTTCCATCAGATTTTATTTTTTTTAAAATTTTCAATTCTTATATTTAGTTCCAGTAATTCATCGTCCGAAATATTTCCTTGTTGCTGTATTCTTATAATCCATTCAAATAATTGAGTGGTTTCTTCCAGCGGTACCTCACTTTTGCGCGACAGGGAATTTATAAATTCTGTATTGATCTCATTGGTATTTATAAAATATTTCTTCCGTAGGTATTCAAAAAAATAAGTAATCATTTTTTGTGCAATGTTCAAATTGTCTTTCCTCTGTAAATATAACCTGCCTATAGTTTCAGCAAAAATAGCCGTTGAGTTTTCATTGGGCTTTATCACAGGAATAATTCTTTGTTTCCGTTTAATATTGAATGCTACAAACAACAGTATTCCCGCCATCGCAATATAAAAAGCCCACAATAACGGAGGGTTCTGTTTGATAACACTTAGGGTTGAAAAGCTTTCCTCCTGCTTGGCGGAATTCAGTCGGTTTCTATTGCGCGTGGAAGATACATTTTTATAAAATTCATCCCAGTACACATACTGAGGGTCAAGCCTCAGATAAGCGGTTACATCATCGAAGTAACGGTAATTATCCTGGGTCAATAAAAAATAATTACTGAAAATGCGTGGCGCTATATGAAGATAGAGCCTGCCTTTACCTGCAAAAAGTACCAGATAATCGGGGAGGCTCTTTTCATTTACTCCCAGCACCCTCGCATAAGAAGTATCAAAACTTCCGAAATAATTTAGAAAAGGGAAATAATAATAGCTGTATTTCACACCATTAAAATCGTTGCCATAATACATGCTCACATGGGTATTGTGCATTTTCCCGTTTACTTCGCTCACGATTTCATCCTGTCGGACTACCGTACAGTAAAGGCTTTCTAACAATTTACTGTCTATATAATCTGCAGAAATAAAAAGATCGTTCCCTGCCTTTACGTATTCTATCATCGCATTGGTCTCGTCAATAGTGAGCAACAGATTTTTAGTAATGAGAAAATACAGTGAATACTTAGAAGTTCTGTTGCTCTTTATTTCATTCCATGTCTTATCAAAAGGCTGTCGGGCAATATTGATCCAGTAATCAGGAAATTTCGACTCGAATTTTTGATAGGCAATAAAAGATCCAAAAGGTAACTTATCAGTCTTCCGGTAGCTTTCTGTAAGAGAAGGGAGCGACTTTTCATTGCCGGATCCACATCCTGACAGCATAGCAATCATCACCATACAAACAAAACCGTATTTAAAATATCTTCTCAATTCCTTTATACTTTTTTATTAAACAAATTAAACGACTCTTTTAAGAGACGGTAGCGTTCTTCTTCAATCGAAAATCTCCCATACCATATATATTCATAATTACGGGTGAGCCTTTCAAACTCATTGGAATAATGATTCCTGTTCATTTCTGTTACATATTCTTTATTGGTTTTGTCTGGAGCAAAATTGATAAAGCCTCTGTCAGAAAGGTTTCTCAAGGTTTTCAAATACCAATACCGAACAGCAAGGTCATACTCTTTTTTATTTTCTGCATCAGATATCAGCCCGTCATACTCCGAGATATCATTCAGCTCATGTAAAGTTTCGTCTGCCTCTTCATCGGGTATTATACTTCTCTTTTTCCGGAAAATTTCTTTTTTAAACAGTATATTATAAACAATAAAACCAATAAAAATTAGCGCCAGCAACCAGAAAAATAACCTTACAGGTGTACTGTTCAGGAAAAGATTAATAGCCGAGATGTCTTCGGAAGGACCACGGCTTCGATTGATCTTTCCGGTGCTTCCGTCAACACTCACTGTGTCTGTCCTCAGATCCGACCTGTTTTTTAAAAGGCTGTCGAGGTATTTCATGTAAGTAAATTCACGGGCTCCTTTCCACTTAAGAATGGTATCCTTATCATTTATAGCCACTTGTGCCATACTTGTATCCACCTGCGAATTATCAGGCCCATATTCGGGAGATTGCACACTGTCAGCCCCGGAGGAAAGTGAATCAGTTTGCGTATAACCATCATAGTTACAACTCATCAATACAAGTAAAAAGAATACTATTTTTATTTTACTTCTCATAAACCACTCCATTCTTTAATATTTTTCCATTCCGCTGTTCAAAACCTTCACGGTGTAACCGCACCGGATACAATACAAAATACCATAGTATCAGAAAGAACGAACCAGCCAGTATCATTATGCTGAAAGGTACCGGAAGCCCTATATCTGTTGAGTTTTGTTGAAAAGTATTGCTCATCAGATGAGTAATATAACTTTCAAAAAAAGCAGCTACCAGAAAAAAGGGAATGAGGCTGATACAGATTTTCATAGCATCTTTTGCCGCTCTTAAAAATGATTCTTTACGCGTATAAGTACCCGGGAAAAGCCACCCGGTTCCTAAAATAAATCCGGCACAACTTGCAATCACAATAGACGAAATTTCAATAGTGCCATGAATCCAGATTACCAGAACCGATTGCCACCCTAACCCCTGCGAAAAGAAAAGGTATTGAAAACATCCCAGCATCACACCATTGGTCCACATAAACAACGCTGTACCGATACCAAATAAAACACCGAATATCACTGTCCTGAAAGCTATACTGATATTATTGTAAGCAATCCGCACAAACATCGAAAAAGGATTATCATCTTTATATACGCCGAATGGATCGCCTCTTTGAATAGAGGCAATCGTTTGATCATAATAACCGGCCTGCACTTTGTGATTAAAAAAATTGCGGCAATAATCAGGATCGGTAGCAGAGGAAATGACCCCTATGGCAACAAAGGAGGCAAACAACAGGAAAGTAAAAAGAAACACCTTATGGTATTTTCTAAAGAGCAAAGGCAATCCATATTTCCAGAAAAGGAAAAAACGTGAAAGATTCTGTTTTTTATTTTGATAAATACTCTGATAGATATTCCCGGCGATCCCGTTGATCCATCGCGTCACTTTACTTTTCGGATAAAAGGTCTTTGAGTAAGAAAGGTCGTCCAGCAAAGTGACAAACCTCTCGGCCATCTCATCAGGATCCCTGGTTTCTTCATACTGATACTGATTCCATTTATCTACATTCTTCTTTATAAATCTTGCTTCACGCATAAACAAAAATTAAAAACATTCACCGGTTCATTTCAGAAATATAAAAAATTATATTATGAATATCCTCCTCAAAGAGAAACAATTTAATCATTAAAAAAAATAAAATGGCGATTTTTATTTTTAAATAATAAATTGCCTTATGCCGCTTATACAAATAGCAACCCCTTTTAATATTGACCTCGAATTTGAAATTGCAGAAGTACACAAAAGATTGTTTGCTTACCTGATTGATTTTACCATTCTGTTGTTTTTCTTTTTCAGTATGAAATATTTCTATTACGGAGGATTTAATCTCACTGATACCGGGAGGATTCAAAGTCATGTTGGGCTCGATATTCTTACCATTTCTATCCCCATGCTATTGTATTCACTGGTATGTGAGGTAAGCATGCACGGCCAAACGATCGGAAAAAAATTAATGAACATCCGGGTGATAAGCCTTGATGGCGGAGATCCTTCTTTGAGTCAATATACACTGCGTTGGATTTTTAAGGCATTTGAATGGCCTTTCTTTTTCGGCTACACTTTTTTTACCCTGCAGAACGTGGTGGGATATATTATCATTACCGGATTCTGGGGCGTATTGGTTTTGATTATCATTGCGGTCAACAAAAGAAATCAACGCCTCGGCGACCTTGCAGCCAATACAGTTGTGGTAAATACCCAATCTCCCTTCTCAGTGGATGACACGGTGTTTATGAACATCACAGAAAAAAATTATGTCGTCACTTTTCCTGAAGTACTCAAGCTATCTGACCGTGATATCAATACCATCAAAAATGTAGTCAACTTATTTCACAAAGAACACAATACACATACCTGCGAAAAGCTAGCCCGGAAAGTACAGGAAGTATTGCACATCCATTCTGATATGCACCCAATCAATTTTTTGGAAACATTGCTCGCCGATTATAATTATCTCGCCACGAAATAATGATTTCAGCCAATGAAAAGCTTATCCCCTCATGGCCATACCAATCATCCCAATAACAAGTACCAAAGCATAAAATGACAAAATAACAATGGTAAAAATACCGTAAAATTTCAGAAGGGATTTCAAATTTTGTAGAGAAGTTTCAAAATTTTCCTGACTTACCGAACCAATTGCCATCTTCATTTTCACAGAAAAACGGTAGAGAAAAAGGCATGGGAAAAATAGAACAATGGCCAATATCAGATAAACAATAGTAACCACTACCAATAACACCGAAATAAGTTCAGGGTTCAATTGATTATAGGGTGGTATGCTAAATAATAAAGTAGGAACAAAAAAAGCCATGGCCGCCATTAACCCACAAAAAATAAACCCTACAATTGCGAGAAACTTTCCCCACCGGGCAGCTTCACTTAAAAAGTTCTGCGATACAGGCGATACCTGCAAATCGTTGTTAAGAAGATCCAGACTTTCCATAACAGTAGTTTTTAATTTTTATTAAAGTTTATACTTTTTTAATTAGAATACAAATTTTATTATAATAATACTTCATCTAAACAAGAGCTAACAAACAGAGCCGGATAATTAATATTTTCTACATTTACAAATTGCACACTTTCCACATTTATACCTTCAACAGAACAATATGAAAACAATCAGATTCTCTTTTTTGATAATCACTATTTTATTCTCTCAGGAAATAACAGCGCAACATCTCAAACCAGGATTCGATAGGGATGAATTTATCGAGATGCTCAAAATTGGCGCGAGAACCACTACCGATAGTTCTTACTACAATTCCTTTGAGGCTCCTCAACAATTTAAGGAAGTGTATCAGTCTCCTCAAATGGGCCTTGATAATCTCTGGCAACTATGGGTGAATAATAATGAGGTAGCTGTAATAAGTATAAGAGGTACCACCACTACGGCTGTTAGTTTTCTTGCTAATTTTTATGCAGCCATGGTACCTGCAAAAGGTAAATTACAATTAGAAAAAGACTTCACTTTCAACTATGATTTGTCTGATGATCCAAAAGCCGCTGTACATGTAGGATACCTGATCTCTACCGCTTATTTATCAAGAGATATTCTACCAAAAATAGATTCGCTTTATAAAACCGGTATCAAAGAATTTATCATTGCAGGCCACAGCCAGGGCGGCGCAATCACTTACCTGCTTACTTCCTATCTGGACAATCTGAAAGCTAACAATCAATTACCGCGCGACATCCTGTTCAAAACCTGTACCAGCGCTTCGCCCAAACCTGGCAATTTATTTTATGCCTACCAATACGAAAACCTTACCCGCGGTGGATGGGCCTACAATGTGGTAAACACTGCCGACTGGGTTCCGGAAGTTCCTTTCTCCATCCAGACACTCAATGATTTTAATCCGGTAAACCCTTTTGTGAATGCGAAGACAATGATCAAAAAACAAAAATTTCCTAAAAATCTTGTATTGCGTCATGTTTACAACAGACTTACCAAACCTGCAAAAAGAGCACAAAAAAACTATGAGAAATTCCTTGGTAAGATGATTTCAAAATACATAAAGAAAAAATTACCGGATTTTAAACCACCGGTATATTTTAAAAGCAATGATTATGTAAGAACGGGTACCACTATTGTATTGTATGCAGACAGTGATTATTATAAAAACTTCCCCCAGGATATAAATAAAATATGGAACAACCATACACAAAAACCTTATCTTTTTTTGGCAGAAAAATTACCGGACGGGAATCAGTCTGTTGCAGCAAATTCTGAATTATCCGGTACATGGGAATTAAATTATATTTCGGGAAGACGAATTGCTTTTGAAGGATTGTATCCTGATAAAAAGCCAACGATCACGATCAATATAGATAGCAGCCACATTAACGGGAGTACCAGTTGCAATGTCTTTAGTGGAAAATTAAAAGTTGATGGAAACAAGATCAATTTCAGCGGGCCGATGGCGATGACCATGATGGCCTGCCCGGGAGAAGGTGAACAAGTATTTGTACAAACATTGAAAAGAATAACTTCTTATGCAATAAGCGACAACAACACCCTCACTTTTATTATGGGGGATATCGTGATGATGCGGTTTATAAGAAAATAATGTAGCGATGTAGTGACAAGGCATGCCTTGCCACTACATTTTCTAATTAATACGCTCTTGCAAATAAAACCCTTTCCCTGCTTGGCTTACCGGTGAGGATACATTTTCCCTCTTCTTGTATATTATTCATCGGAATGCAACGAATGGTGGCTTTGGTAAGTTCTTTTATTTTTTCTTCAGTCTCTGCGGTGCCATCCCAATGCGCAGAAATAAAGCCGCCTTTTTCATCCAGTAATTTCACAAATTCGTCCCAGGTATCGGCTTTGGTGATATGAGTATCCCGGTAGTCTTTTGCTTTTTGATAAATATTCTCCTGGATAGTATTAAGCAATACCAAAATGGTATTGGCAAGTCCATCTATAGATATGGATTCTTTTGCGCCGGTATCTCTCCGTACTACCTCAGCCACATTATTTTCAAGATCTCTTGCTCCGAGAGCAATACGAACAGGCACACCTTTCATTTCATACTCCGCATATTTCCATCCGGGGCGACGGCTGTCATCATCATCATATTTCACAGAAACTCCCAGCGCTTTAAAATCTTCTATCAAAGGATTTATTTTTTCATCAATCAATTTTTTCTGTTCTTCTCCTTTATAGATCGGAATGATTACCACCTGTATAGGAGCCAGTTTTGGCGGAAGTATCAAACCCTTATCATCGCTGTGCGCCATTACCAACGCACCTATCAGCCGGGTACTTACCCCCCAGCTCGTCGCCCACACATAATCCAGCTTATTTTCTTTATCGCTGAATTTCACATCAAATGCTTTGGCAAAATTTTGTCCGAGGAAATGCGATGTACCCGACTGTAAGGCTTTTCCATCCTGCATTAACGCCTCTATGCAATACGTATCTACCGCACCCGCAAAACGCTCATTGACACTTTTTACTCCCTTAATGACCGGCAACGCCATCCATTCTTCCACAAATTCGGCATATACATCCAGCATCCGTAAAGTTTCGTCTATAGCTTCCTGTGAAGTGGCATGTGCTGTGTGGCCTTCCTGCCACAGAAACTCTGTAGTACGTAAAAATAAACGAGTACGCATTTCCCATCTTACCACATTGGCCCACTGATTAATAAGCAAAGGCAGATCGCGGTATGACTGTATCCATGTTTTGTAAGTATTCCAGATAATGGTTTCAGACGTGGGCCGTACAATTAATTCTTCTTCCAGTTTCGCTTCGGGATCTACAATAATACCGCCGCCGTTTGGATCATTTTTTAACCTGTAATGAGTGACTACCGCACATTCTTTGGCAAAGCCTTCTACATGAGCTGCTTCCTTGCTCAAAAAACTCTTTGGAATAAATAAAGGGAAATAGGCATTCTGATGGCCTGTTTCTTTAAAGCGCTTGTCTAACTGGGCCTGCATTTTTTCCCATAGGGCAAATCCATAAGGTTTAATGACCATACATCCTCTTACGGCACTGTAATCAGCCAATCCTGCTTTTAAAACCAAATCATTGTACCATTGCGAATAATCCTGTTCTCTGCTCGTGATTTCTTTGCTCATTTTATTTTTAACGGTTTATCAGTTTTATATTAATATGTTTTTGATCAGGGTACTCCTCTTTCAATAAGTTCAGAATGACCACTTCGTCCTCCTGTACCGATTTTTTCGGGAAGTTCATTGTGACAGAAGATCGAAATTAAGCCATTGCCCCATTCGGGAAACAAAATAAAATCATTCTTCCTCCTGAATTGTTGTCTTTATTATTTTTTAACAACCGTTCATAAAAACAATCCATTTATAATAAAGTATTCTTCTTAAATTTACAGTAAGATGACGCAAAAATAAAGCATTCATCAATTAACATTTTAAAACTTAATGCCATGAAAATAAAACATATTTTACTCTTTGGTGTGGTTGCAGCTCTTGCCGGTTGTAGCACCGCCTACCGTTCCGGGCAAACACCCGATGATGTGTATTATTCACCGGCTCCTGAACAAAGTTCTTACGTAAGTTCTGTAAGTGACCGGGATAGAGACTCCTATTCTTACAGAAACGATGAAGATGCGCAGATAAGGCAAGGGATTCAAAATCCGATATATCGCAGTCCTATTTCGCTTAATTTAGGCTTTGGATACGGGTACAATCCTTATTCTTCTTATTATGGCGGACTGGGCAATTCTTTTTATGGATACAACCCCTACGGTTACAAAGGATTGTACAATTCGTATTATGATCCTTACGGACTAAGTTTTTACAATAATCCTTATAGTTCCTACAGCCCTTACAGCAGTTTGTATAGCCCTTATAGCTTTTACAGTTCTCCTTACTACGGCTCTTATTATCCTGTAGCAGGGCAGATAAATACCAACAGAGGCGTAAGAAGGTACAACCTCAATGCATATAATAATGGATCCACCACCACCAATCCGGGAAGCGTGGGGATACGAAGTACTCCTACCGGAACCATACAGCCCTCTACCTCCGTACCGATAAGAAGGACCACAGGAGTAGGAAATGTAATAAGAAGAGTATTTTCACCATCCAGTGAAAGAACCTATGATAACAATTCTAATAACAGCCGCAGGTACAACAATCCCAACAATAGGAACGATAATTCCAACAATAGAGAATACAGTGCTCCGGTAAGAACTTTCAACACTCCATCTGTAAGTACTCCCTCTTCATCCGGAAGCAACAACAGCAGTGCTCCGGTCAGAACTTTCAGAAGATAAAAATTATAAAAAAAGGGATGATTTTTCATCCCTTTTTAAGAAACTGTATCCAGCCCGGGTTTTTACTAATTAGCGAGAATCAATCATACGTACCATGAAAGCGACTTATTTATATCTAATCCTATTCTTTTTATTTTCCTCTATTGTTTCCTATTCACAGGAGCCGGCAGATGCCTTACGGTATTCTTTTCTTTCGCAACCCGGCGGCACTGCACGTAACCAGGCAATTGGAGGGGCAGGCGGTTCACTGGGAGGAGAGTTTACTTCTCTTTTTATTAATCCGGCAGGATTAGGATTTTATAAGACAGGGGATTTTGCAATTACTCCCTCATTTTCTATTAAAAATTCCAAATCATCTTACCTGGGCAGTCCCGAAAGTGCGAAAGACAATAGATTCAGCCTTGGAACCACCGGATTCATTCTGGCAGGGCCTTCCCAGGGAGGAAAAATAAAGAGCTTCGCCGTTGGCTTTGGTATCAACAGAGTCGCAGACTTTAATAATCATATTTATTATAAAGGAAAAAATAACACTTCTTCTTATTCAGAAAAATATCTGGATGAACTTATTGACAATAACGTAACCGACCCAAATAAAGCAGGCACGCAGTTTCCACTGGGTACCAGCCTCGCCTACAATACCTTTTTGATCAATCCTGTTTTTAATGCAGATGGCTCACTTCATGGATATAGTTCACTCGCCAATCCTACTACCGGACTTCTGCAGGAGAATACCATCAATACCAGTGGCGGTATTACCGATGTAGCAATTGGTACGGGGTTTAACCTTAAAGACAAATGGTATTTCGGAGGCACTTTGTCATTCCCTTTTCTAAGATATAACAGAGATGCTTCCTACAAAGAAAGTGATGCTTCAGGGAATCCCAATAACAATTTCAACTACTTTGAAGCCAATGAATCCCTGCAGACAAAAGGAATAGGCATTAATGGAAAATTTGGAGTAATCTTTAAACCAGTTGAAGATGTAAGGCTCGGCCTTGCTCTCCACACACCAACCTTCTATGGACTTACCGATGATTATACCACTGAAGTAATTACCGATCTGGAAGGCTTTGGAAATCCTCCGGGTGTAAAACATCAAAGCTCTACAGACCTGAGCAATGGGCAGCCACTTGAAACAAAATATAACCTTACTACTCCCTGGAGAGCTATCCTCAGCGGCTCTTATATATTTCATGAAGTGGAAAACGTACAGAACCAGAAGGGCTTCGTCACCGCTGATATAGAATATGTAAATTACCGGGCGGCTTCATTTCATGCCATAAATAATGATGCCGACGAGATTAGCTACTTCAACTCATTGAATAAAACGATAGGCAATCTTTATAAGAATGCCATTAATGTACGCCTTGGCGGAGAACTGAAATTCAATACCCTCATGGTAAGATTAGGTGGGGCTTATTATGGCAATCCCTATCAGAACGAAAGCGCTAATCTTATTAAAGCAAGTGGTGGATTGGGTTACAGGAATAAAGGAATGTTTATAGACCTCACATACGTTTATTCAATGAATAAAGATACTAATTATCCATACCGTCTTGACTCTGAGGATAATAAGTCAAATATTCCTGCTTATTTAAAAAATAATTCCGGAAATATCGTGTTCTCCATCGGGTTTAAAATCCTTTAATTCCTACACCGTACCTATTTGCCGCATACAGAGCAATCTACTATGGAAAGCAGAAGTAATTGTTATCCATTTTCTAACGA
Source organism: Ginsengibacter sp. (assembly GCA_039937655.1). Lineage (GTDB taxonomy): Bacteria > Bacteroidota > Bacteroidia > Chitinophagales > Chitinophagaceae > Ginsengibacter. The sequence continues at coordinate 24,132 of JBDTGA010000091.1, forward strand.
GCGGATTGCTTTGTCGCCATAAGAATTAAGGAAGACGGCGACTTTAACCTTGCTCCTCGCAATACGGAAAGGACAGGATACCCTTCCTGATAAGCATCAGAACTCAGAAGTAGGGGGTAAAAAGACTGTTGGCTGAAAATTTTACTAACCCCTCCTCAACAAGTTCTGACTGACAACTAAAAGTTTAAAAAGACATCTGTAATTTTTCCGATAAATTGGTGCAGGTAAGACAGACAACTCTCATTTTAAGGTGTTTTTTGCCCATATTACCTCCAATTTCCAATTCTCAATTAAAAGGTATTTCTTTCCCCATTCCACGTTTCCATATCATCTACCCGTAAATACTTGATAATTTGTTAATAACCTTATGCAGCAAATTGCATTCAAAAATTGCCTTTACCTTGTTAATAAAAACTTAACGCTTATTCAACAATTTTTTAGTTCCTTTGCGCTCGAAAAAATACACACAAAAAACAATAAATATATGAAGCTAAAAAGAATTCTACCATTACTTATTGCTGCATTTTTGTTCCCATTCGTGATGAATGCACAGGTGACAACCAGCAGTATTACAGGCGTAGTAAAGTCAGACAAAGGCGAGCCTCTTGACGGAGCTACTGTTACCGCTATTCACGTCCCATCGGGTACCAGATATGTAACCCTGAGTAAAAAAGACGGAAACTTTACCCTTCCTAATACAAGAATCGGGGGACCTTTCCAACTTACAGTTGAGTTTGTAGGTTATGCACCACAAACTATTAACGACATTATGCTGAACCTAGGACAGCCATATATAGCTGATATCACTCTTTCACAAAAAGCTACCGTGTTGAGTGAGATCACTATTGCGGCAAGTGGACGGCCTACCATAATGAAAACGGGTGCCAGCACCATAATTACAGCACAACAGATTGCCTCGTTACCATCATTGAGCAGGAGTATTACCGATTTTACCAGGCTTACCCCACAGGCAAATGGGAATAATTTTTCTGGAAGAGACGGAAGACTTAACAACCTACAGATAGATGGTGCCAATCTTAATAATAATTTCGGTTTAAGTAGTGATCCAATGCCAGGTGGTGGTGCAAGCCCAATATCCATTGAAACATTTGATGAGATATCTGTAAACATTGCCCCGTATGACGTAAGACAATCAGGATTTACCGGTGCAGGTATGAATGTGCTTACCAAAAGTGGTACTAACACTTTTCACGGATCTGCTTATGGATACTATCGTGATCAGAGTTTTAATGGGACCCATGCCGGAAAAGTAGATGTGACTTCTCCCACCCAAAAAAATAAGGTATATGGAGCTACACTGGGTGGTCCAATCATAAAAAATAAATTATTCTTCTTTGCAAATGCTGAGTGGGAAAATTCAGCAGTACCTAATGGAAACACTTACGTACCAAAAGGTTCAAGTGCTTCAGGATTACCTTCTGCTTCTCCAAAAGACTCTTTGGATAAATTTGCTTCTGTATTAAAATCCAAATATAATTATGAGGCAGGTGTATATGATAACCGCCCAAATTATGTTACCAAAAACAGGAAACTTCTTGGAAAAATAAACTGGAATATCAGTGATAAACATAAACTGGTATTAAAATATTCAGATTTTAAAGGATCTGACCAATCTCCACTTAATGGAAGCAGCGTACCAAACGGTGGTGGATTTATAATAACTGATCCTACTACAGGAACCCCATTAAAGGCGCAATCAAGGCTTCCCAATAACAGAAACGGGACTGAATCAATTGGATTTTCAAACTCAGATTATGCGACTGATCACGTAGTACAATCCGGAACACTTGAATTAAACAGTAATTTCTCTAATAAAATTTCCAACCAATTATTATTAGCCTATACACATATCGATGATAAGAGAAACAGCCCGGGGGGCATGTTCCCTACTATTGAAATTTTCAATGCAGATGGAACTGTTGATGGAGTTACCAAAGGCAGAAATTATATGAGTGCCGGTACAGATCCCTTTACCAGAAATAATGAGGTTGTAAACAATATCGCTACTATTACAGATAACTTTACCTATTTTGCCGGAAAGCATACAATTACTGCAGGAGCTACTTATGAACATCAAAGATTAGGAAATGCTTTTATGCAAGGTTCGGAAAGTTATTATATGTATAATACTTTAAATGATTTTATAACCGATGCACCTCCTGCATTCTTTGCTTATACCTATTCGTTGGTACCAGGTGAGCCTAAAGTATTTTCTGCTAATTTAAAAATGGGGCAGTTAGGTGTATATGTTCAGGATGAATTAAACATTAATCCTAATTTCAAACTTACCTATGGCATCAGGGGCGATGTACCTACCTACCTGGAACAGCCCATTGAGAATCCGGCAATCACCGCTTTGCAATTTCCTGACAAAAATGGTAATATGATAAATTTCAATACAGGGAAGTGGCCAAACGCTGCTTTACTTTTATCACCACGCGTTGGCTTCCGTTGGAACGTTCCTAATCAAAAAGGTTTAGTATTACGTGGCGGTACCGGCATATTTACCGGAAAAATCCCTTTCGTATTCTTAACCAATATGCCCAGCAACAGTGGTGTTTATCAAAATGGCGTTACGGTTACAAAAAGTGCTGATCTGGCCAGTTATACTTTTAATCCTGACCCGGATGGTTATCTTTCTAAATTCCCCAGTACTATTACTGCTACCGCACCAAGTACTTTTGTCTTAATTGATCCAAAATTTAAGTTTCCACAAGTTTGGAGGACCAACCTGGGAATAGACAAGCAATTAGACAATGGATTTAAGGCTACTCTTGATTTGCTTTATACGAAAGACCTTAATGACGTAAAAATGCGTAATGCTAACCTGAAAGATCCTAATGGGAATTTGACCGGGGAAGACACCAGGTCGTATTATACTTCAAACGACACAAAACTATATCCGAACCTTGGTGAAGTAATCGTACTTGAAAATACGCACAAAGGATATTCATTTTCTGCAACAGGCCAGATATCCAAATCATTTACAAAAGGATTTTACGGCTCATTAGCTTATACCTACACTTACGCTACTGAAGTAAGTCCAAACCCCGGATCACGTGCTAACTCTGCATGGGAGTCAATTGCTAATAAAGGCACTTCCAATGATGTGGAACTCTATTATTCACAGTATGCAATTCCTCACCGCGTAGTAGGTAATGTATCATATAGAATTGAATATGCAAATCACTTTGCCAGTACTTTATCCCTCTTTTATGAAGGCACCTCTCAAGGCAATTACTCATATATCGTAGGTGGAGACCTCAATGGTGATGGGAATAATAAAACAGACCTGATGTACATTTATGCTAAAGGATCTGATGTACCGTTTGTAGATTTCCTAAACAAAGATGGTTCTGTAAAATACACAATAGCCCAGCAGCAGACAGCTTATGATCAATTCGTAAGTAGTTCTCACTATCTCAACAAACATAAAGGAGAATATGCTAAAAGAAATACAGCCTTTATGCCATGGTTCAATCGTATTGACATGCGTTTCCTTCAGGATTTCTTCATAAAAACCGGAAACACAAAACATACACTTCAATTTACCGTGGATGTAATCAACCTGCCCAATTTGCTAAGCAGGGATTGGGGTATCCGTGATCTTTATACTGTAAACAACCCTCTTAGCTTAAAGAAGGTTATTTCCGGAACACCTACCTACACTCTTGCTGAGTACAGTGGTTCATTAGTAACCAAGGCTTTTGTAAAAAGTGTATCACCCGGCACTACCTGGGGTATGCAACTTGGGTTAAGATATATATTCTAAACAAAATAACCTAACAAAAAGAGGCGCCCCGATTTTTTCGGGGCGTTTTTTTTGTGGGTCATCTTCTTGAGCTTAAACCTGTAAGATTCCGGAAAACCTTTTTATCTTGTCTTATAACTTAAAATCCTTCTAAAATCTGAATCCCAATGCTATCGTAAAGCGCAACCCCGCCCAGGGCCCGTCCAATTTTAAGGAAGCACCATTGGTATTTACATCCACCGTTTTATCGGTAAAAGGAATATCAATATCTTCAAGTTGCTGTCTTAAATCGTTCTGCTCATCCTGAGATAACAGCTTAGAAGACACACCGCTGAATGTACCTTTGGCTGATCCAAAATGAGGCCCGAACAAACTCCAATCAAGTACGAAATGTTTGCCCAGCGAATTCTGTGCTCCAATAGTAAACCCAAAGGTATTGCTGGTAAGTTTGCCCGACATTTTTATACTTTGCTCTACGTCATTATCATCGGTATAAAACACATTCAGGTCGTTGGATGTAAAAGAAGCGTACCGATAAAAAGGAGCGAAATAAAATCCGCGGCCATACCCTTTCCGGCTCAGATAAATCCTTACTTCGGGAGTGATAGCATAATTGCTCATCCTGAAATCTTCAATTATCTTTTTGGTATTGGCATCGTCATCACTCAACAGTTTTAAAACACTGCTCTTAAAGGGAATTCCTGTTTCGGGCATGGTTCTGTACTGGATAGCCACAGAAATTTTACGGCTCAATACTCTTTCATATTGAAGAGAATAACTTTTAAAAAGCAGCGCTGGCAGGTTGCCTTTAATAATGTTGAAAGGGGGCTTTTGTTTTACCACATTGACCTGTGTTTCGAGCCGCATATTTTCTACTACAGAATTTGGGGCAATTGTTGCGCTGTCAACAATTGTTGAATCTGTTTGTGCGTGTAGATTCATAGTAATACTCATAAGTAATCCAACAGTGAGGATGGTAGTTTTTGACTTCATTTGGTTGTTGTCGTTTTTAGTGATAAATATTTTTTATTCAGCGGGAGTAAATAATTAAAAAAGATCATTTAAAAGTCACAAATAGTAAGAATCAGATATGCCGCCATAATAATCATTATAGCAAACCAACAATTGAGCTTTATTATCCTATTTTCATTGCTTAACCTTATTGTACATAAAAAAATTATTGCAGGTCTTTCCACAAGAGGAATTTATTATCTCAGGAGTTTAGCATACGTTCAGACCTTCTTTTGTAAAGCTAACGTTAGAGCCTTCCCCAAACAATATCCATAAATGGCTATTTTTTAAAACATTTTATATTCAGTCATTATTCCCCTATTAATTTGTATAATTAAGAAGCTGCCCTTTGAATAACTTTATCAGATCATAAAGGTTTTCCCAACAACCTGAACGATGCTTCTATTCAATAACACAGTTCGGAATAAAGCCTGAGCCTTATTACATGGCTTACGGATGTGGACTTGAACCTATAGTGAACGATTGCGACCATATCAATCTCCTTTCAACCTAAACAATATTCCACAATTATTCAGATACAACCACCTCAATTATCCCGGAGTCACCTTTCAGGGTAGCTTAATCTACAAAAAAATATTTTAGAAATAATGTTTTTTTTAAATATTTCCGTATTTTTAGAAAACAATCCTTTAGCAAAGCCACATCACCACTTCATTCAATCATTATATGGCTTCTGCAAACAAAACTACCTGGTTAGGATATATTGAGAAATTATCTCAACAAAATTTCGGTCCTCAAAAACTGAATATTGATGGAGTGGAAAACATCCTTTCACTTAATTATAGTTTTCATTCTCTATTTTCTCATAGTATCCCGATGATTTACCTGCTTGATTATACTTCAGGCAGATATCTGCGCATGTCCAAGTCCACACAACTTATTTTAGGCTACGATTGTAAAGAATGGATTGAGCATGGCATTGATTTTACCATTGATCATTATGCCGGGGATGACCTGAAAGTATATAATGAAAAAATATTTCCGGATAGGTTACAAATATTGAAAAACATCCCGACAACTGAACAACCGAATTACATATTTACTTATAATCTGCGTCTTAAAAACAGTAAAGGGGAATTTGTGAATTTGCTCCAAAGGAATTGTTTTATGAAATCGGATCAAAACGGATTACCACTACTAAGCCTGGGCGTGGTAACCAATATTGAGCATTATAAAAAAGAAAACCCGGTAATACAATTGGTTGAAAAAATAAGCCCTGAAAGCCTTGCTACAGAAACAGTTTTCAAAAAAGTGTATTATCTCTATGAAGAAGACCGTATTTTTTCAAAACGTGAAAAGGAAGTACTACTATGGGTTGCGGACGGATTAAACAGTAAGGAAATAGCAGACAAATTATTTATAAGCGAAGGAACAGTCATTAATCATAGAAAAAATATGTTGATGAAAAGCGGTGCTAAAAATGTAGCAGAACTAATTTCTTTTGCTATGGGCAATTTCATTATTTAAAAATATCGTCTGCAAATTTTTTGAGTAATTGATTGAATTTTTCCGGTTGGTCAATATTTACGAGGTGGCTTGCGCCTCCTATTTTATAAATCGTTTTATGCCATAAGGGAAGGTTGGCTTTATCCAAATAATTGCAGTCAATTACCAATTCATCTTTCCCAAAAATCATCAGGCAGGGAATATTTTCCCCATTCAGTAAAGCTATTTCATCATTATAATTACCATCAGCAATGGACTTTCCAAGAGCAGAGCGGAAAGGCGGCTTTACTTTTTTAAAATCTTCCAGAAACAATTTTAAATCTTCCTCATTGCGCGATGCTAAAGTCTCATGAGCGTATTTTAAAATATCTTCTTCTTCGGGATTATCAGCAAATACGACTCCTACATGTGTATTGGGTTTTATGAATCTTTCTATCCCAAAATTTTTTCCCGCGATACTCGATCCCGCCAATACTATTCCTAAAGGATGTATTTCAAAAGCAAGCATTTCAGCAATGACATTTGTTCCTAATGAAACACCCGAAATAATATACGGATTGCCATTGGCTAAACTGATTATTACTTTACTCAACAACCAGGCAAGGCCGGGAAGTGTGTAGGAAGTTTCTTCTGCTGCATCAGAATCGCCATGTGCGGGAAAATCAATAGCAATCATTCGGTATGTTGATGACAGGTCGCTCTCATATTGTTTGCGCCAGCAACTTTTACTTACCGAATTTCCGGATATAAAAAATATAGTTTTTGAAGCATTTTGATTCTTCTCTATGTAAGCAATTTTGCAATTACCCACTTTTAGAAATTGAGCAGCCATAAATGGTAAAATATTTTATTAAATGTAAACCAATTTAATAAAATAGGATACAAAAAACAGGGGTGTACCCAGAATTCTTATCCGGCAAAAAACAAGTTCAATCATAATACTACAATCGCGTGGATCAAGGATACATGACTGGATTAAATACCGGCTATGTATATGATCTATGAAGCAGCTTCCAATACTTCTTCTTCAGTTATATCAGCAGAAACTTCTTCTCTGGCCTGCATATTCAACTTACCATTGTACTTAGCGCCCAACTCGATCTCAAGAGTGTCGGTAGTAATCTCTCCTTTAATAAATCCTGTCTTCTTGATCTCTAATTGAGTTGTTTTCACATTACCATTTACTCTACCGTAAATGATGGCAGACTGAGTGAAAATATCACCTTCGACATGGCCTTTTTCACCGAGGATGATACCGGCAGCCACTCTCACATTGCCAATGATCTTTCCTTCAATTCTTATTACAGATTTTCCTGTAATTTCACCTGTAATGGTGTAGCCTTCACCAATGATGGTAGAAATTTCTTTCTGATTAATTTCTAAAGGCTGTTGTTCTTGTGTTGAGTTTTTTTTGTTAAACATATTACTTCAGGGTTAAAAATGGTTGAGGATTTATTCTTTGTCCGTTATGATGTACTTCATAGTGTAAATGAGGCCCAGTGGAGCGACCGGTAGATCCTACATTTCCTATCTGCTGGCCAATATCTATTTTCTGCCCAACAGAAACCAGTATTTTGGATAAATGGCCATAGAGTGTTTCGAAGCCATTACCATGTTTCAAAATAATACAATTTCCAAATCCGCCACGGGGTCCTGCAAATTCGACTTCACCTTTCGCCATTGATTTTACAGGTGAACCAAAGGGAGCCCTGATATCAACCCCCTTGTGTGTTTCCACATTAGCACCACCAAACGGATTTTCACGATGTCCAAATGTAGAAGTGATACCACCTTTGTAAGGATATCCCAGGGGAGTATAGGAAATATTATAAATTATCTTTTTGAGGTACCCTTCGTAAAAGTCTCCTACTTCCTCAGGTGAGATAATATCATCATTTTCATCTCCACCCTGTGGTTCTTTACTCACTGTCTGTATCCCTCTCGCCTTTAGGTATCCATTAATCTCTGTTAACTCTTCATCTATCTTGGAAAACTTTTCTTTCATGGCAGCCGTATCCACCGTAGATAGCAGGCTATGCATGTGATGAATTCTCTGAGAAAGTGCCTCGCGCGCCTGGTCTTGCTCTGATCTGGCGGATGCCATATACCATATTACGCCGCCAAGCGCTAAGAATACAAATACAATTGCCATTACATACTTCTTCCAGTTAGCTATTAACTTACTTGAAACCTGCATCGGCTTTATGGACTGTTGATTTTTAGTTACAAAAAGGATGGTGGTTTTCTCTCTTTTGCGCATCATTACTATTGGATTTATTATAAATTCTAATACCTTTCTTAACTGATGACAATCAATAATGAATAATTGGATATAAAATACAGAAGCAACTCACAAAATATTCCCGGCACCTGTGACAGATACACAATGATGCCTGCACCTTCTGATTTAAGATGTAACGTTATTAAAGCTTCTTTAATTGTGGGGAGAAAAAGGTATTTCTGAAATAGATTAATATGTATATTTTATCACATAAAAAAAGATAACAGGATCAGGTGTTTAGGTCGTCACTCCTTCATGAAGTGTGTTATTGTAAAATACAAAGTTGTTATTCAATATCCCTGTATTATCAGTCTGATAGCAGATAGTTACGCCCATTTCCTTACCAAAAATAATTGATATAGTTATTTTCATAATATTCGCATAAGGTCTCCGACTAAATGATTAATTCCAAAGGATAAAAATTACGGCTACACTTTAAACTCCTTTTTACTAAAAAACCCCCGATTCTATCAGGGGCTTTACTATTTGTTATTCGCCATTCAAAAAAACAGATTATTTTACTACTGCTGGTAATGAGGATGGTATATTCTCTAATTTTCTTTTTGGATAATGATGTTGCTGTAAAAGATAATTGAGAAAATTATCTGATTCTCTCTCATTGCCGATCAAATCATTCAATTGTATTTTGTCCAATAACTGATCTACAGAAAATTGCACCATCTGCCATAAAGACCGTACAGAGCAATCAACAGAGTTGGTACACAGCCTGCTGGCTCCCGTAAAATCACTGCAAAAACTCTTGGAAAAGAGGGATCCCCCCAAAGTCTTCAAAACAAGATTCACATTGATTTCCGAAGCCGGTTTTGCTAAAATATATCCTCCGATATTTCCGGGAGTACTATTAATATAGCCTGCCTGACGGAGTATGCGGGTAAGTTTCGCAATATAAGCTGGTGATAATCCTTCTGCCACACTCAAGGCCTGAATACTCAGGCTTTCATTCTCATGGCATCGTGCAATACGCAGCAATATCCGTAAACCGTATTCTTCCTGTGATGTGATTTTCATGATGAAACAGCCCAAACCTCCAAGGGAAACATGGGCAAGTGCTTTTATAATGATAAAATATTTTTTTTATTCTCTTCTCCTGTTCGTGACCGGGGACTACATAAATCCCAACTCCAGCATAGCCACTTCACTCATCATACTTCTGTCCCATGGTGGATCCCATACCACAGAAACGCATACATCATTTACCCCTTCAATAGCCCGTAGTTTATCTTCCACCTCTATCGGCAGCTCCTGTGCTGAAGGGCAACTCGGTGCAGTAAGTGTCATTACGATCTGCACATTATTGATAGGCAGTACTTCTGCTTCATATATTAATCCTAATTCATAAATATCCACAGGAATCTCAGGGTCATAAATTCCATGCAATACCTCAATTACTTTTTCTTTTAATTCTGATGCTTCCATAATTTTAAATTTTATGCTGCATTGACAGATTTGTAGGCCAATGCGTAATTTTTAATTTGTTTTATCATCGCCACCAGGCCATTGGAACGGGTCTGTGCCAGATGTGACATCATCCCAATATCTTTGATAAAATCCAGTTTTGCATTCAGGATGTTATCAGGGGCGTGGCCCGACAATACTTTTATCAACATGCTTACCAATCCTTTTACGATCATTGCATCACTATCTGCCTTAAAAAACACTTTCCCCTCCTTAAATTCAGAAGCAAGCCACACTGTGGACTGACAACCCTTAATAATATTTTCTCCTACTTTGAACTTATCATCAAGCGGTTCCAGTTTCTTTCCAAGATCTATAATGTATTCATATTTCTCTTCCCAACTGTCAAACAAAGAAAATTCATCTGTTATCTCCTCTTCTCTTTCTTTTATTGTTCTATATTCATTCATACTTTATGAAAGCATTTTGATGGTCTTGTACAATCCTGCTATCAATCTATCCACCTCTTCTATTGTATTATACATGGCAAATGATGCACGTGCTGTTCCCGGAATACCAAAGCATTCCATTAATGGTTGAGTGCAATGGTGGCCGGTTCTTACCGCAATCCCCTGATTGTCGAGTAATATGCCTATATCCTGTGGGTGAATATTTTTGATTACAAAAGAAATCAGACTTACTTTATTTTTAGCATTGCCAATAATACGTAAACCTGGAATAGATTTCATTTGTTCAGTTGCATATTTCAATAAATCATTTTCATGATTTCGCGTCCGCTTCCTTCCTGTCTTCACCACAAAATCCAATGCAGTTTTTAAAGCAATGGTATCCGCAATATTGGGTGTACCGGCTTCATATTTATAAGGCAGATCACTATAAGTTGTTTTTGCAAAAGTCACTTCTTTGATCATTTCGCCACCGCCCATAAATACCGGCATCTCTTCAAGAATTTGTTTCTTTCCATATAGTACGCCAACACCGGTTGGCCCATAAATTTTATGCCCTGAAAAAGCAAAGAAATCGCAATCCATATCCTGTACATCAATATCGAGATGAACGGTTGATTGAGCACCGTCTATCAATACCACCGCTCCCGCCTCATGTGCCGCATCAATGATCTCCTTTACCGGATTGATAGTTCCCAAAGCATTGGAAACATGCGCTACAGAAACCAATTTTGTTTTATCAGAAAGTAACTTTCTGTATTTATCCATTAAAAGTTCTCCGTCTTCATTTATAGGAATCACTTTCAATACAGCATTTTTCTCTTCGCAAAGTATTTGCCAGGGCACAATATTTGAATGATGCTCCATGGTAGAAATAATGATTTCATCACCTGCATGAATATTTTTCCTCCCCCATGTGTAAGCCACTAAATTGATTCCCTCGGTAGTACCTCTTGTAAAAACGATCTCCTCTGCACAGCCGGCATTAATGAATTCTTTTACTGTATTGCGCGTTGCTTCATAAGCGGCAGTAGCCTCTTCCGCAAGGGTGTGTATGCCACGATGAATATTAGCATTGTAGTAAGAATAATAATGAACTAAAGCGTCTATAACTACCTGTGGCTTCTGAGAAGTAGCTGCATTGTCTAGATAAACCAATACCTGATTATTAATCTCCCGGTTAAGCACAGGAAAAAATTCTCTGATAGTATTTACATCAAATACGGGTGATAAGGTTGTAGTTGTTTCCATATTTTTTAGTAGTATCAGCTTTGAGGTTCTTCTCCTGATAGCCTGTCATTGATCAATTCTTCTGCATATTTGCGAAGAGGTTCTATTTTCACCTGCTCTACAATACTTGCGGCAAAAGCCTGCAATAACATTGCCTGTGCATGTTCTTTGGATATTCCGCGTGCCCTTAAATAAAATAAGGCTTCATCATCCAATCTTCCAACTGTACAGCCATGAGAACATTTTACGTCATCGGCAAAAATTTCTAACTGTGGCTTGGTATTCACACTTGCTTTTTCGCTCAATAAAATATTGTTGTTGATCTGATAGGCATTTGTCTTTTGTGCATCGGGCCTTACATAAATTTTACCGCTGAATACTCCGGTTGACTTATCATCCATTACCCCTTTGTATAATTCATTACTAAAACAATTCGGCTTTGTATTATCTACCATCGTATGATTATCCACGTGGCTATTTCCTCTCAGTAAATATAAACCATACATGTGCGCTTCATTCCCTGCTGCCTCCATCACAATATTTGTATTGTTTCTCACTGTTCCACCGTTGAGTGTAACTACCACGGTATGCGCATAACTTTTACCAATTTGCCTGATATGGGTAGTACCTACCTGGCTCGCATTTACATTGTCATTCTGAAATTTGTAATATTCTACAATAGAATTTGCATTTACAACCACTTCAATCACCTCGTTAGTAAAACTATCCATAGAGCCAATGGTTTTATAAGTTTCTACCATTTGCAGTCTGGCACTTTCATCCACATAAAAAAGACTGCGGGGTTGTGATAAAATATGATTTTCTCTTGCATCTGAAAAGTGGTACAAGTACACAGGATTTTTCAATACCTGTTTCTTATTTACATAGACAAATACACCTCCATAAATGAAAGATGTATTCAGTGCATGGATACCGTCCTTAATAAAAACACTACTCTTTCCGAGATGTTCACTTATCAGGTCTTTGTATTTTCCATTTGCAGCTTCTTCCAAAGGCAATACTGTCAACTCATCTTCTGCAGACCTGATCGTAGAAAGGGAGGATACATATTTCCCATTGACAAACACCAATTCGTTTGCATTTTCATAACCCGGTAATCGGATACCATCTATATCTGACGGGGAAATCTCTGTATTCAATCCATCCTCAGATAAACGATATTCCTTCTTAAATAAATCGCTGATACCAGTGTATTTCCATTCTTCATTCTTATAAGTAGGAAGACCTTTTGTATTGAAGAGGGTAAACCCATCCTTCCTGATGGTACTTATAAAACCATCAGGATCCATCGTTTGAAGCCTGTCAAACTTTTCTCCAAAATATTCTGTATTAATTTTTTCCATTTGTTGTTGATAAGTAATAAGTAATGAGTGACTAAAACACCTACACTATCTATCCTGATAGATTCTGTGTTACACTGCTTCTGTTAAACTCAGTTCGTCTTTAATAAAATCATATCCTTTTTCTTCCAGCTCGAGTGCCAGTTCTTTTGTGCCTGATTTCACAATACGTCCATTTACCAATACATGTACAAAATCGGGTTGCAGATAATCCAGTAATCTTTGATAATGCGTAATCACAATAATAGCACGGTTTTCATCACGAAGTTTATTGACACCATTTGCTACAATACGGAGTGCATCAATATCAAGTCCTGAATCTGTTTCATCCAGGATGGTAAGCTTAGGTTCCAGCATCGCCATCTGAAGAATTTCATTTTTCTTTTTTTCACCTCCTGAAAATCCTTCATTGATCGAACGGGACAATAATGATTTATCTATTTCTACCAGATTTATTTTTTCTTTCAACAGCTTCATAAAAGATACTGCGTCCAGAGGTTTCTGCCCGTGGTATTTTCTTTTTTCATTCAAAGCAGTTTTAATAAAATTAGTAGTGCTTACTCCGGGAATCTCAACAGGATATTGAAATGCAAGAAATAATCCTTCTCTTGCTCTGTCTTCCGGTGACATTTCCAGAATGTCTTTTCCAAGAAATTCAACAGAACCTTCAGTTACTACATATTCTTCTCTCCCAGCCAAAACAGAAGCAAGTGTACTTTTTCCACCGCCATTGGGTCCCATAATCGCATGCACCTCCCCTGCCTGAACGTCCAGGTTTATTCCTTTCAAAATCTGTTTCCCTTCTACGGATGCATGTATGTTTTTGATTGATAACATATTCTTTTTGGTATAAAAATTAATAAATGATTTATTTGTTTCTTAAGTTTTGAACTCTTAGTTTTTTACATTACTAATAGCCGGTTACCCTACACTTCCTTCAAGGCTTACTGCCAGCAATTTCTGAGCCTCTACGGCAAACTCCATCGGAAGCTGATTCATTACTTCTTTTGCAAATCCTGTAACGATCAATGCCACGGCAGCTTCCGTATCTATCCCGCGTTGCCTGCAATAAAAGAGTTGATCTTCACCGATTTTTGAAGTGGTAGCTTCATGTTCAATTATTGCCGTTTTATTTTTAGATTCTATATAAGGAAAAGTATGTGCCCCGCATTTGTCGCCGAGCAATAAGGAATCGCATTGTGAATAATTACGTGCGTTGAGGGCATTTTTTCCGGCTCTTACCAGCCCCCTATAACTATTCTGGCTTTTACCTGCGCTTATTCCTTTTGATACGATTCTACTTCTGGTATTTTTTCCTATATGGGTCATCTTGGTTCCGGTATCTGCCTGTTGAAAATGATTGGTTAAAGCAACCGAATAAAATTCGCCAATAGAATTATCCCCTTTTAAAATAACACTTGGATATTTCCAGGTAATAGCAGCACCTGTCTCTACCTGCGACCATGATATTTTCGAATATTCACCCTGACAAATTCCACGCTTAGTAACAAAATTATAAATACCGCCAACACCATTTTCATCACCGGGGAACCAGTTCTGAACGGTAGAATATTTTATTTCTGCTTTACGTAAAGCCACCAATTCTACCACTGCGGCATGCAGCTGATTTTCGTCGCGTTTAGGAGCGGTACAACCTTCGAGATAACTAACGTAAGCTTCATCTTCAACCACAATTAAGGTACGTTCAAACTGTCCTGAGTTTTCAGTATTGATACGGAAATAAGTGGATAATTCCATCGGGCAACGAACGCCTTTTGGAACAAAACAAAACGAGCCATCTGTAAATACTGCAGAATTCAACGCTGCAAAATAATTATCCGTCATAGGGACTACAGAGCCAAGATATTTCTTTATCAGATCGGGATGGTTCTGAATTGCTTCACTCATAGAACAAAAAATAATACCAACTTCTGAAAGCTGTTTTTTAAATGAAGTTGCAATAGACACACTGTCCATTACTACATCAACCGCTACACCGCTCAGTCGTTTCTGCTCGTTGAGTGAGATTCCAAGCTTGTCAAAAGTCTTCAGTAACTCAGGATCTACTTGTTCCAAACCGTCTATTTTGGCTTTTTTCTTAGGAGCCGCATAATAAATAATATCCTGATAATTGATGGGAGGGTATTTCACATTCGGCCATTTAGGCTCTTCCATTTTCAGCCAGTGAGCATACGCTTTTAATCGCCAGTTAAGCATCCATTCCGGTTCATTCTTCTTTTTCGAAATCAGACGGATCACATCCTCACTAAGGCCTTTTGGGACAACATCCGTCTCTATTTTAGTAACAAACCCGTACTTATATTCACTCGATACAGTTTGTTCCAAAACATCCAATTCTTCTTTCATGAATCCTTTATTTTAGAGTTAGAATTTGTGTAACATTGAGCTGCAAAGATAACCTGTTTCACTGTTTGTACAAAATAGTACAAATAGCGTGATACTCTAAGTAAAAGTGAAGATACCCAGGAGATACGTAAGGCACAGACATTAGTACCACAGCCGCTTACACTAAAAAATATTTCTCATTTGTTAAGGAAAATAAAAATAAAAGAGTGCTTTTTAATTACAATTTTTGGATTAATTCATTTTCGAGTTACGATATTTTTATTTCCTAAGAAAAACAACAAAAATAAAAGGTCTTTAAAATCGCAAAATAAACTATCAGTTAAGATCCCATTCGTAGCATATATCATCACTTCTCATGCTTTGTTTTATTAAAGAGCAATTTCAGACCCACCATTTATCTAACTAATTCCTTCACAAGATTTCTTCGGGAAATATTTCAAAAGGAATTAACTGTAAATTATTTCGCTATACTCATTGCTTTACCAATATCTTATTTCTTTTTTAGCAGCATTCTTAATTTTCTCAGTAGCCTTATATACTATTGTAGTGGCATCAATAGCTGCTTTAGAAGCTAAACCGCTCAAATTAACAGCAGCATTATCAGATAGATTTGTGGTAGTTGAATAAGTGCTTGTTGCCTCAGTTGAAGAAGATCTGTTGTCAGATGACATCATGAAGTCCGTGATCGCTAAAGTTGCAAGGATTTTTTTGTTTGTTTTCCAATGTCTTTTTAATTGAGGCTAAGGTAAATACCCCCTCGGCTCATGTAAATGTTTTTAAATACTTTTTCTGTGTATCATTATATACTAAAAATTACACTAATTTCATTTTCTTATGCAACAAAAAACACTTTCAAATACCTGTGAAACTCTGGTACAATTAATTGTAAGGATCCACCTCAATAGAACAAACCAGCCGTTATCATTTAATGTGAATTGAATATTATCAACTACTTCATCTATGCGCAAACAAAACCCGCTACCACACAAGCCTACTATCAACACATTCATTGACCCTCTTACCGATTTCGGTTTTAAACGTTTATTTGGCAGCGAGCCAAGCAAAGAATTGCTGATTGATTTTCTGAATGAAATTTTAAAAGGGAGGAAAATAATTACCAACCTTACTTATAACAAAAACGAGCGTTCGGGACCGGTGTCTAAAAGCCGAAAAATGATCTTCGACCTCACCTGCACCGGACAGAATGGAGAACAATTTATTATTGAAGTGCAGCGTATTCGTCAGCAATATTTCAAAGACAGAGCGGTTTTTTATAGTTCAAGACTCATCCATGATCAGGCTCCTCAGGGAAGCAATTGGGATTATTCACTCAAAGAGGTTTATTTCATTGGATTAATGGATTCTGTTTTAGAAGACTCAGACATAAAAGAATACTTGCATCGGGTACGGCTATCTTATGAAAAATCAGGTAAAGAATTTTACAAAAAGTTATGTTTTATTTTTATAGAAATACCTAAATTTACAAAGAGTGAAAAGGAATTAAAAACCGGAGAAGATAAGTGGCTGTATATTTTAAAGAACCTAAGTGATTTTAAAAAGATTCCGGTAATTTTAAATACAAGAATATTTTCAAAACTGTTTAATATAGCAGCAATTTCTAACTTAACAAAGGAGGAATATATGAAATACGAAAAAGACTTAATGGCATCATGGGATGAATACGCCATTAAAAAAACAATAGAACATGACCGTCAGGCAGCAATGCAGCAAGGACTCGAACAAGGACTCGAACAAGGACTCGAACAAGGGCTCGAAAAAGGCCGTGAAGAGGGAATAGAAGAAGGGAAAACGGAAGTCGTGGAGAATTTACTCTCATCCCGCAAATTCAGCGTTGCAGAAATTGCCAATTTCGCCAATGTAAGTGAAGCTTTTGTACGTAAAGTAAAAAAGGGATTAAAATAGAATCTACTTCTTCCTGAAAAATATCCTGATAGGCACTCCGCTCAAAGGAAAATTCTCCCTCATCTGATTTTCAAGATAATTTTTATACGGAGTCTTGATATCATTGGGAAAATTACAGAAGAAAGCAAATGATGGAACAATGGTTGGTAATTGCGTTACAAATTTTATTTTCACAGCGTGCCCTCTCACCACAGGAGCATGGTAAGATTCCATCGCTTTCAACATTATTTCATTTAATTTAGAAGTGGGGATCTTCTGAAGCCTGTTCTCATAAACTTTTAAAGCGGCTTCCATTGCCTGAAAAATACGTTGCTTCTCTGTTGCAGAAATAAACAGAATAGGCACATCACTGAAAGGAGCCAGCTTTTGTTTCAACGTCTTTTCATAATCTCTTGCGGAATTGGTTTCTTTTTTCACCAAATCCCATTTATTCACGAGCACTACAATTCCTTTTCCTTTCTTTTCTGCCAATGAAAAAATATTCAGATCCTGTGCTGTAACTCCTTTTTCGGCATCCAATAATAAAATACATACATCCGCTTCATCTACAGCCCTTATGGCTCTTATTACCGAATAAAATTCAAGATCTTCACTCACTTTTTTCTTACGGCGAATACCTGCCGTGTCTATCAGAATAAATTCTTTATTAAACAAATTATAGGTAGTATGAACCGCATCTCTTGTAGTACCCGCAATATCGCTCACAATCGCACGCTCCTGTCCTGTAAGGGCATTTATTAAAGAAGATTTTCCAACATTTGGCTGGCCTATAATAGCGAATTTAGGAAGAGTTCCAGGTTCCTCTATCTTCTCTTCAGGGATCTTAGCGCATATCTCATCAAGCAATTCACCTGTGCCTGTTCCACTGATGGATGAAAGAAAGAATATTTTTTCAAAACCTAAGCTGTAAAATTCCGCTGCTTCCATTTGGCGATTGTGATTATCTACTTTATTCACAACGAGGTACACCGGTTTGGGAGAACGTCGCAACATTTCTGCCATATCCTGATCGAGATTGGTAATACCGGTCGTTACATCTACCATAAAAATAATGGCATTCGATTCTTCAATAGCGATATATACCTGTTTGCGAATCTCTCTTTCAAAAATATCAGTACTGTCGGCTACAAAACCGCCGGTATCAATCACATTAAAAGATTTTCCATTCCAATCTGCTACGCCATACTGCCTGTCGCGAGTAACACCGCTAAAATCATCCACAATAGATTTCCTCTGTTCCAGCATCCGGTTAAAAAAGGTACTCTTTCCTACATTGGGCCTTCCTGTAATTGCTACGGTATATGACATTATTCGTTTTTAAAAATTTGGGTAGTAGTTTTGATAGTTAACGTGCTGCAAAGAACGTAAAGTATTTGCAAATAAAATAAAGGGAACCTGACATATTACCATGAAATCACATTTTTTGACCTGCATCTGAAGGCTATCGGTCAAAAAACTTGCTTCCCAATGCAAGGAAAGGATTGTAACTATATGATTTCCATATCAAATCTGCTTTGATGACCCTATATCATAATTCATCCCTTTTCTCTACTACAGGGTTGTATTGCGCCCATCAACCGTACAATAAGTCTCGACATCAATGGTCTAATGTTTCATAACCTGCAGGTAAACTTAATGCCAGTAAGCGTTTCGTCAAAATTCATGATTTTTAGCCGGACAATAATGATAGAATTTCTATCCCGTCAAATGATGTTACCTTTTTGCGAGGGATTATTTGTCTTTATTCCTTTCAAGTCTTTGTAAAAATCAGGATACGATTTATTGATTGCTTCCGCATCATGGATAACCGTGTTTCCTTTGGCACCTAATGCGGCAACAGCCGTAGCCATAGCAATCCGGTGATCATTGTGTGAAAAAACTTTAGCACCCTTTATTTCTTTGCCACCATGTATAGTCATTAAATCTCCATTCAATTCTACTTCCACATTCATCTTTTTAAATTCATCCCGCAATGAAATGGCCCGATTACTTTCTTTAAATAAAAGCCTGTTCACACCTTTGATTGTAGTGCTTCCTTTACAATATCCTGCGAGTGCTACAAGCGGGGGAAAAAGATCAGGGCAATGGCTAGCATCAAATTCAAATGCTTCTAACCCCTTCTTCTTCACCGTAATATCTTTCTGATGAATACTTACTTCAGCGCCGCAATCATACAATGCTTCCATAACATTCTTATCGCCCTGAACAGAATTAAGATCAGCTCCTTTTAAAGTAACTTCACCAGCAATAGCACCGGCGACTAAAAGGAATGCCGCATTGCTCCAATCACCTTCCACGGTATATTTTATACTATGAGCAGGTAATGGCTTACGTGGATGAATGGTAAAAACCTCGTAATTTCTGTTGTCAATACGAAAACCAAAATCTTTCAAAACAGAAATCGTGAGGTCAATGTATGGCCTGCTGGACAAGTCTTTCACGGTGATACTAACAGGTACTGTACACGCTTTTGCAAAGGCAAAAAGAAGCCCGGTCAAAAATTGAGAACTCAGCGAACCATCTACCGTAATATTTTTTGGATGAAGCGGGCCTCTTAAAGTAACAGGCAATTTTCCTTCATTAGAATTCACTTCCACATCCAGCAAAGGAAGAACATCATCAAAAAAATTCATTGGCCTTTTTAAAATACTTCCTTCGCCGGTAAAAGTAATATCATAATTAAACAACCCGGCTATCGGGGTAAACATGCGCATAGACAAACCGCTCTCCCCACAATTAACAATCACATTTTTTCCAGGAAACTGAGATTTAAAAATATAATCATTGGAAGTAATGGCCATCTTATTGCTCACCACATTAATAACAGCTCCGAGCTTTGTAATAATATTAATAGATGCTTTTTCATCATTACTATTACCAAAATTATCAATTACCGTAGTACCAGGTGTAATAAGCGCGGCCGCACAAGCACGCTGCATAGAGCTTTTAGAAGATGGCACTTTTATTTTTCCCGAAACGGCAGAGGGTGTTACTGTTATAATCACTTTATTAATTGAAAATTAGAAACTTATAATATTATTTAAATAAGCGAATAAAATATTTCCTTCAAATCTGTTAAAGAGATTTTTTTTATAGATGCTTTTCCTATTTCATCCAATACCACAAAATTCATGTTAGTACCGGATTTCTTTTTATCATGCAAAAGAATACCCCATGTCTTTTCTTTATCAATATCAAGCGTGATTGGCAATTGATAATTGGAAATAAGTTGCTTCACCTTTTCAGTTCCTTCTTTTGAAAACCCGTTTACCTTCTCTGAGATCACACAAGCCGCAACCATCCCTATACTTACTGCGCTTCCGTGAGGAAGTTTAGACGTATTTTCAATTGCATGGCCAATGGTGTGCCCAAAATTCAATAATTTCCTTTCACCGGCTTCACGCTCATCATTAGCAACCACATTGTATTTTATATCCACATTCCGTTCAATCAATTTTCCGATATTTCCTTTTGAAGAATGAAAATATTTCATTGTTTTTTCTTCCAGAAAATGAAACATACTTTCATCTCTGATACAGGCATGTTTTATAATCTCCGCAAAACCATTGATCCATTCTTCATCAGGTAATGTTTCTAAAAAAGAATAATCATACCATAAAAATTCAGGTTGATTAAAAACACCTACAAGATTTTTATAGACTCCTACATCCACCCCATTCTTTCCGCCGTTACTTGCATCCACCATCCCAAGAATACTGGTAGGAGCAAATGCAAATTTTATTCCACGCATGTAAATTGATGCTGCGTAACCCGCTACGTCGGTAACTACTCCCCCTCCAACACCTACAATCATACTTTGACGGTCTGCATTCAATTCAATCAATTGAGCAATCACCTCATCAACCGCTTTCTGATCCTTAAATTGCTCCCCTGCTTTCAAAATAATTGTTTTCCACCCCGAGAATTTTTGAGGTTGTTTTGCAAAAATATTTTCATCTGTAATGAGGATCGTATTTCCTTTATCGGTTAAATCCCCAATCTTTGAGAAGTCTGCATTGAAATAACCATTAACTGCTTTTCTGGAGAATTGATACTTTTTGACAATCATTTCGTTATTCTTCATTCATTACTCTGTTTTGATGGTTGATACTTTCCATGTGTACCGCGTCAAAGTATTTTGTAATAAAGTCTTTGCCCAGATCTAATTTTCCGCCTTTCACGAATGCCTTCCCAAGAATCTCATTCCAGCGATTGGTCTGCAATATAGTAATGTTATTGGCTCTTTTGTATTCGCCTATTTTGGTAGAGATCTTCATACGTTGACCTAGAAGTGCCATCAATTCATCATCTATCTGATTGATCTGCTCTCTCAGTTTTGCCAATGCAGTAATAAATTCTTTTTTATCTGTGTTCTCTATACGCCATTTCAATTCGCCAAGCATTTCAGATAAGCGTTCCGGAGTAATTTGTTGTTTAGCATCGCTCCATGCTTTATCAGGATCAACATGACATTCAATCATCAATCCACCAAAATCGAGATCAATACTTTTCTGTGCAATCTCCTGTAAGCCTGTCCTGTTACCGCATATATGCGAAGGATCACAAACGATCAGCATATCAGGAAATCTTCTCTTCATTTCAATAGGCAAGTGCCACATCGGTGCATTTCTAAATTCTGTGTTCCCATAATTGGAAAACCCACGATGAATCATTCCTATGTCTTTCATACCTACCTTTTGTAAGCGTTCAATACCGCCACACCACAATTCAAGGTCTGGATTGATAGGATTTTTGATAAGTACAGGTACATCTACGCCCCGTAAAGCATCACATACTTCCTGTACGCTGAAAGGGTTCACCGTTGTTCTTGCACCGATCCAAAGAATATCCACATCAAATTGTAAAGCCATTTCCACATGTTTTGCGGTAGCTACTTCTACAGCAACCGGCAACCCGGAAATTTTCTTTGCCTGTGTTAACCAGGGTAACCCTTTAACGCCAATTCCTTCAAACATTCCAGGCTTGGTCCTTGGCTTCCAGATACCTGCGCGAAGCACATCTACCTTTCCTGTTTTAGCGAGGCTCGCAGCAGTTGCCACTACCTGATCTTCTGTTTCAGCACTGCATGGGCCACTGATAATAAGCGGACGTTTGTTCCAGATTTTTTGAATGGTTTCGTTCATTGTTTTTTAGTTTTTATTTTTTTATAACACGAATTATTTTCTTATAATTATAGTAATCACTTATCATCATTTACCATACGCTCCTCACTTCAAAATTCTTTTTATCTTATTTGCATTTTCCATTAACTCAATAAGATATTTCATATTCTCTTTTTCCAGGCTCGATTTAAACTTTCTTAACTGAGAAATATGCTCACTTAAAACATCTAAAACGTTTTCTCTGTTCTGCATAAAAATAGGTGCCCACATAGAAGGATTACTTTTTGCCAGTCGCACAGTACTTTCAAACCCCCCACCAGCCAATTCAAAAATAGCATCCTCTTCTTTTTCCTTTTCCAATACTGTATTAGCCAGCGCAAAAGAAGTGATGTGGGATATATGGCTCACATAGGCCGCATGGACATCATGATTTTCAGCATTCATATACACAATGCGCATTCCAAGTGTTTTATATACATCTTCAACAATGGTTACAGCATCTTTATCACTCTCTTCTTTTTCGCAAATCACACAGGACCTGTCTTTGAAAGCATCTCTCACAGCGGCTTCGGGGCCGCTATATTCTGTACCCCACATAGGATGGGTTGCCACAAACCGTTTTCTTCGGGGATGGTTTCTCAATTCCTTACACAACATAAATTTAGTAGAGCCTGCATCAGCCACAATTTGTTTATCATTTAAGAAATCCATGATCTCTTTAATAACAGGAATGGTAACATCCACCGGAATAGCCACATAGATAAGATCGCTTTTCTTCACCGCTTCTTCCAGTGGCAATGCCTCATCTATGATACCAAGCTCTTTTGCTTTATCTAAACTTGCCGGGGTTCTGCTGACACCGATTATATTTTCAGCAATCCCTTTATCTTTCAAAGCCAATGCAAAGGAACCTCCGATCAAACCTACCCCAACTACAGTTACATTTTTAAACATGATTCATTTATTAATTCAATCTTCCAATCCGATAGCTATCAGATTTTAATTCTATCAATTGCTTCATTCAATTTTTCTTCTGTCGCGCACAAACTCACTCTTATATACTTATCTCCGGCGTTCCCAAAAATTCCTCCGGGTGTGATGAACACATTAGAATCGCTCAAAACTTTATCAGTTAATTCATAACCATCTTTATATTCAGAAGGGATGGCTGCCCACACAAACAACCCTGCCTGTCCCTTATCAAAAGTGCAATCCAATAAATCCAATAATTCAAATACTTTTTCTCTTCTCTTTCTATAGACCGCATTTAAAGAATCGTACCAGTCCTGCCCAAGCTCCAAAGCCTTTGCTGCTGCAAGTTGCAAGGGAAGGAACATTCCACTGTCCATATTACTTTTAAATCGAAGTATTTCTTCTATTCTTTCCTTTGCTCCACAAAGCATCCCCACTCTCCATCCGGCCATATTATGGCTCTTGCTGAAAGAATTTAATTCTATCACTACTTCTTTTGCTCCTTCAAAATTTAATAAACTCATAGGTTTGTCATTCAAAATAAAACTGTAAGGATTATCATGGCAAATAAGGATCTGATGTTTTTTTGCAAATGCGATCAACTCTTCAAACATTTCGTTTGTAGGTAGCTGTCCGGTTGGCATCTGCGGATAATTAACAAACATCAATTTCACATTTTGCAAATCCTGTTTTTCCAGTTCTTCGAAATCCGGGCACCAGTTTTTTTCTTTTGTAAGCGTATAGGCAATAATGTTGGCTCCCGCAATTTTTGCAGCACTTTGGTAAGTAGGATACCCGGGGTTAGGAATCAAAACAGTATCGCCCGGATTAATATACGTCATGCAAATATGCATAATACCTTCTTTGCTTCCTATTAATGGCAATATTTCTGTATCAGGATTTAACTCTACATCATACCATTTTTTATACCATTTAGAAATAGCGTTTCTGAGAATGGGAGATCCTTTATAATTCTGATATCCATGCTGATTAGACTTTGCAGCTTCTTCCTGCAATGTCCTGATCACATCAGAATGTGGAGGAAGATCAGGGCTGCCAATGCCGAGATTGATCACCTGTTTTCCTGCTTTATTCATCTCATCAATCTGCCGTAATTTCTTTGAAAAGTAATATTCTTCCACACCGCCGAGACGATCGGCCACACCTCCTAGCCTCCTAAAGGAGGAATTACCATCCCTGCTGTTTTCTACCTTATCTTCCATATTTTATTCCTCTATTTTAATATCATTAAAGAGTTTTGATTCCATTAGTTCCCTTCGGGATTGTTCTCACGACCTTGGTGCTTTTCCATTTTTATATATACCATACACTTTTATGTTTGCCGTAAACGGTTTCATATTTTCCAAAACATTATTCAGGTGTATCAGGTTGGTAAATTCACAATCAGCATGAAAAGCATATTTCCAGTCACTACCAGGAATAGGCATAGACTGCAGCTTGGACAGATTTATACCACCTTCAGAAATCTTTGTAAGCACTTTTGCAAGGCTTCCTTTGGAATGATCGGTCTCAAAAATTAATGACGCCTTGTCCGCGTCTGCTACTTCTTTTGCAGATACTGCATTTTGCAAAACCCAAAAACGTGTATAATTATTCTTTTGTGAATGAATATTGGGGGCAATCATATTCAGGTCAAAAAGTTCGGCCGCCAATTCGCCTGCGATCGCTGCAATGTGCTTGCTTTTATTCTGATGGATATGTTGTGCACTGAGAGCTGTATCTTCTGTCTCTATTAATTTCCATCCATACTTTTCCAGAAAATCGGAACACTGCAACAACGCCATCGGATGAGAATGTACTTCACTGATATCATCAAGAGTAACACCTGGATTTACCAAAAGGTTCTGATCAATCTGCAAATAAATTTCTCCGGTAATTTTCAGGTTACTCTTTAGAAGAAGGTTATAATTGGGCAAAATACTTCCGGCAATAGAGTTTTCAATGGCCATCAAACCGCCATCGCTCCTGCTTTCATCATTGGCGATCTTCACTACATCGCGAAAAGTGGAGCAACAAATTACTTCTACTCCACTACCAAAAAATTTACGGGCGGCTGCCTGATGAAAGCTACCTTCGAAACCCTGTATTGCTATTTTTTTATTCATCTGAACATTTTCATTGTTTCTTGATTGCCAGATGGCTCTCACATGATGATGCTATTCTTCATTCATTTTATCATTTTTTATCATCATGTTCGGGTCATATAAAACAAAAATCCCGGCTTTTTTTGCCGGGACTCTTTTATCGTTATCTGCTTATTTCAGTTTTAACAAAGGCATCCCGGACTATTTCTAAAATAGTAGCTAAAGTAAAAGAAGCCGGTATTTGCATTTGTGATTGTCATTGCAGTGCAAAAATAAGTGTGAAAATGAAACCAACAAATTTATTTTTCAGTTTTCGGAAAAAAATTCTCCTCCCCACCTCAGTCTGATTTATTTGCTGTCCAAAAAAACATATAGAATCTAGTAGTAAAAAAGTTTAAAATCCATGTAATACTTATTGATTTCCATCACTGATTCTATAACCCTCCAATAGAGGGCAGGGAGTCCGGGTCTGTTTCTTCCAGCTTCTTTGCAGCATCTTTGTTCATAAGAATTTTTATCAAAAATATCAAGGCAGTGACAGCAAAAATACCGCCAATGATCCAGTTCATCAGGCTTTGATTGCCATTTAATTTTTGTACGATCCATTTACCACCGAAGATAAAAACACAATTACCCAAGAGGGTACCCAATCCAATCCCGACAATATAAAAATTATAGAAGGAGTTTTTAGGCTGTAAAATATTTTTTGTAAAAAGGATGGTGCTCCATCCAAACCAAAATGGAATTTGCATAGGGCTAATGGCGCTCAGCATGACTCCTAAAAGAAAGCGATTGATATTATTATTGAGCATTATATTTTTCGCCTGATGTGGCTGCATGGCGGCAATAAAACTTCCGATAGCGAGCGCAAGCACAATAGCAAGTGTGATCCATTCCATCCACCGGAAAAGTTTTTTCTGCTTACGTATCCAGTTTATCCCTACCAAAGAAATCCGTACATAAATCATTTCAACCAGCAAAGACCCCAACGAAAAATAAATGGCATTCTTTATACTTTCCTGCACACTGATCTGCATCGCCGCCACATTCAATGTACCCAAAGGCAATGAGC
The DNA here is from genome assembly GCA_039937655.1 of Ginsengibacter sp. GTDB lineage: Bacteria > Bacteroidota > Bacteroidia > Chitinophagales > Chitinophagaceae > Ginsengibacter. Next base: position 50,699 of record JBDTGA010000091.1, read on the forward strand.
CCAGGAAACTAACCATCATTCCCCAGAAAAATATTTTTACTAATCCCATAACGGTTAGTTCTATTTTGCGGTAACAGACAGTGTTACCGCTACTTTATTGCTGAGTACAATATTTTTTTCTCCTACTCCAAAATCAGTACGATCTATTTCAAAATTTCCTGTAAACAGATAACCATTATCCACCTTTTTTGCTTGAAAAGGAAAGGCTACGGCTTTCGTGATCCCTTTGATGGTAAGGTTTCCTGTAAAGTAATAATATCCGTCAGCAGTTTTATTAGTCTTTTCAATTTTAACGGAAACTATTTTTATCAGGGGAAATTTCGCGGCATCAAAATATTCATTTCCTGCCAGATTCTTATCGCGCATACTATTGTCGGTATCAACGCTGGAGGCCGACACACTTACATTAAACCTGGAAGCAGTAAGATTTTCAGGAAAAAAGCTGATGTTTCCGGTAAGACCGGTAAAATCGCCCCCGGTATTAATACCAAAATTTTTAATCACAAAATGGACTTTGCTCCCCGCATCGGCAAGGGTATAACTCTTCTGTGCTTCAGCAGAGATGGTAATAAAAAGTAAACAAGTGAATATATTTTTTAACGTCATCATATTTCTTTATTTGGCAAGGTGTTTAATTCTCAGGATATTTCTTTATCTGCTTTATTAATTATTTTATAATATTTCTTGGTTTCCATCCTAAACCGTACTCCTTTCATAAACGGCCAGTAAGCCACTCCCTGTATGCGATTGTAACGACTAATCTCGTAAAGAACCTTCCAATGTTTCAGAATTTCTCTCCATGCACCTGCCAATGTATAACCAGTATCATAAAAATGATTAGGCTCCGCACCACAGCCGTTGTATTCAAGGATCATAAAATTCTTACCCTCTTTCAGTTCTTCAACTGAATTGCACATGATATCATACCGTCCATAAAAAAAATCATTTACTCCAAGGCTTATCTTGTCTAGCATATTTACAAGACCATCACTAATTTCAGCACTAAGATCAATAAAGTTAGCTCCCCTGTTGTGATTGGCAGCATAACTCAATATATAGTTTTCACCCTTAGGGATTATCTCACCAAAATTAGATTCATGCTTTGATCTCAGTTCGTCAATTCTTTTCTTAGCTTTTACATCGGTCAAAAGTAATTCCTCCAGAGTATGCACCCCATCGCCGGTAACCCGCATCGGCACTTTTTGCAAAAATCCGGTAATCACTCCTTTTTTTTCAAAGGGATAGCGATAATAAAAAAGGCTTACTTCCATCGGGTATTTGATAAATTCCTGAATGAGGTATTCAACAGGAATTTTGGAATGATAGTCCCGTAGTTGTTGCTCATTTTCAATTTTTCTGAACAAAATTCCCTGCCCTCCTATTTCAGGTTTCACGATCAAAGGAAACCGGATTTTGCTCTGTGCCAGCATTTGGTTGATCGTTGAAAAATCATCCGCAGTCTTTACATTAAAATAATGGGGACACAAATCCGGAGGCAAGAGGTCATGCATTTCTTTTTTGGGTTCACCTTCCATACCGCCAAAAGTCAACTTCGGATTGCTTGGAGTAAAAAACCATACTGACCCGGAACGCACCATATACCAAAGCCATACCGGAACAATAGGTGCATACAAAACTTTAAAGGGCCATTGTTCCCAATTTTTTATTTTCTTAATTAAATTCATTCACTTTCTTCAAAGGGGCAAAAATAAGTTTAAACAGTTGAACCTGTAGCTTCTTATAAAAATAGTTTGTTGTATTTTAGCTGCCAAAATCTACCGATAATGCATATACCAACCATGGCGGAAATGACTGCAGAAGGCAAAACTCCCGAAGTACTATTCTTTGTAGGTTGTGCCGGAAGCTTTGACCAGCGCGCACAAAAGATCACCAAAGCATTTGCAGCCATTTTAAATAAAGTAGGAATTAATTATGCCATACTTGGCAAAGAAGAAATGTGCAACGGGGACCCTGCAAGGCGTGCAGGTAATGAGTTTCTTTTTCAGATGATGGCTTATCAGAACATACAATTATTCAATGGCTATGGCATCAAAAAGATCGTAACCACCTGTCCGCATTGCTTCAATATTTTAAAAAATGAATATCCCGCATTAGGCGGCAATTACGAAGTAGTTCACCATACCGTTTTTCTACAGCAATTAATTGATGAAGGAAAAATAAAGATGAAAGAGAATGGTAGCTTCAAAGGAAAAAAAATTACCTACCACGATAGCTGCTATCTTGGACGCGCCAATAATATTTATGAAGCACCCCGCAAGGTATTGGAAGCACTGGATGTAGAATTAGTAGAGATGAAACGTTCACGCAGTAATGGATTGTGTTGTGGCGCGGGTGGCGGGCAAATGTGGAAGGAAGAAGAAAAAGGCACTACCCGCATCAATGAGGAAAGAACAAAAGAAGCCATAGGAACCGGTGCTAAGATCATCGCATCCAATTGCCCTTTTTGTATGACGATGCTGAGCGACGGCGTAAAGCTGAACGAAAAAGAAGAAGAAGTAAAAGTGATAGATATTGCAGAATTGATTGAAGAGAGTATGGAATAAAATGGAGAATTGAAAATTAAAAATCGAAAATTTATTCAGGAATTAAAAGTTTCAAAATAAAAAGATGCCGGAAAATATAAATACGAAAAATGAAAATTTTGAACTGAGAAGTTCCAAAGTCTCCTCCCCCGGAGGGGATTTGGGGGAGGTCAGAAGTCTTAATTTTATAGAGGAGATTATAGACGAAGATCTTCGCAATGGTAAATATCAAAAAATATTGACCCGCTTTCCGCCGGAACCTAATGGCTATTTGCATATAGGACACGCAAAAAGTATTTGCCTCAATTTCGGAGTGGCGTTGAAATACAATGGCGCAACTAACCTACGTTTTGACGATACCAATCCGGTAACAGAAGATACCGAATATGTGGACAGTATCAAAGAAGATATTCAATGGCTTGGATTCAAATGGAAAGATGAATTTTATTCAAGTGACTATTTTGATCAATTATATTTATTCGCTGTAAAGCTTATCAACAAAGGGCTTGCCTATGTGGATGACAGCAGTTCAGAAAAAATTGCTGCCGATAAAGGAACACCAACAGAAGCCGGTAAAGAGAATGAATTCCGCAACAGAAGTGTGGAAGAAAATCTTCGTCTGTTCGAAGAAATGAAGAACGGAAAATATAAGGACGGAGAAAAAGTATTGCGTGCAAAAGTTGACATGGCTCACATAAACATGCTGATGCGCGACCCGATCATGTATCGTATCAAACATGCACATCATCACCGCACGGGCGATCAATGGTGCATCTATCCGATGTACGACTTTGCGCACGGGCAAAGTGACAGTATTGAAAATATAACGCACAGTATTTGTACGTTGGAATTTGTTCCGCACCGCGAATTATATGATTGGTTCATTGAAAAGTTAGAAATTTTCCCTTCTCATCAATATGAGTTTGCGCGACTCAATATGACCTATACGGTGATGAGTAAACGCAAATTATTACAGCTCGTAAATGAAGGGTACGTCTCCGGTTGGGATGATCCCAGGATGCCTACTCTATCTGGTTTCAGGAGAAAAGGATACACACCTTCAAGCATTAGAACCTTCTGCGATAAAATTGGTGTAGCCAAAAGGGATAACCTGATTGACATCAGCCTGTTGGAATTTTGTATCCGTGAAGAACTCAATCAAACCGCTAATCGTGTAATGGCAGTTTTGAACCCTGTAAAACTGATCATAGACAATTATGATGAAAATAAAACAGAGGAATTAACTACAGAAAACCTACCGAATGATCCAGAAAATATCAGAACGATCACTTTCTCAAAAGAACTATGGATAGAGAAAGAAGATTTTATGGAAGTACCGGTTAAAAAGTGGTTTCGTCTTGCACCCGGGCAAATGGTGCGTTTGAAAAGTGCATACATCATTAAATGTGAAAGTTTTAAAAAAGATGATAAAGGAAATATAACAGAGATCCATTGTACTTATCTCCCTGAAAGCAAAAGTCATCACGATATGAGCCATTTAAAAGTAAAAGGAACCATTCACTGGCTCAACGCACATGATGCAGTAAATGCTGAAGTGAGATTGTATGATCGTTTGTTCAAAGTAGAAAACCCCGCTGCTGAAGAAGGCGATTTCAAAGAATATATTAATCCTGATTCATTGCACATCATTAAAAACGCCTTCATAGAACCACATATTCAACATGCTGAAACCGGTGCCCACTTTCAATTTATGCGCAACGGATATTTTTGTATTGATAAAGAATCAGAGCCCGGAGCACTTGTGTTTAACAGAACGGTTACATTGAAGGAAGGATTTAAGGCGAAGGGAAAGTAAACAAACCCCTCAACCTACAGGCGTGCATCCAAAATACTGTAGGATTCCCGGTGCCATTAGATCTGCAATTAAACTTTAAAGAAGGAAGTACACAAACCATTCACCAATCTCCGGTAATATGGACTGGAGATAAAAAGCACGTAACCATAGATGTTAAGGTGAAGAAACCATTAGAGCCAGTACAATTGATTACAGGTATTTTTATGGATGCTGATGAAGGGAAGAATTTCTTAAAATATAAATGAAAATAGCATTTACTATATTCATTTCTTCTGCTGTGTATGCAGTCTTACAATTTCTATACGCATTATGCCCGCGGGTTGAGTGAACAATTACTGCTCTATATAAGAAGAATTGAATTCTAAATTAGAAATGAGTACGTAGGGTCTGCTGATTAATTGAGAACCCTCTGTAGCATTGCTTTTTATTCAATTTCACCGTAATCAAGTGCAAGGAAATAGGATGGTATCATCGAAAACCTTTGCACATAATGTCAGATTATATTTAG
>JBDTGA010000092.1:0-17234 GCA_039937655.1 Ginsengibacter sp.
TATTGTTTATGCACCAAATTATTGCTCGCAAGTTGCTCTCCAGCAGAGCTTGTTACTCTTCGTTTGGCAAGTCAAAAATCAATCAATTTTCTTGTAAAAAACCAACTATTTTTGACCACATTACCTAGTTTTTAGCAAAAGAAAAGCCCTTCATAAACATGAAGGGCTTTCCTTTTGAAAATATTTTTATGACTTTTGTGCACCGGTAGCTTTTTTACCTTTTTTCTGTGTGCTTGCACTTTTATTCAGGGAGTCGTAAGCTGCTGCAGTAAGTACTTCGCCGGTAAGCTTTACAAATTTCACATCATCTGCACCTGCAAACTTTACAGTAAGGGTTTTGTCTATGTGGCCCAGTGCGGCTGCATTATATGTAACGCTTATGGAGCCTGTCTTTCCTGGTGCAATCGGCGTTTTCGTATATTCAGCATTGGTGCACCCACAGGAAGGAACAACCTCTTCAATTAGTAGAATACCCGTTCCTATATTAGTGACTATGACAGTTGCTTTGGCAGGAACATTCTGTTTTACATTACCAAAATTGTAGGTTTCTACATTTAATTTAGCGATATCATTTGCTTTTTTCTGAGCAAATAATGAAGTAGTTGATAAAACAAGAGCCGCTAATAATACTTTTTTCATAATTGCGTGATTTTTATTGATCGTTTTTAAGTGAATTTAAAGAGGTATTTATAGGAGCCGAAGTTACGGGAGTTTTCCAAACTTCTCCTTTGATGATGATTTGCTTTACCTGGTCACCATTATAAGTGATCGTTACCGGTTTGGTAAAAGAGCCTTCGTTAGCGGCATTATAACCTACTTTAATAATAGCGGAAGCTCCTACAGGAATGGTATCCTTGTTCCATTCAGGAGTGGTGCAACCGCAACTTGCTCTTACGTTATCGAGGGCAAAAGGGGTATTACCAGTATTAGTAAATACGAAATCATGGGTTACAGGTTTTCCCTGAGGAATTTTACCGAAGTCATATTCAACTTCTTTTAATGTGAGGCTTTCCCCTGGTACTACAGTGGATGCCATTGCTGCAGTTTGAGAGGGTGCAGAATTTATTGTGGTATTTTTATCCTTTTTGCTTACTTTAGACACGCTCGTTTGAGCAGTAACAAATATTGAAAGTGTAAGACAAAAGGTAATAGTAAATAATTTTTTCATTTTACTTGTTTAATACGGTTTCAAAGATACTAAAACGCTGTTTATGGTTGCAAATTGCGAAAGCCTTTTGAGATTTTTAACATTCATCAATCATAATTAATATTTTTGCCGATATGGAGGACATTAATCAAATCAATGAAGCGACTCTTTTAGAGAATCTCTCTTTTGAAAAATTCAAGGGAGAAGTTCTAAAAGATTATAGAGTGGTTTGTGAAAGCCGTGAAGTCAGCTTGCTAAGCAGGAAAGAAGTGTTGACAGGAAAAGCTAAATTTGGAATCTTTGGAGATGGTAAGGAAGTAGCGCAGGTAGCCATGGCTAAATTTTTTATGCCGGGAGATTTTCGGGCTGGATATTACAGAGACCAGACGTTTATGTTTTCGAGTGGACTGGCAACGGTAGAACAGTTTTTTTCGCAACTTTATGCTGATCCTGATTTGAATAATGAGCCTTTTAGTGCCGGAAGGCAAATGAATTCACATTTTGCCACAAGGTTTGTTGACGAAAACGGCGATTGGCTTGATCTTGCCAATAAGAAAAATATTTCTTCTGATATAGCACCTACTTCAGGCCAAATGCCGAGAGCTTTAGGGTTGGCGTTTGCTTCTAAAGTGTTCAGAGAGTCAGATATATTGCGCAAGCTGGATGGATTGAGTAATAACGGAAATGAAATTTGTTTCTGTACAATAGGAGATGCTTCAACTTCTGAAGGCCACTTTTGGGAAGCAATGAATGCGGCTGGAGTATTACAGGTACCTCTTGCAGTATTTGTATGGGATGATGGATATGGGATTTCTGTTCCAAAGGAATATCAGACTACCAAATCTTCTATTTCAAAAGCACTAAGCGGTTTGCAAAAGACTGAAGGAACCAATGGAATTAATATTTACCGTTTGAAAGGATGGGACTATGCGGGGATGTGCGAAATACTGGAAAGCGCCATTAAAAACATAAGGGAAACACATACACCCGCTTTGTTTCATGTGGAAGAATTAACACAACCACAGGGGCACTCTACTTCGGGTAGCCATGAACGTTATAAGAGTGCTGCAAGGCTGGCATGGGAGAAAGAGTGGGATGCTAAAAAGAAAATGCGTGAATGGATCATTGCCAATTCTCTTGCGGATGAAGAGGAATTGAATGAGATAGAAATTGATGCTAAAATATCTGTGAAGCAGGGTCGGCAAAATGCCTGGGAAAAATACATAACACCTATGAAGGAGCAGGTGAAAGAAACGGTTGCCCTCTTGCATAATATTCCTGTAGGCGATCATCATGCTGAAATAGAAAGATATATTGCTGATTTGTCTTCACTTCGTGAACCTTTGCACAGGGATGTGATGAAAACATTGGCTTCTGTGATTACTATTTCATCTTCCGGCAACTATATAAAAGACGTCAAAGATTATTATGAAAGGCTGGTAAAGGAAAATGAAATAATATTCAGCAGTGACTTATATGATGAAGGCCCCAAATCTGCGTTGAAGGTGGATCCGGTGGCCATACAATACCATTACGATGCGGAGATGGTAAACGGATTTGAAATACTCAATAAATATTTTGATGAATTGTTTTCTCATAATGAGAAAGTACTTGCCTTTGGGGAAGACCTGGGGCATATAGGAGATGTGAATCAGGGATTTAGTGGCCTTCAGGAAAAATATGGTGAAGAAAGAATATTTGATACCGGCATTCGTGAGGTTACGATCATGGGGCAGGGGATAGGCCTTGCATTGCGCGGCCTGCGCCCAATTGCTGAAATACAATATCTTGATTATTTATTGTTTGGACTGGAGCCTTTGAGTGATGATGTATGTACCACTCATTTCCGTACCAAAGGTCAACAAAGTGTTCCTTTGATTGTACGCACCCGTGGCCACAGGCTCGAAGGTATCTGGCATAGCGGTTCTCCGATGGGAATGATTATTAATGCCTTGAGAGGAATGTATGTGTGTGTGCCAAGAAATATGACACAGGCTGTAGGTATGTACAATACTTTGCTGGCCGGTAATGATCCTGCTCTGGTAATTGAATGCCTGAATGGGTATCGCCTGAAAGAGAGATTGCCTTCTAATTTAGTTGAGTACAGGGTAGCATTGGGTGTACCGGAAATTATAAAAGAAGGGAAAGACATTACCATCGTTTCTTACGGATCTGTATTGCGCATTATTCAGGAAGCTACAGAAGTGCTGGACCAATTGGGCATTAGTTGTGAGGTAATAGATGTACAAACTTTACTGCCTTTCGATATTCATCATTCTATTCTTAATTCTTTGAAAAAGACGAATCGTATTTTGTTTGTGGATGAGGATGTGCCGGGGGGAGCTTCTGCATACATGTTTAACCATGTGATGGAAAAACAAGGCGGGTATCGCTGGCTTGATGTGTCACCTCGTACACTAACCGGCACGGCTCACCGCCCTTCGTATGGAAGTGATGGTGATTATTTTAGTAAGCCTAATACGGAGGATGTAATAAGGGTAACGAAAGAGATGATGGAAGAATGATAGAGGCAAGTATGCCATGATTTTTTTAATAAATAATAAATACCATATTCAGTACAGTATGAAAATCACGAATGAAGAAAGGCGTTTTATGGACCACTGGAGTGAGGAAAAAAGCGGGCCCAGATGGAAATTTTATTTACTATTTACGGTTGCCTGGTCAATCGTTTCTTTTCTCGTTATTTTTTTTCTTACCAAATTGTTTACACAATTATGGGAAAATGGGGGTGCCAATCTGATCTACGTTTTAATTGTCATTTCTTTGATCTCAGGATTTCTATCCACCCATTTTTCTTATGTGGTCAATGAAAAGAAATTTAAAAAAATCATGCAGAAGATTAAGAGTAATATGAATTAATTTTTTGCAGTGAGGTTTCTCTTATCTACGATATCTTTTATGATTTTTTCGGCATGTTCCCTTGAGTTTTCGATAAATAATAGATGGGTATTTAATCCACCGCAAATGACTCCGGCGAGATAAATCCCTTTTACATTGGTTTCATAATTGGTTTCACTATAAGAGGGCTTACATACTTCATCCTCTGAAACAGAGACACCCAGGCTACGAAGAAATTGAAGGTTGGGCTGATAGCCGGTCATGGCAAGAACCCAATCGTTTTTTACGGTTACCATTCCTTCGGGTGTTTGAATATCTACTTCGTGCTCGCGTATTTCTGCGAGGGTAGAATTGAAGTGGGCTTTTATTGAACCTTCTTTAATCCGGTTCTCAATATCAGGCTTTACCCAATATTTTACACGATCACTTATTTTATCGCCGCGTATTACCATCGTTACAGTAGCCCCTTTTCGCCATGTTTCCAAAGCCGCGTCAATCGCAGAGTTGGCAGCGCCCACCACTAATACATTTTGGAAAGCATAGTAATGCGGGTCATCATAATAATGTTTTACTTTAGGTAATCCTTCTCCTTTTACATTCAGCAAATAAGGGATATCGTAGAACCCGGTCGCGATAATAATATTCAGGCTTTTGCAGGTTCCTTTGGAAGTAATTATGGTAAAATAATCCTCTTTCTTACTTACCTGAGTAACTTCTTCAAACAAATGAATATTCAAATGAAAAGACGTGACGATCCTTCTGTAATACTCCAACGCTTCACTGCGAGTAGGTTTATTATGGTTGCTTACAAAAGGCACCCCTCCGATTTCCAACCGCTCACTGGTGCTGAAGAACGTCATGTTTACGGGATAATTGTACAATGAATTGACCAAAGCCCCTTTTTCAAGAATAAGATAGGAGAATCCTTTGTTCTTTGCTTCTATGCCACAGGCAAGGCCTATGGGGCCACCTCCGATGATAATTACATCTAATATAGTTTCTTTCATTGGACACGAAGTTATTATAATTTTTTTTCCAATTTAATTGGATAATATTTCTGCGGATAATATCTGGGAAGGAATGGGCAATGGAGTATCCATGAATTTGATGATTAATTCAGCTTATACCGTGGAGGAATTTTTTCCCGGATATTGCAAGAGTGAGATTTACATTTCAATCATTTTCTAAAATTATAAAGCCACTATGTGATAGTGGCTTTATAAAGAAATGTAATAAACAGACTATCGCATAAAATACATCTTGCCATATCCTTTTACAAAAAATTTGTATCCTCCTTCTTTTTTGCCATCCCCAATTTTGATTTCATCATTTGCTTCATTAAATGGATCAATTGATTTACCATTCAAATTGGTAAGTACGCGGTACAGATAAACCCCATTGGCGACTTTTTGCCCGTACATATCGGTGCCATCCCATTTGAAATCTGTAATATTTCTGCCGATATGCAGTGGCCCTAATTCATCCTGGGTAATTTCTCTGATCACTTTTCCCGTTATCGTTAATATCTGTATTCGGATATTTTGAGGTATCACCGATCCTGTTACTGTAAATACGAATGCAGTGGAGGTTGTAAAAGGATTAGGATAATTAAGGAGATTTGAGATCATTGGTTTGCTGATCACCCTAAAATTAATATGATAATCGAGGCTTCCTGATTGATTTCCTACCACATCTTTCCCTGAAACGATCAGTTCATATTCTTCATCATCGCCGGGTAGCAGAGGTGTGAGATCAATAGAAGCTGTGTTTTCGCCGGAAGTGAGATTGGCAGGCGTAAACCTCATGGTGTCATTATCAAAATGGTACGTTCTCAGAGAGCCGTCAGGGTTTCTTATCTGCACTTTTAACAGGGAAGTATCATTGAGTGCGAGCGATTTGTTTTCGTCTTTCAGTTTGATAATGATATGTGGTTTGGCAGACACTATATCCCGGTTTAAGATATGGACACCGTCGAAGGTGACATCCATCAATGGATTATATTTATCCACTCTTACAAAAAAGTTTCTGTACATAAAATTATTCGGCAGGTATTGTTCGGGTTGATCATTATCGGGATTGAAATACACAAGAAGCGTATTCGCTCCTGAAAAAGCTTTTGTATCAATATCGTATTTTAAAGTGATGGTATCCCCGCTCACCAAAGGTTTCTGTCGTGGTACTACGAATGTATGGGTGACATTATTATTGTCAATTACCTGTAATTTTACTTTTACGCTATCGAAAGAGGGAATACTTATATTTTTAAAAGCAATCCCGAAATGGAGTATCTCACCCTGATCCAATGTGTCTTTTGACGTAAAATAGAGTGTGGGATCAAGTGCGCCTTCGGGCGGAGTTTTGTAATTTAATCTCCAATATGAAAGCTGGTATGGAGTAAAGCTCACACTATCCACATTCCGCATTTTTAATTGGATATAAGGGTATCTGGCGGCATTTACTGAAGAGATATCTACGTCCTGTTGTGTTTTGTTGACATTAAAAAGAACCTTACTGTTACCCAATGAATCTATACCGATAATTTGAACGGTTGGATTGTCGCTTGAATTGGTTTCCTGACTGGATCCTCTCCAATGCATTTCTTTCCATGATTCTGCCGGACCAAATTTTGGAGAAGTGATATATCCAATAGTATCTCTGGTAGTGAAGTTTGTTCTAAGATCTATTATCTCGCTGGTTCCTGCAGAGAATTTGAAAGCAGGAATAAAGTCCGGATTATTTTTCTGGTATATAAATACAAGAGACCTGGGTTTATAGAATGAATCTATCAGTACAAGGCCCGATGATTTCAGTTTGTGATAGAGTGAATTTCCTTGTCCAAATGCAAGCGTATCTGCTGCCCATTTATCAGGATATATGTTAGCGGAAGAATCCGGGCTTGCTATATTCCTTACAAAGACCAGGTAATTATCGGGAATAGAATCCATGAAATTCATGGCCGATTTTCTTCCTGTCTGGGTCGAAATATCAAAGGTGAAATCGGCTGCTACTATGGATTTACAAATAGGTAAACTACCATTCGTTTCAGGTGCAGTATTGTACACGGGTTTCAGAGTAACGGGATCAACTATATTAAATATAATTGCATTTTGAAGAATACAAAGGCCACCTGAATAACGAACTCCGTTTACCCCTATCATAAAATCATTGGCGTCTGTTGAAGTAGGGTAAACCGTATTACGCGCTTCGAGGAAACTGGTAATGGTACTAAAGTTCCATAGCCTTGAAGTATCATTAAGACTGATATTTTGTGTGTCCGAATATAAATGCTGGTAGTAATGGGATTGGTTGGATCCTTCAGGACTATTTGACAGATAAATGAAAGAAGAGATGTTCCAGTGATAGTCTGCAGATGCACCTGAAACAGGTTTCTGGGCAACTCTCCAATAATAAACGGTATTATCTCTATAGCTGAATCCGGGATCAAATTCCATCACGCCTCCAGCCTGTTGTACGGTTCTTGTAATTTTTGAGTTTGAATTAAATAATTGGGTGGTGTCAATTTCCATTATAAAATCCTGATCTTCGCCAATTGGGTTAGAAGTGGAAGCGTATAACTTTTGATTGGCAACATTTACGATAGCAAAGTTTGCCGGATAAACGGGCGTTGCCTCATCCTCATAAATATAGAATTCTTTGGTAGTGCTGTTGTTACTTTCTGATAGCTCGTCCACTTCATTATCAGCATCTATGGTTGCTATAATTTTATTAAGGCCCTTATCCCTTGTAGAGATTATGGGGATAGAAAGTGTGAGTGAATCTGAGTAGTACGGTGCTTTTATTCTTTTTTTCAATATGATTCCTGTAGTGCCATTTGGATAAACCCTTTTTATCTGGAGATTGATGGAATCATTAATAGCTCTTCCAATATTATAGCTTGTTACTTTCAGATTAAAGCTATTTTCTGAAACCGAAATGAATGCTGGATTGATTACAATGCCCTGATCTTCTATCACATAATCCGGCTTGGCATGTGGATAGAGTGTAATAGCAGGGTCGCCGTGCAATGCCAGTTCTTCGAGGTGAATTCTAGTAAAATAATCCAGGGATTGATTGCTGCCTCCTAAGTTTTGAATGGCATTTTTCATATCATTCCCTATGGAGTTTCCATAATTTACATTACTGATCTGGTTAAATAATTGTTCATTATAATTATTGAGATAGGGAGGAATGCCGAGATGGGAGCTTGCCAGAAATCCTATGCTCCCTCTTTGTTTGGACAAAACAAAATTTTCTGAAATGGATTGGGTGTTCTGAGTAGCACGAAGCGAATCATAAATATAATTATTCCCTGCCGTACATCCGCTTACCATAAAGAAGGGGTATTTACCCTGATTATCATATTCTGTAGGATCATTTAAGTTGAATGCCAGCGTATTGGCTGAAGAATGGCCGAAATAAGCGAGAATACCGATGCCCTGATGGAATAAATCGCTGAGACGTTGAGTAGCGATCAACTGTACCGCAGAGCTTGAAGATTTTGAAAGAGTTTCTACATTCCCACCAAAAAGTGTATCCTCTATAATTCCCTTGTATATATTCATATAGTAGGTAAACAAATCATTTTCCGAACTATCGCTACCCCCCACAATGCTTACCATTTTTTTTGTCCATAACTTATTGTCGAGAGTTTGTGTGGTTGAGTTTTCTGCAAGCTCAAAATCTTTCATTTTTTGTAAATAATTACCTACTTCATCCCCTGAAATTGCTGATAATCGTCCAATTGGAACACTCGGTACAATACTTCCGTAAGGCGATGATAACAATACATCCGAGGCCGGTGCTCCAAATGTGGGAACAAGGTTTAATTTGTCAGCATAAGGACTTGCTTGATTGGCGGTGTATTGGTCATATTCAATTCCTTTCCCTACCAGGAAAACGTATTTTGGGGTTATTGAAAACGTATTTTTAGCATATTGTATAAACTCTTTGATGGCAAGCGGATGTTTTTTTATTCCATATCCAAATTGATCCACCAGTTCATTAATATCTATCACCTTAGCATTGTAACCGCCTCCTGCAGTCGAACTTCTATATTGCCGGTACAGGTCAACATTATTATCGCCGGTAGTGCTTGTATAAAGTATGGGATTACTGATTATCAAATAATTTCCCTGATTAGATGATACCGTATAATTGGTAAAATTTTTTTGTTGGAAAGAAGTGATATTTTTTACAACAGAGGGATCCTGACTGGAGAGCTGGAACTTTCTGGGAGAAACCGATGAGGGAGGAAGTACGAATTTTACTTTCCCTGGTGTACTTATATCTCCTGTATATCTTTTATTAGAAGTAATGTCGAATAAAATAGGTGCGCTGCTCCCATAATTGAAATTATCAATCACCAGATAGTTGCCGATTGCAGTGGCTGGTAATTGGAAATGGAAATCAGTTTGGTTATTAAAGTTGAAGATGCTGGGATACGTTATTTCATCAAAGGAAAGTACATATCTGTCTGTGGATACTGCCGATGTATTTTGAAAGGAGATCTGGAGGTTGCTAAGATCGAGAAATGCACTGAGTGGGATATTTTTTATTTCTTTCTTTAGGTAAGTAAAGTATGGCATTGCTTCATCTTCAACCGTTGTATTAAATATAGTTACTTTGATGTTCCTATCATTCAGGGCACTTCCTGCTACTCCAAATTTTAGAGAGGCACTTGGCCCGTTTTTATAAAGGTTGATCTGTTTGAATCCTGCTGCTAAAGGACGGTTTGGATAAATTTCAAAGCTTGTCCACCCTTCACCAATGTCATAAGAAGAAGAATACACATAGCTTCCTACGGAAGCCGCATAACCGGGGCTGAGCTGACTCTTATAATAATTTCCTTTTACATTCATGAAATAAGGTTCCGGAGTTAATGAGGTGCCCGTAACATTATTAGGGTTATCTGTGTATCTTAAATTGTTCCCCGCTGGATTCACGGTTAAGAAGTAAGCGGCAGTGTCTGTGAATAAACTATAATGATCAGAAAGCTGAAAATCCTGTATCCTGTATAATTTGGTATCCGGTTTTCCATCATTCATTTGCCCCCAAAACTCAATGAATCCTCCCGAAGGAAGTGCGCCTGAAGGTGAGCTGGTATATAAGGTAACTTCCTGTCCATTCCGCCACAGTTGAAATTGTTCCGCAGGAATGCCACTAAGCCCTAAGTTGTTGAGCGTGGATTGAGTAATATGGTAGAGCCCGTTGGAAGCTACATTGAACTTATAATAGGTCTTGCTATAATCAATCCAATTATTCGAATATGTCTGAGCATTTACAGCCGCCGTGATAAATATAAAAAGTATGACTATCAGTTTTTTCATAATAATGCATTGATACTAGCTACTTTGCTTTCTTTCTCAGATCAAACTTTAAAGAAAAAATATGAGTATATAATGGGTTGGATTGATTGGCAAGGTTGGTAAAGGCATAGTCTATACTCACGTTATTAATTTTGAAGCCTGCTCCCAGACTGGGTTGATATATCCAGACTTTTTTTTGATTAGTGGTATCTCCGTCAGCAAGCGCTTTTTGAAAGTTAGTAATTCCCGCACGGATAAAAAATACATTTTTTATGGAAGCTTCTATCCCCGCATGAGGATCTACACTTATCGGATTGCCGCTGATAATTGTATTCCTTTTACCGTCGAATGTGAAATCGAGATCACCCTCTGCCAACAGATTGATAGAAGAGCTTACTTTAAAATTATAAGAAGATGCAATGGTAAGCCTCGGTGCGGTTAATTCGGTTGATTTTACCGGGATGTCATTTTTTGTGAGGTACAATACTTCTTTTTCTTTTTCGGTGAAATGGAAAGACCATGCATTGAAAGTGGTTGTAAGGTCTTTGGCAACTATTCCCAGGCTCCATCTGTTTTTTTGCATTTTGAAACCTGCATCTATCCCAAATCCCCATGCGTTGGCAAAGTGGCCTACCTTACGGTAAATAATTTTTGCATTTACACCAAAGCTGGTTTTGACATCTCCTTCATCTTTTATTTTTTGTGCAAAAGAAAAGAGAAATGCATAGTCGGCAGATGAAAAAGAGGTAATGTTCCCGTAGTTGATGCTTCCATCTGGTTCCACCAGAAAGAGTGTATTAGGGATATCATCAACAGCAAAACGTAATACCGTAAGGCCAAGGACTCTTTTATTGTCATTAACAGGAATGGCTACGCTCCCGTAATCATACTTACCAATATTATCAAAATAACTGGCGTGCATTAAATTTACGGATGGGTAATCCTGTACTCCTGTAAGAGCAGCGGGGTTCCAGTATCCGGCGGTACCGTCTGTTACAGAAGCGGCCTGTGCGGATCCCATACCGAGCCCGCGTGCCCCGGCACCTATGTTTAAAAATTCATTCGAGTATGTTCGGAATTGTGAGAAACCTGTGAAAGGGAGTAATGATAATAATAGTAATTTGAAAAATCTGGAGATTCTCATACGGGGGTAATCAGTTATTTGAAAGATTCAGTGCACAAAGCCGGCAAATTAAAACGAAATCTATCGAAGCTATATTGTACTTTTCAATTCAATTCTGGATAAAATTAAGTAAATCCTACAGGAATCGGGAAATGATTTTCATGGATTAATCCCGATTCTCCCTCTTTTGTTTCTCCCCATAATTATTTCTTCACTTATGAGGAATATACCTATTGTGATTTATTGAAATCAGAAAAACAATAGATTGTCTTCTGAAAGGGAGATTTTTGTCTCATTCTCCTTTGGGTTTGTCATCAATTTCCATAACTAGCCAATCCAACTCTTTAAGCATTGCCACGATTAAGTTAATTTTGCAGGCTCAAACTAAATTTTAAAGAAATTAATGAAATCTCCTTCAAGATACCTTCTTACAGCAGCTTTGCCTTATGCTAATGGGCCTGTTCATATTGGTCACCTTGCCGGTTGTTATATTCCCGCAGATATATATGCCCGGTATTTAAGAGCAAAAAAACTGGATGTAAAATTCGTTTGTGGTTCTGATGAGCACGGTGTACCTATCACCATTCGGGCGATGAGAGAGAATGTTACTCCTCAACATATCGTGGACAAGTACCATGCGATTATCAAAGACAGTTTTGATCAGATGGGTATTTCGTTTGATATTTTCTCGCGAACCTCCAATGCTGTTCATCATAAAACGGCTTCTGATTTTTTCCTGAATTTGTATAATAAAGGTTTGTTTGAAGAAAGAGAATCGGAACAATATTATGATGAATCGAAGCAAATGTTTCTGGCCGACAGGTACATTGTAGGTACCTGCCCTATATGTGGCAATCCTAATGCTTACGGAGATCAATGTGAGAAGTGCGGATCCTCATTAAGTCCTGAACAATTAATTAATCCTCGCAGTGTTTTAAGTGATGCGGTTCCCATAAAAAAGAAAACGAAACATTGGTATTTTCCGTTGCAGAATTATGAAGAGTTCTTGCGGCAATGGATACTCGAAGATCATAAAGAATGGAAAAATAATGTGTATGGCCAGTGCAAAAGTTGGTTAGACAAGGGTTTGCAGCCAAGAGCTATGACACGCGACAGCAGCTGGGGAGTGAAAGTCCCGCTACCTGATGCCGAAGGGAAAGTTTTATATGTTTGGTTTGATGCCCCTATCGGATATATTTCCGCAACGAAGGAACTGACTAATTTATGGAGTGATTACTGGTGCAAAGAAGACACCAAACTGGTACATTTTATTGGGAAAGACAACATTGTTTTTCACTGTATTATTTTTCCTGCGATGTTGAAAGCACATGGTGGTTTTGTGTTGCCTGATAACGTCCCTGCCAATGAATTTTTAAATATTGAAGGACAGAAAGTCTCTACCAGCCGCAATTGGGCTGTGTGGGTTGATGAATATTTAAAAGATTTCCCCGGACAACAGGATGTGCTCCGGTATGTACTTTGTGCCAATGCTCCGGAAACAAAAGACAATGACTTTACCTGGAAAGATTTTCAGGACAGGAACAATAGTGAACTGGTTTCTATTTTTGGCAATTTTGTAAACCGCACATTTGTGCTCATGCACAAATTGTGTAAGGGGAAAGTGCCGCCTCCGCACAATGCCCTTTTAGATGATGCGGACAGGAAAATGATTGAAGAATTTAAACTTACTAAAACAAAGATTGAAGATCTTTTAGAGCAATATAAATTTCGCGAAGCTTTGTATGAAGTGATTGACATGGCAAGGAAAGGAAATAAATATTTACAGGATAAGCAACCCTGGATAGTTGCGAGGCAAACAACGGAGGATGGACACATAAAGCCTGAAGCACAAATGATGATTGATAATTGCCTTCATATTTGTTTGCAGTTGTGTGCCAATCTTGCCATCTTCATCAATCCTTTTTTACCTTTTACGGCAAAAAAAATGTGCCACATGATGAAAGTAATGGAAAGAATGCTGGATTGGGGAAATGGAGGTAAACTTAGACTGTTGAGTACAGGATATTCACTGCGGGAACCTGAATTATTATTCCGAAAAATCGAAGATGCGGAGGTGGCTGCACAGATTGAGAAGTTGAATAAGGGACTGGCGGTTAGTAATCAGCAGTCAGCAGTGAGCAGCCAGCAGAAAGATGAAAGCGAAAATCAGAAGTCGAAAAGCGATGGAAAATCAGAAAAAAATAGCATGGAAGAAAATAAACCAGTAGTTCTAAATATTAAACCCGAAATCACCATTGATGATTTTGCAAAAATTGACCTCAAAGTAGGAACCATCCTTTCTGCAAAAAAAGTGGAAAAAGCAGATAAATTATTAAATCTTGAAATTGATCTCGGTTTTGAAAAGAGAACCATTCTTTCTGGTATTGCACAACATTTTTCACCTGAAGAAATTACAGGCAAACAAGTGGTAGTGGTGGCCAACCTTGCACCAAGAAAAATGCGTGGCATAGAAAGCAACGGCATGATCTTAATGGCAGAAGACAAAGAAGGAAAACTGTATTTTGTGAAACCGGAAACTGTGGTTGGGGATGGTAGTGGGGTGAGGTAGGGACAGTATGTAATAGTTTTATTTTTGTAATTTACACTGGCATGCCTTCTGATTCGTGACTATACGTTACTTAAACCAGACATTTTTTTTGTAATAAGTAATTGGTCAAATATTTTTACTAACCTCAAGTGGAATTGCATATTCACTTTCTGATCTTCCCATTTTTATAGTAACATTTCCACCAAATTTATTATACTGAAAAAATACCTTAATTTAGATTTTCAAATAGTTGTTTAACTAACTAATTTTTATGCTACACAAAAGAAATATCAACAGGGTAACCGTTCTCGGCAGCGGAGTGATGGGAAGCCGTATTGCATGCCACTTTGCCGGCATTGGATTACAGGTATTATTGCTTGATATACCCACACCCGACAGCAAAGACTTAAAGAGCAAAAATAAAATTGTAAATGATGCTCTTGCAGCTGCTATTAAATCATCGCCATCCCCGGTGTTTACAAAAGAGGTAATAAAAAATATTACTACCGGGAATTTTGAAGATAATATGAAGGACATTGCTTCAAGCGATTGGATTATAGAAGTGGTAGTAGAAAGATTGGATATTAAGAAACTGGTTTTTGACCAGGTAGAAAAATACCGCAAACCCGGCACGCTCATTACCTCCAACACTTCGGGGATTCCCATTCACTTAATGGCAGAAGGAAGAAGCGAAGATTTTAAAAAGCATTTTTGTGGAACCCATTTCTTTAATCCGCCGAGGTATTTAAGATTACTGGAAATCATTCCCACTGAATTTACAGATAAAGAAGTAGTGGATTTTTTAATGCATTACGGTGATTTGTTTTTGGGAAAAACAACCGTTTTATGTAAAGACACACCTGCATTTATTGCCAACAGAATTGGTGTTTTTAGCATCATGTCCATTTTCCATATCATGGATAAACTGGAGTTGAGTATTGACGAAATAGAATCGCTGACAGGACCGATAATTGGACGTCCGAAGTCTGCAACTTTCCGTACTGCTGATGTGGTAGGAATTGATACGTTGGTAAAAGTGGCTTTTGGTGTAAAAGAAAATTGCCCCAATGATGAGGCGAGAGAGATTTTTGCTATTCCTGCATGGCTGCAAAAAATGGTGGACAACAAATGGCTGGGTGATAAAACAGGACAAGGATTTTTTAAGAAGACAAAAGGTGCTGACGGGCAAAAAGAAATCCTCACACTTAATTTAAAGTCGTTTGAATATTCACCGAGACAAAGAGGAAAGTTTGCAACAGTAGAAGCTGCAAAACCAATAGATGATTTGAAACAAAGATTGAAGGTTTTAGTAAAGGGAAAAGATAAGTCAGGTGAATTTTACAGACAATTTCATTACAGCCTTTTCTCTTACATTTCTCATCGTATTCCTGAGATAAGTGATGAATTGTACCGCCTGGACGATGCCATGAAAGCAGGCTTCGGCTGGGAGATAGGCGCTTTTGAAACATGGGATGTTCTGGGAGTGAAAGAGACCATAGATGCCATGAAAAACGCCGGCTACGAAGTGGCTTCCTGGGTAAATGATTTTATTGCCAGCGGGAATGTTTCTTTTTATAAAGTAGAAAATGGGAAGCGTCTATACTATGACGTTAGTACTAAGAAATACTTGCCGCTTCCCGGAGGAGATTCATTTATTATTTTAAGCGATCTTACTGAAAAGACCGTCTGGAAAAACAGCGCGTGCAATCTCTATGATTTGGGAGATGATGTGGTAGGGCTTACATGGAATACTAAAATGGGAAGTATTGGCAGTGAGGTTTTGGAAGCATTAAATAAATCTGTCGCTATCGCCGAAGAGAAATATAAAGGCCTGGTAATAGCCAATGAATCAGCCCAATTTAGTGCAGGCGCTAATGTTGGTATGATATTTATGCTGGCCGCCGAACAGGATTTTGATGAGCTGGATATGGCGGTTCGCTTGTTTCAAAATACCACGATGAAGATTCGTCATTCTTCCATTCCGGTTGTAGTGGCGCCTCATGGGCTTACATTGGGTGGGGGATGCGAGATTTGTTTACATGCTGATAAAGTACAGGCAGCAGCGGAAACTTATATTGGTCTGGTGGAGCTGGGTGTTGGCCTTATTCCGGGAGGAGGTGGTACCAAAGAATTTGCATTGCGTGCTTCTGATGCCATACAGCATAATGAGCCTGAAACGATTCCATTACAAAATCGTTTTATCACTATTGGAACTGCTAAGGTCTCTACTTCAGCTTTTGAAGCGTATGAAATGGGAATATTACGTAAAGGCTTAGACGAAGTAAGTATGAATCAATCGAGGAGGATTGCGGAAGCCAAACAAAGTGTAATTGATATTTTCGACAGCGGCTATACCACTCCAGTTTCGAGAACCGATATCAAAGTTCTTGGACGTTCAGGCCTGGGTATGCTTTATACTGGTATTAACGGAATGTTCAAAGGGAATTATATCAGTGAATATGATGTATTTATTGCAAAAAAGCTGGCGTATGTAATGTGTGGTGGCGATCTCAGTGAAGCAACCTTGGTAAATGAACAATATTTATTAAACCTCGAAAGAGAAGCCTTCCTAAGCCTTTGTGGCGAAAAGAAAACATTGGAAAGATTACAGAGCGTTTTGAAAACAGGGAAACCGGTGAGGAATTAATTCGTCTGACCGTCCCGGGTCTGACGAATTAATTCCATGGTCAATGCAGGATGAGAACCTGGTCAGACCAGGTTCTCATGCAATCTTAAGATATCTGACTGATAGGGTGTTCCAGACCCCAAATATATGGTCAGACGGGGACCGTCAGACCATATTCTTGGGACGTTCTACGACTGGTTAAACAGTAAGAATCATCTAATTCACTCTTAATAATATTTTATCTTTTTTAAATTTCAGGATATGAATTTTTCTTCCGAAAATGTTTACCATATTTACAACCAGGGTAACAATCATCAAAAAGTATTTTCCTGTCATGAAGAGTATGAGATTTTTCTAAATCTTGTAAGAACAAATATTTCAGTTCATTGTGAAATTATCAACTGGTGTCTTATGCCTAATCATTTTCATTTTTTGATTTATACAGATGAAAGAGTTTTAAATTTTAAAAAACAAGGAGGATTAGAAATAGATCTGCTTACTAATGGAATAAGAAAATTATTAAGTGGTTATGCCCGAATTTATAATTCTAGACATGACACTTCTGGTTCATTATTCAGGCAAAAAACAAAATCAAAATGTTTATCAGATACTAATTTTCTGATTAC
>JBDTGA010000093.1:0-28910 GCA_039937655.1 Ginsengibacter sp.
GGACCCCCCCATATAATAATAGTAGTATTTTAACAATAATATCTTTAAATCAATCCAAAGGCTATCGGATTTATAATAAAATCCCGACAGCTATCGGGATCATTGTTTATTTTATCCCTCAATAGAGAATTTTCAGCTCGGAACTACAGTCCAATTGCGAACAAATGCTCATTGTTATTCCTTCAGCACCTTGCTGCAAGCAATGTAAGCGGTAGTTTGGTCAACTAATTTAGTCTGGTTCAAATCTATAAGTGTCACCATATTTTGCGTTACATTTTCTGAAGATTTGTTTTGGAAATCCGTTATTTAGATTAATAGTAGTAATTACTTTTTTGTCACAGCCATTGCTTAGGTTGGTAAAAATGAGTTTTCCATTTCTCAAACTTGTTGGCAATTGGTCTGTAACACTTAAATAATAATTTCCAACATATTGATTTTTAAGATTGAAAATTAAGATTCTTGAGGTTGCTCTTTTAGAAAGCCCCCAAAGCCAAATTGAATTCATGATTTTAAATGTCTGACCTTTCTTGGTTGTTACTTTGCCTAAGTATTTCAATTGTGTTTCTGTTTGGCTTTTTTCTGTCCATTTTCCAAAAACAAATACACTGTCAATAATTCCCTTTTCCAAAACCTGTTGTTGTATATTTCTATCATTGACTTGTCCAACCGCAGAAAAAGCGAAAAGCATTAAGGTGAATAAGAGAAATAATGTCGTTCGTAGTGTCGTCATAAAATTATCGCTTACGTTACACATTGGATTGTATGGAATTCAATAATTTTTCAGCCGTGTACTAAATGGCTCAATGAAGAACTAAAAGTACAGAATATGTATTAAAGCTCATCGGAGAATTCTCAGCTTTAACTGCAGCCCAATTGCCCTGCCTGACTGCGCCACGCAGGCAAGTGAACAAAAAGTTGATGAAGTAAGTGCACATCAGCCCATATAGCTCAATGCCTGCTGCACCCTTTCAGGAAGGGGTTTCCTTACGATCGAATTCTTTCTGTCGGAAGAGGAAATTTCTTTGATGGACAGAACGATTTTTCCATCTGATGGTTTAGCCGGATTAAGCGTTCCTTCTATCCACACAAGACTCAGGAATTAACTGCTTACGAAGTATAATAAATTAACCATTCCGGTACTGTCGGGATTATCTCTTCACCGTATTTCATGAATAAAGTTTAGGAGTTAGTATCATTTCGAAAAACCACACAAACGATTGATAGAATGTTTTATTCTAATAATCAAATACCTTTAGGAAGATTTCATTTAAAATTAAATAGTTAGCGTAACCTGTTTACTGGCAACAGAGGTTCAATAAGATTCCCGCCTGAATAAGAAAGAAGAGCAGGCGTATAAAAAAAATAAAAATGAAAAAAACATTTCTCTTATCTATTCTCTTAGGCTTTCTTTCAGTACTACGGGTAACAGCCCAGCAAAAGCCCAACGTCTTAATTCTTTATACGGATGATTTGGGATACGGTGATTTAAGTTGTTATGGAGCCACCGCTATTTCCACGCCACATATTGACTGGCTGGCACAAAACGGATTACGGTTTACTGATGCGCATTGTACGGCATCCACCTGTACACCCTCAAGGTTTTCAATACTTTCAGGCAGATATGCGTGGCGAAAAAAGGGAACTAATATTTTACCCGGAAATGCAAATCTTACCATTCCTACAGATATCACGACACTGCCTAAAGTCTTTCAACAGGCTGGTTACTTAACCGGGGCTATTGGTAAATGGCATCTCGGTCTGGGCAAGACCTTTCCAATTGACTGGAACAAAGAAGTAAGTCCGGGCCCACGGGAGATCGGTTTTGATTATTCATTTATTTTTCCTGCCACAGCCGATCGTACACCTACTGTTTTTATGGAAAACCAAACAGTAATTGGTTTGGATACCTCTGATCCAATCTCCGTAAGCTATCAA
This sequence comes from Ginsengibacter sp., assembly GCA_039937655.1. GTDB lineage: Bacteria > Bacteroidota > Bacteroidia > Chitinophagales > Chitinophagaceae > Ginsengibacter. The sequence goes on from JBDTGA010000093.1 coordinate 1,936, forward strand.
CATTCTTTTGCTGGAGAACTTTTAGGCAAAGATCATCCTGAAATGTTGAAGATGAAATCAACTCAGGGTCACAATCAGCATATCGTAAATGGTATAGGCCGTATTGGATATATGCAGGGCGGCAAAAAAGCAGAGTGGACAGATGAAGAACTCGGATTTACATTTAATACAAAAGCCATTGGATTTATTGATGAAAGTATAAAAGAGGAGAAACCTTTCTTCCTTTATTATGCCATTCATGATATCCATGTTCCGCGAATGCCTGCGAGTATTTTTAAAGGCAAAAGCAAACTCGGTTATCGCGGAGATGCCATTCTTGAAATGGATCATTCTGTTGGTGTGATTTTGGAAGCATTAAAGCAGAGAGGGTTACTGGATAATACTCTGATCATCTTCAGTAGTGATAATGGTCCGGTATTGGATGATGGATATCTCGACCAGGCTGTAAACACTGCCGTAGCACAGGATTACAAACCGGCTGGTATTTATCGTGGAGGAAAATACAGCGCACTTGAAGGCGGCACCAGGATTCCAATGATGGTGTATTGGGCCAATAAGGTAAAACCTCATACTGTTTCAGATGCTTTATTTACCCAGATAGATTTGATGGCTTCTTTTGCAAAAATGTTCAATGAAAAATTACCCGAAAATGAGTTTACCGATAGCCGTGATTATTTTTCGACATTAATAGGGAAAGAGAATATCAACAGAGATTTTATTATTGAGCAGGCAGAAAATATGGCGCTGTCAATTGTAAAAGATGGATGGAAATATATAACCCCAGGCGATGGTCTGGCCATTTTGCAAGGAGTAAATATTGAAAGTGGTTATAGTAAAGAAGATCAGTTGTATAATTTAAAAGAGGATCCACAGGAGTTGCACAATCTTGCCTCAAAAAATCCGGAGAAATTATTGGAACTAAAGAATCTTTTGAAGAAAACGGAGGATTGTTATAAGTAGTAAGTATAGAATTAGTAATCAATACAGGCTTGTTGAATGACGGTTAATCCGGTGGTTAAATTATAGTATTATCATGTTTGCAGGCTCCGATTTGTCGGGGAGTTTTCCAAAATAATCGGGACACGTATAGAAGGTAGGGCTATATAATGTTACTAAATATTATTTGACATTAATAGAGTTATTAATTTTTTTACTGTATCAGAAATAAAAATATAAAATGAAATCAAAAACTTTTTTCACTTTTTTATTAATCACTTACTCCTTATTTTCTTTTGCCCAAACAAAAAATGCAAAGGATCAAAAGCCCAACATCGTTTACATCTTTGCTGATGATCTGGGTTATGGCGATCTTGGATGCTACGGACAAACAAAAATTGAAACTCCCAATATTGATGCACTGGCTAAAAAAGGAATGTTGTTTACCCAACATTATGATATGCCGGTATGTGCACCTTCACGATATTGTTTAATGACAGGCATCAATTCAGGCAAGGCTTTCATCCGTGGTAATGATGAATGGGAAGAAAGAGGCAATGTGGAAAGTTTCAAAGCCATGGAGGAGAATCCTTTATTGGAAGGACAGTTACCCATACCGGATTCTACGACTACCATTGCCAAATTATTAAAAGCGGATGGTTACAAAACCGCTCTGGTAGGAAAATGGGGATTGGGGGCACCTATGACAGCTGGAGAACCGAATAATCAGGGATTCGATTATTTTTATGGTTCCTTATGCCAGCGGCAGGATCATCAATATTATCCTGCACACTTATGGGAAAATACTTTTCGTGTACCGATCAACAATAAAGTTCAGGATCCAAAGATAAAATTTCCGGCGAATCTGGATTCACAGGATCCCGAAAACTATAAGATATACAGCCAAAAGGATTATTCGCCTGATTTGATGCTGGATGCAGCGTTGCGGTTTTTGAATTCTACCAAAGGAAAACCATTTTTCCTTTATTACCCAAGCCCACTGCCACACGCATCTATGCAGGCACCGGCAGAATTGGTGGAATATTATCATAAAAAATTTGGAGATGAAAAACCATTTTTGGGTGGAGGTTATGTTCCCTCCCGCTACCCGCGTGCCACGAGGGCAGCGATGATTACTTTATTAGATAACCAGGTGGGAGCTATCATAAAAAAATTAAAAGAGCTAGGTGTTTATGATAATACCATCATTATATTTTCCAGTGACAATGGTTCTTCCAACGAGGGAGGTGCAGACTGCGAATTTTTTGACAGTAATGGCCCTTTCAAAAATGAATACGGTTGGGGCAAAGGATTTTTATATGAAGGAGGTATCCGGATGCCGCTGATTGTAGTTTGGCCGGGAAAAATAAAAGCAGGAAGTAAAAGCGACCTGATCAACGCTAACTGGGATTTTGTGCCTACAGCTTGTGAGATGGCTAAAATAAAAACACCTGAAAATATAGATGGAATCAGTTATCTTCCTACTTTGCTTGGCAAAGAAAATATGCAAAAAAAACATGATTTTCTTTATTGGGAATTTCCTCAATATGGTGGCCAGCAGGCAGTTCGGATTGGTAAATGGAAAGGAATCAGAATGAACATCTTAAAAGGAAATATGAGAGTTCAACTGTATGATTTGACCAATGATATTCAGGAACAACAGGATGTATCAGTACAGCATCCTGACATTGTAAAAAAGATGGAAGAGATTATGAAGAGAGAACATCATACACCGGATGTGGATTCATTCAGAATGGAAGCACTTGAAAAGTAATAAAGTATTTTTGAAACGATAAGAAATGAGAATGGGGTTTTAGGAATATACAATACCCTTAAAAAAATAGTTATAATAACCAATGAAACTGATAAAATATATTTCTTTCTTCCTGATGGTTACTTCTTTTTTTGCCTGTAATAATAATTCAAAAAAAACTGATTCTATTGCCGGTAACAAAGATACTTCCACTTCCTGCATGATGGTACCGTCAAGGTTTGCAGCAACATCGGCTGGTTCTACCGTATCATTTAATGGAGATGCTACCACTAAAGGGATGGTATTAATTAAAGGAGGTACTTTTATGATGGGTGGTGATAACCCACAGGCAAGCACAGACGAATATCCGAAACACAAAGTACAGGTACCCGGTTTTTGGATAGATGCTACAGAAGTTACCAATGCGCAATTTGAAAAATTTGTAAACGCAACTCACTATGTTACTACCGCCGAAAAAAAACCGGACTGGGAAGAAATGAAAAAAACAGTTCCGCCCGGTACGCCCAGGCCACCCGATAGTGTGATGGTAGCAGCTTCTTTGGTATTTCATCAAACTTCCGGCCCTGTTGATTTGCATGATTACAGCCAGTGGTGGGGCTGGGTAAAAGGTGCAGATTGGAAACATCCCGAAGGCCCCAATAGTAACATTAAAGGAAGAGAAAATTATCCTGTGGTACAGGTAAGCTGGTACGATGCCATGGCATATTGTAAATGGGCTGGTATGCGATTACCTACTGAAGCAGAGTGGGAGTTTGCTGCGCGGGGAGGTTTACAAAATGATATTTATCCATGGGGTAATGAACCGGTGAGCGAAGGCAAACCCAAAGCCAATTCATGGGGTGGAAAGTTTCCCTATTATAATGATGATAAAGATGGTTTTGTGGGATTAGCACCCATAAAATCCTTTCCTGCCAATGGTTATGGACTGTATGATATGGCCGGCAATGTGTGGGAATGGTGTAGCGACTGGTATGATGCCAATTATTACCACTCTTTTGGAAGTTCGGTGGCTGTCAATCCAAAAGGCCCCGCAAAAAGCTATGATCCCATGGATCCTTATACTCCCAAGAGAAGCTTACGCGGTGGAAGTTTTCTATGCAACGACACCTATTGCAGCGGCTATCGTGCGGCACGCCGTATGAAAAGCAGCCCTGATACGGGTTTGGAGCATACGGGATTCAGGTGTGTAAAAGATGCTGAATAGAACGTGTTTTTTTTTGGTATTTTTTTATTCTTCGTGTTTTCACACAAACGATTGCACACTCAGGTGTCTTTAATTCTTTTTATATTCATTCCTTTTATAATAATCACACTAAAACAAAGCCATGAACAGAAAAAATTTTATCAAAAACACCGCGCTCACAGGAGTTGCATTTTCGTTGTTTCCTTCCGCTCATATTTTTGCTTCAGGAAAAGATATGCCTAAAGTTCGTCTCGCCATTATAGGAGTGGGCGAAAGAGGAAAAGGCCATCTCGATCTTGTATTAAGAAGAGATGATGTAGAACTGGTAGCCATTTGTGATGTGGACGACCGTGTACTAAAAGAGTCGAAAGCGATGATTGAAAAAAGCGGGAAGAAGATGCCACAGATTTATACAGGAGATAATTATGCCTGGCAAAAAATGGTACAGAAAGAAAAGCTGGATGGTGTGATTATCGTTACACCGTGGGAATGGCATAAGCCGATGATCATAAGTTCCCTGGAATCAGGAATAAAATATGTAGCCACTGAAGTAATTCTTGGAATCACTTTGCAGGATCATTGGGATGTGGTAAAAGCCGCTGAAAAATACAAGGGGCATGTAATGATGCTGGAAAATGTTTGTTACCGCAGGGATGTGATGGCGGTTTTAAATATGGTGCGGCAGGGATTGTTTGGTGAGTTGATTCATTTGCAGGGTGGCTATCAGCACGATCTGCGCGAAGTATTATTTAATGATGGGATTCATGCGTATGGCCATGGCGCTGAATTTGGTGACAAAGGTTTTTCTGAAGCACGCTGGCGTACCGACCACTCTGTACATCGCAATGGCGATCTGTATCCTACACATGGCATCGGGCCTATTGCACAATATATAGATATCAATTATGGAAATCGTTTTGTTTCTCTTTGTTCTTTTTCTTCCAAGGCAAGAGGATTGCACAACCATATTGTAAAAGTGGGCGGTGAAAGCCATCCGAATGCAAAAGTGAAATTTAAGGCGGGCGATGTGATTACTACTTCTATTAATTGTGCGAATGGAGAAACGATTTTATTGCAACATGATACCAATTTACCACGGCCTTACTCACTTGGTTTTCGTGTACAGGGTACCGAAGGGCTGTGGATGGATGTGAACAACAGTGTCTATATCCAGGGAAAATCTAAGAGTCATGATCAGTGGGATAATGAAAAAGACTGGTTTGATAAATATGATCATCCGCTGTGGGCAAGATGGAGTAAAGAAACCAAAGGAGCCGGGCATGGTGGAATGGATTTTTTTGTGATCCATGCTTTTGTAGAGTCTATAAAAAGAAAAACACCTACACCGATGGATGTGTATGATGCAGCGGCATGGAGCGCCATTACTCCGCTGAGCGAGCAATCTATTGAATTGGGAAATCAAACTGTTGACTTCCCTGACTTTACCGGAGGGCAGTGGATGTATAGAAAGCCTGTATTTGCATTGAATGATGAATATTGATTTGGAATTTACTTATATCGTACAGGCAAGTTGTATATTTTTTTCTGTAAAAGATGGGCAATATTAAGTGTTACATTTCATTATAAATTTCCATCTGATCATTTTCCTGTATTGGCGGAAATTAAATTGAAATAAAGAGGCTTGTTAAAACAGATTCTTACTATTTTTTTCACTATTGTCCGACTGGAAATCACGGATTATGATGAAATGCTTACTGGCATTAAGTTACACGGCCCTTCTCCTTCGGAGAGGGGGTGAGGTCAATACTTGCGTGGTTTTCATTGACTTAGTCGGACATTAATGTATTCTTTATTAGAATATATTACTTTCACTCCTTTAAACTATACCATGAAAAAAATATTAATCGTTACATTTTTAATGTTTATCACAGGAGGAACTGTTTTTTCTCAGTCAGACAGTGACTCTCATTATGACCAACACAAAGCATTTGCTCCTTTTTTTTATCCTTCGAATGGAAATGAATACCGGAGTGCAAGCGGCCAGCCGGGGCCATCCTATTGGCAAAACCGGGTTGATTATAGAATTGTGGTTTCGCTGGATACCACTGCAAAAAAAGTAAAAGGTTCTGTGGTGATCACATATAAAAATAATAGCCCGGATCCCTTAAAGTTTTTATGGCTTCAATTGGATCAAAATATTTACAGAGAAGACAGCCGTGCTCAGTCAACAAGTTTAGTCACCGGTGGCCGTTGGGCCAACAAAGAATTTACTGATGGCAATGAATTAAATTCTGTTGATATTGTAATGAATGGAAAAACTACCAAAGCCAAATACAATGTTTCTGATACCCGTATGCAGGTTTGGCTCCCTCAACCTTTGAAGGCAAAAACAGGGACCGTTCAACTTAAAATTAATTATGCTTTTTCAGTTCCTAAATACGGAACCGACCGCATGGGAAGAGTGAATACCAAAAATGGCTGGGTGTATGAAATCGCACAATGGTATCCCAGGATGTGTGTGTATGATGACATTGAAGGATGGAATACTTTACCTTATCTCGGTGCCGGTGAATTCTATCTTGAATACGGTAATATTGATTATACGATTACGGCTCCTTCCGATTTGATTGTGGTAGGATCGGGTGAATTAAAAAATCCTTCCGAATGTTTAACGCCAACTGTTATGAGCCGTCTCAGACAGGCTAAGGCAAGCGACAAAACGGTTACGATCGTAAGTGCTGATGATTTGAATGGTACTTCTTATCATCCTAATAAACCGGATCTTACCTGGCATTTTGTATGTAATGAAACACGTGATGTAGCCTGGGCTGCCTCCAAAGCATTTATTTGGGATGCCGCAAGAATTAATTTGCCGGGTGGTAAAAAGGCGTTAGCCCAGTCGGTATATCCCATTGAAAGCGCAAAGGATCAGGCCTGGAAAAGATCCACAGAATTTGTAAAAGGTGCCATTGAGTTGTACTCAAAAGAATGGTACAGGTTTACGTATCCGTCTGCTACCAACGTTGCAGGTATTGTGGGAGGAATGGAATATCCCGGTATTGTTTTCTGCTCCTGGAAAAGCAGCGGCCCCGATTTGTGGAATGTTACCAATCATGAATTTGGTCACAACTGGTTTCCAATGATCGTTGGGTCTAACGAACGCAAATTTCCATGGATGGATGAAGGCTTTAATACTTTCATCAATGGGGTAGATACGAAAGTGTTTAACCACGGAGAATTCGATGAAAAAAATGATGTTCAAAGTTCGCCTTCCTATATGTTTAAAGAAGATGCAGATGCAATCATGACCATTCCGGATGTAACACAACAAAGCTTTTTAGGGATTGCAGCGTATGAAAAACCAAGTGACGGTTTAAATATATTGCGTTATCAGATTCTCGGTAAAGAACGTTTTGATTCTGCCTTCAGAATTTATATTGACCGTTGGGCTTTTAAACATCCGACACCATGGGATTTTTTCAGAACGATGGAGAATGTAAGCGGTGAAGATCTTTCTTATTTCTGGAGAGGCTGGTTCTTTACCAATTCAAAACTGGACCAGGGAGTAAAGGATATAAAATACGTGGATAATAATCCTGCAAAAGGCGCTTTGATCACTATTGTGAATAATGATCAGATGGTATTGCCTGTACCTATGGAAATAGAGCAGGAAAATGGGAAAACTGATTCGATCATGCTTCCGGTTGAAATTTGGCAAAGAGGTGGTGAATGGACTTTTCATTATCCATCTACCTCTGTCATTAAAAAAGTTACGATAGATGCTAATCATGATTACCCTGATATTGATCCGTCCAATAATACTTTTACAGGAGTTCCTTTGAAACCGGTACCCACCGGTATGTCAGCTTCCAATGTGATTGATAATTATTTGAAATCCGTAGGTGGAGTAGATAGGATAAAATCAATTAAAGACTATTCTTACACGGCAACAGGAAATGTTCAGGGGCAAGGGATAGAACTGAGTTATAAATATAAATCTCCCGATCACACGCTTACTATTATTTCTTTAACCACATCCAATACGGTAATGCAGAAAGTATTGGTTAACGGTGATAGCGTGAGCATTATGGCAATGGGCCAGCAACAGCATGTAGATGCAGCTACAAAAAAACTTATCAAAGAGCAGGCAATGCCATTTGAAGAATTACAATTTTCAAATGCAGGTTACCAGTTAACTTTATCGCCAATGATGACCAATGTGGATGGCAAAGATGCTTATGAGGTAAGTATTTCTTCAGGCTCTGCAGATCTGGTAAAAGAATATTTTGACGTAACGACCGGATTTAGGATAAAGAAGTCGGTATCTTCAGGTGCGGGGTCGTCTTCCACTACTTACTCCGATTATAGGGCAGTAAACGGGATTATGGTGCCTTATTCACAAACCATTATCTCATCTGTAAGTATTCCTTTGAAAGTTACTGATGCCAAAATAGACAGCGGTTTAACAGAAGCAGATTTTAAATAGGAAAAAGTATAAAAAGAAAAAAGGGGCATTCCGAAATGGATGCTCCTTTTCATTTTGTCAGGCATGTATCACCGGGTTTTTGTAAAAGAGGGTGAATAGTAATGGGTTCTTCTGATTTATCTCTTTCTGATTATTCTCTTGTGTCAACAGAGATTAGAGTGAAATTATATTGAACTTATAGTGAGTACATGAAAGTGGCAACTATTATCCGCATGAACTGATTTTTATATTCAGTTCAGGATTTCTTAAATTTGCATTTTACTAAAGTGAATATTTTAGATGTTCACTTTTTTTTATTTCAATTTTAATAATATGTTTGAATCGTTAAGTGACCGGTTGGATACCGCGTTTAAAAATCTCAAAGGGCATGGGAGAATTACAGAATTGAATATTGCTTCTACTGTAAAAGACATTCGCCGTGCACTGGTTGATGCGGATGTGAACTATAAGATTGCCAAAGAGTTTACGGATACCATAAAAGAAAAGGCCACCGGCGAAAAAGTAATCAATGCCGTCAGCCCGGGGCAATTGATGGTTAAGATTGTAAAAGATGAATTGACTGAGTTGATGGGTGGGGCAGAAACGAGCCTTGACCTTTCGGGGAATCCTGCGATCATTCTGATTGCCGGATTACAGGGTAGTGGTAAAACCACCTTTAGTGGTAAACTCGCTAATTATCTGAAAACTAAAAAAGGTAAATCACCTTTATTGGTTGCCGGCGACGTATATCGCCCTGCTGCCATTGAACAATTGCAAGTTCTTGGAGGGCAGATCAATGTAGAAGTTTATAGTGAACCTGAAAATAAGGATGTGGTAGCGATTGTGGAGAACGCTGTGAAGGAAGCAAAAGCAAAAAATAAAAATGTAGTAATCATAGATACCGCCGGCCGTTTGGCAATTGATGAGGTAATGATGACCGAAGTTGCGAATGTTAAAAAGGCGGTGAACCCAAAAGAAATATTGTTTGTGGTAGATAGTATGACCGGCCAGGATGCAGTCAATACAGCAGCGGCTTTCAATCAGCGACTGGACTATACCGGGGTGGTGCTTACTAAATTAGATGGTGATACCCGCGGTGGTGCGGCGATCTCAATTAAATATACAGTTAATAAGCCTATTAAGTTTGTGAGCAGTGGTGAAAAGATGGAAACCCTGGATGTATTCTATCCCGAACGTATGGCGCAGCGAATATTAGGAATGGGAGATATTGTGAGTTTAGTTGAAAAAGCTCAGGAACAATTTGATGAAGTACAGGCTGCCAGGCTGGAAAAGAGGATCAGAAAAAATCAATTTGACTTTGAAGACTTTAAAACCCAACTTCAGCAAATTAAGAAGATGGGTAATCTCAAGGATTTAATGGGGATGATTCCGGGAGTGGGAAAACAGATAAAAGATGTGGATATTAATGATGATGCTTTTAAGGGTATCGAGGCCATGATCAATTCAATGACACAGGAAGAGCGTCGTAATCCCGATGTAATAAATCCCAGCCGCAAACAACGTATTGCCAAAGGAAGTGGAAAAGATATTGCAGAACTGAACCAGTTTATCAAGCAATTTGAACAGATGAAAGGTATGATGAAAATGATGAATAAGATGCCTATGGGGCGGGTTACCGGTTCGGCCAAACGATAAGAGGGGCTTGAAAATCAAGAGGAAATGAATTTTATAGGATTGGTAAAGTTGATTCTTTTTCGAGAAACTTTTATAAACGGTTTGTATTTTTGGTGTACACATACTATCTTCGCTGTCCTTTTAGAAACCAAATTTAATAAAACCCAAAAAAATTTCTATTTTTTATGGCTGTAAAAATGAGATTGCAACGGCATGGCTCCAAGAAGAGACCATTCTACTTTATTGTAGTTGCAGATTCCCGTAGTCCCCGTGATGGGAAATTTATCCAGAAGCTCGGTTCTTACAATCCTTTGACTGTTCCGGCAACTATTCAGGTTGATCGCCAGAAAGCATTGGAATGGCTGCACAAAGGTGCACAACCAACCGATACTGTTCGTCGTATTTTAAGTTTTAAAGGTGTTCTTTACCTGAAACATTTATTACGCGGTGTAACTCTTGGCCTGTTTGATGAAGCAGCAGCAATGGAAAAATTTACCAAATGGAGCAGCGATCATGATGCGGAATTTGCAAAACGTCAGGAAACACATAAAAAAGACAGAGCGGCAAGCCGTCCTGCTTATGTGAGAAAATCAGAACCTAAACAGGCTCCTGCTCCTGTAGAATCCAAAGAAGCTCCTGCCGATTCGGGCGCTGCTAATTCGGAATCATAGTTTGTAATAAGAGATCAATCAATAAATCGCTTTAAAAAGCTGTCTCATTTTGAGGCGGCTTTTTTTATGCCCTTTTTTTACTGGTAATTTGTCCTTCATATTATAATCCGGCCTATTAATTAAAAAAGGCCGCAGTATGCACAAAGAAATGAGCCATCAAAAAATCATCCTTGATAAGGGTAGATGATAAAGTATCAGAGGGCTTGATGACTAAATTGATAGGATTAAAAGAAGGGGCTGAATCTTTTTTATAAATAGGCTTGATCTCATAAAGAAAATATAAAAAAGCAACTGTGTTTACATTAATGAGTAAAGGGCATTAATGTTGTGTCAAACGAGGAAAGATTATCGTAGAATTTTTAAAACCTAATTATGAAAATTATAAAAACAATAACCATCACTTTTCTGATTATTTCCGGATGCTTATTTTTCACATCAGCGAAATGCCAGGATAAGCAGGAAGAAAAGATTGAACAGAGTGCCAAAGTATTGAAAGACTTCAGTGAGATGAAAGAAAATATTCCGCAGGAACTTTTGAAAGTAACGCAGGGAATAATTGTGGTACCCAGATTGATCAATGCCGGTTTTGTTCTGGCAGGTAAAAGAGGAAAAGGAATTGCTATGGTGAAATTGGAGGATGGCACCTGGAGCAATCCTGTTTTTGTGACCATCACTGGCGGCAGCGTGGGGTTTCAGATAGGAGTGCAGTCAATAGATCTTGTTTTGATTTTCAAGAATCGTGAGACGCTGCAGAATATTGGTAAAGGGAGCTTTACATTGGGAGGTGATGTATCAGTTACGGCCGGGCCGGTAGGCCGCAGTTCTTCAGCCAGTACCGACTATAAACTGGAAGCGGAAGTGTATTCTTATTCAAGCAGTAAAGGATTATTTGCAGGCATCAGCCTCGGAGGTTCTGCTATTGCAATTGATGCAAAAGCAAATGCATCCTTTTATGGCAATGATGATGATGCACAAACATTATTTGCCGATACAGATTCAGATAATTCAGCTGCGGTACAGGAACTGAAAGAAACTTTGAAAGGGATGTATGAGTAAGTGAATTTTTTAGAAAACCAGTATGGCAAGGAAGCTGTATTTACAAAGTCGAGATGATATCAATTTCTATTTTGCAAAAGGAAGTAAACTTTTTAAAGATGAGTAAGTAAATGGTTGATATAAAAGATTCTTAGATGTTCATATATTCGGAAACGCATAGGTTGCGTGTTACCACGTTGGATATTGTTCAAAAGGAAATGAAATTGACTTTTTTTTATGAACGGCTACAAGAAATTAATTTCTGATTTAAAAAATTGTTTTGGCCTTTTATTTGACTGAGCTTTTTTAATTTTGGGCAGACGTATCGGTTAGAATATCAGGGCTATAGAAAATAAATTTGAATTTGACGATATTTTTAAAAGGGTTGAAACAGATTAAATTATATCGAAACGATTTCGAATCCGAATTTCAAAAACTTTCCTTGGAACTTACTTACCAAGAGTTTGACAAAGATTAGTGTGGATTATATTTTAATAGATATAACAGCGTTGACAATTTACTTGCAGACTTGAAACATAATTACAAACTCGTTGAATTCTTAACCTTCTTTTTAATGTTCATAGGTTCTTGACATTGGCAGGAAATGCTAACTCTGTAACCAATTTTTTTGTTCTTTTGATTGAGATAACACTATCCTCAATACCGAATAATAATCCATCACAGCCACTTACTCATTGTTGCTTTTATTTTTAAAAAACACCTGTTAGCTTGTGTTACGGTTTAGCAATTAGCTTTTTAGTTTGGCATGCGTAGATCATAAAACTAAAAAGGGATTTCAAAAGAGATTCAGTTAAAAATCTGATAAATAGATTAAAACACCTTTTGGTATATGTTTTAATTGGAAGGAAATATCAGGAAGGGAACCTATCAAAAAAGTAAGTATTGACGTAGTTTGAATCTGCTCTTTTAGTTGCTTTTCTCTTCTCTGGCTACATACACTTCACTTGAGAGTATATCTTTCAATCTTACCAAGGCTTTTATATGCAAATCAAAAAAGCGGGTGAAAACCCGAAAGGGAATAGTGTGTCCGTCAATTAAAATAATTCTCCTATTTCTTAACCATAAAATTCTAGAAGAGTCATGGCAAACGAGCAAAAATCTCAAGAATTATTAATTCCATGTTGTCCGGAATTGATCAAAGATAATCATTGCGATGTGGTCAACTTCAGTAGGGTACTTACTTATCCCACTGCCGTTTCTGCTGCGTCTAACAGAAGAGTAATGGTAGAAGTTATTCTTCGATTCAAATTTTCACGGTGTACACTCGGGTTAACCCTTGGAGACCCTGTGTTCAGTACCACTTTGCTTCCCGGAGAAAAAGTGAAATTAAGTACTACGGACAGGCGTAGTCGTTTCACGTATGACAGTGAAACAAAACTAAGTTACCGCAGCGAGCAAATTTCTGAAGAGCAATATTATATGACTGCAGTTCAAAAATATATGGCCGATGCTTCAGCGGCTCAATCGGGACAAGCAGAAAATTCTTCGGATAGTAAGTGGGATTTTCATGGAGATGCAGGTGGAAGTATCAACCCACTCAGTCTGAGTGCAAGTACCAGCACCAAAGCGGGTGGGAGCCACAACAGCCATTCTGTATCCGATTATCTCAATGAACAAAAATCGCATGTCCAAAGTTCAGCAATGCAGGCTGCCAGCGCTACCCACAAAGCCCACTCTGTTTCTATAGGCGAAGTAAGTAGCCGCACTAACATTGAAGGTACTTCTGAAGAGCATTTTGAAGCCTCATCAAGAGAGTTCTCTAACTACAACAAATGCCATGCGGTTACTTATATGTTTTACAGAATCAATAAAAAGCAAAAAATAAAATTTGAGTTGGTCTCAATTGAAAGAAGGGTACTTGACGATAATGCCCCCATTGGAGGGGTGCTTCAGGCTTCTGATAAAAAAATTCCAATTGCATTGGTACCGCAGGATATTCCTGCTACGGTTACTATAAAAAAAGCAACAGAATTGGCTGCTGTAGGTAATTTCAATGCTAATAGTCCGGGCCTTCAATTTGCCTCTTTCTCTGCGGCAGCTTCACCAAATATCTTAAATCGTGGAACCTCTTTTATTTCTGATTCAAATTCTGGGACTCCTATTGATGGCGTAATACGTCAGAAGGCTTTAAAGCAGGTGGATGAAGAACTCATTGCAAAAAACCTGATAGACAAGACTGGTAAAGTAACCAATGAGACCAGACAGCAGATTGAATTTGAATCAGAATTATCATTACCTACTCCTGGTATTATTGTGAAAAGTTGCCTGGATGATTGCGACGTATGCGAACCATTAGTGAAAGAAAGAATGCAATTAGAAAATGATTTGCTACGTAAACAAATAGACTTGTTGGAGAAATCGCAGGAATACAGGTGTTGCTCACCTGCACCGGTGATTAGTGATTAATTATTTTTGATCTCTATTCTTTTTTTTACATACAGGCTGAGTTGTTCAGAAAATTCAAAAACGTTTAACCTTTAAATTTTATCAATTATGCTTATAACAATGCAAGGCAACTGGACGGTTGCCGTAAAATCAAAGTCTGCTGCTTTCCCCCAGCGTTTTATCATTGCAGGAGCCAGTAGCGGCAATGGAATATATAGTGGTGTCACGACTACACCAGAAGTAAATGTAATTGGAGACCATTGGACTATTGCCATTCAAAATGACGATGGTACCGGATTCCAGTTATCTGATGCCCGTTTAAAGTTTCCTGTAATGACAGGTAATGTAGCAAAGTTTGATATTGAATCTAATGATGCGGGTGCCGATACTGATTTCAATGATTTGATTCTCACCTGCGGCTCAGTGTTTAGCGAAAGTGATTTCTTGATTTATGGGAATGTAACGCGCTATTCAGGTTGTATTTTTAATCCATGCATTAAGAGGTGGGTAGTGATAGATACTTATTCGGGTTTAATGGAAGCTTTAAAAATATCCAAACTTAAAGAGATTATTCGAAAATTATATCCGGAACGGATTCCTGTGAATCCCAATCCGCCGAATCCTGCATCCGATTTCATTCCTTTAATGATCAATTTGCAGGACGAGGAGCAATTACCTCCAAAGCTTGCCAACATTTATAAAAGAGGGATTGCTCAACCAGATATTTCATTGAAATCATCTGCTAAATCTGTTAAAGGAAATGCAGCAGCTTCTGATCTTTCCTTTTCAAGGACTGCTGTAATGTCTGGGGCGAATGCTGAAATGAGCCAGCGATTCTTGTATGATAAAGTGGCATTGGGAACTATTAAAGATTCAATGAGATTTTTATGCACAACTGATCCGGCAAATAATATAACATTGAATTTTGAAGAATACGATCGTACTTCTGCGGAACTTGCCGGAGGCCCATATACAGGCTCAGGCAATCGCACAGCATTGGGAAGTACTACCACAGATATGTTTGGAAATTATATTTTCCGTTTCCGTCAAAGTCTCTCTGAGCTTGCCGATGAAGTAACACAGGATATTGCAAGCGGTGAAAATCCTGATTTACAAATCTTACCGGATGTAATTATTAAAATTAACCAGTTAGCTCCTTTCTTTACTACTCTGTTTGAAAGTTCCCCGTATTTTAATGTTCCTTCTTTCAAGAGGATAGATTTGTGCTTACCTGCAAGTAAAGTACCAGCATCTTCCATCTGTTTTAATGGTAACTTAATAGGGAGTCTCGGTAATGTTTTTGTAGGAGGCAATCAGAATACGACAGCAAGTACAATGCCTGCAAATATTGACAGGAACGGATATAATAATCATTTGCGTTCCGATGGAAAAGTTACTGTTCATAATTCGCAGGCCTTATTTTCTGTGGACTGTGGCTGCTGGTCAGGAATCATAGATATGTTTGGTTGCATGTTTAATGTTCAGCGCAAAAAGACCGACCCTATAATTCGTTATTATACAATAAGGTATAAAAGAGCCGGCACATCCAATTGGGAATTTGTGAAAGAGACGTATCTGCATCCTAAATTTTCAAAGAGAAATTTGCCCAATTATAACGGAGATCTGGTAGGCCCCTTCCCCACCAACCTTGCCATAAATGGAAATGGAAATCCTGAAGTAGCTGTACCCGCCTATATTGACATTCAAACGGAAGTAAATGTAGATGGTATTGATTGGGAAGCCAGCCACCTCGACAGATATATGCAACTCAACACAAATATTTATGATTGGGATACGGCAAGCAATTCTCATTTACCGGGTGTTATTTATTTCAGAGTTGATGGCTGGGACAGTAATGGAAAACTAATTGCAGACGCTACGGACCTGATCGCATTATATATCAGCAATCAACGTATTGACTTCGGATTTGGCATAATTGATTTTGTAAATCCAATTGAGAAAATACCTTGTGGTTTATATAAAATGGCTGCAGCAGAACTAAACACCCCGTTGAGTATTCAATTTAAAACTAATGATCCTTATGGTTTTGTGAATGAATATCAATTGACTTTTAGTAAATGTCCTTCAGCTATTAAATTAGATATCATAAGCCCTACATTACCTGAAAATCCGAATACTTCGGGAATATTAGTCAATGGTTCTAAGGCCTCAAATACTGATACCGGAAGTTGTCCGGGTTATACTGGTACCATTGAAGATTTTGGCACTACAGGTATGGTAGAAATATTGTTAAAGCCGGATGCTACAGAAGGCGGATGGCTAAAAGCAACAGAGGAGTTTGGTGTATTCAGTTATGGTCTCAATGCATCAAGACGATCTACGAATGGCTATAACAAAGGTATTGAAGGGCCTAACCCTGCTTCAGGTGCATTCTATATAATTAAAAAATAGGGTGAATGAATTTTATATTGGTAACGCTTGCTCTTTGGCGGGTAACCCATTTAATCGCTAAAGAAGATGGCCCGTGGGGTGTGATGTATCGCATTAGAAAAGCAGCGGGGGCAGGTTTCTTCGGGAGCTTGCTCGACTGCTTTTATTGCGTAAGCGTCTGGACAGCCATTCCTTTTGGATGGTGGCTGGGGAATGGGTGGTGGGAAAAAATTTTGTATTGGCTGGCACTATCCGGTGCAGCGTGTCTGCTCGAACAGCTTACGACATCTGGCGTAAAACCTATTGCCGGCAAACCTGATTACGAAGAAGATTAAAAAACAAAAGTTATGTGTAACTGTGGCAAAAAAAGAAATACCATTGCTCAACCATTAAGTGGCAATGTAGTCATGGAAGGATCGTCAACGAAGATGTGGCCTGATGTAAATTTTGAATATACCGGAAAAAGTGGCCTCTCTGTTACGGGAAGTATTACCGGTAAAAGATACCGTTTCAATCATCCCGGCGATGTACAATTAATTAGCTATCGTGATGTATCAGGAATGGCAGCAGTACCTCATCTTAGAAAGATAATGATAAAAGAATAATATGAAAAATATAAGTTCATATCAATTTCTTGTGCAGACTTAAAGTTTTAGCAATTTTGAAAAAAAATTAAACCCCACATGTTTTTATGATCTGTGAGCTTTTTAATTTATTGGTCCTTTGCTCCCGGAGGGCAATTTTTCCTTAGATAATCTGTGTAAAGTGCTGATAAAAAATTACGGGTTCCTTCTCCTTCTGATATTGAATGGGTACGATTAGGAAAAGGCATAAACTGAAATGTTTTGTTGTATTTTATCAATTCGTTGACCAATGCTTCCGCATTATCATATTGCACATTATCGTCGCCGGTACCATGGATGTATAATAAATTTCCCTGCAGATTTTTTGCATAATGAATCGGAGAGCCTAATACATAGTTGTCCATATCATCCTGTGGCAATCCCATGTATCTTTCTTCGTAAATATTATCGTAGAATAAAAGATTGGTAACCGCCGCAATGGCAATACCGGTTTTATATATTTCAGGATGTTGAAACATAAGGTTGAGGGTAGAAGATCCACCACCACTCCATCCCCAAACTGCTACACGGTCTTTGTCGAAATAAGGCTTTTCCAGTATCTTTTTTGCGGCCATTGCCTGATCACGAATGTTCAATCTTCCTATTTGTCCGTAAATAGATTTGCGCCATGCTGCACCCCGTAACGATGGAGTGCCGCGGTTGTCAACAGATACCTGGAAGTAACCGTCTTTGCTTATATCGCCGCCGTATAAAAAATTAAACTGCGCGCCAAACATATCACCAACGGTAGAAGCAGCTGGTTCGCCATATACATAAAATACTACCGGATATTTTTTAGTAGAATCAAAATTGTCAGGAGATACCATCCAGCCATCTAAGGTGATATTATCATCGGTAGTCACTTTAAAATAATGCACATTACTGTTCTCATTTACTTTTAAACTTTTTGCGATACTTTTTTCTTCATTCAGAGGTTTCCCGTCAGGTAATGTGATCCATTCAGATGCCGGATATGTTTTATAATTGGAAAAAGAGTGTAAGGCATATTTTGCTTCGGGAGAAATATTGTAATCATGTGTACCTGCTAAATTTGAGGGTGACAGGGGTTCCAGCTTTCCTTTACCATTAAGTTTGGTACGATACAAATAAAGCTGAGTAGCACTATTCGGCGATGCCATAAAATACACATACCCGTTTTTATCGTCAATACATTTAATATTATCAATATCATAATTGCCTTTGGTAACCAGAGATTCTTTGCCATCCCGGCTTATTAAAAATATATGTCGCCATCCGTCTTTCTCACTTACCCATAAAAAGTCTTTTCCTCCGTTTAACCAATCCCATCCGGTAGGGTCATCATCATTCCATCTCGATTTAATATCAATGAATGCCTTATCGTCTTCAGTATAAAAATTATTGACAGTACCGGTATTTACATCGCAATAGAAAAGCTTGCTTTCGTTTTGCTTCCTGTTTAACTGTTGTAACACGACCTGGGTTGAATTATCTGCCCATTCCATTCTGGGAATATAATGTTCCTGTGGATCTCCGGGAACATCCATCCATTTAATATTGTCATTATTTACCGTAACTACGCCTATTTTTACCGGGGACGGAGGCCATCCTACTTTTGGATATTCCACAGGAATCACTCTCGAGTAAACTGAATCGGTTGTATTCAGCATATAGTAGTCGCGGATTTTTGTGGCATCCACTTGCCAGAATGCAATTTTTTTGCTGTCGGGGCTCCACCTGAACCCATCTCTACATCCGAATTCTTCTTCATACACCCAGTCGAAAGTTCCGTTAATAAATTTTCGTGTGCCGTCAACCGTTAGTGCTTTTATTGCATGAGTAGAAAGGTCTTCTGTATATAGATTGTGTTCACTTACATAAGCGGCTTGTTTCCCATCGGGCGAAATTTTCGCAAACATCAATGATTGAGGAGGGAGTGTTTTTCCGAGTTGGGTCAATTGGCTGGTATTCAGATTCAGTAACCAATAATCACCCCTTGTGCGATAGCGCCATACTTTTACTGTGTTTGTGAAAATCAGCAGCATCTTATTATCCTGTGAGAAACTGTAAATATTAAACATCAATGGACTTGAGGCTCCTGAAGGAATCAACTGTTCTTTCTTTACAACAATTGTTTCGCTGTTGGTTTTCAGATTGGTCTTTATAATATTACCTTCTTTAATAGTAAGGGTGGAATTGCCATCAGGAGTCCAGTTTATTTCTTTAGGCCTGAACTGCGAGAAGGAAGTAAGTGTGCAGACAGAGAAGATAATGAGGAAAACAATTCTTACGGGCCTGTAATTCATATTAGTTGTTTTTTGTGTGCTAAAAATACAGAAACACTTTTAATAGTCTCTTATTTTTTGTATAAATGAAATAAATTTGGTGATGGCTGAGAAAGAAAAATTAAGAATTGATAAATACCTGTGGGCTATCAGAATATTTAAAACGAGGAGCCTTGCTGCGGATGCATGTAATAACGGAAAGGTAAAATGCAACGGGATCAATGTAAAAGCCGCTAAAACAGTGGCGATTAACGACCATTATGAAATAAAAACCGAACATAAGAAGTGGGTAATTACCGTAGTTTCTTTATTGCATAACCGGCTCGGGCACGAAGAGGCTGTGAAATATTACATTGATTTGTCACCGGAGGAAACTGTAGAAAAAAAACAATCAACCGCTTTTGTGTTTAATACTGGGAAAAGAAAAAGCAAACAAGGAAGACCGACAAAAAAACAAAAAAGAGATTTGGATAACTTTCTGGAATAGATTTTTTAAGAGGACTAAAATAGTAGCAGAATGGGTAATATACTTTCGCTGAAAAGCAAACGGTGGTTTATATAGTGGCTAAGACTTACAGCTGGCTACTGTAGCTTAATTATGCTGCTATTAATGGACAAGTCATTTGTTCATTTTGCATTTGCCCGATATATTTTGGGGCTGTTTCCCATAATGGTTTTAAAAAGTTTATTGAAATTGGAGACCGTTTTATAACCACAACTATACCCGATCTCCGAAATGCTCCAATCAGTATCCAATAAGTATTTACAGGCCGCGGCGATACGTACCTCATTAAGGTATTCTACAAAATTTTTACCGGTCCTCTTTTTGAATAACCTGCAAAATGATTGTGGAGTGAGGTTGGAAATAGTGGCGATAGTATGTAGGTTGATGTCGTCTTTAAAATGTTTTTGCACGTGTTTATACACTTCTGATAAGCGGTCGGTTTCAGAATGTTTGAGTTGGGCAATATATCCGTGACTGGTGATAAAACTAATGTCTTTGGATTGGGAAAGGATGTACAGGATCTCAAACAGTCCAAGCACCTTTTCAAAACCGGTTTTCTTTAACAGGCTTTTCAATTTTTCAGCTACGATCTCTTTTGTTTGCCCAATGATACGAATTCCTTTTTCAGCGTTTTGAAAAAAATCATTGATTTTAAGAGATTCTTTCATATCATAAAATCCTTCGCTGAAAATATGTTTATTGAGATAAAGTACGATAGCTTTTGCTTTAAGGTGAGTGAGGTCTTTGTGAAAAATCTCATCATTGATCCAAACATGAGGAAGGTTGCTGCCAATAAAAACCATATCCCCTTCTGCAAAAGTCTCAATACGATCGCCTATAATCCTTTTACCGTAGCTCTCAGTAATATACACCAGTTCCATTTCGGGATGAAAATGGAACGGCGCTTTGAAAAATGCATCGTCTCTCTCGATAAGAGAAAGATAACTGTTAATGCCGGGGCTTATCTCTGTTTGAATGATTCTCATAGTTTTTTACCTTGATAAAGATAATATAATGTAAGAGAATGGTAATTTAGCAGATTATAAATCCTTTTCAATGGTTTAATTTGTACTGGATTTGAAGGCTAAACCATCGTGGAAATGAAAAGTAACAAATATATAAAAAGTAAAATATGAGATATTGTTTTGCACTCGATCTTAAAGATGATGAAACTCTGATTGCTGAATACGAACAATACCACCGGGCGGTATGGCCCGAAATTATAGATTCTATTAAAGATTCAGGAATTACCCGCATGGAAATTTATCGCGTGTTTAATCATCTTTTTATGATAATGGAAACGGACGAAAGTTTTTCTTTTGAAAGAAAAAGTGAGATGGATAATGCCAATCCAAAAGTGCAGGAATGGGAAACACTGATGTGGAAATACCAACAAGAAATTCCTCACGCAAAGCGCGGAGAAAAATGGCAGTTGATGAATAAAATCTTTGAACTTTAATTTTTATAAAAAATCTTTATGGCCTTATCCCCACAAAACGTGACTGTTACTGAATCTCAAGAGGGAAGTAAAAACAATTACTTATTCCCGCTGATTCTGGTGACGAGTTTATTTTTCCTTTGGGGAATGGCCTATGGCCTTCTCGATGTATTGAATAAACATTTTCAGGAAGCCTTGAATATTACCACCAGAAGATCTACTTTATTGCAGGCTGCCTATTTTGGCGCGTATTTTTTAATCGCCTTACCTGCGGGATTGTTTATGAATAGATTTGGATATAAAAAAGGTATTATTCTTGGATTGTTATTGTATGCTTTCGGCGCTTTTTTATTTTATCCTGCATCACAGCAAGCCAATTTTAATTTCTTTCTGGTAGCATTATTTATTTTAGCATCCGGGCTCGCCTGCCTTGAGACTGCAGCCAATCCTTATGTTACTGTGCTTGGTAGTCCTGAGACATCAGAATTTCGTTTGAACCTTGCTCAGTGTTTTAATGGAGTGGGTTCTTTCATCGGGCCTGTTATCGGCGCTAATTTATTCTTTGGAGATAAAAATGTTTCCGGGAATCTGGATTCGGTAAAAATGGTCTATCTCATTATCGGAGGAATTGTGCTGGTGATTGCAGCTCTTTTCTTTCGTACACATCTTCCTGAAATAAAAGAAAGCAAATTGGTTTCTTCTGAGATATTGGATGAGAAGCCGCTGTTTGGCCACAGCAATTTTACCGGAGGTATTATTGCACAGTTTTTTTATGTGGCAGCACAGGTGGGTGTTGCCGCATTGTTCATTAATTATTGCACTGCACCCGGAAATGGAATTGATAATACCAGAGCAGCCTATTTGCTGGGAATTGGTATGATATTATTTACTGTAGGGCGCTTTGTGGGTACGGCTTTGATGAAAATCATTGCACCCAACAAGTTATTATTTATTTATGCAATTATCAACATTTTTCTTTGTATGATAGTTATCGGGAACTATAATATGGTCTCTGTGTATTCGCTAATGGCTATTTTCTTTTTTGAATCCATTATGTTCCCTACAATTTTTGCTTTGGGATTGAAAGATGTGGGGCATCATACCAAAAAGGCTTCTTCTTTTATTATTATGTCAGTTGTGGGAGGTGCCCTGGTTCCGTATGCAATGGGTTTTGTGACAGATGAATATGCTATTAATTATGCGTATGCTATACCATTGGTATGTTTTATAGTGGTAGCATGGTACGGATGGAGAGGTTATAGAATTGCAAATTGAAAATTGTCCCGGTAAGCTATCGCGATGAGAATCGGAAATTCTGAAGGGACCTCTGATAGAGCATGTCCTTCTACATTGAATGGAACGTATTCCGATAAGATAGGGAGGTTGGATCTCAACTGTATCTATCTCTTTCATGGAAAGCAGAGGTGAGGCATAAAAAAAATATAAAAAAAGTGAATAAAAGGATTTTAAAAATACACCCAAAAGATAATGTAATCGTTGCTTTAACCGATCTTAAAAAAAATGATTCGTTGCAATGGAATGGAACCGAATATTTATTGAAAGAAACTATTCCGGCAAAACATAAATTTTTCGAAAATGATATGAAAGCGGGCGAAGAAATTTTCATGTATGGAGTATTGGTAGGAAAGACACAGACAGATGTGGAGAAAGGAAGCCGTGTTTCGGTAGAAAATGTGAAACATGCGGCACAGCCTTATTCTTACAGGAGTATGAAACCGGATTGGCATGCGCCCGATGTAAGTAAATTTATTAATAGAACTTTCAATGGCTATCATAGAACTGATGGTAGGGTAGGAACTGCGAATTATTGGATATTTATTCCTACTGTTTTTTGCGAGAACAGAAATATGGATGTAATCAGGGAGGCACTTCAGAATGAATTGGGGTATGGTGTTACAGACAAAT
Organism: Ginsengibacter sp.; assembly: GCA_039937655.1. Classification (GTDB taxonomy): domain Bacteria; phylum Bacteroidota; class Bacteroidia; order Chitinophagales; family Chitinophagaceae; genus Ginsengibacter. The sequence goes on from JBDTGA010000093.1 coordinate 25,149, forward strand.
ACAAATCGTTTACCCGCGATTTAGTAAATGCTTACGAAGAAAAACAAGACTTAGAAAGATTTGATCTTACGCTTACTGCTAATTCAACAGGAAACCGGGTTTTTAAAAATATTGATGGAATAAAGTTCCTGAATCACCAGGGAGGATGTGGTGGAATAAGGCAGGATTCTGAGGTATTGGGGAAATTGCTGGTGGCGTATGCGGATCATCCAAATGTAGCTGGAGTAACTGTTTTAAGCCTGGGATGCCAGCATCTACAGGTAAATGATTTAAAAGAAGATGTCAAAAGAATTAATCCGAATTTTGATAAACCATTTTTAATTTATCAGCAGCAGCAAATACAAAATGAAGAAAAATTAATATCACTCGCGATAAGAGAAACTTTTAAAAATTTAATAGAAGTAAATAAGCAGGAAAGAAAACCTGCGCCATTAAATAAATTAGTTGTCGGCGTAAAATGTGGTGGCAGTGATGGTTTTAGTGGAATTTCTGCAAATCCATCAGTGGGATATACAGCAGATCTTCTGGTTGGATTGGGCGCAAAAGTACTATTGGCAGAATTTCCTGAATTGTGTGGCGTAGAACAAAATATTATAGATCGTTGCGTGGATGAAAAGACTGCGGATAAATTTATTCATCTCATGCAGACGTATGATGCGCAGGCACATCGTGTTGGCTCAGGATTTTATATGAATCCATCTCCCGGAAATATAAAAGATGGTTTGATAACTGATGCAATTAAATCTGCCGGCGCTGCCAAAAAAGGAGGTACTTCTCCTGTGGTGGATGTATTGGATTATACAGAACCCGCTACCAAAGCTGGTTTGAGTTTAGTGTGTACACCAGGTAATGATGTGGAAGCTACCACCGGAAAAGCTGCAGCTGGGGCAACCTTGATTTTGTTTACAACAGGGTTGGGAACACCAACGGGAAATCCTGTTTGCCCTACCATAAAAGTAGCTACCAATTCAAAATTGGCAAAAAGGATGCATGATATTATTGATATAGATACAGGTGCGGTGATTGAAGGAGAAAAAACAATCGAACAAATGGGCGAAGAAATTCTGGAATATTGCATTAAAGCAGCAAGCGGAGAAGTGATACCTAAAGCAGTTCTGTTAAATCAGGATGATTTTATTCCATGGAAAAGAGGTGTGAGCCTTTGATAATTGAAAGTGGAAAATTAAAAATGGAAAATTGAAACCAATAACCCAATAAACTAATAAACCAAATGTTCTCTTTAAAAAATAAAAAAGCAGTTATAACCGGCGCGGGAAGCGGAATTGGTAAAGCAATCGCAGTTTTATTTGCAAAGCAGGGTGCTGAAGTGCATATCATTGAACTGACTCAGGAAAGCGCAAAATCATCCGTTGATGAAATTAAAGCAAATGGTGGTAGAGTCTTTTCTCACGCATGTAATGTGGCCAATCAAAAAGAAGTAATTAAAACTTTTGAAGCGATTGGTGTACATGATATTTTGGTGAATAATGCAGGCATTGCTCACGTAGGAAAAGCAGACACTACCAGTGAAGAAGATTTTGACAGAATCGTTAATGTAAATGTGAAAGGAGTGTATAATTGTTTGTTTGCTTCGATTCCTTTACTGAAAAAGAATGGGGGAGGGGTAATTGTGAATATGGCATCAATTGCTTGTTGGGTGGGACTTCCGGATAGGTTTGCCTATTCAATGGCTAAAGGTGCAGTGGCAGCGATGACTTTATCAGTAGCTAAAGATTATATCGGCGAAAATATCCGGTGCAATTCGATTTCTCCGGCAAGAGTACACACTCCTTTTGTAGATGGATTTTTACAGAAAAATTATCCCGGCAATGAAAAAGAAATGTTTGAGAAATTATCAAAGACGCAGCCGATCGGGAGAATGGCAAAGCCTGACGAGATAGCTGCATTGGCCTTATATTTGTGCAGTGATGAAGCCTCTTTTATTACAGGGACTGATTATCCTATTGATGGAGGATTTTTAAAATTGAACACATAATTTTTAAAATGAAGCATCTTTTTATTTGCGTGGCTGCCGTGCAGGTAGGTTTATTTACTATGATAGCTCCTGCTAACAGTAGTGCACAAACATATTCTCCCACTCCGGAAAATATTACCGCCCGAAGTGAGTTTCAGGATGCAAAATTTGGACTGTTCATTCATTGGGGGGTGTTTAGCGTTTTGGGTGATGCAGAATGGGTAATGAATAATGAAAATATCCCGGTAAAGGATTATTCAAGACTAATGAATTTTTTTAACCCTACTCAGTTTGATGCACACAAGTGGGTGAGTATGGCGAAGGATGCCGGTATGAAATATATTACGTTGATTACGCGTCATCATGATGGTTTCAGTATGTGGGATACCAAATATTCTGATTTCAATATCATGAATACGCCCTATAAAAAGGATGTGGTGAAGATGATAGCCGATGAATGCCATCAGCAGGGGATCAAACTTTTTTTATACTATTCTTTGTTGGATTGGCGCAGAGATGATTATTCATGGTGGACAGGAAGAACAGGACAAGGTACAGGACGCACGGTACATGGTGACTGGAATAATTATATAAAATTTATGAAGGACCAATTGACGGAATTGCTTACTAATTATGGAAAGATTGACGGTATATGGTTCGATGGGTATTGGGATCAAACGGCACCTGAAGGAGCAAAAGACAGGACTCCGAAGGTTGACTGGCATTTACCAGAAATTTATGCCCTCATTCATAAACTACAACCTCAATGTTTGATTGGAAATAATCATCACCTTACACCGTTACCCGGAGAAGATTTTCAGATGTTTGAAAAAGATCTTCCGGGGCAAAATAAATCGGGATTGAGTTTTCAAAAGGCATCTGATCAATTGCCGTTGGAAACTTGTGAAACCATGAATGGCTCATGGGGGTTTAATATCAAAGATGACCATTATAAATCCGTGAATACATTGATCCATTATCTTGTAAATGATGCCGGGCGCAATGCAAATTTTCTATTGAATGTAGGGCCAATGCCAAATGGAGAAATTCAGAGTGAGTTTGTGGACACTTTAAAGGAGTTAGGCAAATGGATGCGGCAATACGGTGAAAGTATTTACGGAACTCGTGGAAATATTATGCTGCCACAAGATTGGGGAGTAGTAACTGCAAAAAATAAAAAGGTATATGTACATATTCTGAAAGATCCAAAGCAACCTTCTCTTCTCATTGAAGGAATTAAAGGGAAAATTAAAAGTTGTCAATTGATGGGCACCGATCAGAAAATAAAATTCAAACAAAAGAGAGAGGGTATTACGGTAAACCTTGATGGTATAGTGTTGAATGATATGGATACCATTATTCAAATGGAAATTAAATAAAAATTAAAATAATAAAATTATGAAATTAATACGCTTTGGAACCCTCGGAAAAGAGAAACCGGGAATTATTAAAAATGAAAAGTGGTATGATGTATCCTCATTTATAAAAGATTATGATGAAGATTTTTTTGCCAATGATGGGGTCAATCAATTAAAGAGAATTGTAGCCGAAAATAAATTGCCGGTAGTGGATAGCAACCAAAGGTTAGGTTGTCCGGTTTATAAACCCTCAAAGATTATTTGCATCGGATTAAATTATGCAAAGCATGCCAAAGAAACCACATCCTTTGCTTTTGCTATTTCTGCTATTTCTTCTATTGGTTCAATTGTTCCTATTTCATTGTTTGCTGCCATAATCGTTATTAATATTGTTGTATCTTTAATAGATCTTTCCAACTGCTCTAAATC
>JBDTGA010000094.1:0-24325 GCA_039937655.1 Ginsengibacter sp.
TCTTACTCTATATTTTTTCTTTAATTTATACTTTCAGATTCTTTATGAGATCAGATGGCATTCTTTCCTATCTGGCGCTGTTCCTTTTTATTTATATTTTTTCTCAGATAGTGGAAAGTTTCGTCTCATGGACTTTTATGTCTGGTCATGGTTTACCTACTGGTTTATGGTATTTTGCCCTTCTTTCCTGTTTAATAGGATTTAAAGAAAAAAAAGTACCGGTATTTCATAAGGCTAATCATTCTTTGAACTTTGTATAAATCAGATGATCTGAAAATCAATTTCCGATCTTAGACAAAAACAAGTCACTTTTTTCTTCAGACATTTATCTTCTTCCGGGACTATAATATTTAGGAGTCATTTTTAAAATCTATTTATCACCTCAATACGATATTTACTAATTTTTTTTCAATCTCATGAAGGTCGCTATTTTGTCTTTTTACCTAATGGAGTCAACGATTCCGCTTGCCAAGTACCTGGCTCGGGAAGGTGTTGAGATTGATTTGTACTGTTTATTACCACAAAGTGGCCAGAACACCTACGTTTTCGATTTTTTGAAAAATCCTCAGCCCAATGGGTTCGTTGATGCTAATATCACTAAGGAAACTCTCGGAAAAAAGCTGTGCCAATATTTATCCGGAACACAGTTAAAAAATTTTATAATACCGGATGGGCGCTACGACAGGCTATTTTTAAAGGATTTGTATTCTGCCTACAAATTTGCAAGGCATCTAAAGAAAAAAAAATATGATCTGATCCATATTATTCATTCTTCAAGAAGATTTTGGTTATTTCTGTATTTTTTTATTCCGAAAAGAAAAATTATTCAAACTTTACATGAAGTGACCTCACATGACGGAGAAAGCGATCCTCTTGATTTGCTACCGTTAAAATGGTTAATTAAAAACGCTACTCCTGTCATTTTTCACTCCAATATCTCAAAGAATAGGTTTATAGAATTCAGAGAATCCATTTCCACAAAGAGGATTTCAGATGCTCCTTTGGCTTTAATCCGATTCGGATTATTTGAAACTTATCATTATTTTAATACCAACCTACATCCTGTTAAAAATAAAGAAATAAATATTCTCAACTTTGGAAGGATTGTTCCTTCAAAAGGCATCCACCTACTAATAGACGCGGTAAGATTACTACAAGATAAATATCCTATTCATCTTACCGTAGCCGGAGATGGTAAACCTTACTTCGATTTTAAAGGCATTAAGAATTATGAATTTATCAACAGATTCATCCCAAACGAAGAAATTGTAAGTTTAATAGAAGATTGTGATATAGTAGTAATTCCATACACTTCAGCATCACAAAGCGGTATTCCAATGACTGTATATGCTTTTAATAAACCAATCATTGCCAGTAATATTGCCGGATTAAAAGAAGTAATTGATAATCAGAAAACGGGGATTTTAGTTGATAACATAAGTGCTTCTTCTCTGGCTGCATCCATTGAATCCCTGCTATCAGACACTAATTTAAGAAATGAGATGGCAGAGAATATTAAAAAGAAATATACCGCGGGAGAATTTTCATGGCCTCATATTGCAAAACAAACTCTTTCATTCTACAGTAAACAATTGGAGGGAAATAAAGACATTAAAAAGTAAGGTATCTTTTAGATTCATCTACTAATATATTCTACCTACTTAAAAAATTTTAACACCTAATAAAAATATATAACAAAGATGAATAACATTTTCGACAACAAAATCCTCCTCATTACCGGAGGTACCGGATCTTTTGGTAATGCAGTTTTAAACCGTTTTTTAAATACGGAGATAAAGGAAATCCGCATCTTCAGCCGCGATGAAAAGAAACAGGACGATATGCGCCAGCTATACCAAAACAGCAAAATAAAATACTATATCGGCGACACCCGTGATAAACGAAGTGTGGATGCAGCCATGCATGACGTGGATTATGTATTTCAGGCAGCCGCTTTAAAACAGGTTCCCTCTTGTGAATTTTTCCCTATTGAAGCAGTACGAACCAATATTATGGGCTGCGAAAATGTGCTCGATAGTGCCGTCGAAAACGGAGTAAAAAATGTAATCGTTCTGAGTACCGACAAAGCCGTTTATCCTATTAATGCCATGGGAATGTCTAAAGCACTTAGCGAAAAAGTGATGGTGGCAAAGAGCCGGAATCTTAATGGAAGTGGAACCACTTTCTGCGGAACCAGATACGGAAACGTAATGGCCTCAAGAGGCTCGGTAATTCCATTATTCATTGATCAGATAAAAAAGGGCAAACCATTAACTATTACCGATCCTACTATGACACGCTTTATGATGACATTGGAAGATGCGGTAGAACTGGTATTATTTGCATTTCAAAATGGAACACAAGGAGACCTCTTTGTACAAAAAGCGCCCGCCACTACTATTGCAATACTCGCGCAAGCGATTAAAGAATTGTACAATGCCAATAATCCTATAAAAATAATTGGAACCAGGCATGGTGAAAAAGTATATGAAGTACTTGTAAACAGAGAAGATATGATAAAGGCAGAAGACATGGGCAACTTCTACAGAATACCTGCCGATACCCGCGATTTGAATTACGAACGATTCTTTTCGGAAGGAAAAGATATTTCAAAAGTAGAAGATTACCATTCACATAATACAACAAGGCTTGATCTGGAGGGAACCAAACAACTTCTACTTAAGCTTGATATTATTCGAAAAGACCTAAACCTCTAATGCTAATGAAAGCTACTTTAATAGAAGGCGGCATCTACACCGACTCAAGGGGAATACTCCGATACGTTAATGAAGAAGATCCCGGGTATTACCGTCGCTTTTATCTGATTACTCACAATGATATTGAAGTCGTAAGAGCCTGGCAGGGACACAAAAAAGAAGAAAAAGCTTTTTATGTAATCAGTGGCACCTTCACCATTGCTGTCGTAAACCCCACTAGTTTTGAAACGCCTTCAGACGACGAAAAGCCCGATTTTTTTCAACTCACTGAAGAGAATAAGAACTTTCTTCGTGTCCCTGGAGGAAGTTATACAGGGATAAAAGCAACCAGTCCAAACTCCACACTTCTGGTGCTTTCAAGTATGGACTTAAAAGATTCTAAAGCTGATGATTATCGTCAGCCTTCATCCAAATGGGTTGATTGGAGTACTATAAAAAATACCCCATTTTAAAATCAGTAAGATTTTTTCAAGAGTTCTCATTTTCATACTGCTTAAGGGGTAAAATCGTGAATCTTTAGTTTGAAAAACTCATTGATTTATTATAAAAATGCGAAGCGTTTTCCTTTGTGTTCTTAGTGACTTTGTGGTAAAAAAACTTTTGCAAAGCAAAAGAAAAATCATTTGAACCACTAAGGACACTAAGAGCACAAACCTGCCTGGTCGGCAGATAGTGAATTATCTCTACGAAATAATTAATGGTATGTCAATTCTAATTGCTGAATTGCAAAAGAAAAAACGCTTCCATCGGATTTTACTACAGGCTGTCTTTAAAAAATTCACAAGTTTGTCCCTTGCCAGCTTTAACTGAACCCTATACTTCACTAGAAATAAAATTCGAGCATTTCTTGAGTACGGGTCAAAATAAACCAAACAACAAAATTTTACTAAATCAATATGCTTAGAATCGGAATCACTGGACAGGGCGGATTCGTCGGAACCCATCTTTTTAATTACCTCGGATTACAGGAAGGGGTAGCACGTATTGCCTTTGAAAAGGATTTTTTTAAGGACCAGGGTAAACTACAGAATTTTGTAAAGCAATGTGATGTAATTATTCACCTCGCTGCGATGAATCGTCATAAAGATCCTCAGGCCATTTATGAAACCAATATTGGTTTAGTCCAACAACTTATTCAGGCTATGGAGTCTGAAAACGTACACCCACATGTTATTTTCTCCTCATCAACTCAGGAAGAAAGAGATAATATCTATGGAAAATCAAAGAAAGAAGGAAGGAATCTTTTTATAAAATGGGCTGAAAAACACAAAGCAATTTTTACAGGCATGATAATTCCAAATGTCTTTGGCCCTTTTGGCAATCCTTACTACAATTCAGTGATTGCGACTTTTTCACACCAGCTAACTCACAATGAAATACCCAAAATTGATGTGGATGGCTCACTTAGATTAATCTATATTGATGAATTAACAGAGAAGATTTGGCAGATTATTAAAGATAAACAAGTAGCCCCGGAGTATTCAATCCCTTTCACTGCAGAATCAAAAGTTTCTAATATTTTGCAGTTACTGGAAGGATACAAAAAAGAATACTTTGAGAAAATCATTTTCCCGAAGATCCACAGCCGTTTCGAACTCAATTTATTCAATACCTTTCGTTCTTATATTGACCATTCAGCCCGTTTCCCTGTTCTGCTAAAAAAGAATACCGATAACAGAGGAAGTTTTGTAGAAACAGTGAAAGCAGAGATCGGCGGTCAGTTTTCGTTTTCAACTACACATTCCGGAATTACTCGTGGCGACCATTTTCATACCCGTAAAATTGAAAGATTTGCAGTAATAAGCGGCAAAGCAGCTATTGAATTACGGAAAATCGGAACAAAGGAAGTACTTCACTTCGACCTTGATGGAGAGACTCCTTCATTTGTTGATATGCCCGTTTGGTACACCCACAATATCACCAATACCGGTACAGAAGATCTTCTAACCCTCTTTTGGATCAATGAGTTTTATAACCCTGATGATCCGGATACCTTTTTCGAAAAAGTATCAAACTAAAATCTCTATTCTAAATAATGACAAATACAAAATTAAAAATAATCACTGTTGTAGGTACCCGGCCTGAAATCATAAGGTTGTCACGTACAATGGCTCTTCTGGATAAATATGTCAATCAAATCATTGTGCATACCGGGCAAAACTATGACTATGAATTAAATGAAGTTTTCTGGAAAGATCTGGGACTACGTAAACCCAATCATTTTTTAGAAATAGATACTTCTTCGCTGGGCGCTTCTGTAGGTGATATTCTCCGTAAAACAGAAGAAATACTCAAATTGGAAAAACCTGATGGCTTATTGGTCCTGGGGGATACCAACTCCTGCCTCTCTGCTTATATGGCCAAAAGAATGCACATCCCTGTTTTTCACATGGAAGCAGGAAACCGGAGTTATGATTTCAATGTTCCGGAAGAAACCAATCGGAGAATTATAGACCACATTGCAGATTTCAATCTTGTTTATACCGAACATGCAAGAAGACATTTGATTAGCGAAGGCTTGCCGCACAGACGAATTTATCTCACAGGGTCGCCGATGAAGGAAGTACTGAATTATTACAAATCGAAAATTGAAGAATCCAAAATCCTTACAGAACTTAAACTTGAAAAGGACAAGTATTTTTTGATTTCTACCCATAGAGAGGAAAATGTAGATAATCCGGAAAATTTAAAAAAAATACTGATCGTGTTGGAAGAACTGGCCATGAACTACAACTTGCCGGTTATCGTAAGCACCCATCCACGCACACGTAAGCGAATTGAAATGTCAGGTAATAAAAACGTACATAAAAACATACATTTTTTGAAACCTTTTGGGTTTCTTGATTATGTGCATTTACAACAGAATGCATTGTGCACTTTATCAGACAGTGGAACCATTAGTGAAGAATCTTCCATCTTAGGCTTCTCTGCGATCTCATTGAGACAATCTATGGAAAGGCCCGAAGCTCAGGATACAGGATCCATTATACTCACCGGCTTTGATCCTGATATCATCCTTAATTCAATCTCCCTCTCTGTAAACGAAAAAGAAGAACGAAAAATAAAAAGTATTCCGGAAGATTATCAAATTGAAGACACTTCATGGAGGGTGGTAAAGTTGATAATGGGGAATACCAAATTGAGTAATTTATGGAACGGGGTAAAATGATAAGTCATTTGAAAAGAAAAATAAATAATTTTTTGGGCAAGGTCATCAGGATAAAAATTAAGAATGTCAATTATAATATTTGGTGATCTTTTTACATTTCCCGACGGAAATGCTGCGACCAACAGGGTTTACACGTATGCGAAGGGATTTATAGAAAACGGTGTAAATACCCATGTTATTTGTTTCGAAAGTGCGTATAATACTTCGGGCGATGGAATTACTAATGGAATTTATTATTATCATCCTTTTGGGCAACAAGAAAGAAATAAATACTTTTTAGTGAGGAGATGGTTAAAGCTGAAAAAACACTTTAGGGCGATACAACTCGTAAAAGAAATAAACAGGAAAGATAAAGTGACCGCAATCATCAGCTATTCCACTTTGTTACAATTTCAGGTGTTCAGTTCATTTTTATCTAAAATCATCAAATCGAAAGTTATTTTAGAATGTAGTGAGCATCCCTTGAAGGATTATCAGGATTCATATTTTAAAAAAATTGCAGGAAAGTCCAGAGTATATATAGAGTCAAAATTATATAATGGAATTAATTGTATATCTCAATATTTGATAGATTTTTACGAAAAAATAGGCGTTAATCAGAAAAAATTATTTCTCGTTCCAAGTACGGTTGATACCGAACGATTTGAAATTTCACATGATTCACCATTTCCCTTTAAATATATAGCTTATTGCGGAACCCTTACTCAAAAAAAAGATGGTGTAAATATTTTAATCGAAAGTTTTAGTAGAATAGCCGAAAAATATCCGGATATTAATTTAGTGCTAATTGGGAAAGATGATTTAGAAAAAGATGAAATTTTAATTAAAACCCTTGTAACTACGTTAAAATTAGAAAAAAGGATATTTTTTCTGGGGCAAATATCAAGAGAGAAAGTCCCTTTATATTTGGCCAATGCCAAAATACTTGTGCTCGCACGCCCGAGAAGCCTTCAGGCAGATGCAGGGTTTCCCTCAAAGCTAACAGAGTATCTTGCTACGGGTGTGCCTATCGTTGTAACCGAAGTAGGAGAAATTTCTACTTATCTTAAAGATAACAAGAACGCTTTTATTTCTGAGCCCGACAATGCAGAAGCATTTGCCGGCAAATTAGATTTTGTTCTTGAGAATTATCCACATGCCAGAGAAATTGGCTTAAAAGGAAAAGAATTGACCAAAACGGTTTTTAATTATAACTACCAGGCAAAAAGAATGATTGACTTTATTGAAACACTTTAGAAAGCATTTACCATTATTTTCAAGTCTTAAAAATACTGAAATACCGTTTACCGCTTCCTTAATTATTGCAGAATCATTTATTTTTATTCCATACGGCCTTTTTTATCAAAAAATCAACCATAATAAAGTAACTGTGGTTAACAATACTTTAGCCAGAACATGTCTTGTTGTAAATATTTCACGGTATCCGGCAGCAATTCATAACTTAAACAACGAACTCTATGGATTTTATTATAAAGGATAATTTAGAACTATCCGAATATAATAGTGTAATTAATTTTCTTGATTCGCTACACTATTATTGTATTGAACAACATCCTGACTGGGACGCTAAAATAGACGGGTATCCTCAAACCTTTTTTTTCAGTACCGATGATAAAAAAAATGTTACCTGCTTTGCTAATATAATATTATCAAAAGGCCCCTTCAAAGTGGCAAAAATTAATTTTGGTCCGGCATTTAGCGATTTCGAAACTCTAAAAAACGCTTTACTATTTCTCCATAACTATTTCTCATCACACAAGTTTATTTTTTTTTCACTGCAATTAGGTATCAATATAAGTGACCAAACTGAGCTACTTGAATATATTATCAATAAAAATTTTAAAGTCAACAACAATTTTAAACCGGAAAATTTATGGTCTTCGATTTGCATAGATATTACAAGGCCTGAAGCTGAAATATTAAAATCCTTTTCGAATGGGCACCGAAGAAGGATAAAAGATTCTTTAAAAAAAAATAACTTAAAGACTAAAATTGAAAACAATGAAGGTTACCTCCATTTGTTTATTAAATTATTTGTAAAAATGTCTAAGTTTAAGGAACTCCCATATACAGAAAAGTATATTACACATCTATTTAATAATATCAATTCATTTATTTATAACAATAATAAGGGGTTTATAGTGTATATATTTGACGGAGAAAACTTAGTTGGAGGTTTAATTATCGTTCATCAGGGTAATACTGCAAGAGTTTTTAAAGGAGCAACTGACCCTGAAAGAAGAGATATTCCGATATCGCATATAGGGCTTTTCGAAGCAATAAAACAATGCAAGGCCAACGGTTACTTGACTTTAGATTTATGGGGTTACAATCATTTCGCGAATAAAAATGATCAGGTTTATTCAATTAACGAATTCAAAAAAGGATTTTCAGGGTACTTTACTTTTTTCCCAAAAAGAATAAATTTCATATTAAGGCCATTTAACTACAAAGTATATTCGTTCCTCAAGTTTTGCAAAAAAACAATAAGCCGAACTATTCCTAAATAATTTCTTTTGTCCTGTTGTAAGAAGTTGTCAAAGGTTACAATTTATGCAATGTTGTTATAGGTAAATCCACTGCAAAAGGAAAAAAAATTAGTCACCAAAATATTTAATCAGAGAATAATAAATAAGCAGCATGGATTTTAATGTAAAAGATAAATTAGATAAAGATGAGTATAATAGTGTAGTTAATTTTCTTGATTCGCTGCCTTTTTATTGTATTGAACAACATCCTGACTGGAATGCTAAAATAGACGGGTATCCTCAAACCTTTTTTTTCAGTACCGATGATAAAAAAAATGTCACCTGCTTTGCTAATATAATATTATCAAAAGGTCCCTTCAAAGTAGCAAAAATTAATTTTGGTCCGGCATTTAGCGATTTCGAAATTCTAAAAAACGCTTTACTATTTCTCCATAACTATTTCTCATCACACAAGTTTATTTTTTTTTCACTGCAATTAGGTATCAATATAAGTGATCAAACTGAGCTACTTGAATATACTATCATCAAAGATTTTAAAGTAAAGTACAATTTTAAACCGGAAAATTTATGGTCATCGATTTCTGTTGATCTTACGAGACAAGAAGCTGACATATTACGTTCCTTTTCCAAAGGGCATAAAAGCGCAATTAAGCGTGCCGATTTAAAATCAGGATTAAAAACAACCATTCAGAAAGAATGTGACAGCCTTGAATCCTTTATCGCATTGTATATTAAAATGATGGAATTCAGAAAATTACCTTATGATAAAGAACACATCATCCATTCATTCAATAGGGTAAACGATTTTATTAATAAAAATGATAAAGGGTTCATTGAATACATTTTTGACGGAGATACTTTAGTTGGAGGAGTAATTATTATTTATCAGGGGAATTCGGCCAGATATTTAAAGGGCGCCACCGATCCGGAAAGAAAGGATATTCCAATATTGCATTTAGGACTTTTTGAGGCAATGAAGTTTTGCAAAGCAACCGGCAAGTCAACTTTCGATTTATGGGGTTATAATCATTTGGCAGATGAAAAAGACCAAACATTTTATATTAATCGTTTCAAAAAAGGATTTTCAGGAAATTTTAATTTTTATCCAAAAAGAATGAATTTCATTTTAAATCCGGTTTATTATAAAGTGTTCAAATTTCTTAAGTATGGCAAACATAAAATAGAGCGTTATCAAAAGAAAGGGAGTGTCTTGAAAAATAAGATATTTTCTTCCAAAAAAGATACAGAATAATATCTCAATATAATATTCAATACAAATATTATACCTGTATATTGAAATTTAAAGAATCTGAATCATCAAACAAATACAATTATTAAGACTTATCTATGTGTGGGATAACTGGTAAAATATATCTAAACAAGGAAAAAAATATTGACTCCTCAGAATTAAAAAAAATGACAGATACAATTTGTCATCGGGGGCCTGATGACGAAGGTTTTTATATTAATAAAAATATCGGCTTAGGGTTCAGGCGCCTGAGTATAATTGATCTCAATACCGGACATCAACCACTTTCTAATGAGAGTGGTAGCAAATGGATTGTTTTTAATGGAGAGATTTACAACTTCATGGAGTTGCGCGATATGTTGAAACAAAAAGGATACACCTTTAAAACAAAAACAGATACAGAAGTTATTTTAACCCTTTATGAAGAATACGGGGTTAATTGCCTTGAACATTTACGTGGTATGTTTGCCTTTGCTATTTGGGACAACGATAACAAACAACTTTTCTGTGCGAGGGATCGTTTTGGTATCAAACCCTTTTATTACTACCTAGATAGCGAAAAATTTGTTTTTGGGTCAGAAATAAAGTCCCTATTAAAGTGCGAAAATATTGATAGAACTTTATCAAATGATGCATTAGATTCTTATTTTGCTTTTAGCTACATAACCAGCAACTTATCTATATATAAAGAAATAAAAAAACTTCAGCCGGCCCATTATTTGACCTTATCATTCAAAGACAAAGTATCTGTAGAAATAAAAAAATATTGGGAAATACTTTTCGAGCCAGATTATTCCAGGACTGAAGATCAATGGGCAGAAGAAATTGAAGATGCTCTATCAGAATCAGTTAAATTACACATGGTCTCCGATGTACCTCTGGGAGCATTTTTAAGCGGAGGAATTGATTCAAGTTCTGTAGTTGCCATGATGGCAATAAATTCTAACAAACCCATAAAAACATTTTCGATTGGGTTTAAAGAACAAAAATATAATGAACTGGAATACGCACGTGAAGTAGCAAAAAAGTATGGTTGCGACCATTATGAACAAATTGTAGAACCTGAATCCATGGATCTATTACCAAAACTGGTAAGAGCTTATGATGAACCTTTCGCAGATTCATCAGCAATTCCCACCTATTATGTATCAAAAATTGCAAGGGAGAATGTAACCGTAGCTCTGTCCGGTGATGGAGGAGATGAACTTTTTGCAGGTTACGAAATCTATAAATGGTTGAAAAAACTTCATTCGAATCCTTTAAGCTTTAATTCGCCATTATTAAATAAATTAATTTGGGGCAATGCCCATAGAATACTACCTCAAAAGGCAAAAGGTAAAAACGCCACTTATTTTCTTTCTAAAAACAGAAGATTAATGAGTGCTTATGACAACCTATGGCTAAAATCAGAAAGGAAAAAATTACTTCTCAACTATGGTATTATTGATTCGGCAAAGGCTTCAGAAATATATAAAGAAGGTATTTTAAAAGAACATCCTGATTATGATTTTGTAACAAATATGCAGAATGTGGATTTGCAAACTTATATGGTGGATTCTATTCTGACAAAAGTTGATAGGGCCAGCATGATTAACTCGCTTGAAGTAAGAGTTCCGTTACTGGATCATAAATTTGCTGAATTAAGCTTTCGGATTCCCTGGGATTTAAAATTTCATAAAACGGGACAGAAATATATATTAAAAAAAGCGATGACACCCTATCTCCCAAAAAATATTTTGAATCACCCAAAACAGGGTTTCGGTGTTCCTTTAGAATTTTGGTTTAAAGATGATTTGAAACAATATGTAAATGACACTTTACTTTCTGCAAATCCTTTTATATCTTCTTTCCTCGATAAGAATTATATTAAAAAAATAATTCTAAAAAACCAGAATAAGCAAAATGATTTTAGTTCAAAAATATGGTCTTTAATCTTCTTTGAAGAATGGTTGAAACAAAACAACCCTTCATAAGATCATTCTTTATGTCTGATTCATTATTATCCGGAGTCTTTATTTGGCGGGCAGTGTGACAATATTTTATCTCAGATTATTGTAAAAAAGAAATTACTCAAAAGAATATAAATTGGCTAATGAAAAAATATAATTTGTCAAATTTTATTCAGGCAAACAAAAATATTTTTTCAAATGCCTCTTTTTTAGACTATTCAAGAATGGCTTTGCCTGATTCGGATTTTGCTGATTTGATGCACCTTAATTACCGAGGTGCCAAAACATTTTCCACTTATTTAAATAAAGTTGTCCATTAACGGATAGAAAAAGATATTGAGGATAATGCCCATTGGTAATATATACATATTCCTTTTTAGCATCTGACTTTAATTCTATCATTTCGGATTATTTACACAGTGTATTCCAAAACAATTAAGATTTTTTAATAGAAAATGAAATTCATCATCACAATTGACACTGAGGGAGACAACCAGTGGGACCATGGCCGAGCACTAACAGTTGAAAACCTTAAATTTATTCCCCGTTTTCAGGAATTATGTAATAGCTACCAGATAAAACCCACCTATCTTGTTACCTCAGAAGTTTGTGAAGATCCGTTTGCAAAAGAAATTCTTACAGATTATATAGTAAGAGAGAAGGCTGAAATAGGAGCTCATTTACATTCATGGACAACACCCCCATTTCTGGATAAAGAAGGTTACAGGTATAATGATAGTAACCATGCATTTGCCAGTGAGCTCACAACAGATCTATTAACAGAAAAGATAAAAAATCTTACCAATCAAATTGAGATTTCGTTTGGTAAGCGACCCACATCCTTTCGTTCCGGAAGGTATGGATTTAATGAAGCAGTGGCCAGGGTACTTACAGAGAACTCTTATCTTGTTGATTCATCGGTTACCCCTTATGTAAGTTGGAAACTCAATAGGGGTCTTCCTACGGGGAAAGGAGGCCCTGATTTCATAGATAACCCGCCTCTCCCCTATATGTATAACTTCACTAATGGATCCCTCCTCGAAATTCCTGTAACTATTTTACCTACAAAATTTCCTCTAAACAGGAATGACTCAATAGCAAGGTATTATTTCAGAAATGTAGATCACAGTTTATTTCTCAGATTATTAAGAAAAATATTCTTTTACAACCAACCATTATGGCTTAGACCCTATCTTTCAACAGATATTAACACTTTTGATGAATTGATAAATGAAGCAATACGTATAAAATTACCCTATATCGTAATGATGTTTCATTCAAGTGAGCTAATGCCGGGGTGTTCTATATATAGAACTGATAAGGATTCCATTGAGAAATTGTATGACTTGTTGGAGGAATTATTCAAATTATTACATAAAAAGAATATAGTATCTGTTTCCTTGACAGAAGCAGCAAAAGGTTTTAAAATATGAAGATATGTTTTTGGGGTAACATTGCTAAGGCAATAACTGGTAATACTGGCGGAGGAGGAGAATTGCAAATGGCATTGCTGGCAATCGCTTTGGCAAAAGGAGGTCATGAAGTTGTAATTATAGACTATGGGGCCAGTGAAGATTTTGTAACTACCGACGGCATAAAAATTTTCAAAATAAAGGGATGGAATGATGGTATTCGAATGATTCGAACCTTCACACACCGCTTACCCCAACTATATCGCGCTTTAAAAAAGCAAAAAGCAGATGTTTATTATTGCCGTATCCGCGACTTTCGGCATATTCTGGCTTTTCGGGCTGCCCGAAAGGTTAAAGCTAAATTCGTACTTGGGTTAGCTTCCGATCTTGACGCAATGAACTTTGCCTCAAGATTGAAATTTCAATTATTAGTTTCTCCGGCTACTTTATGGTCCTTTTTCAGTGGTTCTCTTATAGAAATCGTTTATCCTTATTTACTTAGGAATGCTGATCTGGTTTTGGTACAACATCAAAGGCAAAAGGATATCCTATCAAAAAAAAATATTAGGTCTGTAGTCTTTTTCAACATAATTGAGCCTACCAAAAGTTTAGCAACACAAATACAAACTTCAAATTATTTCATTTATGTTGGTAGTCTTGATAAACGTAAAGGATTTGTTGATCTTTTCAATCTGATAAAAAAAACCCCATCACTTTCATATAAGGTTATTGGTCAACCCAGAGACAGGACAGCACGCTTATATTATGAAGAATTAAAAAAAATTAAAAATGTAACTCTATCGGGACGACTGAGTCATTCCGAGACAATACAGGAAATTGCAAACTCAAAGGCACTAATTTCTACTTCCCCCATGGAAGGATTTCCTAATATTTTTATTGAAGCCTGGGCCAGTGGAATTCCTGTATTTTCATTATACTTTGACCCATGTGTCATTGAAAAAGAAAAATTAGGTAAGGTCGCTCATGGAAATTTAGATGAGTTAATAGAGATGATGAAAAATAATAGTACCTCTGAAGAATTCGCTATAAGAGCAAAATCTTACGTTGAAAACCATCATGTTTTAAATTCCAAAAAAATTTGCGAGATAAACGAAATCATAAACGGGTTGTTTAAAAAGGAAGAGAAATGAAAGTACTTTTCTTCATAAGTAGTTTAAGGGCAGGCGGTAAAGAACGGCGATTTACTGAGCTTCTAAAAGCACTTAAACTCTCATCCGACATTGATTTTGAAATCGTATTAATGAGTAAAGAAGTTCATTATGAGGAAATTTTAAGTCTAAATACCAAAATTCATTACCTAATAAGAAAAAAGAAAAAGGATTTATTTCTTTTTCATAAATTTTATAACATTTGTAAAAAATACAAGCCTGATATGGTACATTGCTGGGATAGTATGACAGCGATTTATTCTGTACCTGCATGTAAACTATTGAAAATAAATTTGATCAATGGAATGGTCATTGATACCCCCACAAAATGTAATATTTTTAATAAATACTGGCTTCGCGCGAAACTCACATTTCCTTTTTCAAACATCATCATTGGAAATTCAAAAGCAGGATTAACAGCTTATAAAGCACCTATAAATAAAAGTTCTCTAATTTACAATGGCTTCAATTTTCAAAGAACTAATAATTTAATAAAGGAAGAGATTATCCGCAAAGAGCTAAAAATCAATACCAGGTTTGTGATTGGGATGGTTGCCACCTTTTCTACTTATAAAGATTACAAAACTTATTTTGAGGCTGCACAATTAATTTTAACTCACAGGGACGATATAACTTTCCTGGCCATAGGGAGTGAAACAGATAGCGCCTTATCGAAAAAATTAATTGACAGTCAATTTATGAATCATTTCAGACTGCTGGGAATAAGAAGTAACATCGAATCTTACATTAACGTGATGGATATTTGCGTTTTATCAACATTTACTGAAGGCATATCTAATTCAATACTTGAGTATATGGCTTTAAGCAAACCTGTTATTGCCACTTTAGGGGGAGGAACCAATGAAATTGTAGAAGACCTAAAAACAGGAATTTTAATATCTCCCAAAAATCCAAATATGCTTGAAGAAAAAATAAAATTTCTCCTAAATGACGATCAGTTACGACTTAAAATGGGAATAAATGGGAATAAAAGAATTAATGATTTCTTTTCAATAAGTTCAATGACTAACAAATATATAAACATATATAAAAGCCTTTTAAAGGCGAATCAATTATAGTTCGCAAGGGGCAAATTAGTGAATTGGATTTGGTAGATGAAAAGGTTTCTTTTCCATACAGGCAATTAGAGTCAAGACCCTGGTGGTCATTTCTTTCTTCTTTTGCTTCGCAAAAGTTTTTTACCACAAAGGCACAAAGAGCACGAAGGAAAAATGCTTCGCGTTTTTAGAATAAAACCGTGAATTTTTCAAATTGAAGGCTCAAGGTTTCACCCCTTTTGCAGTATAAACCATAAAAACTAATGAATAAGAATTCACCCTTTAGTTTTTAGACATCCAATTATTAACAACGATCATACGTAACCCAAAAATTGTATCAATGTTACAAACAATACAGAAGCAATTTCAAAGCTTAGCGATAAATGGTAATAATTGATATTTAATTGATTGACAATAATATAAAGAATTACATAGAGGCTATTTGTAACCTTCTAATAATCCGGCTTTATAAATGAAAATCAGTTGTTTCGTTATCAATGTACAAGATTCCATTCCAAACAAAGTAAGATGCCTATATGGCCTTTGTAATACATATAGTAATCTCATCAATTTATGAACAGTTTATAAAATTAAATTAAGCAGGCAATCACCTCCTCTCTCATAATAAATAACTCTTTCAATTCTAATAAGAATGGATGAACATAACCGGATTCTATTTGGCATCACAAAGCAGTCTCATACAGAAATGGGATTGGATGAAATGCGTGGCCTTCAAAAATTAGGGTACCAATGTGATCAGTTTGAATATGCCGGTAATAAGGAATCAAAGTCAACCATAGCAAGATTTTACTTGGTAATTCGCAATGCAATAAAACTATTAATTAAAACCTATCAATTCAAACCTGATTATATCTACTTTAACTCCAGACTTGAGGACATTGCATGCAAAAGAGATTTTATCACTATCTTCATTTTAAGATCATTTTATTATAAGAAGGTTTTACTCTTAATAAAATCACATGGTTCAGAACCCGAAGTATTACAGACACAAAAGCTATTTTACAAGAGGATTTTATTCCCTTTTTTAAAACGTAACGTAAAAGGATGGCTGTTTCTCTCAACAGAGGAATTAAACAAGATCAAATCAGACAAATCATTAAATGACAATAACATATTCCTTACAAAAAACATTGTCAGCTTAGAGAGGTTTAAAAAAGAAAAGAACTTCAGGAATGATCTCCATATTCCTGCAGATTATAAAATTCTACTTTTTGTGGGTAGATTAATTAAAGAAAAAGGAATCCATTATATAATTGATGCATTTGCAGAAATAAAAATGGAATACAAAACCATTTTAATAATAGTAGGCGATGGAGAAGAAACAGAAAATATCAAAGCTAAAATAGCTCTTTTAAATCTTGAAAAGGAAGTGATACTTACAGGCTGGATCAAAGAGTCAGAGGTAGATTACTTTACTTCAAATAGCGATTTATTAATATTTCCTACATTTTTTTCAGAAGGATTCCCAATGGCTTTATTTAATTCGCTTGCAGCGGGCCTGCCTATTGTAACCACACAAACCAGAGCGGCCATAGATTACTTGAAAGAGCCAGATAATTGTTTGTGGGTACAGCCCAGATCAAGTGATTCTATAAAAACTGCAATTATTAAGTTATTAAATGATGATTGCCTGACAAAGCAAATGCAGGAAAATAATATAAAGAAATCTTATTTATTTACCCAGGAGGTTGTAGCCAAGGAATTAAGTTCAATCTTAACCTCCATAAAAGAAAGATCCTAAATTTTTAATAAACTAAAAAAGAAAACAAAACCAAATGATTCATTTTAACCAGGTCTATAATATTTTCATTAAATGCACATGAAGGATAAGATAAAAAGTTATGTATATTCAATAAAAAAATATCTTACTCTTAAAGATTCTTCTCATTCTACACGTTTATTCAACTTATGAAAAAAGAAATAGGAGTTTTCAACATTCAGGTTCATCCTTTTTCCCGAAAAGAATTCCTTGATATCATTGAATTAAATCTGAAGCAGGGGAACCAGATAATACAAAATGGTGTAAATGCAGCCTCTATAAACCAATTAGTAAAAAACAAAAAATTAGTAAACACATACAATAACTCAGATTTAGTGAATATAGACGGCATGTCTATGGTTTGGGCATTGCGTTTCCTCGGTTATTCAGTCCCCGAACGAGTTGCCTGTCCTGATCTGGCTGAAGACATTCTGGTATTAGCCGAGAAAAAGAATTACAGTATTTTTCTTTTCGGTGCCGAAGAAAAAAGTTTGTTACTTTCTATAAGGAATTTAGGAATCAATTTTCCAAAACTTCTTATATCAGGTTATCGAAATGGCTATTACCATATCGAAGACGAGGGCTCAATTGTTGAAATGATCAATAATGCAATGCCTGATATTCTATTTTTGGGAATGCCATCCCCCAGAAAAGAACTGTTTGTCGAAAAGTATAAGGATCAACTTAAAGTAAAATATTTTTTCGGAGTAGGAGGTTTTTTTGATATACTTGCAGGGAAAACAAAGCGTGCACCCTTATGGATGCAGAATGCCGGCCTGGAATGGTTATACAGATTTGCTCAGGAGCCTAAACGCATGTGGCATCGCTACCTGATTGGAAATATGAAATTTCTTTTATTGGTGATAAAAGAAAAATACAAAATCATTCGTAAAAAAAAGAATTGATTCCAATATTTATAAATAGGATTAGTTACTTACAATTTTCCACTCACTTTTTAGTTCTATCCAAGATTTAAAACTACCAAATAATTGAACCGCCAGTTTGAACGATACCTACAAATAACATTGATTGCCCTGGATCTAATTGTATTGAATCTATCCTTTTTTATTTGTCAAATTATTTTCACAGAAAATATTCATTACAATTCTTCGGATGCTTATTTCAGATACCTGACTATTGCCAATACGGCATGGTTATTACTTTCTTTCTTCGTAAGAACTTATGCAGTCTCAAACATAATGAACTTTGAAACCTTTACAAAAAGGACGATTCAGGAGTATTTATTATGGATCATAACAATTCTGATTTACTTGTTCTTTTCACGTGAACTGACCATTTCACGCTTATTCATACTTATCACTATTGGGAGTCTGGGTTTCGGATTATTGATCAACAGGTTCATTTATCTGGGAATATTCCGGTACTTCAGAAAAAGTGACCTTCTGGCTAAAAAAATTATCATATTAGGGTATAATGACACCGCTAAAAAGCTGGCGAGTCATTTTGAACATGATGGCCTCAATACACAAATTATAGGTTATATCGAAGATGATGAGAATGTGCAGGAGCTTTCAAATTACCCGGTTCTCTCCAATATCAGTGACACCCTCCGCACAGCAAAAAGGATGAAAGTACAAGAAATATTCTCTACCATTACGCCGGAACAAAATAATTATATTTACGATCTCATGTACCAATCAGAGAAAGAATGTATCCGCTTCAGGATCGTTCCTAATCTCTCAATCTTTATTACACGAGAAGTTCATATTGAATATTACGGAGAATTGCCCATCCTTTCTTTAAGGAGAGAGCCCCTGGATGACGTGGGAAATAGGATCAAAAAAAGAGCTTTGGACATTGCAGCAAGCTCGTTTGTTATCATTTTTATACTCTCCTGGTTAATACCACTATTAGGATTGCTTATTCTCATTGAGTCAGGAAGGCCTATCTTTTTCAGACAATTGAGAACAGGTAAAAATAAGAGGCCATTTTATTGCTGGAAACTCAGAACCATGAGGCCCAATAAAGAAGCTAATTTAAAACAGGCGACCCAAAACGATGGCCGTATCACTAAGATTGGCAAATTCTTACGAAAAACCAGCCTCGACGAATTTCCGCAATTCATCAACGTACTTCGTGGGGAAATGAGTCTGGTTGGGCCACGACCCCACATGCTCAAACATACTTCGGACTATTCAAAAATAGTAGAAGAATACATGGTAAGGCAGTTCATCAAGCCAGGCATCACAGGATGGGCGCAAATCAACGGTTACCGGGGTGAGATCACCAACCCCGAACAAATAAAGATGAGGGTAAATAAAGATCTATGGTACCTGGAAAACTGGACACTATGGCTCGATGTACGAATCTTGTTTCTCACTGTATATTATGTTTTCAGAGGAGACGAAAAGGCCTATTAGGCTTCTCCCTCATCATAGATTACTATACTGAGAAATCAATTAAAAAAATAGAAGTAAGTGCTTAGGTCGTAATGAGTAAGCAATCATTCTATGAGTGCCTGCGGGACAATTCATAGGTAAAAAACCATATTCCAAAATACAAAAAGTTCCGAAGGAACGTCTTGTACTTTATTTATTTTATATTTGTACCCACCAAATGTATCTAACGGCACAATAAAGAAACTCCTGCAATAACACCGGATCTGATAACTATCGGATTGACATTGCGTTCTAAATGCCTAATTCTAAAAAAAATAAACACTCCCTAAATAGACAAAGAGCATGGAAAAAGAAACTATACTAGAACAAGTAAACACGATATTCATTGATGTATTTGAAGATAAGTCTATTGTTTTAAATGAGCATACCACAACAGACGATGTAGAGGCATGGGATTCGCTCAACCACATACAAATAATCACCGCCGTAGAGAAGCATTTCAAAATCCGTTTTGACCTGAATGATTTATTAAATTTTAAAAATGTAGGAGACCTATGTGAAGGTGTCCAAAAAAAAATAAAATAGTTTTCTTCAACCAACTCAATTCTGATAAGAGACCGGCAATATGCTATTTAATTCCATAATATATTTTTTATTTCTGGGAAGTTCCCTTCTATTGTATTATTTAATCCCAGGCAAATACAGAAACTATTTCCTTATACTAGTAAGTTTGATTTTCTACATGTATGTTAAAGTAGAATATGTCTTCATCATTTTATTTATTATCATTACCAATTACCTGATAGGAATTCAAATTGAGAAAGCAAATAATAATAAAAAAAGGCGGGCCTTTTATCTTAATCTAAGCTTACTGATAAATCTGGGGATTCTCATTTTTTTTAAGTACTGGAATTTCCTAATAGGTAACCTCTTCGATTTTTTAGGCCTAATCCATCTAAAAAGTGCGGTCTCTGCACCTTTCCTGGATATAGCATTACCGATCGGATTATCTTATTACATTTTCCAAACCATTGGTTATATAATGGACGTTTACAGAGGATCTATTCAGGCTGAAAAAAGTATTTCTCAATTTGGCTTATTCACACTCTTCTTCCCAAAACTATTAGTAGGTCCCATAGAAAGAGCAAATCGCTTCTTACCACAATTAAAGAAAAACATTTATTTTGATCAGGAAAATATCATCGAAGGAGGGAAACGTATTGCCTGGGGATTATTCAAAAAACTGGTAGTTGCTGATAGAATAGCCATATACCATACTACAGTAATCGTTAGTGCAGACCACCAAAGCGGTGGAACAATTTTACTTTCCTGCTTACTATATACTTTCCAGGTGTATGCGGATTTTTCAGGATACACCGATATAGCATTGGGTACAGCACGAATGTTTGGGTTCGATCTAATGGAGAATTTCAAACGTCCATTGCTAGCCAGAAACATAAGTGACTTTTGGAGAAGGTGGCATATTTCACTTTCTTCATGGGTCAACGACTACATTTTTAACCCCCTGGTTTTAAAAAGAAGAGACTGGGGTATCTGGGGTGTCTTTTATGGATTACTGGTTAGTTTTATAGTGATTGGAATATGGCATGGTGCCGCCTGGAACTACGTATTATTTGGCTTATTGCAGGCAATAGCCATTATCTATGAAGCCACTACAAAGAAGGCCAGGAAAAGAATTTCAAAAAAAATATCCCCTGTAATTTATAATAATGTAAGCATCCTGCTTACCTTCTTATTCATCACTTTTTCCCTCATAATATTTCAATCCTCTACATTTAGCGAGGCAACAAATATAATTAAGGGAATATTTTTAAACAGCGGTGAATTGTACTACGATAAACCTTCCACCCTATTGTTTATGCTGATTGGCTGCGGAGTCATGATGATGGTTGATATTAAGGTAGAATACCGAATATCGGGGTACTCATTATTTTCAAATAAGAGCTGGGTTATACAACAAATTTCGTATGCGCTCCTGCTAATTTATATTTTGATTGCCGGCGTTTTTGATGGCGGGCAATTCATCTATTTTGCATTCTGATATTAAAACATCAAAAAATGACCTTAATCGAGAAAATAAAAGAAAAGAAGCTTCCTGCTTTCATAGCAAAAGCAATCTTGTTTTTATTCCTTCTGATAATACTTGATTTTACGATCGGTAATACTTTAAGGTATCTTTATTTTAAACAAGATTCAGGACTACTTTACAGAACTACCTATTCGCTTGATAGCACCAAAGCGGAACTCCTGATATTTGGGTCTTCTACGGCAAACCATCACTATAATCCGAGCATTTTCGAGAAAAGATTGAACACTTCAGTTTATAATACCGGTAGGGATGGAAATACAATTTTTTACAACTATGCAGTTTTTCAAAGTGTTTTAAAAAGATACATTCCTAAAGTAGCAATCCTTGACTTTAATGTAGAGGAGTTCAAAGTATATCCTGACAATTATGACAGAATATCGTCCCTTCTGCCCTATTACCAAACTCATCCTGAGTTGCATTCAATCATCCAGCTTAAAAGTCCTTATGAAAAATATAAATTACTATCCAAAATATACCCCTATAATTCTTTAATATTCACCATCCTGGTTGGGAATACAGATTTCAATAGAACCAGGGACAACATTAATGATGATAAGGGATATGTCCCCTTAAGCCACGTATGGCACCGGGAACTAACTACTCAAACCGCAGTGAGTTATCAATTAGACAGCAATAAAATAAATTTCTTAAAATCCTTAATCGGGGAGTCTAAAAGTAATGGCATCCGTTTATATATTTCCATTTCTCCCCGCTTTATTAAATATGAAGGGGAAGATCTATCAGTTGAGATCGTACGCAAAATCGCCAACGAATCTAATATTCCCTTTTTTGATTTTTCAAAAGATACCCTATTTTGGAAACATAATGAATATTTTGCCGATAGATCCCATCTCAACAATACCGGCGCTACCATATTTTCAAATATGGTCATAGACAAAATTATACAAAACCAACAGTCAACCCTGATAAATAATAAGAATAACTTTTCTTTAAAAACAAGAAAGAAGTAATCTTTAAACCACCCAATCAGAATAATAATATTAATAAATGAACCAGGAAAACAAAAAGGACTTTTCAGAAGATATTCTTTTCATTCACGATATAGAATCAAAAGTTAGCTCAATTGTTGATAAATTAAGAAACGACATCCTAACAGTACTCAAACGTAAAGGAGCGATCGTAGGGATCAGTGGAGGGGTAGATTCTTCAGTTACTTTGGCACTGACAGTGAAAGCACTTGGCTCTGAAAATGTGATTGGGATTTTACTTCCCGAAAAGGATTCGAGCAGCGACAGCAAAGACCTGGCATTACAACTTGCCAGGCAATTAGGTGTTCATACTATAGAAGAGAATATCACACAAGCACTCGAAGGGTTTGGTTGTTACCGGCGCAGAGATGAAGCCGTTACTACCATTTTTCCAGAATACAATCCTACTGCTTATACCATGAAAATCGGGATCAATCCCAAAGGTATCAGCAGTAGCCTGCCACCAGTATTTTCTCTCACAATCGTTGATAAAAATGGCGAATCAAAAAGTAAACTACTTCCGGCAAAAGAATACCTCCAAATTGTAGCAGCCTCTAATTTCAAGCAAAGGTGCCGTATGTCTATGCTATACTACCATGCCGAACGGATGTATTATGCAGTAATAGGAACTCCCAATAAACATGAGGTTGAACAAGGCTTTTTTGTAAAACATGGAGATGGGGGCGCGGATATCATGCCCATTGGGAATCTATACAAAACACAAGTGTATCAACTTGCCGAATTTTTAAATATCCCTAAAGAAATTATTCAACGAACACCAACATCAGATACTTATTCTGCAGAACAAACACAGGAAGAATTCTTTTTCCAGTTGCCTTTTAAAGAAATGGACCTGATTTGGTATGGATATGAAAATGAATACGCCGCCGAAGACGTTGCCAATACTCTTGGGAAATCAGAAACTGAAATAAAATCAATCTATAATAATTTTTCAAGAAAACAGAGAACGACTGAATACCTGAGAATGCCTCCTATCAAAGATTTTTAAACCCATTAGAAAAAACGGATTTTAAAAAACTCAACATCTATTCTATTAATAATTGAAAATAAGAATCCCTCTTATTTATTCATTTACTGATTCTGAATGGAAACTATTTTAATAAACCTCAATTAAAAATGCAACGATTTAGTTTAACCTCAATTAAATCATCATTTCAATGATATCAATACCTCAACGCCTGCTGGGCGAAGCCTTACTTCTTTCTGCTAAAAATAATCCCTCAAAGATTGCAGTTATTGCGAAAGAACAGGAATATTCTTACGAGCAATTAAGAAATCATTCTGAAAACTTTGCCCGCTATTTAATAAGTACAGGAATAAAGAAAGACGACCGGATAGCCATCTATATGGATAACTCCTGGCAAAGTATCATTTCAATTTATGGCATTACTCTTTCGGGAGGCGTATTTTTAGTCATTAATCCACAAACGAAGGCCGACAAATTAAAATATATTTTAAATGATTGCGAAGCTAAAATTCTCATTTCAACAAGTGCATTAAAAAATGAGCTTAGCCGTGCACTGGAAGAAACCAATGATCTTCAGGAAGTAATTATTACCGGTGAAAACAGCGTAATTAAAAAATTCCCACACTATAAAATAACCAATTTTGAAAACTGCCTTCAAGATGATATTCAAAAAGTTGTTTTTCCAAATATTATTCCCAACGACCTCGCAGCATTAATATATACTTCCGGTAGTACAGGGTTTCCGAAAGGAGTAATGATGACCCACCAGTCAATGGTATTCACTTCCTGGAGCCTGGTTGAGTATCTTAGGTTATCAGAGAAGGATCGTATCATGCTGATACTTCCGCTGGCATTTGATTATGGCTTGTATCAATTATTAATGTCA
>JBDTGA010000095.1:0-52417 GCA_039937655.1 Ginsengibacter sp.
CTAAATATAATCTGACATTATGTGCAAAGGTTTTCGATGATACCATCCTATTTCCTTGCACTTGATTACGGTGAAATTGAATAAAAAGCAATGCTACAGAGGGTTCTCAATTAATCAGCAGACCCTATATAAAGATCCCATTTCTTTAAAATCACAAAACATTTGTAGAAGTCCATCCTCTCTTTTTGTTATGGGAATTTGATATCTTATGGGTAGCAGATGAAATGCAACTATAATAAAATTGCAGAAGCATGGCATTATCTTTGTCATCCCATGGTAAATAATTAGTTATTCAGCTTTGAAAAGTCAATTGAAAAATAGATTCGCCAATTGACAACTGGTAAAAAGTTTTGTAACTTAAATTTTATTTTCTTATTATCGAAGCCTGTGAATTTTAAAAATTCCTGAAACTTTATTGCTACTCTTAAGCTTAATACACAATAATGCGAAAAATATTTCTACTCTTACTATCTCTATTCATACTTTCTTCCCCTTCGGAAGCTCAATTTAGTAAACTGATTAAAAAAGCCAAGGAAAAAGTTGTTCATGCGGTAACCGGTAAAGACAACGCTAAGGATTCAGACACATCTGATAAAAGCCAGAAATCTGCCGGTTCACAAACACAGGAAAATACGGATGATACATCCATATCTTCCGATGATCCACAACACGAAAGCGAAAACAAAACCCAGGCACCCAAGCCTGTCGTTTTCCCGATTACAGGAGATACCGTAAATGCTATGCATGCTGTATTCGCACCCGTTATTGACGGCGATATCAAAAAAATAACAGATTCTCCACAAGGGAAATATGCGATATCTATTGCCAGGCAAAAAGGATTGCAGGGTACAGATATGGAAGTCTTCCGCCAGTTATTAGACCCAAAGAATCAGGCTCTTTCGGAAGAAATTTCTGATGAGGTTAAAAAGAAATTCCCGAATGAGAAAAACAAAAAGGAAAATGTGAGCGGCAACTTTAATCCCGCAAATGGTGGATTTTCCACGCCCTCTCTTTATTTTGAAGTGATGATTGGCGCATTTGATGTATGGATGACTAATCGTTATATAAAGTGGGCTACCAAACCGTCTGATCACTTTACTATGGCGGCAGCTTTTGGAGTGAATGTAATTGCCATTACAGATTTACAGACTCAAATGGCATATAGTATAGCAAGCGTTTTGGGTGTCAACTATACTACGGTAAAATCTTTGGATACGGTAAGTCAGCCTTATGGCCCGCTCGCAGTGATGCCTTTTTTCAAAGATCAATACCAGGGAATAGAAGGGATAAAAATTGAACCGGGCGATCCGGAAAAATATGGCGAATTTAATTGTACTACTATAAAAGTTACCATTCCGGTGCGGCCCTATATGGACAAGGAATTGCATGAGATCAATAAATCATTACTTTCTTTGCATGACATACTTTCCGGTGGTGATGACATGGGAGCCAATGACGGAAAAGGGAATTGGGATCCTTCTTATAAAATTATTTATAAAGGTTATTTTTCACATGATATTGAAAAATATCTTCCTGAAAAAATGAAGGAAATGGTTCAAAACCTGAAATGGAAACAAGGCATGGGCGTAGGTGCTGCCATTACGGACGAAAAAGGGAATTCTGCCGATTTTCGCTTGATAGACATTACGACTGATAATAAAATAGATAAAGGACAATTCCAGGTGCCTGCAGATTATCCGGTGATGACACAGGACGAACTGAATACAGCCATCAAAAAACAATTCAGCCTGAAAAATCTGATACGGAAAGGATTAAAAAACAGTCGCTCAGATCAATAGATCACTACGTTAAGGCAATACAGTTAAAATGAGCCGGTTAAAAAAAGAGAAAAAAATATGAAAAAGATACTACTGATCACCCTTACGTTTGTGAGCTTCTTCACGATAGGAATTGTACCCGATGCAAACGCCCAGATATTTGATCGCATCAAAAGAAAAGTGCAGGATAAAGTGAATAATAAAATAGACAAAACCATTGATGATGCCACGGATGGTAAAAAAAATAAACCTGCTGATACAGAAACTAAAACGGACAAAAAATCCTCCTCAAAGACGGAACCACCTTCGGGGTCGGAAAATGCTGATTCAACCCGCGTTGATGAAAAAACAACAGCAGATATCCCCAATGACAGTGGCATGGAGACCTATAAGAAATTTGATTTCATTCCCGGTAACCGCATACTTTTTTATGATGATTTTACTCAGGACAACCAGGGCGATTTTCCCGCACACTGGAATACCAACGGAGGCGGAGAAATTGTAATGGATAAAAGAGATAACAAAAAATGGTTTGAGATGAAAGGGGGCTCCGATTATGCACCTTTGGATGAGAAACATTTCCCAAAAAATTATACCATCGAGTTTGACCTTGGGCGTAATACAGGAGACGATGCTTTTAAATCAACCGGCCTGTCCATACATTTCTCAGACAAATCCAGCTTTTCTTATGACAACAGTGGTTATCTTAATATTAAACCTTTTGATGATGACACATACATCGGCGTAACTAATACCGGCAACGACATTCAAACAAAGATCAACAATGCCGTCCCCTATAGGCTTAAAAACGTAAGCAATGTGCAGCATTTTTCTATTGCCGTGAATGGAAGCCGCCTGCGTCTCTGGTTAGGCGAAAATAAAATATTGGATCTGCCTACGCTGCTTCGCAATAAAGAGGGACAAGGAGTTGGTAAATATATTTATTTTTCATTGGGAATGTTTGCCAAAGGCAACGAACCCGCAAAATTATTGCTGGGCAATTTCAGGATAGCCGAAGCAGGTGAAGATATTCGTTCGCAATTAATGACAAAGGGGAAATTTTCTACCAATGGTATTTATTTTGCAACCAACTCAGCAGATTTAAAACCTCAGTCTAATGGCATATTAAAAGCTATTGCCGACGTATTGCAACAGGAAAAATCAATGAACCTGAAAATTACAGGATATACAGATAGCGATGGAGATGCCGGTTTCAACCTGACGCTTTCTCAAAAGAGAGCAGAGGCAGTGAAAAACGCATTAGTTAAAGATTATCATATTGAAGCAACCAGGCTAAAAACGGAAGGAAAGGGAGAAACCGAGCCTGTGGCCGATAACAATACTGCCGAAGGAAAAGCAAGTAACCGACGGGTTGAATTTATAAAACAAAGTAATTAATTCAACCATGAAACATGGTATCCTCTCCTTTTTTTCTATCGTATTTTTGGTAGTCATTCCGTCATAATTACTTACCATGCTAACACTAAAAGCCAGGATAGTACCATGAAGAAATTACTAAACATATTGATCTTTTTCATTTTACCGGCGCAAGTATTTTCACAGTCAACAACTCTGAAAGGAATTGAAAATGATCTGCAACGTTCATACCGGGAAATATCCGGCCACGGTTATCCTTCTACCAATGATTCCGTAGAAATTTACGACAGCCTGTTTCGTATAGAGATCGCTTATTATATCTCTCATTTCCCGAAAACGCTGACCTATAAATTTGATTCACTAACAAGTAAAACTGATATCAGTATTGCAACTTCGAAAGACAATTTATTCAGGATTTATAGTTGGGACCGGTACGATGGTGGCACCATGCATAATTTTGATAATCTATTCCAATTTCAATCAGGTGCAAAAGTATATTCAAAGCTATCTGCCGATACCGGAACAGATCAAAATTATGATCCGGGGGTCTATTATACAACCATTTATACACTCCGAATAACCAAAAATAAAACATATTACCTCGCTATGGGTACAGGCATTTATTCAACAATGGCAAGAGGTACAAGAATCAAAATATTCACCGTTGAAAATCATTTGCTTAATGACAATGTGAAGCTGATCCGCACCAAAAAAGGGAAGAGGGTGAATTCGATTGATTCTTATTACAATATGGGATTCAATTATCCTAAAGATCAATTACCTAATGACGTTACATATAATAGTATAAAAAGAACACTTTATATTCCGGTGGTTGACAGGGGGACGGACAGCGTTACCAATCATAGTGATATTTACCAATTCAATGGAGAATATTTTAAATACACGAACACACAAAATGTTAGCAAATGAAAATTGTAGCAACTCTATTCCTTGCTTTAATCCTTAGCACTTCATACGGACAGGGTTTCGCTTATCCATCAATAAAACAGATAGGGAATTCCATCAATGACTTTGTTCCAAAAGGATGGATAATATTGAAATCTGCAAAAGGCGACCTGAATCGTGATAAACTCAATAATATTGCTTTTGTTCTTCAACATCGGGACAGCGTTTCATTAATTAAGAACGATGACGGATACTCAGATACTGTAATTACTCAACCGAGGATTTTGGTTATTGCCTTTTACAATAAGGCGACAAAAAAGTACGATTTAAACGAACAAAGCAATTCTTTTATCCTTTACCATGATAATCCAACTATAGACGATCCATTCCAAATTATTTCCATTGCAAATAAAGTATTGCAAATTGATTTTTCAATTTTCTATAGTATGGGAAGTTGGGAAATGTCCAGCAATAGTTACAAATTCCGTTTTCAGGATAATGAATTTAAACTCATAGGAGCAGATTACAATTCAACCATGCGTAACACCGGAGAAACGGAAGACCGCAGCTACAACTTCTTAACTAAAAAAGTAGCAATAACGACCGGCAACATCTCAGATGATAAACAGAAAACAGAATGGAAGTCAATTGATTACAAAAAACTTAAAACTTTTAAAACCTTTACTCAGCCATTTACCTGGAAAGTACAAAAAGACTTTTTGATTTGACCGGATGAGTATAGAACTTGACAAGACTTATTTGCAAAAATATAAATAGCAAAAATATACGATGGAGTTCAGGGTTGCCAACCTTTCAAGGTTTGGCAACCCTCCATAACAATAAATATTTTCAGATGAAAAAAATATTGATTTTTATTTTATCGCTTGTTCCGGTTATCTGCTTTCCACAGATAAATCAGTTTCAATATCCCGAAATTAAAAAGGAAGGTAAAAATATTACTGACTTTGTTCCAAAGGGATGGACAATCATGGATGAGGTATCAGGTGAATTTAATTTAGATAAACTAAATGATATCGCTTTAATAATAAAATCGAATAAAGTTTTAAATGCAGACTCTACCGATCCGGGATCAGGGTTTGCTCCTAAAATATTAATGATTCTCTTTAAACAACCTGATAAGACATGGAAATTATCGTGTGTTGCCACAAAAATATTTGATACTACCCAGGCCGGTGTACAGAATTGTCATCCTTATAAAGGCATAAAAGCTATGCACGATACCCTGACAATAACTTTTGCAACAGGGGGAACCGTAGTAGATAATACTACATATTATTTTAGGTTTCAAAATAATGATTGGTGCCTGGTTGGGAAATACATGAAAGAAGACGATATGCAAAAAAGCATGGGTGTATATTTAGTCAGTTACGAATCCGTCAATTTTATTTCCGGCAAGGTTGAATCCGGAAAATATGATCCCGATACCAAACGAAATAAGTATGATGAAAAAGAGATTAAAGTTAAGCCACTGATAAAACTGTCAGAATTTGACAATAGAAATGAGGATTAGTCTTTAGAAGAGAATGGCCATTATTTTATTAGATTAAAACATGCAGTAAATGAACCCTCCATTTGCGCGGGCATCTGTTCAATGTCATTCTTTTTTATTGTCTGGCATAGGTAAGCATAAACGAATCCTGTTTTTTACGAAACAGGATAAGTGAATGCCTGCACTAATACCAGGAATGAATGCAATTCATAAAAACCAAGACGTATTTCTATGTTCACCATTATCAGTAAGCAGTTCGTGATCAAAATAACTATTTCATCTTTGGGGCGGGAATACGAGCGGTTGATAAAGCAAGTGGAATGATAAAAAATGTTTAAAAAAGATGAATTGCGATAGTACTTCAATTATATCAAATCGCCTTCCATTCATCCATGCTGATTAATAATCTTCTCTAAATGTGGAGCAGATACCACTCCGGATTGTCTCCATTTTACTTCACCTTTTTTAAAAAGGATAAGTGTGGGAACTCCCTGAATTTTATAAGCATTTGCAGCCTGCGGATTTTTGTCCACATCTATTTTTATGATTTTTACTTTATCACCAACTTTGATTTTTAATTCCTCTAAGACGGGCTTCATCATTTTGCAGGGACCGCACCATTCTGCGTGAAAGTCAACCAGAGTTGGAGTGTCTGCATTAATTATTTCAGAAAATGTATTTGCCATTTTATTTGCCTTTTATTTCTTCATAAGAGGTTTCTTCAATACTTTTTTGAGTGCTCTTTTGTGTGGGTGCAGCACAACGTCCTGCCCCACAACACCCTATGTTGATAATAGCGGTCACCAGAAAGAAACCGGCTATGGCCCCTATCAGCATGTCATGCATCTGTATGGCCTGCACCATAAAAATTATTCCGAACACCAGCCGAAGACATCGCATCAAATGCCATCCGGTAAATAATGTTTGTTTGATTGTTTCCATAGTTTAGTTATTTAGATAAGCTGAATACATCCACTCTTCTTTTTCCTGTTCACTGATATAGCCGCTCATAAGCGCAACAGTTCCTTCATCACCTGCTTCTGCTGCTAATTTTAAGATTTCCCTTTCCATTGGCAATATTGTTTTAAATGATTCTAAAACGGAACTTACACCTTCGGTTGCACTTGAAACATTTTTTACACCTTTAATTTTTGAAACGGTCCTGTAATCATCACATGAATGCAAGGGTATGCCATCCAGGGTTAATATTCTTTCGGCAATTTCATCTACTTTTTCTAATAAGCTATTATATACCCCTTCATATTTCGCATGCAACTCAAAGAACTTTTCGCCTTTGATATTCCAGTGAAACCCACGTACATTCTGATAAAAAACCATATAGCATGATAATAAATCATTCATCTTTGCCGAAAGTGTTTTCGCTGTTGCTTTTTCTAATCCAATTGAGTTCATAATTCTAATTTTTTATTAAGAATATTGTTTTCATTTTAGCTTAAAGCTATGCCTGCCTTTGCTATGAAAAGTGTACTAAAAGACTATCAACTCTTTTTATAATTTATGTTGCAATCCATTCCAGCTGCCACCGTTGAACACTGCTTTGTATCCCTTTGCTTCTAAAATTCTTTTTGCAGTACCGCTTCTCATTCCGGAAGCACAGCAACAAACAATGCATTTGTTTTTATCTTTCAGTTTTGAAAGATTGTTACTTAACTGATCTACCGGGATGTTGATAGAGTTTTTTATATGGCCGCCAGCAAATTCTCCCTGGCTTCGTACATCCAATATAATAGCACCCTGTTTTATCAATTCGCTGTAGTCTGTTTTGGGGCCTATACCCAATAAATTTTTAATAGCCTGTATCATTGTTTTGTAATCCTTTTATTTTCTTTTTTAAAAATGTTTAATAATAATCCTCCCATCAAAGCCCCGTACAGAGTACTGTTGACCGGTTTGGATGTGATGGCGCAGGTCCCGGAATTGCATCCCACAAAGTGATAATAGAGATAGCCACCAATAGCACCAAGAATAGCACCAATAAGGGTGAGTTGATATTTTTTAAGAAAATCTTTCATGGTTTGAATCATACTTTATTATTTTAGTTTGCCAAAACTTCAGTCTCCAGTTTATTACTAAATATTTGAACGCCATTATAATTTACTTCCCAGGTTAACGGCAATGCTTTTTTCAGCATGCTGCTTACTCCGCAGTATTTTTCCTGTGAATCAGTAACTGCATTTAGTGCCGCTTCTTTATTTTCTTCAGCGCCTTTGAAATCATAAATAACATGCATCGCAATATACTCAATCGGCACACGCCTGCTTATTTCTCCGATAACTTTCATTTCAAAATAATCAGGATTTTTATTTGCTTTTCTTAATATAGCTGCGACATCCATACCTGTGCAACCCGCAAGCGCAGCGAGAACAAAAGGTTTTGGAATAGGGCCGCTGTCTTCACCACCTACTTTTTCGGGACCATCCATTATGATAGTATGACCGTTTACCAATGCATTAAATTGCATTTTGCCCATCCATTGTACGTCTATTTCGTGTGTCATTTAGTTTAATTTTTCTGGTTGTTCAATGTTATCTTTTTTCTTTGTTGAGATTCCAAGAAAATGCCATATCGGACAAAAATTAATAAAGGCAGTAATTAGAAGAATCGCTGCCACTATGAATAAAATGATTGCGGGTATTCCTGAGATTACATTGGTAAAATATAAGACCAATACTAATGCTGCTATGAGAATCCTTACTGTTTTGTCAATAAATCCAATATTTGATTTCATTGTATTAAGTTTTGAGATATAAGATTATAAATTGTTAATTACGCGACTCAGTTTTTCTCTTACCTGCGCTGCCACACCTCCGAGGGCATTATTTTTTATAGCCATCATAGAAGCTACCGGATCAACCGCTGAAACTTCTACTTCTCCATTACTCCGTTCCATCACGATTACATTGCAGGGGAGCATTGCTCCGATTTTGTCTTCTACCTTCAATGCTTCGTAAGCGGATTGAGGGTTGCATGCACCAAGAATTTTGTATTTCCTGAATCCAATAACTGTCGTATCAATATCCAACTTCTTCTTTAAAACGTCCTGCACGTCAATTTGAGTAAGCACACCGAAACCTTCTTTCTTTAATTCAGCGGTAACTTTTTCAATTGCAGTGTCAAAATCATCATTCATTATTTTAGAAAAATGGTAGCTCATAATTTTATTATTTGAGTGTTATTTAAAAATGATATAGCAAAGTTGCTTTATTGAAAGTTCCGGATTGGGAACATTTGTTACCTAAAGAGATACTTTATGAATTTTTTATGGGTTATTTATTATGATTGATACAAACCTATATAATAATCATATTTTTATTGATGACAAAAGACATGTGTTGGAATGATAGGTATCAGATTGTTAACTTAGACTGTTCTGAACGATATTCTATTCGTTACTATTTAATTTATTTCATTTGCTCACTAATTTTTTCGACTTAAAAAAAGTTCTGCGATGTGCTGAACGCTTATTTTTTTGTCTTAAAAAACTGTGGATAAACTAAATTAATTTTTTTGTAACCTTTTTAGGGTATATCCACTCTAAAGGCCGAATGGTCCTTTTTAAGGAATGAGAATATTAAATCTTTTATTTAGGCAACTGTAAAGATTGGTATGTCTGATTGTTCTATCTTTGCAAAATCACTGAATAATCAGAAGACTTATAGGTCTTGAGGTTCTTTTCGTGAATGATGTGCTAAAGAAACTGGCACAGATTATGCAAAAGTTAAAAGTGAGGAGTTCCAAAAGTAAAAGTATTAGAACTGAAATTTTCTCAAATAGTAGTTTAAGGTGATAAAGTGACAAATATTAAAATAAAAAATGTATTGATTCTAATACTTCAAAATGAATTAAAGAGTTTATAACGTTGCATTATAAATCCTAACAGTAAAGAATTACGTATTTCATGTAAAAGATGATTTAGGAAGATTTTAAAATTAAACCAAACAAAAAACCAATAAATATTAAATTATGAAACGAGTATTAAGATTATTTACGATCAGTGCTTGTGCCCTCGGCACAATGTTCATTTTGAACAGTTGCAATTCAAGTAGTGATAAAACTGCATCAGCAACAACAGACAGTACAGCTACCGCTACAGCAGCACCTGCACCAGCTCCCGACACAACAGCCGCAGCAGCTACCCCTGCAAAACTTACAGATCCGGAAATAGCTTCAGTAGCCGTTACCGCTGATCAGATTGATATTGATTATGCAGCTATTGCAAAGGCAAAATCCAAAAATAAAGATGTTTTGGCATTTGCTGCAACTATGGCCAAAGATCATGGAAGTGTAAATGCACAAGCTGTTGCATTAGCTAAGAAACTCGGAGTAACTCCACAAGACAATCCTATTACACAATCATTACTGGCACAGGCAGCTACTACTAAGGAAATGCTCAATTCAAAAACAGGTGCTGATTTTGATAAAGCTTATGTTGATAATGAAGTAGCTTATCACAAAGCTGCAATAGGAGTAGTAGAAAACACATTGATAGCTGATGCTACCAATCCGGAATTAAAAAGTTTACTCCAGTCTGCATTGCCAATCTTTAAGGGACATTTGGAACATGCTGAAATGATTCAGGCAAAACTTGCAAAATAATAAGTAAGTAAAATTTTTTAAAAGCAGTGCGTATAATAAATACGCACTGTTTTTTTTTAAGGCTGTCTGTGAGTGGGATAAAGGCTGGGGAATAAAAATGATTTTTTGAGGAATGGAGAACCCAAAAGATAAAAGATAAAAGATAAAAGATAAAGAGTATGGCTAATTGGAGGGTGGAGTCATAGATGCTAAATTATTGTCGGTATATGCCTAGTTGACGGATGGGCCAGACCACGACGATGGATATTGAGGCCTGGAGATGTATTATGAATTTTTAAAGAGGCGTCTTCGGGTGAGTACGGCAAATGATAATATGAGCCATACGATACTCAAACAAAAACCGGCAATGACATCACTTGGATAATGAACCCGCAGGTAAACACGGCTATAAGCAATTGTGGCAGCAAGGAGGATCAGCAAAGCCGTGATCACAATTTTTTTCCATTGCTGCATTCGTCCTTTCCAAATCAAATAAATAATCACTCCATAAAAAGTAAAAGAAGAGAAAGAATGCCCGCTCGGGAAACTGAAACTGTTGACAGCCTGGATCAAGGGATTGTAAGGCCGATGCCGTTTGAAAATTTCTTTTAACAGAAAAAGAATGGCGGTGCTGGAAAGGCCAACGATAGCGATATTTATTGCGGTACGTTTTCTCTTTTTACTTACATAAATAGCAATCAAAATAAGATAGGCAGGAATTAAAAAGAGAGGGGAACCTCCAAAGGTGATCCCATAAAAAAATGATGTAGCGGCAGGCGACCTGTGTACATCTACAAAAGATTGCAGACATTTATCTATGGCATAATCTTTATCAATAACGACTACATCAGCAATGTAGGCGAATGAAAAAAATGTAATAATGAAAAGAAGAATGGCAAGAATTATTTTCACGAGAAGTAATGGATATTAGGTGATAATTTGAATAGATGATAAAGTAAGTATAGTTTTCATAAAACCTTTGTATTTGAAATGCTCCCTATTTGAATCTTCATATTTTTTAAATCATAATGATAATCAGTTAAGGTTTATTTTTTTTAGTAATTCAACCGCTTTACTTTCTTTTGTTTCCCTACTCTTGCTGTACAACACAGATATGCGAAGTGCTTTAAGCCCGGTTGCTCCCTGCAGATCTTTTAGTGTAAACCATTCTATCTCGCTGCTGATATAATTAATGGATTGCAGATAGTGAATGTAATTTATATATTCTTTTGCTTCTTTATCATTGAAGTAAATGATAGCGATTTTCCCTGGTTGGGTAAGCCTTTCGTTGGTTTCCCTTACAATGGCTTTACCAATTCTCTTTTTGATGATCTCGTATTGAGCATTGAACGGGCCGTCCACGTCAAATTTCTTTTCTTCCATCCGGAATCTTATAGCGAGCGGCTGGCTATGGACTAAAATAAGAGAGCAAATGTCAAGTTTACTTTTTATGTCAGGCTTTATACGGTAAATTTCATTTTCCACTTCACAAGTTATTATTAACTGCCACAGGCGGAGATTTTGTAAATAAAGTTGGTGAAACTTTTTATTGTTTACCATAGACTGGCCAATATATAAATTATGCTCAACCCCATCTGATTGATATCTTTCAAAATAATGAGGAAACATATTTTGAGCAGCCAACTCAGCTTTGTCAAAATATCCTGAAATATGGTCATTTAATATTTTTACCGACTGGTCGTAATCCTTTCTTTTTTTATAGACCATTCCTAAAACAGGATCAAGCTGCTTCTTATAATCCTCAATCGCTTCGGGGATATCGCCACCCAGTCCGTTCAGGTGTTTGAATGCCGGCGATATTTCTTCTTTAAGAAATTCCTCCAAAACATTTTCATCGCCGGCAGATAGTTTCTGCTGCAATTGTTGTATATAATTTTCTACTCGATAATGAAGATCTCTATACAGAGGAATTGCCGATTTATTTACTGCGAGATTTAAAATATTTTTTGCAAGTGAAAGTTGTTCAATTAAATCATGCTGAATAGATCGGTTGCGTTCAAGAGAAGATCCTTTTATATCAAACTCTCCATATAAGGGATATACTTCCGGGAAAATAATTTCTTCCATCGTATAATCATTATTACGCATCCTGGCTTCTAAAACCTTTTCGGCTGCCTCAACAAAACGCCAGGCCACCGAAGAATGAATGGCAGTAAACTTCTGGAGGATGATGGCATCAATCTGGTCTTTAGTTTCATCCTGCGACCTCTTCATGGCTATCGTAAAAAGAGATAGGGTTTCCCTGAGTTTGTAAACGGTGATCGTATTAAGAGAGTTAGGAAGTTCAGAGCCTACCTCAAGAATCCCTATTAGCTCATCATTATAAAATAGCGGCACAGCGAGGTAACTTTTTAAATCAGTTCTCGACAATGTTTTGATCAATATATTTTCATCTACTGCTTTGTTACCTATTTGAAGAACCAAAGGTTCGTTTTTTTTAAAGGACACTTTTGTATTATCACTAAATATTTCATCCATTTTTACATCTCTTTTATCTGATAGTAGGATACTGTTCCCAAAACTAAAACCGAAAGATTGCAGTAATTCTCTTTCTTTGTTGTAAGAAATGAAGCCTGTTTTTAGCCGTGGAATATTGAGCATTGCACTAAGGCTTTCCTGTATTTGCTCTACAATATCAGGGCTGGTAAGTGCATCTTTCTTAAGAAGATCAAATTTTAATGCAGAAATGGATTCGTCATGCGTTACATCAAAAAGCGTCATAATTGTAAACCCTTCAAAGCTGAAACTCTCGGGTGGAATTTTCTGCTTCCATAATTGAGCATTTCCAAAGTTATTGGTAAGTTCATAAATATCCTTATCGGTAAGTGGCTTTGCATTTTTGAGAGGAAGTATTTCTGTGAAATCAAAATTGATAAAAGCTCTATACTTTTGAACGATAGAAGTTTTTTTGTTCCGGATACTAAAAAACAAATTAGGCGATATACTTATGTTGGCTTTATAATATCCGTTGAGAATGGTGATACAACCGAACATATAAATAAGTTCAGCATTAATCTCTGACATCAGATTTTCATCTTGCGCCCCCTTTAGCAGATTGGTAAAACGATTTGTAAGATTAAATAACATCTGTTTGAATGGAAGACTGGCGGCTTTGAGCTCTTCGGTAGTGATAAGCGATGGAAAGAATGGCGATAAGAGTAGGTTAATTTCTTCATGATACTTTTCAATCATACTGACATCATCAAAGGATTTGGAAAGTTGTGGTATTTTTTTGATGTGTTGTAGAACTTCCTTGGCTCTGTCTGATTGGAAAGAATCAGTAAGGGTAGCCTGTCCTTCCCACCAGTTGATGAGTCTTTTGAAATTTACATGCCATTGAAAGGGCAAATCATGCTCAGCCGGGAAAGAATTATTCTTATAATAGTGTATATAAGGCATGCTATTAAATAATCACTTGTTTGCACTGCAATTACCAGGAGCGATCGTTTGTCAATTTACAGAATTAAAAAGATAAAAGGATAATACTGTGTTTTTGTAATTGGTTTGTATTACCTGAGATTCAGGTACTCCTTTTTATTTTCTTTCAAATTGAAATAATTTTCCGGAGTCTCCATTTTTCCCTTCTGAAGAAATATACAAAACACCCTCCGGTGAAAAACAAATCCCTTCGGGCTGAGGCATTAAATTTTCATCAATGAATTGAAAAGATAGGAGAACTCCTTCACGGTTAAAAACTGCCATACATTTATTTTCGCGGGTAGAGAGCAGGTAAATGTTATGTGTTACAGGATGTACCGCAATGGCAGAAGGATAAAATACTAATTTCTGTCCGGCCAGTTCCTCAAAATCTTTTTTATGGATAATAAGAAACGGCTTCTCCTCTAACTTTTCGGCGGCCATGTCAAATTGATAAACAGCTTTTGTTGATTTATCCTCATCCTTAATTCCAGAATCATATTTACATGCTATCAATAAACTTTTGGTCACCGGATCATAGCAAAGACCTTCTGTATTGTTCTCTTTGGATAAAAAAGTAGGGATTTCTTTCACAACTGGTTTAGAATTCCAGTTGGTTATTTTAAATAAAATTCCATGGCTCCAAAGTGCATATACTACATTGTTAACAATAGTTACGTCCTCTATATCAAACTTGTCTGTTTCATCCTCCTGGAATGGGATTGTTTTTTCCAGCACCACATTTTTGTCCTCAATGTTTATTAGGTATAGATTAGGATGGCGATCATCAATTAATAGCAAGTGAGTTTTATCAACCCAGGTATTTCCGGAAACTTCCACTAATGATGAAGGTAATTCCCAGGAGCGTTTTGGATTTTTTAAATCATATTGGTAATCCGTTTTATCGTTGTCCCCTTTTGATGAATCTACTGAGATTTTAGAAAGACCTTCATCAGTAGTGATGCTATTCTTGTTGGAGTTGTTATTGCTGCATCCAA
Organism: Ginsengibacter sp.; assembly: GCA_039937655.1. Classification (GTDB taxonomy): domain Bacteria; phylum Bacteroidota; class Bacteroidia; order Chitinophagales; family Chitinophagaceae; genus Ginsengibacter. Next base: position 14,604 of record JBDTGA010000095.1, read on the forward strand.
TAAAGAGGAATAAGAGAAATGTAATGTGGAACAGGTACTTTTTCATGCGATTGTTATATATCATTATAAAGTTTTTCTCCTCTCTTTTTATAGAAGAAAATTTAAAATCTCTGTTGGAAATGACACCATATATTTAAACGACTTTTAATGGGATCACCATGATCATAAATATAATTTTCGCTGTATGGGTTAGTGTCCCCACCAACCCGCGACGAGTCAAATCTCTAATAAGTATCATCAATAAAAGGTGCCCCCAGCAAATAAACCTCTTGTCCTTCGCTAATACCTTTTAATGAAATCCTGACTTTACCGGCTACAGGCTCACATTTTATTAAAGAATAAAAGTAGGACGATACAATAAAATTATTATTTAATTCCCTGGTAGCCCCCTGCAATCGTGCGGCAATATTTACCGGAAACCCCATTATCTTAAGCTGATCCTTTTTGTTCACTTCAATACTACCCATGATCACCTTTCCTGCATGTATGCCAATTCCCACATTTACGGGATGAGAGAAATAAGGGTCCAGGTAATCTTTATTAAAATCCCGAAGTTCCTTAAATATATTCGTAGCAGCATGGTAAGCATTGCTTGCGGCATCTTCTAAGGTTGTCTCGAATCCAAATACCGCATAGAGCCCATCACCGGCTGTTTCTATAATTTCTCCTTTAAATCTTTTAATTACTTTTTCAAACAACAGGTAAAGCCTGCTAATAATATGTATTACATCAAAGGGTAATGATTTTTCCATAAAAGGAGTGAAATCCCGAATGTCAAGAAAGAACAAAGCCAATTCTTTTTCTTCCCCTATCTGATGTCTCTCTTCCTCGTCTATTCTATGAACATACAGGTGAATATCGGTTTTATCACGTATGATTCTTTTGAGAAGTACCGGCTCTCCGGTAACATGTGTCTGGCAAGCAAGACGGACGTTTTTAGGAAGTAGTATCCTCTTTCTCAGGGCATACTCTTTTTCATTTATTTCACTTAAATTTTCCATTCCATCCAGAACAAGTACCCGGCAGGTAGAACATTTGGCATTTCCCCCACAGGCATGATAGTGAGGAATGCCTGCTTTCAAAGAAGCATGTAAAATGGTTTCATCTTCGGATATAGGTACCAACTTCTCACCTAAAAATGCTACCTGATGAACTTTGTCTGACTCCATTATTTTAATTTTATATCGAAAGAATTTATTTCAAATATCCAGGTAGTGTACCCTTATTGAAAACATTAGAGCTATGAAATCTTTAAAACGATACAATGTTTTAAAGTGACAGCCGATCTTTTATAGAACTTTATTTAAATACATTTATCGGAAAAATCCTTTTCTATTCCATTAAGGTGTCCTTAAATAACAAGTCGGTATATATCTCATTTCCTATAATTTTAACCTGATTGGTGTCAAAGTTAAAAACTAATAGTAGAACAAGTGCTGAGTTGAGAAAAATAAGAAATCGTTTGTTGCACGGGGTTTGTTGGTATTTCTGGTTGGTCTTGTCAGTAATCGATGATTTTTTCTTTCAATCCGAAACGAGTAGTTTTATATTTTGGTACGATTCGGTCCTTTTTAAGAAAATATTGATTATCGGGAAACTCCCTATCAGGGAGTTTCCTAACGATATTTGAGACAATAATATGAAATCTTTTTTAGGAGCAATGATGCCTTATTACTATAGTTTATTTTATCAGGAATAAGGTTGTAACTATTTTTTATAATTTTCACTCTAATGACTTGAAAGTCATTTTTAAACTGCTTAAAATTATTATCTGGTTTATCTGACCTGGAATCGGGGTTATTTTAAAACCTATAAAATTTCAAAACTTATAAATTTATTTCAGCATTAAAACCCGAATAGTCAATTGAGGCAAAAATATTTTATCTTTCTTTTACTGGTTTTTAATCTTACAAAAGGATTCTCACAAAGTGATTCTATACAGGCAAGAATCATCTTTATAGGAGATGCGGGGAAACTTAATTTTGGAAGAGAACCTGTTATAGATGCTGCCCGGGATCTGATCCCATTTAATAATAAAACGACCGTATTATTTCTCGGAGATAATCTTTATAAAGGGGGATTGACTGGTGATTCTCCAACAGATCATAAAGAAGCAAAAGCAATTTTAGATTCTCAGGCAGACATAGCAAGAGGAACAGATGCAAAAGTGGTTTTTATTCCGGGTAATCACGATTGGTCCAATGGAGTTGAGAATGGGCTTGAAAATATTAAAGCGCAGGGCGAATACATTAACGGGCTGGGAAATAAAAATGTACAGTTTCTCCCTGAAGATGGTTGTCCCGGGCCGGTAAAATATGTTATTACTGATGAGATTGTTTTAGTTTTATATGATAGCGAATGGTTTCTTCGAAAGGGAGGAAAACCTGGAGTTACTTCGGATTGCTCTTCTAAAACTGAGGTACAATTTTATGGTGAGCTCGCTGATATCCTAAGTGAGAACAAAAATAAATTGGTAATTCTAGCATCCCATCATACTTTAAAAAGCTACGGAATTCATGGTGGCTATTTTACACTTAAACAGCATATTTTCCCGTTTACAGATTTGAGGAGTAACCTTTGGATTCCGCTTCCGGTAATTGGTTCCATTTACCCCGTAGCGAGAGGCGTTTTCGGAACATCTGAGGATTTGCCTTATCCCGCTTATGCCAATATGATTAAAAATATTGAGAGAGTTGTAAAACCTTATTCAAATGTAATTTTAGTAGCCGGTCATGAACATACACTTCAACTGATAAAGGATGGCGGTCATTATTTTATGGTAAGTGGAGCAGGTTCAAAAAAAACACGAATATCGAACGGTAAAAATTTATTGTATAAGGCAGAATCATTGGGTTTTGCAACTCTGACTATTTCAAAAAATAAAAATGTACAGGCAGACTTCTATACGGTAAATAGTGATTCTGCGACGCATTCATTTACAAAGAGTCTTTTTAATTTTTCTTCCTTACATGAAAATAATGAAGTTGTTTCAACAACAATTCCTCAATCAGTACCACTTACGAGCTTTAAGGATAGTGTAGTTGTAGCCATTAATCCACGATATGATAGTATTTCCGGATTTCATAGGATGATTTCCGGAAAGAATTATCGAGAACAATGGGCAACCCCCGTTCATTTAAAAGTTTTCAAGATTAGTCAGGAAATGGGAGGGTTCAAAATCCAGAGACTCGGGGGTGGCAAACAAACCAAATCCTTAAAACTCATAGATAAGAACGGCAGAGGCTGGTCTTTACGTACGGTTGATAAAGATGTGGAGGGCGCTTTACCTGAAGCGTTAAAAGGTACTTTTGCTGCGTCTATAGTACAGGATATGATTTCTGCCCAGGCTCCTTATGGTGCTTTGGTAGTTCCCGGAATTGCTGAAGCGGCTAACGTTGTACATGCCAGCCCAAAATATTATTTTGTGCCGGATGATCCTGACCTTGGGGAATATCAAAAGATCTTTGCCAATAAGGTTTGTTTACTTGAAGCAGAGAATCCTGTAGAGGCAGAAACCGATACAAAGGGTACCGAAAAAGTAGTGGAGAAATTGATTCAGAACAATAAAAACTACACTGACCAGGAAGCTGTTTTGAGAGCACGTCTGCTCGATATGGTAATTGGCGATTGGGACCGGCATTTTGACCAATGGAAATTTGGCTCCCGGGATACAGAGGAAGGAAAATTATATTTTCCTGTTCCCAGAGATCGGGATCAGGCATTTTTTAATTCTAATGGGCCACTGATGAAAGTGGTGAGCTTTTACGTACTCCGTTATTTGCAAGGCTTCAAAAAGAACTTCCCAAGTATAAAATGGTTCAATTGGGAAGACAGGGATTTTGACAGGATATTCATGAATAACCTGAATGAGACAACGTGGAAAAGAATTATTAATCAGTTTCAGCAAGATGTAAGTGATTCAGTAATTGAACGGGCAGTGAAAAATTTACCACCTGAGATATATCCTTTAGATGGTGCAGAAATTGCTGAAAAATTAAAAAGCCGCCGGGATCTTCTTACTGCTAAAGGGATGGATTACTATCGTTTTTTATCCAAAGAAGTGAATGTATTAGGAAGCGATAAAGGTGAGTATTTCAGGGTGTCAAATAACAGCAGAGGAGTAGAATTAAAGGTTTTTAAACGTAAAAAAGATAATGATTCTTCTGCTTTAATCTACAGCCGTGTATTCGACCCTAAGGTTACAAAGTATATTAATCTTTATGGTTTTCGGGGAGATGATTTTTTTTATGTGGATTCCAATGTGGCTTCAAAGATCAAATTAAGGATTATAGGTGGGGAAGGAAAGGATACTTTCAATATCAGGGGGGATATCCGAAATAAAATCTATGATTATTTGCCCGGGAAAAATTTTATTCTAAATAGTAACAGGACGAAAAACAAAATATCCTCTTCGCCTGATGTAAATTACTATGCTGACTCCAGTTTCAAATACAATGTTTTTGTTCCCTTTATAAACTTGGGGTACAATGTAGAAGACAAGTTCCTGGCTGGGTTTGATGTTTCTTTAAAAACTCACGGGTTTAAGAAGGAGTCTTTTTCTACTTATCAGAAATTATCCACTTTGTTCGGTTTTAATCAAAAGGCGTATCAATTAAAATATTCAGGAGAGTTTAGTCAGGTAATAGGTAATAAAGATTTGGTAGTTAATGCTGAATTTTTTAATCCTGTATTAAATAGTTTCTACGGCCTTGGTAATCTTTCAGAAAATGATAAAAGCCTGCCATATACATTTTATCATGTAAGATATAAATATGTTCATAGTGAGGTGCTTTTAAGAAAAAGGTTTTTCAGTGATCTCCTTCAGTTTTATATCGGCCCTGCTTACTTTCATTATTGGAATCAATTGGCCGATAATGAAAATAAGATTCTTTCACATCCTTCTCTTATTGGATTGGATTCTGCAAGTATTTATTCCGGAAAATCTTATGTGGGAGGAAAATTTGCAATAGTTGTTAATAATATCAACAATAAGTTGTTGCCAACAAGGGGTGTAATATGGAATACAGAATTTACTTCCATGGTTGGAACCAATAATAATAGTCATCCGATCACAAAACTTACTTCCGGCCTGACGGTTTACGCTAGCCTCCGCGATCCTGCGAGAGTGGTAGCTGTTCTAGGTTTTGGAGCAGGCCATATTTTTAATGATAAATATGAATACTTTCAGGCACTCTCTCTGGGGTCTAATAATTTTTTACGTGGATTTAGAAAAAATCGATTTTCCGGTCAAACATTATTGTATCAAACAACCGAACTTCGTGTAAAACTTTTTGAATCAGGATCATACCTTCTGCCCGGGACGGTCGGGTTGATAGGGTTTAATGAAGTGGGAAGAGTGTGGGTGAAAAATGAAATTTCGCATAAATGGCATAATGATTTTGGTGGGGGCTTTTATTATTCCCCTTATAATTTTAGCCTTATTTCAGCTACCCTGGCACATTCTAAGGAAGATAACTTATTTAATTTTTCAATAAGCACTAAATTCAATTTAACTTTTTAATTATGGACTATCAATTAATAGAAAAACAAATTGAAGAATATGTGACAGGTCTATTTGAACAGAATCAATTACCTGTTTTGATTTTTCATAATCTGGATCATACTAAGATGGTAGTAAAACGCACGCTGGAAATAGCTGCACATTATAATGTTTCAGATAGAGAACTGTTTATTTTGATTGCTGCTGCGTGGTTTCATGATACGGGATATCTTTTTGCGGAACCGGATAAACATGAAGAAATGAGTTGTCAGGTCATGAAAAAATTCATGAAAGATTCTATAGAAGAAGAAACGATTATAGAAGAGATTCATGACTGTGCTATGGTAACGAAATTTCCAACGATTCCTAAAAACTTATTACAGGAAATAATTTGCGATGCAGATACTTATCATTTTGGAACAAAAGAATTTAAAGAAACCAATAAAAAAGTACTTGAGGAATTAAAGGTAAGAAATGGCAAAATAGATCCTGTTAAGTTTAGGGAAGATACCATTCAAATGCTGAAAGCACACGTATTTTATACCTCATATTGTAAAGATCTTTTGAATAAAGGGAAGGAGAAAAATCTGAAACGATTAGAGAAGAAAGAGAAAATCTCGGTAGTAGAGACAAGTACTTTGTCGGATCTTCAAAAGGATAAAAGTGACCTGATGGGCAAGGGCATACAAACTATGCTGAGACTCACTTCTGCCAATCACTTGAAGTTAAGCGAAATGGCAGATCGAAAAGCCAATATTCTTATTTCTGTGAATGCAATTATTATTTCTGTTATTTTAAGTGTACTTGTTCACAAACTGGATGAAGAGACTTACCTCATAATTCCTACGATGATTTTTTTAATATTTGCGGTGGTTGTTATTGTCATTTCTATTTTGGCAACAAGACCTAAGATTAGTGGTGGATCATTTATGATGTCTGAAGTAAAAGAAAAGAAAACGAACCTTCTCTTTTTTGGTAATTTCTATAAAGCAACATACGAGGAATATAATGAAGCTATGAGCGAAATGATGCTCGATACCAATTATCTGTATAACTCACTTATAAAAGACATCTATAGTCTTGGCGTAGTGCTTGGCAGGAAGTATAAATTGATACGACTTGCTTATAATATTTTTATGATCGGAATCATTGTTTCTGTGCTGGCATTTGGTATAGCAATTTATTTAGCCGATAAATAAGATTGAGCAGCAATGATTAAAAAGTTGGCCTGCCGTTATATACTCAGCAAGGGGTAAATAAGTGAATTTTTAATTTAAATGATCTTCTGTTTTTCGCTTGCGGCGGAAAAATTAAAATGGTTAAACAATGAATAATAATTTTAAATTCATTTAATTCTGCTTAAAAACTAAATTGAAAGAGATAATGTAAATGGGCTAATAAGGTGGGAGAAACGTATTGTAAAATCTCTACTAAGGTTGAAAAAGAAACCTATATTTATTCTCTTTTTAATGAGAATATATTTAAAGCCTGAATAGAAAACAGGGATAGGAATCATATTTTTTAGAAATTCATAAAAATTTTTAATTGGTCTTCCTAAACCTTAGTAGATGATTCTACGACATTAATTGAACAACCTTATTAACCTTATTAAATTCTCGTCAACATAGATGAAGTCAATAATTTTAAACCTAAATCATCCACTCTTTTATCCGTGGAGTGATATAATAATCTTTTTAAAATGTTAGCAAATAGAGATCTTAGCTGGCTTAGTTTTAATCTCAGGGTCTTACAGGAAGCTGATGACAAGCGTGTGCCCCTATACGAACGATTAAAATTTCTCTCTATTTTTTCTTCTAATCTTACTGAATTCTTCAGAGTACGCTATCCTGAAGTGATGGCTGTATCCATGTTGAAAAAGAAAACGAGAGAATCCATCGGGGGCTTTGAAGAAGATATTATGGAGAAAATACAGGAGGAAATAAAAGGGCAACTTAATCTTTTTGGGGATATCCTGAGAGAAAAAGTATTGCCCGAATTACAAAAGGAAAGAATTGTTTTCTATTATGGAATGCCCATCCTGAAAGAACATCTTTCTGAAATGAGAGAAATATTTTTATCAGATGTACTTTCATTTATTCAACCTATCTACCTGGATGGAAAGACTAAAAATAATTTCCTTCCCGAAAATGATCACCTCTATTTTGTAATTTCTTTAAAAGATAATTTAAAAGTGATTTTAAATTATGCCATCGTAAATATTCCTTCTGAAAAAGTAAAAAGATTTTTCATTCTTAGCACGATCGAAGACAGGAAGTATGTAATCTTCCTGGATGACATCATCCTGGAAAATCTTAAATATCTGTTTCCTAATCAGGAGATCATGGGAGTTTACAGCATCAAAATAAACAGGGATGCGGAACTTCACCTGGAGGATGAATACAGTGAAGGAGTCTTGGAAAAAATTGAAAACCAATTAAAGAAAAGAGACTTTGCACCTCCGACACGTTTTCTATTCGAAGATAGTATGCCGCATAATCTGCAAATGTATTTAGCATCGGTATTCAACCTCTCTGCCGAAGAAACTTATTCCGGAGGCAGGTATCATAATCTTAGTGATTTATCCAAATTTCCTTCCTTCAGCAAAGATTTTTTTTACGAAAAAAGGAAGCCACTCTCCTCTGCCAATGTGATGAATAGTGGCGATATTTTCAATGTTTTAATGGAAGAAGATATATTACTTCACCTTCCTTATCAATCTTATAATCCGGTACTTTCTTTTTTTAACCAGGCAGCAGTTGACAGAGATGTTACGGAAATTTATATTACACTTTACCGTGTAGCGGAAGAGTCTCATATTATTAATGCCCTTATTAGTGCAGCAAAAAATGGTAAAAGAGTAACGGCATTTGTAGAATTAAAAGCAAGATTTGACGAGGCTAATAATATAAAATGGAGTAAGAGGATGGAGGATGCGGGTGTGAAATTAATTTATAGTCCGTCAGAAATAAAAGTACATTCAAAAGCAGCATTAATCATAAAACAAAAAGATGGTAGCAAGCAATCATTTGCCTTATTTAGTACAGGGAACTTTAATGAAATTACTGCCCAGTTTTACACAGATCATTTACTAATGACAACGGATAAAAATATCGTTGAAGAATTATTACGGCTATTTAATTTTCTGAAATTAAAGACTCTGGATGATCAAAATAAAAGTATAAAATTTGGTGAATTGCTGGTTTCCCGTTTTAATATGGTTCCGGTTCTTGAACAAATGGTTGCTAATGAAATAAAAAAGGCTGAAAGTGGTGAGCCTGCAATGATCAGGATCAAAGTAAATAATATAGAAGAGCCACACATTATTAATTTACTATACAAAGCCGGCAGGGCCGGGGTTTCCATTCATTTAATAGCAAGAAGTATTTGCTGTATGGTTGCAGGGATACCGGAGGAAAGTGAAAATATAGTGATCAAAAGAATCATTGATCGTTATTTGGAACATTCCAGAATTTTTATTTTCGGAGCTGGCGAAGAGGCAGTGGTATTCATGGGGTCCGCCGATCTTATGACACGTAATTTATTGCACAGAATAGAGGTGTTGGTACGTATTAAAAGTGGAAAATATAAAAATGAATTGATTGATTATTTTGAAATCCAATGGAGCGATGATGATAAGGCTGTTTTTCTATTACCTGATTACAAACAGGTGAGAGTTCAGAATAAGTCTGGCATAAAGTGTAATGCACAACGGTCTATTTATGATTATTTAGCGGATAAAAGATGATGATAAGATGCCTGGAAAATTTATTGCAGGAAGAATCTCTGGATGTTAAGAAACGATGAGAGTGCGTATTTGGAAAATACCCGATTCAAACCTTTTGCTACATTGTGATTGTTAGTAAGTCGGGAATTAATTCTGTAAATTTGTGATAATTTATTTTTTCAGGGATTGCGATTCATACTTCTTTTAATCTACATTACCTGGTTAATCACATTAAAATGTATTTATGAATCCCTGGAGAAATTGACAATGCACAACACATATCTGTTGAGTAAATAGGAGTATAAATAACAATGAACGATTTACAAGTAGCAAGACGGGAATATTTACTTCGCACTTTATCTGCCGCCACATTTATAATTTTCTTTCAGATATACATGGTGGCACCTTTGATACCGGCATTATCTGATGTCTTCAAAGTCACTGAACAAAGAGTTGGGCTCATGGTCCCGGCATTTTTGATACCGTATGGTATTGCTTCACTTTTTTATGGATTGTTTGCTGATAAGATAGGCACCAGAAAAATAATTCTAATATCGCTCCTTCTCTTCGCTCTTCTGACTGCTTTAACAGCATTATCGCAATCTGTTTCGCAATTAATTTTCTGGCGGGTGCTTGCAGGAATAGGCGCCAGTGGAGTGATACCGATTTCTTTGGCCTGGATTGGGCAAACATATACTTACCAGGAAAGAGGCCGGCCAATCGGTTTTATATTCGGATCGGTAGCGGGAGGTGGCGCATTTGGTGCATCTGCCGGTGTGTTCTTAGAATCATTCATCGGGTGGAAGATGCTATTTCTATCTGTGGGCTTACTGGCATTTCTTATCTGGATTATGGTTTATCTAGCCTATCAAAAAATGCAGGCATCTCCTGTAATAAAGCAAGGTCTCACATTGAGTAAAGTTTTCAATGGTTACAAGAAATTATTGACATTGAAGAGAGGAAGAAACGCTTATGCTTTTGTTTTGTTGAATGGCATTTTTAATGCCGGAGTTTATACATGGCTGGGGCTTTATTTCCAAAGAGTCTTCGCTTTAAGTGGATGGCAGATAGGTTTAGCGCTTTTGGGTTATGGGATTCCGGGACTTCTGTTCGGCCCTTTCATAGGGAGGCTTGCAGATAAATTTGGAAGAAGTAAGCTATTGCCCCTTGGACTGGTGTTGAGTGCCTTATCCTCCTGTATGCTCATCTTTAATATTCCGTTATTAGTAGCTAGAATTTCTGTAATTACTTTGTCTCTGGGTTTCGATCTCACCCAACCTTTACTTGCCGGAATAATAACACAGGTAGGTAAAGAAAGAGGAGGACAGGCAATGAGTGTAATGGCATTTATGCTCTTTGTCGGGTTTGGACTGGGCAGTTATTTATTCGGGTTGGCTATACATTTAAGCCTTACAGATGCCTTGATTATATTTTCAATATTCGAGTTGATACTTTCAGTAATTGCATTTAACGTGTTTAAAAAGGAAATCTTTACTGAACCAATGATGAAAGAAAAACAGATGTTAGAAGGTTGAAAAACTTACATGTGAATATTCGATTCCATCAAGAGAATAATTCCCTGAGAAGAATACATTCTGTTTGTGCGGGTTACACCTGGCAGAAATGCTTCAAGAAGGCAACTAAAAGAACTAGGTGAATAACTTTTACAAACAACCGGCAAACTGTTTAATTCTTAACTATGTTATAATGAAATTGATTAGCCCTCACACTTCTGACTGACGTAAATTTGTATATGCGGTCTATAACCTGAAAATTCAAATTCCGCGATTGATACATTCCAGTAATTTGGAACAAAAGATATACCTGGATCACAAGTAATGAATTGGTATAGACGACTATGTTTTTCGAATTTGTTTTTTTAATGTTGGATTTTTTAAGTTAAAAAATATAACAACTATGTTTCAAAAAATTATGCGTACCGGCAACTCCCCAATCGGTTTTATTTTGCGCCTTGCTTTGGGGATAGTGATGCTGGCACACGGATTACAGCAGACATTGGGATGGTTTGGCGGGAAAGGGTTTGCTAGTAAGATGGCTTATTATACCGGACCTTCCTATCATATTCCCTGGATTTTTTCTTTCCTGGGAATTCTTACGGTTTCTATCGGTTCTGTACTACTTATCATTGGTCTATGGGGGCGTATTATGGCGTTTTTGGAAGGCGTATTTTTATTAGTGGCTTTTTTTACTACTCATATTTCCAATGGGTTTTTCATGAATTGGGAAGGCATTAAGCATGGTGAAGGCTTTGAATATCATATCCTCGCAATAGGAATTGTCATTGCTATCATCATTTATGGTAGCGGATGGCTCTCGCTGGATAGGCTTTTTACAAAGAAAAAAGAAAGAGTTTAGTTGGGAGTGATGATTATGATAGGCTCTATCTGATTTATAGTTGGAACTATTTTTTGCAACGGAATTAAAAAATAGAGTGGAAATAATGACCTTGGTAGGCTCGGAGAGCTTTCTAAAGCAGACCATGAAGTGTCGACAAAATCATTTATATCAAATTATTAAACTAAGCGAATGAAACGAAACTCAAAAGATATTTTCTTTGTAAGCGTCCAGATAATTTTGTTTGTTATCTATCTTTTTAGGTTTCCAAAAATTGATTTTACGGTTCCCCATTGGTTGCAATGGATCGGAATTATTTTTTCTGTTGCCGGGATTATTATTTCACTCGCTTCAGTTCTTACTTTAAACAAAAACCTCTCACCATTTCCCACACCTAAACAAAGCGCTGAATTGATTCAGTCAGGAATATATAAGTACATACGTCATCCTATTTATTCGGGTATTTTATTTTTTACTCTTGGCTTTTCGGTTTATTCTGAAAACACTTTGCGGCTTTTCATTTTTTTTACACTGCTGATTTTATTCAGATTCAAAGCAGCCTACGAAGAAAAACTATTACAGGATAAATTTTCAAATTATACTGATTACAAAAAAACGACTGGAATGTTTTTACCAGGGATGAAATAATAGTAAAGAAGAAATTACCAATGCGGATTAGGCTGATTATCGTTTCAATTATTTTGCATTTATTTTATCAGTTTGTTTTTTAATCTTCAAGTAGAAGGATGCTGCTACCGGGCCCGAAAAACTCTCCATAGTAGTTCTTTGAACATTTGGGGCAACCTTTCGGATAGTTAGGCCTAACGTTGACAAAACCTTTAGAAAAAATATAATTATCTATATAGTGGGAACATGTCTAATGGGAAAGATAATTTTTAACTAAATAGGGTCTGCTGATTAAATGAGAATCTTTTACTGTCTTGCTTTCTGTTGAATTTCACCGTGATCGAGTGCAAGGAAATACTAAGATTGCATCGAAAGCCTTTGCACCTAATCTCATATTATATCAAGAGAAGATGATTTCTGAGGGTTTCGAAAATCTATTTTGTTATTGCTGTTTTTTTGCTTTTCCTTTTGCCTTGATGCAAAAGAAACAAAAAATCAAGGACAACCCGATCGCTCCGCAAGTTTGTCCGGGCCTGCGCCACGGGAACTCTTAGCTGAATGGCATACTTTCTATCTCAGAATACAAACTGCACCTTATCAGGAAATTTTAACCCCTAATTTAGCTTTTAATATAACATGAGCTTAAATATAAATAACTGTCAGATATCGATTCATTTCATGTTTATGATTAGTTCTTGACATATTCAGCAAGCCCTAAATAGATCGGAACGATTAATTAGCTATTTTGCTATTAAATCTTGTTGGCTCATATCCTGCACCAATACTTGGCTATAATCTCCCGAAAGCGTTGAGATAGAAGAAGGATCAAAGGTTTTATATTGTAAAGAATATAATCGAAGTTACTTTTCCAAGCAGAAATATTATACTGCAAAATTAATCGGGTCTGATGTAAATACAGATATGGCTCTTTTAAAAGTGGATGCAAAGGATATCCCTTTTGTAAAATTTGGTAATTCGGACAATGCTCAAATTGGAGAATGGGTTAGGGTATTTCTTGTCCTTAAACTCTACGATCATAGCCGGAATAATCAGTGAAAAGGAAGGGACATTGGTGTCATTGATAAGGGAGATAGATCAACTTCCCAGATGTTTTTAATAAAACTAAAACGTGCGGGTATAAATTTTCAGGGACTGCAATAAACAACAAAACGACAAATAGAATTAATTTTTGTTTTGAATAATTTGATAGCTAAAAATTGATCCGTACAGACATGAACTATTAAAAAGCGCTGATAATGAATAGGAGACCTTTCTGGTTTTTGTTTTGCGACGGCGGATGTATATGGGGGGTCAACGAAATGCAATATTGAAAACCAGGATAACAAGAACAACCGATTAAAAACTTCTATCTTTGAAAAGATGAATATCAATTGGATTTTACTAATTGTCGGCGGTCTGTTTGAAACCGGTTTCGCCGTGAGTTTGGGAAAGGCCCAACAAACCTCCGGAAAGGAATTTTGGTTTTGGCTCGCCTCATTCGCAATTTGTGTGGGCATAAGCATGTTCTTGCTTTTTAAAGCGATGGGTGGTGAGAGGGCTATCCCTGTGGGGACTGCTTATGCTGTTTGGGGAGCAATCGGCGCAATTGGAACTGTAGTGGCCGGAATATTATTGTTTAAAGAACCGGTAACATTCTGGAGAATGTTTTTTCTCCTGACCTTAGTCATTTCTGTAATTGGCTTACAGGCGGTGAGCAGCCATGCATAAGTTTTATCGCAACTTATTATTAAAACGGATCTGAGTAATTAATATCATACATAATTCTCTTCAAAATATAGTTATTCCTAATGGATTTTATTAATTCAATTCTTGCAGAAATTGATTGGGGTATCATTGCAATATTATTTATTCTTAGCATTGCAGCTTTTATCTTATCCACCATTTCAGGAGGAGGCGGTTCATTGGTTTTAGTCCCCGTGTTAAACTTTACACTTGGCGTTACCAATACGGCACCGGTTCTTAATTTAGGTAGTTTTTTGGGGCGTCCATCCAGGCTCATTTTGTTTTGGAACCATATACAATGGAGAGTCTGTATTTATTATGCACCGGCGGCTGTCATGGGTGCGTGGATCGGCTCCTGGCTTTTTAGCAGTTTCAGACTGGAATGGCTTCAAATTGTGGTGGGTATTTTTCTTATCAGCACTGTCTGGCAATATCGTTTCGGAAAGAGGGGCAAATCCTTTACAGTAAGACTTTGGTATTTTATCCCCCTGGGCTTTTTGGTTTCGATATTGGGTACCATCATTGGTGCTTTGGGGCCCGTTCTAAATCCTTTTTATCTGAATCTTGGGTTGGATAAAGAAGGCCTTATTGCTACCAAAACAGCCAATTCTTTTATAATGGGGCTCACCCAAATAGGGAGCTATACATTTTTTGGATTGTTGCATGGGGAATTATGGGTGTATGGTATCGCGTTAGGCTTAGGTGCGACCGTAGGAAACATCATCGGTAAAAAATTCCTTTCTAAGATGAAAAGCAACCTGTTTCGAAAATTTCTTATTGCTTTAATGGTCATTAGTGGAATTCTGTTGATTTATGGACAACTCAAAAATATATGAACGTTAAAAGAAGATAAAAGCTTTCCTGAAGTCGGTCCATTTTCAAATTAGAAAGTGTGATGTTTCATAATCTCCCATTTGACGCGAAAAGGAAGTTCGTAAGTCAACGTAATAGCTACTTTCGCTGAAGCTCATAGATATTGATTTTTATTTTGTCCTAATAATTTTTTTTGAAAATTGTTCATCCACAGATTAAAAACTTACTGTTTTTTAATACCAATTTCTTAGGGATTCTTTATGTACTGTATTTTCAGTATCTAATATTTGTATCGAAATAAATTAATTGAAATAAATTTTAGTTCATAATTAATTAATGTTACCATAAGCGAAGTAAATGTACTTACACAAGTATTCGTTCATTTACAACTCAACGTTCATGACCCTATCTCTCCACTCCCAACCCCTTAAAATCTTTTCCTGTGGGTGACTGAAAAATTGTTAAGTCAAAATAGGTAACAGCCGCAACCAGATGGTCAAAAATATCGGACTGGATATTTTCATATTCTGCCCATTTAATGGTATTGGTAAAGCAATAGATTTCTATGGGAAGGCCATGCTCGCCGGGCGCTTGCTGACGCACGAGCATTGTCATATCCTGATTTATACCGGGATGATTTTGTAAGTATTTTTCTATATACATTCTGAATATGCCTATGTTGGTCATCCTTCTTCCGTTTATCAGTACCTCTGTATTGACCTTATTTTCCCTGTTATATTGCTCTATTTCTGCTTGCCTTTTCGTAATAGATTCTGTGATAAGATCTATCCTTTTCAAACGATCCCGCATTTCAGGATCCACAAGCCGGATAGAGCCGATGCTTATCTGTATGGTTCGCTTGATGCGTCTGCCACCACTCATTTGCATTCCCCGCCAGTTTTTAAAACTCTCAGTGATAAAATAATAAGTGGGTATGGTAGTGATGGTCTTATCCCAGTTGCTCACCTTTACTGTATTTAGATTAATGGCTGTCACATCTCCGTCTGCATTGTATTTTGGCATTTCTACCCAGTCGCCTACGCGCACCATATCATTTGCAGATATTTGTATGCTGGCTACCAGTCCCAGAATCGTGTCCTTAAAGATAAGTAGTATTACTGCCGTCATGGCACCGAAAGCACCCAGTAAATATAATGGTGATTTATTCAGAATGATTGACAATCCTACAATAGCGGCAATGACGTAGAGTATGATCCGGGCCAACTGAAAATAACTCGCAATGGGCTTTTCGATAAATAATTGCGATTCGGAAAGATGCTCCTCTGTAGCTCTCAGAAAAACAATGATGATTCTTATAATAACGAAAACGAGGTAAACATCTAATAGCTTGCCGATGAATACAAGGGCACCGGGGAAATTTTCAAAAAGGAAAGGTACGGCAGTCTTTAAAACAATGACAGAGACCAGATAGCCGAGAGCAGAGAATAGACCGTGTTTGATCAACAAATCATCCCATTTTCCCCGGGTCTTCCTGATAATCCTGACCACTATATTATCCAAAATCTTTTTTGTAACGAAGACGCTTATAAAAAGGAGTAATCCCGCAATGACCAGTAATACTAAAAATACCAGGTACGGGATTACAGTATCTGAAATATGCTCATTATGTAAAAAGTTTTCAAACTGTTGTTTTAATTCTTTCAAAACTATTAAAAGTTTAATTCATCAATAGTCGGAATATAGCAAAACAAAATGACTTGATGTGGATCTTATCAAAATGCTGGCATAAGGAAAATTGGAGGTGCTTGCCGGAATATATTCATCTTTTGGCTCAGAGAGTGCCTATACGTGAGAAGATAAATGGCTCTATTATATTCAGTTTAGTTAATAGAGTCAGTGTTTTTTTCAAATACCCATTGTAACTGTACAAAGGAATTAATATAAATCTCCGATTTAATTTTATGACTTTCTTCTAAAGCTAAACGACTTTTTTTATTCTGAATTAGAAAAATCAGATACATTTCTAAAATATTAGGGGCGGGATACGCTACTGCATTGGCTTTCCATCTTTATTTAAAAATATATTATTTTTACCGCGATAAATTTATCGGCATTTAATTCAAAACTTGCTTTTTTGAAATTGGGTTTATTACCAATCCCAATAGACTGATAATTTGAGAATCCAATTCCTTCTTTTGGTAAGATAAATCCCTTATCTATTTTTCTATTCTCATTTTCATCATGCAGAATATTTACTGCATAGGTTCCGGCAGGTAGATCTTTAAATATGGCGGAGGAAGAATTATTTTCTATTTTTTCAGTTAATTGCTTAAAATATTTTTTATAATGTTCATCGGGAATAGTGCCGTCTTTATTATACAAAGCAAACTGAACCACTCCCTTAGAATTACGCAAATTATTTACTTCTACTTTTAAAGAATAGGTTTCTTTATTATTTTGAAAAGTGAAAGAAGTGAGTAGAAAAGCAGCCAAGATGATGGCAGTCATATTGGCTAATACTATTTTTTTATTTGGTTTTCTTTTCTTAAATTTTTCTTTTAAAGAATCCACTACATAATAAACTATCGGCACTAAATACACCGTTAGAACCAACGATGATAAAAGGCCTCCAATGATTACCCAGGCCAATCCGTTTTTCCATTCACTGGCGCTTCCTTTTGCCAGAGCAATAGGCAACATACCGAAAACCATGGCCATCGTTGTCATCAGTATCGGACGCATTCTGGTTTTACCGGCTTCTATCAGTGCATCTTTAAAATATATTCCTCTTTCTTTTAGCTGATTGGTGTAGTCAACAATGAGGATGGCATTCTTTGTTACCAATCCCATCAACATGATGAGGCCTAATAAGGAAAATAAACTCAACTGGTTCATGGATAAATTCAACGCTAAAAATGCCCCGATAACAGCTACCGGAATAGAGAACAATACCACAAATGGATACACGAAACTATCATACAGCGCTACCATAATCAGGTAAATTAAAATAAAAGAAATCATCAAAACGGAACCCAATGCGCCAAAACTCTCATTCTGTCTTTTAATATCCCCACCCCAAGCCATGTCAATACCGGCAGGAAGCGGATTTGTTTTCAAATAACTTAATACATCATCCGCAACTGTTCCCGAAGGCCTTCCCAAAGCATTGGCAGTAATGGTAACCGCGGGTTGCCGGTCTTTCCTTTCTAATAAAGAGGGGGAATTGCTCTGAACCACATCGGCAAATTGAGACACCTGAACAGGTATCCCTTTTGGATTGATGATGTTCAGCGCTTCTATATTCCCCCGGTTTTTCCTATCCAGGTTATCCAACCATATTCGCACCGGATACTCCGTCCCGTTTCTGGTAAGCGTAGCATCTTCATTACCCGAAAATGCGGTTCTTAAATTCATTCCCACATAACCGGTCGTTAGCCCGAATCGTTGCATTTTATCTTTATCTGGAATTACCTGGAACTCCGGACTGCCTTCTTTTACGGACAACTCTACATTATCTGCTCCCGGAATCTTTTCCAATGCATCTTTCAAATTATCCGCAGACTGCATTACCGTGTTTAGATTATTTCCACTCAAAGTGATCTCAATAGGAGCGGACCGTGGAATTAGACCTATTGCTGCCATGGAAAATTTTATTGCCGGATATTGATTTTCTAAAGCGGTTCGTAATTTGATCATGTATTCTTCGGTAGATTCTTTGGGTCTTTCTTTAGCATCTTTTAATTGAATTGTGAATTCGGTTTTATTCACTGCACCCACACCAAGGCTGCCAATACCTGTACTTGGCCCACCTACATTACTGAACAACGTGGCCACTTCCGGCTGTGCAGAAATAAAATTTTCTATTTTATGCGAGGTGATATTGTTTTGTTGCAGCGCGGTGGTCTTATCATATTCCATGTACATGCTGAATTTTCCCTGGTCGCCGGTAGCAATTAATTCTTTACCGATAATTCCTGCTTTCATCATCACACCGGTGAGTACGAATAATAATACAATAACTCCTACACTAATCAATTTATGATTTAATACCCACGATAGTTGCCTGCCATACCAATTAATAAACCGGGTTAACTGTACTTCAAACCAAAGCAGAAAGCGATTGAAAATATTAGTTGGCTTCATGTCTTCGGCTTTGCCGATACGTGAAGCCAGCCACGGTGTAAGCGTGAAACCTACCAGCAAACTGGTTAAGGTAGAAGTGATCACTACTACAGAAAATTGCTTGAGCATATCAGCTACGAATACCTGTAAAAAAAGAATCGGTAAAAAAACTACTACATCCACAAGGGTAATTGATACCGCTGCGAAACCGATTTCCATACGGCCATCCAAAGCTGCCGTACGCTTATCTTTTTTCATGTCTAAGTGCCGCTGAATATTTTCCAACACCACCGTTGCGTCATCCACCAGGATGCCAATGATCAGTGACATAGCAAGCAGTGTCATCAGGTTGAGCGTATAACCTAGCATCCACATGACTGCAAATGCCGTTATAAGAGAAGTAGGTATAGCGACCAGAACGATTAAGGAATTTCTAATGCTACGCAGAAACAACAGCATTACCAGAGAAACCAAAATTACTGCCATCCCAAGATCCTCCACAACAGAATTTACTGCAGCGATGGTGTTTTGAGTACTATCGTCCGCAATTGCAAAATGTACATTTTCATTTTCATTTTCATTTTGTTTTTCTATAGATAATAATTTTGCATGAACTGCTTTGGATACATCTACCGCATTAGCATCACCCTGCTTCTTTAAAAGCATTCCAATTCCATTTTTATCGTTGTACCTGTTTACAGAAGTGATTTCCTTAATGCCATCTGTTACGGTGGCTACATCCTTCACATATACGGGACTTCCGGGTACAGGCATAGCTACCTGTACATCTTTAATGCCTTCAATATTTGAAAATTTTCCGGTAAGCCTTACTGAATTACTTACATCATCTGTCTGCACTCTTCCTGCTGGAATATCAACGCCGCTCCGATTGATGGCTTCCGAAACCTGCATTAATGAAATGCCGTATAACTTTAATTTTTCCTGGTCCACTTTCACCTGTATCTCCCTTTCTTCTCCACCCAAGAGTGTAATTTCTGCCACGCCTTTTATTTGCTGCAATTGAGGCAAATAATCATCTTTCATCCTCTGATAAAATTCTGTTGCAGGTAAATTACTCGTAGCACTTATCTGCATGATCGGCAAATCATTGGGCGACACCTTACTCATCTCCGGATTTTTAACATCCGCTGGTAAATCCTTACGTATGTTATCAATATAACGTTGTGCATCCTGCATAGTTTTATCCAGGTCAGTACCGTATTTCATATTGGCAATAATCACTGATGCATTGGGCAATGATTTGGTGACCATATAATCCACGCCTTCCAGGTTTGAAAGTGCATCTTCGATCTTTTTGGAAACTGAACTCTCCACTTCTTCCGGTTCAGCACCGGGATACATGGTTTTTATGACCACCACCGGCTGATTAAAATCCGGCATTAATTCATAGCTCAGATTCTTAAACCCGATGATGCCGAGTAAAGTAAATAGCCCGAATAATACGATGATTAGAGAGGGCCGCTTTATGGATATTTGAGTAATGTTCATATTTAATTACGAATTAAAAATTACGAATTACGAGTTCTAATACGGACGGGACGCTATGCGCTGGCTTATGTGGAAGAGCAAGCGGCCTGAACGGTTTTTAAATAATTACGATCCGGGAGCTATCGGATTACGATTTTTGGACTTGACTGTGGTCTGAATCTTTCCAAGGATTTTACAGATTTCTTCTGCATCGTGGAAAAGACTTTCAAACTCTTTATTGCTTAAATATGCTGAAGCATTTAATAGCCTTAACCAATACACAGTTTCTCTTGCTTCTTTATAGGCAGTACCCATACGGATTAAGAAGTCTTTTTCAGACAAACCACCAATGGCTTCCTCCACATTAGCACCAATACTGGTTCCTGATCTTAAAAGTTGTTTAGATAAGAGATATTCTTTCTTTTCATTAATAAAGTATTTATACAAATTCACTATTCTTATCGCGAATACAAATGATTTATCCTGAATGATGTTGTTACTTTTCATAATTGTTGTTTTTAATTTTAATTGATTTTATTTTAAAAGATATTTTCGTTTTTCCAAAATCACGTTCTTCAATTCGTAATTCGTAATTCCTAATTTTTAATTGATACTACTGCTCCGTTATATAAATTGATAAATCCTCCTGTAACAATGATGTCTCCTGCATTCAGGCCTTCTTTAACTACTACTTTATCTGTCAATCGCTGTGCAATAAAAATACCCTGAAGAATAGCTTTATTATTTTTCACTACATAAACCTTTGGTTCAATATCAGAACCTACAATAGCAGATGACGGAATTACCAAAACATCATTTTTATGAATTTCTGTAACCAATACTTTTCCAAACATGCCTGATTTTATTTTCAGGTCAGGAGAATTGCTGATTAAAAACTGTACAGGAAAAGTATTGGCTTGATTCCCTTTGCTACCAATTAATATGGTTTTGCCAGAAAGGTCGAGATCGCTGTATGCATCCGTCTTTACCGGATAATTCTGATTGAGATTGAAATAATGCAATTCATTTTCAGGTACACTAACAGTGAAGCGTAAGTGCGAAATATCTGTTATTTGAAGTAAAGGCACACCTGGTGCTGCAAAAGCACCTACTTCGGCAAATTTCATAGTTACAATTCCTGAAAATGGTGCGGTAACATTCGTTTTGGAAATTTGTTCCAGTATAGTATTACGTTGCACTTTAGCAGATTTTAATCCCAATTGGGCTTTCTCTAACTGCACTCCCTGTATGGCATCGGCATTGGTTAAAATCGTGTAGCGTTTTACATCAGTTTCCAATCCCTCTATTTGTACCGATATAGATTGAAGCTGTAATTTTAATAGTGCATCATCAATTTTTATCAGTGGCTGCCCTTTCCTCACCTGACTACCCTCATCTATAAAAATTGCCTGGATCTTTCCCTGTGTTTCAGCACCTAGCTTGACTTCTTTTTCAGGCTCAAAAGCACCTGTAAAATATTGCTGCGCATCAATAGGCCCCAATTTTAAAGTATCTGCCTGTACATTTACCGGCAACTCTTTGTCGTAATGATAAATCTTACTTTGAGCAGTTTCTTTATTTTTTTTCAAAAAGAAAATGACGATAGCTAAAATTATCAGCGTAATGAGTATGTAAACTATTTTTTTCATTTGTTTTATTTTAATGCACTCAAATTTTTAATTTTTAATTGATCCTTGGCCAGGCGTTCAGGCCGCTTGCTCTGCTCTTTATCTTTCGCTCAGCGTCCCGATCGTCCCTGCCCATTCGTAATTCGCAATTATTGATTCCTCCGATCAGCGTTCAGGCCGCTTGCCCTGCTCTTATCCTGCGCTTATCGTCCCGCCCGTGATAAATTTCCTGTCAATTTTTTAAGCTCCAGATCTGCTTTCAAATAATCCACTACCGCCGATATATTGCTTTGCTGTACTTCACGTAATGAATTGTCTGCCACGAGCACATCATTCAAAGAAGCTACTCCTTCTTTTTGTTGCATAATAGTTTGCTCATAAATGGATTGAGCCTGTTTAATCTGCCTCTCAGTAAATGAAATTGATTTTTGTGCTGTATTTCTTTGGTTCAGCGCATTTCCAATTTGCATAGTATTTTGTTCTGTTACAAGAGACTGTTGTAATTCATTATTTTGTATTTCTATTTTCTTTTGAACTTGTTTTTTTCGTAAAATATTTCCGTCAAAAAGAGTATAAGTCAATTGAACACCAGCAAAACCGATGGGATGGAACTTTAAAAAATTATCAGGCTTTTTATCATAGCCGAAACCATTGACGCCATACGTGCCGAATAGTGCTATCGTGGGTAATGATGATTTTTTTAAAGTAGTTAACTCATTATTCAGAAGACGATTTTGCGTAACAGCAATTTGAAAATCGAGCGATGGAATTGTAGTATAACTTCCGTTAGTTTGATACCTGATATCATTTGATATTTCCAGTTGCCTATCAGGTGAAATACCCATTGAAAATTTAAGTGCCTGCATCACCTGCTCAAGTTTGCTTTCTATAATAGCCTTTTGCGTATTCAGTTGATCTGACTGGAGAGATACCTTATTGACATCAGTTCCTTTAGCCATTAATTGCTCTTTGAGTAATTGCATGGTGCGTAACAGACGATTTGTATTTATCAGGTTGCTGTCAATAAATAAAATCTGATGATTTAAAATCTGCGCATTATAATACAGATTGGAAATCTCAAAATAGATTTGTTCTTCTGATTTTTTTAATTGCAGTTTACTTAGATCGGTCGCAATTTTGGTGGATTGGATAGTGCCTTTGATTTGCGGATTATACAGGGGAAGTGTGAACTGCAGATTGGCATTGATATTATGGGGTACGCCAAACTGTACTTCTTTATATTTCCCCTCAGGGCCACCAAACAATGACATTGGCATAAACTGGTAAGGCAGATTGGTAAAATATTTGTAATCCGCATTTGTAGTCACTTTCGGCAATAGATTCCCCCTTACTTCTTCTTGTTTTTGATTTCCAATTTCTATGTTATTCCTTTGGATCTGAAGGTTCTTGTTATATACCTGCGCCGAATCAATGCATTGCTCCAAGGTCCATACCTGGGCAGATGAGACCTGGCTTATTCCTATCAGGAAAAGAAGGAAGAATACTATTCTTAATTTTTTATAGTGAGTACTTACTAACATTTTTTGATAAATTTTTTATTTTATTAAGGCCTTATCAATGATAATTTGATATTTATTATTACCTGTATTCTTTATCCATTTGCACCACCCACATACCACGTAATTCGTTGGCAGCATACCCAGTTGCTTTGTCAGAAGGATATAGAGCTTTTATTTTTTTATAAGTTTTCGGCTCAATGGTTGTGTTCTTATCTCCATGACATTGCAAACACAGTTGGTTGGTAACAATTGCATAATAACCCACCATTTTTCCATTCATCTCTACTACTTTTGGTTTTGGGGTATTACCTGCTTTCATTTCTTCCTTCATTTTTCTGATTAGTGCGAGTTGAGATTCATTGGCCTGATTATCGCTATTACGCGGTTTGTCAGTTACCCGTTTTATAGATGCTTTTAAAATATGCGCCATGCTATCTGTAAGCGGGATGGCTTCTACATTACAAAATGTAACAGCATATTCTGCTCCGCCTTTGTTGATTGCTTCTACAAGATTTTTACCCAAAACTGTCTGAGAGCCTACCGCGATCTTTTTCCCCATATTCAAATAAACTGAATCAGGAAGCTCTACATCTTCTATTGAAGCCTCATGGTCACTTTGTGATGCAACATTTTGATTTGTTCCTGAGGAATTACAACTCAACAAAAAACCAATACCTGCAAATGCAATCAGGATGGTGAGTATATTTTTTGTTTTCATGTTAATGTATATTGAAAGGTTTTGAAATATTTTCCTTTGAAATATATTTAAAAGAGATTAATGCAAAACCTACGGTTAAAAGTGTTCTGAATATCATGGCACTAATAGTCTTTTGTTCATAAATACCTCCTGAATGGATATGCATGGCAAACCCGATAAAGGTGACAACGAGTACGCCTACAGCCACGTTCAGCACCATGGTATTCCATTTTTGCCGTGTAAAAAACCCATAAGCTGCTGCGAGATAAAGGAGAGAACATATAAGATTGGCAACCACTACAAACAAAACATAATTACCTTCTTTCTCTCTTATATCGAATAAACCGAAAATTACTGATATGCTCATGAAAAGGGTAGCGATACCAAAGAGAGCAATAACAGCTCCGGATGTATATAAAATTATTTTTGATTTCATTTCGACTTATTTATTTTGAATAAGCATATCAACTTTATTTTCTGCCATTTTAAAAATTCCATTTAATTCTTAATTCTTAATTTCTAATTGATTTAGCAACCCAATACAAACCCACTGAAACCAATACCCTGAATGAAAGCTTGAATAGGATGGCTGTTTCATAAGGTTCTTTTTTTAATATCCAGATGATCAGTGCAACGAAACCTCCAAGCAAAATATATATTGCATACTTTAATATTGTTTTTGTCCAAATTTTATTTTTGAAAAATCCGTATGCGGCAAAAATGTATATAATTCCACTAAGAAAACTTGCCCACACTACATACGAAACATAATTTCCTTCTCTTGCCCTCATTCCAAATAAGTCCATGATTACCGATCCGCCTGCAAAAATGGTAAGTATGCCAAAGACGAGAGCAGCCAATGTGGCGATTTTTACTAAAATTGATTTTCGGTCAACAGGAGAATTTATTGCAGTATCCATAATATTATTTTTTAATTATTTTTAAAATTTGTTTTAATTCCTGCTTTTGATTCATAATAATGTAAGCCATCTTACATGATTTATTTGTTAAGAAATAGCCTGAGGTTTCATTTTATAAAAGGAAATACCCAGCCAGATTACAGATGCCGTCATTGCAATGGCACCAATCAAAACGAATATTGGTGGTGCGCCTAAATATACTTCCGCCAGGATTCCAAGCGGCATCAGTAAACCAGTTAGGGCAAGCCATGAAATAGTATTGACATTTTTTAGCTTATCCCTAAAATGCAGTAACAGATATCCTATCAAAATATTTAGAAAGGCAAACAAATTTCCATGTACATGGGCCAACCTCGTTTCAAAATGTTTACCCAACGAATAGTTGGCCACCCATTCTTCTTTACCGGGAGCAAAATCTCGTAAATAAATAAGTAAAAATCCGTAAGCCATAAAAACTCCCATAACTAAGAAGCCAATAGAGATGTTGTTTTTACCTTTCATGGTATTTATAATTTATGAGTGATTAAATCAACTTTATTTTCTGTCATTTTAAAAATTCCATTTAATACTTTATTGCCGTCTTTTATTAAATCGGATTTGTGACCCGATATTTTCCATTTCAAAACCGTAATGCGCATGCTACCCATTATGATCGTTGCCAACGTAGAATGCCCTACAAAGCTGGTAAGAGAACCATCATCCTGTCCTTCTTTAATAATGGTGTCTATTACATCGTGCATCATTTCCATGATTCCGGTAACGGTGGCAGATAACTCCTTATTAAAATTAAAAATCCCTTCCGCAAAAATCACACTTACAATGGCCGGTTTTTGGACAAACGCTTTTAGCTGTGAAGAAAAAACATCACGCAAACGTTCCACCGGCGTTCTATCCTCTTTTGAAATGATACCTTCTATGCGCTGGCTCATCTCCTGCGTAAAATAAGTGAGCAGACCCAGCATGATATCATTTTTACTTTTAAAATGACGGTATAATGCTGCTTCAGAAACTCCTATATCGGAAGACAGATTCTTAATCGTTAATTCCTGTATTCCATGACGGTCTATACGCAGGGTAGCGGCTTCCATTATTTCTATTTGCCTGTCTGAAAAATTGGTTTGTTTCATCTTTATTTATTTGTGTAAGTAAGTGCTTACTTACACAAATGTAGAACTTAATTTTGAATGAACAAATAATTTATTAGTTTGTTCATTTTCTTAACAATAATCCCTTATTTCAGCGTTGAGTTCTTTTAAATTAAATTAGATGGCTGGCGTATCTTCATTTTTCGACTTAACAAAAATTGAAATAATTAATCCTACACTTACTATTACATCGGTAATGTCCCAGATAGTTCTGCCTAAAGCAACTTTTATAAATGGTTGAAATAATAAGGCTAATGCAATGTAAATAATAACTTCTGTTTTTTTATTCTGCTGATTACTGTAATACGCTAATAAGGCAAAACCTAACATGCCGATGAAACGGGTGGCTTCGTAATATCCGTAGGGCATATCGAAAAGGCAGAGTAGGAAAAGAATACTTAGTATTATTTTTATGCTCGATGGAAACATTTTACTATAATTATTTTATTGAAATGCTTCGGAAAGCGGAGATAATTCAACTTTGATTGTTTGTTCATTTTTATCATAAAAACCTTCACGAAACGTTTTTCCCAACTTATTAAAATCATTTGAGCGGCGGTAGCCAATAATAATTTTTTCAATTTCTACAATAGGATTTGATTGTGTAGCTTCTCTAATCCATGCGGGGGCATATATATTAGGTTGTGCTTTGAATTGATAAAGTTTAGTATCTTCTTTGATAATATTAAGGTTATCTTCTGTTTTGATAAACAATTTGTCATAAAAAGTTCTTTCAGAACGGTGATTTATTGTAAATGAATTACCTCCGTTCTTATTTCCTTGCCTCAAAAATCTTATTTCATTTTCGGGAACATATAGGCTGCTTTTATGAAAGGCTAAAAAAATTGCTATCCATTCGGGAATTTTTCCCTTTCTTCCAAATGTATTGGATAATAATTCAGCCTTGTCTTCGTATTCTGTTATAAATTTGTCATGTTTAATCTTGAATAGCCCAAATCTTTCGGTGGTTTCTTCAATTCCACTTTTATTAATTTGTTCCTTCCCGTAATGGATTTTGCTAAGATAGTTTCCATTCCATAAGTTTACTTCTGAGCTAAACTTAAATACTATTCCTACACCTTTTCCATTATCCCCATAAAGCCTCCATGAATCAAAATTATCTGCCTTGCCATTTTCACTATCGTATTCAGAAAATGAAATGCAAAAAATATTCTCTTTCAGTGTTTGCAATTCGGAAGGGTCATAGTTTCCTAAGATTTCATTTCCCGCAAAAAGTAATTCTTGCGGGTCATCCATATATGCAAGACTATTGAGCCTAAAAAATCCGTCATTGATAATATTGACAGCATTGTTAAGGGTGGTATAATGAATAAATTTATTTGCATTCGCAAAATAGTAGGGACCTTCCTTAAAATGCCCAAAGTATTCTGATAACCCAAAAAAAACTTTTGGCTTTGAATTAGATTGTCTACTCCATGATGTTCTTCCAAAATACTTAATGAAAGGAAATGATGGCTGAACCACTTCCACTAAATATTTTTTCTTTAGTTCCTCAATTAGTTTTTCCTCAGATTCTATTTCTTCATTCATCTGAATGTTTGTTTATTTAATCTTCCCAATATTGAATTCCTTCTTTGTTTATATAACCAGAGTTGTCATTTAATTTAACAGAGGCAATACCATTGGAGAATCTACTGTAACCAAAGCGATTTGGCATGCTAAGTTCATAAATAAAAGGTATAACAAGTTTCCCATTCCTGTCAATATATCCCCAATTCTCATTTTGGCTGACTAATGCTAAATCGTCTGAAAAATTATCAGCTTCATCATAAAGACAAGGAATAACTTGATTGCCGTTTCTATCAATATAACCCCATTTTCCATTTAATTGTACGGATGCAAACTCATCCGAAAAATTCGCCTCTCCAACATATTCATAAATTAAAGGAATTTCTATTTTACCTATTTTATTAATAAAACCGTATTTGCCTTTTTGTTTTACCCAAGCTAATCCATTTAGAAAAATATCAGCAACTTCATCGTAGATGCACGGAGCAACTGGACTATTTTGTGTATCGATATAACCCCATTTCCCATTTAATTCAACACTCGCAAGCTCTTCCAAAAAAGATTCCGTTCCTGTATTATCATAAATAAAAGGGATTTTTTCATTTTCATTTTTATCTATAAATCCCCATTTCCCATTCTTCAATACACCTGCTAAACCATTTAAAAAATTACTTGCAGCCTCATATACACAAGGTATTTTTAGATTTCCGGTTTTATCAAGAAACCCATCTTTATCGTTTTGATGAATTAAAGCGAATCCATCTGAAAAGTAATCAATTTCAACTCCATAAATAAATGGAAGTATAGTTTCTCCCTTTTTATTAATAAATCCAAATCTTCCGTTTCGACTAACCTTTGCTAACCCATCTGAAAAGTAATCGAAGCTATCATAAATACAAGATATAACTTCATTCCCAAGAGTATCAATTAGTCCCCACTTTCCATTTTTTATTACACATGCTAAATCATCTTTAAAATCTTCTATTCGATTGAAGACGCATGGTAACAAATGGTATCCTTTTTTATTAATAATACCCCACTTTTGATTTTGACATACTTGGGCTATTCCTCCCGAGAATGGTCCAGCATCATCAAAAACACAATCAATCACAATTTTTTTATCCGGCGTACAAAATCCCCATTTATCTTTTTTTCGATAAGGAATTAGTTGCGGCTCTATAGTTGCAAGAAGTTTATTAGTGACACTTATTGCATTACTCACATGGTTAATTAAACCACCTTTATATTTTATTAATCGATTATTCTCCATCACTTAATTCTTTTGCCTTTTCTTCTAATTTTTCTCTGGTCTCTTTAAAATAAATATCCCAATCACTAATACCACTAATGGTTTTGTAAGCATCGCTTTCCTTAATTAATAGTAATTCCTGCTGCAATTCATTAATTCGTATTTTTAATTTTTCAATCTCAGTTTTCATCAGTTGCTTTTCAGTAATCGCATCTGATTTATTCACAAAGAAATTCTCTTTCTCTAAATTTCCTAAAATCTCTTTTACTTTTTCCAGGTCGTTTCTTTCATACGCTGCATTCAATTCTGTAAATAATTTATCAGCCATTTCCTTCTGTTCTTCACTCACTACGTCAGGATGGCAAAGTTTACTGGCTTTTCTGTATTTCTTTTTTATTTCTTTTAATTCTTCTTCTGAAAGATCTATGATTTTCTCATTTTTACTTATTTCAAATTCCTTGCTATAATTTTTATAATCTTCTTCCGCCTCCGTTTCTTTCGGTGTTCCTTTAGCTTTATTTTTTCTAAATTTTAAAATCTTAAAAATCAATTCGCCTAATTCTTTATTATGCCTTACGCCAAACTCGTGAATTAATTTTTCCAGGTCTGCCTTCTCATCAGAGAGCTTGTTCAATTTTGCTTCTAACGATTTTGCTTCCAATTTTAATCCATCAATTTCGGGATCAATATAAACCGAAAGCCCACTGTGTTGATTAATAAATGTTTCTATTTCAACTGCTGCTTTGCTGTAGGATTTTTCTTTCAGTAAGACTATAATATTTTTCAAATCTCCGGTAAAATCGTCTTTCTCTAATTTAGTAATATGAGTTTCTATTTCGTCTTCTTCTTCCAACGAGATAAGGCTTTTAATTAGTTCTAATCTTTTAATTATTTTAGAAAACGGTATTTTGTTTTCACCGGGCATTAGTAAAATTTTGGTAATTGTAAATGTAGGGAAACATTCAATTTAATTGTTAGGCAATAAAAGTACAAAAGGAAAAACAAATCAATCTTTAAGCATCTTTCTAGTTCGATGTTGTAGTTCATAGTTTAATCCCATGCTGGTACGGATCTTCCCATCTTTGACTTCTCGTTTCATTCCAATTCCTTTCTTTTCCATCAGAATAATAATCCGGAGAATTAGCTTGTACTGTATTATCCAAACTGTTAAAGACTGTGCAGTTTGGAAGGAATCGCATTTTGCGATAGCATAGCCTCTACTTCTTTGCCGGTAAGGCGAAACATAAAATGATTGGGGAAGCGTTCCATATTTCGCTTAACCTGTTCCCGTAGGCGAATAGCTTTTACACCGTATAACTCAGCCAGGTCTCTATCTAACATTATTTTTTGTCCCCGGACATTATATATTTTGTTGATGATTGTTTCCTCTACAAGGGTTAGTCTTTTTGTTGCCTTTGACATCGTAACTATTTTAACTCTGTAAATATAAAGTTTATCCCAATTTCTTCTTGCCCATCAAAATAGGAATCTGAAGTATTTATTGATTTACTGTATTTTTATTTACCAATACCCACCGCAAAAGGACTGGTTGAATTGGATGTCAGTTTATAATTGTGGATGTTTTACGGATAATTGAGTGAGGTAATACAGATAAAAATCTGCTCATCAACCTTCGGCCAATATTAAGTTGAATAAACTTTCTTAATTTTAGATCATGAAATTAGAACTCCAATATTTAAACGACAT
This sequence comes from Ginsengibacter sp., assembly GCA_039937655.1. Taxonomy (GTDB): domain Bacteria; phylum Bacteroidota; class Bacteroidia; order Chitinophagales; family Chitinophagaceae; genus Ginsengibacter. The sequence goes on from JBDTGA010000095.1 coordinate 45,333, forward strand.
AGACGGTAAAATCCGGGCTGTTCAGCTCCCACTTACCGACAGGGAAAGGGTCCTCAACAAATTAAAAAAATATGAACAGGCATTAAAATTAAAGTCCGACCTAAGCGAAGCATTTTCGGAAGTTGCCAAACTAAAAAAGCTAAAGGGGCGTAAACAAACTCTAAACGGCTTTTTGATTGAGCTATAACCATGCTTGCGTAGGTCTCCCGACCTGTGACCGCTCGTTACTAAAGTTTCGTATAATTTAATTCCAACTTCTTCCTGCTCTATCAAAAATAGAAATCGTAGATATTTGTTCGTCCACTGTATTTTCATTTTCTAACAACAACCCTTATCAGAAGGAATGCCGAACTTATCCAGAATTTTTTCTAACGGGCAGAATTTAGTAAATGAAGATTGAAGCAAATTAAAACCTACAAAAACGGCCAGCCAAAGCCATTGGATATTGACATTAAAAGCTAATATTACACTGATCAATACCATCGTGCCAGCAACGGCTCTTACAATTTTTTCTCTCATAATAATTACTTTATTTTCTTGTTGATTAATTATTGAACCCCTTTTTTAAAATCCAGAATTCTCTACAGCCAAAATAAATCCCCTGATTGGGAAAGCTGATTGTTCTCTTTCATTATACGCTTTGATCAATTCTAAAGTCTTTTCTGCCTTTTCTTTTTCAGTAAAACTAAAAAGCATGATGGAATCATAAGAATCGCCACCACTACCAAACCAGCTATGCGTAAGGCTTGTGGAAGAACCCTCTCTGAAGCCGGCTATTTCAGAGGCACTGAATACCTGTATCCCGGTTTCTTTGAAGATGTCAGCGACAGTATCCTGACACTCTTTTATACTTGTAATGATCAATAGTTTCATGGTCATGCTTTTTAGAATTAATTATTTTACTTTTTTACGCATCATTCTGTAATACAAGAGCGGAACTACCAGCAAAGTCAGGAATGTAGAAGTAACGGTACCGCCAATCAATGAAATGGCCAACCCCTGGAAAACCGGATCGAATAATATGATGACAGCTCCTAAAGCCACCGCACCTGCCGTTAATAAAATAGGGGTAGTACGCACAGCACCTGCTTCAATGATGGCTTGCTTTAATGGAATTTTATCTTTGATTCTGATATTAATAAAGTCAACCAGTAATATCGAATTTCGTACCATCACACCCGCAAGGGCAATAAACCCGATCATAGAAGTGGCTGTGAAATAAGCACCCATTATCCAATGCCCTATAATGATTCCGATAAGTGATAATGGAATTGCTGAAAGCATAATAACAGGGACTTTAAAGTCCTGAAACCATCCCACAATCAACATGTAAATAATGAGTATTACCACCATAAATGCGATACCCAGATCACGGAATACTTCATAAGTTATTTGCCATTCTCCATCCCATTTTAAAGAAAAGTTATCTTCCGATTCAGGCGGATGAGTGTATTCTTCATTGAGTGTATAACCTTCAGGAAGTTTGATGCTGTCCAGCTTTTTAGAGATGTCGCTCATGGCGTAAGAAGGGCTTTCTAATTTTCCGGCCATATCCCCAATAACATACACTACTCTTTTTTGATTTTTCCTGTATATGTTTTTTTCTTTAACCCTTTTAGTGACAGTTACCATTTCACTGATAGGGATTGAATTACCCTGCGGGTTTACAATAGTTACATTTTTTAAATCAGCCAGATCTGATTTATCAGCATCGCTTAATTGAAGGTTAATATTTACCGGATCAAAGCTTGAAGGCTGATGTAAGGTTCCTGCATTCATTCCTGATAGGGCGGCATTCATAGTGGTAACTATTTGAGCCGGTGCTATACCATTGCGCATAGCTTTCTCTTTATCTATTTCAAAGTGATATTCCGGCTGATCACTTTCCACCATCCAATCTACATCCACTACATCAGCAGTAGAAGCCATTAATTGTTTCACCTGATTGGCTACTTTAATTTGCTGATCATAATCCGGTCCGTAAATCTCTGCTACCAATGTGGAAAGTACCGGAGGTCCCGGTGGAATTTCAACCAGCTTTACATTGGCATTGTATTTTTTACCAATCTCATGTATGGCAGGCCTCATCTGTTTTACGATATCGTGGCTTTGCAATTTCCGGTCCTCCTTATCTAAAAGATTTACCTGAATGTCGGCTACATTTTCACCACTTCTTAAATCATAATGCCTTACCAATCCATTAAAACTTATTGGCCCCGAAGTGCCCACATAACCCTGGTAATTGCGTACTAATTTTTGTTGTGAAAGGTAGTTGCCGATTTCACGTTCTACTGCGGCAGTTTTTTCCAACGTAGTTCCTTCCGGCATATCAATCACCACCTGGAATTCATTTTTATTATCAAAAGGAAGCATTTTTACCGCAACACTTTTTGTATAAAATAAAGACATGGATCCCAACAGGACGATCACCAAGGAAACCATGAATATCCATCGCTTCTTTCTTGATGCCAGTAAGGGGTTAATAAACTTGTAGTAGATTTTATAGATACGCATTTGTTCCAACTGTACCGGTTCCTTCTTTACCACATTCCTCTTTGTTTTTTCACGCAAGAATATATAGCCCAGATAAGGGGTGAGTGTTAGTGCTACTATTAATGAAAGTATCATGGCAATGGAGGCACCTATTGGCATTGGGCTCATATAGGGTCCCATTAAACCCGACACAAAAGCCATGGGTAATACAGCCGCTATTACCGTAAAAGTTGCCAGAATAGTTGGATTGCCTACTTCATTAATTGCATAGATAGCCGCTTGCATAAAAGGTAGCCTCCGCATCTTGAAATGGCGGTGCATGTTTTCGGCAATAATGATTGAATCATCCACCACAATTCCCGTTATAAATACGAGAGCAAATAGTGTAATACGGTTCAACGTATAATCCATCAGGTAATAACTGAGGAGCGTAAGTGCAAAGGTTACCGGCACCGAAAGAAAGACTACCAGTCCGCCGCGCCATCCCATAGCCAGCATTACAAATAAAGTAACTACTACAATTGCAATGAACAAGTGCATCAATAATTCAGCTACCTTTTCCGAAGCGGTTTTACCATAATTTCTGGTGGTGGTCACATGTACATCAGACGGAATAACATTACTTTCAAGGTGCTTTACTTTATTTAAAATTTGTTCAGAAAGTTTCATTGCATCCGAACCTGGTTTTTTGGCAATAGATAACGTTACGGCAGAGTATTCGGAATTAAATTTATTGGCGTTTTTAATATCTCCCATGCCATAACCAAAGGATACATATTCTTTAGCAGTCTCAGGTCCGTCTTCTATTTGAGCTACCTGCCGAAGATAAACAGGTTGTTGGCCATTCACCCCAACCACCAGGTTAGCAACCTCATCTGCCGAGGTTAAAAAACTTCCTGTTTCCACGGCAAAAGCAGTATCATTATTAAGAAGGTTGCCAGAAACCATTTGTGCATTACTCCCACGGATACTTTTATTAATGGATAAAATGTCTATATGGTTGGAAGCCATTTTATCTTTGTCTAAGATCACTTTTACTTCACGGCTCCTGCCACCAATCACTTTTATTTCCGCGACATCGGGTATTTTTTTTATCTCATCTTTTAGTTCTTCACTGAGTTGTCTTAATGTGTAATCATCATAATGTTCACTCCAGACAGTTAATCCCAGAACCGGTACATCATCTATCGCTCTTGATTTTACGAGTGGCATGGTAACCCCTTCCGGTATTTTATCCATGTTTTTCATGATCTCATTATAGAGTTTCACCAGGCTTCTCTCTACATCCTGACCTACATAAAACTGTACAATCAGCATTGCCTGCCCCTTCATGGTAGTGGAATACACATACTCTACACCTTTGATATTGGAAATAATCTTTTCTAAAGGTGCTACCACTTTGGATTCCACTTCTTTTGGCTCCGCACCGGGAAACCCTACAAAAACATCCGCCATAGGTACTTCTATCTGCGGTTCTTCTTCGCGGGGTATATGCATCGTAGCATACGCTCCAATGAGGAGGAATACTACCATCAATAATACGGTCAATTTTGAGCGGATAAATACTCTTGCTATCTTCCCTGCAATTCCTTCTTTCATAATTTTCTATAATTAATCAGGTCTTTTAAAATCAGTTTCTATTTTATTTTTACAGGGACTCCGTTGTATAATTTACCCTCTGCTGAGGCAATAAAACTTTCGTCTTTATTAAGCCCGGAAAGTACCTCTACATTATTCCCATACGTTTTTCCAAGACGTACATACCTCAGCAAAGCCTTGTCATTACTGCTTACCGTGTATAGCGCATCCAATTGTCCGATGTGGAGTATGGCGCTTAAAGGAATCAATACCATTTCGTTTTTTGTTTCGGACGATTTATTTTCAGTAGCAATAGTTACATTGGCATACATACCTGCATTCAAACTATTCTGCACTTCCTGCGGCACATTTATCTTTACAACAAACTGGCCGCCGGTACCCATGGATGAAGGGCTTATTTCTGTTACCGCTCCGGTGAAAGTTTTATCAATTGATTTAATAGATATGGTGGCAATAGATTTCAGTTTTATCCGACTGATTTCAGTTTCAGGTATTACTGCGCTTACGCGAAGATTTTTGTTTTGTTCCAAAATTAAAATGGGCATTCCGGGATTTGCCATACTCCCGGCGTCGGCTAGTTTTTGGGCAACAACTCCTGAAAAGGGGGCAATAATATTGGTGTACGCAAGCATGGCATTGGCTTCTGCTTTCATTTGCGAAGCTGATTCTACACCGGCTTTTGCAGCCTGATATTGGAGGGTAACATTGTCCAGTTCCTTAGCGGTTGCACTTTTCTGTTTATACAATGTGGTGAATCGTTGGTAATCTTTTTCTGCGCTTGCCAATGATGCCTGGGCACCTGAGAGCATCGCACCGGCCTGTGCGCGCTTTGCCATGATATCATCGTTGCTGATGGTAACTAAAAGCTGTCCTTTATTGACATGGTCGCCAACTTTTACTTTTATACCGGTGATGTATCCCATCACACGGGTACTGATGTCGGCGGATTGTGCTGATTCAATTTGCCCGGTTACTGCAATGGAATTATCAGTATTTACCAATGGGTTTCCTATACTTACCTGCACGGCAGGAACAGATTTTATTTTTGTCTGGTCATCCGTAGTTGATGAGCAGGAAGTTTCAAAAAGAACAATGGCTCCGAGAAAAAATAAAATAAATACTTGTTTGAATTTCATAATAATTTTTGATTATTGATTGTCTGATGCGGATAAGAATTGAATATATGAATGGCTGACATTATTGCTAAAAATTGCCTGGCCAAGCATTAATTTTTGTTGTGATAATTGAGTTTGCGCAGTGAGTAGATCGGTTGTATTTACCAATCCTTCATTATATCTGTTTTGTAGAATGTGCAATGCTTCATCTGCCTGAGCGATGGCAGCATTTTGTTGTTTTATTTTGAATAGGGCATTTGCCAAGTCACGATAACCTTTATCCAGCAACATTTGATTTTCCTGTTGCATGGAATGAAGTTGTACTCCCAGCTTATCCTGTTCCAATCGTAATCCATCAACCTGTCTTTTGATGTTATTACCATCAAAAATATTCCAGGTAAGCTGGATACCCGCCAGATAAGAATTGGCATTGAACCCTGCAAACTTTCTATCATTTAACTGATAAGAGCCAAAAGCATTTACACGTGGTAACAATTTCATTTTTGAAGACTTCATCATCAGGCCGGTAGCTTCTATTGCTTTTTCTATTGCCAGGAAATCGGTTCGCTTTCCCGGTATGGTTACTTCTGTTTTTCCATTGGGTTGTACTTGTTGAAGTGTGTCAGTACTATATGATATGCCCGGAGGTTTATTCATTAGTACACTTAAATAATCGGACGCATTCAACACGTCTGCTTTGGCTTCATTCAACTTGCTTTCTATGTCCAGCACCTGAACTTCCACATTTAGTAAATCAGATTTTTGAATAAGTCCCTGAATAAACCGGTTATTGGTGAAATCATACATTGATTTTACGGTTGACAATGCTTCTTCCCAAACTGCAACCGCCTGATGTGTCAATTGCAATTGATAATATGCTTTTTGAGTTTCAAAAATTAAATACTCATCGGTTCTTTTGGTTTTAAATTGATAACTCTCTACCTGGGCCTCCGCACTTTTTTTCATGTAAACAGCGTCCATATTTAAGAGAGGTTGTTGCACTTCAATTTTGGTAGTAAAATCAGAAGTTCCCGAAGGATGATTCAAATGGTCGGGATTAAAATCTGCTGCAGTAACGGTTCGTTGCTGTAGCTTAAATCCAAAAACGTTTAATGGATTATTCGTCGCCAGTGCTGAGTAGGAAAAGTTTACCTGCGGTAGAAAACCAGCATTGGTTTGTTTGTATTTCTGCTGAGCGATGGCCTCATCAATTCTTGCTGATTGAATTGCGCTATTGTTTGATGTGACTGCCTCTACTGCTTCTTTTAAAGAAAGAGAGGCTGTTTTCTGTTGTGCAACAGTTTCTGTAAGAAAAAATCCCAATAAAAAAACAGTAAAAAATATCTTGCTAATAGCTCTATACCTTTTATTCAAAATCTTCATTTGCCCGATTTAATGTTTGTATTTAAAAAGAAGGACAAAATTGAGAAAGTGGTACTACTCTTTTGGGAACATTTGTTGGATAAGAGAAGATGATTTTTCAAAATGATCCGAAGAGTATGGTTGAATCGGATATTTTTGGATCGAATCACTCTGTCAGTCTTTAATGCCAAGTGTGTTTTTAATTTAATCCAAAAAGACTTATGGTGTAATCCCGGCCCTTCTGCTGTTGTTGGCGTCCCCGCCAACAACTCCTATATCTATAGCCTTTGACAACAACTTTTGCTTTATTTACTTTCTTTAATTATGTTGGCAAATTACCGTACTCAATTTTTTAAAGGGAATGATCCCTCGCTATTGTTCGTGGGTACACCAACAGTCTTCGAATCTTTATTAAAACGACTATCTTTAACTATGTTGATAAATTATCACACTGAATTTTTAACAGGAACAATCTTTGGTTGGCATCATCTTCTAAAAGACGATAATTTTAAACAA
>JBDTGA010000096.1:0-55472 GCA_039937655.1 Ginsengibacter sp.
TAGATCAATGTTTGTTGAACATCAATCAACTTCTGATACAAAGGTATAGAGGCGTAGTGCCCTGTGCAATAGCGTTACTGCTCAATTTTACAACTATTGAATTTACTGTGTGAATGGTAATTTAACGGTGATCGAACATCGTAAAAATCCTTTTTTATGCTTTAAAATTCCTACCTGAAGACTATTTACCGTAGTTATTAATTCCGATCTGTTTGAATTTATCAATACAGTGGTCAATACAAAATTCAATATTACCTTCGCTTTATGGCTAAGTTTTTAATAACCGGGTTGGGTAATCCCGGAAAAGAATATGCTCATACGCGGCATAATATAGGTTTTGATGTGCTGGATGCTTTTGTATTGAAACATACTGCTTTTTTTCAGTCTTCAAGATTGGCAGATCGGGCGGAGATAAAATTTAAAGGGAAAATATTCGTTTGTATAAAACCAACTACTTATATGAACCTAAGTGGTGCGGCTGTGAAGTACTGGCTCGATAAAGAAAAGGTATCAATAGAGAATACCTTAACGATTGTGGACGACCTTGCTTTACCGTTGAGTAAAATAAGATTGCGCAAAGGGGGGAGTGGTGCCGGGCACAATGGATTACGTAACATACAGGATGCTCTGGGCACAGAAGAATATCCTAAGTTACGCTTCGGGATTGGAAATCAATATCCCAGAGGGAAGCAGGTTGAATTTGTATTAAGTCACTGGCTTGAGGAGGAGTTGCCGGTCATCAAATTGAAGATTGAAAAAAGTATAGAAGTAATTGAAAATTTTGCAAATATTGGAATAGATAGAACGATGAACGATGTGAATTGTCTGAATTTCTGATTCATTTTTTAATTTCACAGATAAATTCATTTTTACATTTGTTTTTTATATTTTCGCGTAACCTTTAAAAAGCCCTAACTAAATCTAGTTGAGAATGAAAATATTTTGTATTGGGCGTAATTATGCCAGTCATGCTACAGAGTTGGGGAATGAAATTCCTGATGAGCCTATCATTTTTATGAAGCCAAAGAGTGCTTTGGTACAAGGACATACTCCTTTTTACTACCCTGAATTTACAAACGATCTTCATTATGAAGGTGAATTAGTAATACGTATCAGTAAGAATGGAAAATACATTCAGGAGAAACACGCTCCCAATTATTATAATGGAATCTCCGTAGGTATAGATTTTACCGCACGGGATATTCAAGCCCAATTAAAGGAGAAAGGTCTTCCGTGGGAGAAGGCGAAATCTTTTGATAATTCTGCTGCTGTAGGAAAATTTATTGATATTACTCCTTCCTTCGATAGAAAGAATATTAATTTTTCGCTGGCAAAGAATAAAGAAGTGGTACAAAATGCCAATTCCAAAGAAATGCTTTTTTCTATTGATAAAATTGTAGCGAATATCTCTAATTATTTTTCCATCAATATTGGAGACTTTATTTTTACCGGTACTCCTGCAGGAACCGGAGAATGCATTGTGGGCGATATATTGGAATGTTATCTCGAAAAGGACCAGGTACTTTCTCTGGAAATAAAATAGAGATCAACACGTGCTTTTCTTTTAGTGTAGCTTTGTTCCTGTCCACGTTATTGTAATATCAGCCTGTCCTGTCGAAGGCGGTGTATCAAAGTAAAGTCTGCATTCAACAATTTCAAACTTATAGATCCAAGGCAGGCTGACAACTAAAAGTCCTGTTCATAGTTGATTCGCTCATGGCTGTTATAAATTACAGAAAAATGGAGAACCAGTCTTTTTTAATAAAATATTTTACGGGATATCTACACTTTGACTACTTACTGTGTGAGCGCTGAAGTATCCCAATGCTCCTCCTGTAATGTTGCTGGTTGGATTATCGGGTGTGGGGCTTGAAAAACCTCCTGCATTTCCTGAGATTTGTACAAGTTCACTCAAATAAATATAAACAGGCTGATCTACGCAATTCATTTGCAAGGTTATTGTGATGCCCGGTTTTATATCGGTACTATCATCATAAAGAAGCCTGCTGATGTATCTTCCGTCCGATAAGCGGTCATCAAAAACCGAATTACCTCTTCCATTACTTAACCTTTCCCCATTAATATATTCTATGAACTGATAATAATTAGTTACGTCCGGGGGGTCCTGAAAATTGGCAACAGCATAAATAACTTTATTTTCCCCTGTCAAAAAACTCATGGAATCCAGACTCACAGGTTGAGGCATTACAGAAGTAGCTGAATATTCTTTCCCCTCAGCGGAGACGTATAGTGCATAGCTCTCTCCCGGAGTTCCTATTAAGATATGTGTAGTGTAAGTACCCGGCACGTTTTCGGATAGTGTATCTATTACGCCATTTCCGGTAATGGTTACAAAAGCTCCGGAAACCCAGGAAAAATTGTTATCCGCTGTGAAATTGGCTGTTTTGGAAATTATTACCTTGTACGGGCCTGGGCTGTCAGTAATTTCACCTGTGATTACGGTTTGTATGGTGGCGTTCTTGAGCGATACATCAATCACTTTTTTGCAACCATACAATGTTGATATGAGTAAAGATACTGCCATGAGATATTGTATTTTGAAAAGTTGCATAAACTTTAAAATTTAAAATTATAACTAACGGAAGGTACCCACCTGAATAAAGAATATTGTACCGCTTGTGTTCTCTGAGGATTAGTAGGATCATCCTGAAACTGAATAAAATAGGGGTTTTCTCTTCCGTAAGCATTGTAAACAGAGAATGTCCAGCTACTTTCAAATTTAGCCGTCTTCTTTGCGAGCAAAGTAGCACTTAGATCGAGTCTATTGTAGGAAGGCATCCGGTAACCGTTTCTCTCGGTATAATAAAATACGGTAGAGCCGTTTACATTATATTTTCCTGAAGGCCAGGTAACTGCGTTTCCGGTATTGTAAACAAAATCCCCTGCGAGCGTCCACTTTTTACCTGCCTTATAAATTGCAACCAAAGCAATATTATGTGTTTGATCTTGTGTGGCAGGATACCATGAACCGTCATTCACTCCGTTTATCTTTCGTTCGGTGCGTGACAAAGTGTAGCTAATCCAGCCGGTGAGAATACCGTATTTCTTTTTGACGTATAATTCTACCCCGTAAGCTCTGCCTTTACCAAATACCAGTTGTGATTCAACGGTTTCATTAGCTATCAGTACTGCACCGTTCTTGTAATCAATCTGGTTCTGAAGATACTTATAATATACTTCTCCGGAAACTTCATAGTCATTATTTTTCAGGTTGCGATAATAACCTGCCGATACCTGATCAGCAATCTCGGGCTTTACATTATTACTACTTGGTATCCATAGATCTGTAGGATTACTACCGGTGGAATTGCTGAGCAGGTGTAGGTTCTGCGCGTTTCGGGAATAAGACAATTTCATGGAACTGATCTTGTTCATCTGATAAATAGCAGCGAAACGTGGTTGAAGATTGAGATAGGATTTTACCACTTGCCCTGAAGAATAGGAAGTGGTATCTGTTACCTTTCCTGTATGATCGTAGGAGTAAAAATCTCCCGGGCCTGTCATGGTGAAAGAGGATAGACGTAAGCCGAAATTGAATTTTATTTTATTAGATGCGCTCCACTCATCCGATATATAGGCGGCAGCGTCCAGGGCATATTTATCCTGAAGTATCAATGGATTGTAGCTCGAAGTAATGGAGGTCTCAAACCTGCCTGGCACAAATGTGTGGCGCGTTATATTGAAACCGAAATCAATTTTATTTTTATTGCTCACATAATATTGAAGATCTTCTTTTAGAGAGAAGTCTTTGATTTGAGAAACGATGGTAAGGTTATTAGTTTTTTGGTTAATGTTGATATTGTAGTTGTAATTGCTGTAAATAAGAGAAGTATTTGAAAATAATTTGCTGCTGAAGATATGGTTCCATCTGAGGGTAGTAGTGGTATTACCCCATTTAATTCCAAACTGATTGCTGTATCCAAGGTTGTCCTGTCCGAAATATCCCGACAGGTACAATCTGTTTTTTTCGCCAAACTGATAATTGGCCTTTACATTAATATCATAAAAATAGAGTATGCTCTTATTCACACTACTATCTTTTGAGAGTTTTAAAAATAAGTCGGCATACGTGCGACGTGCACTAACCATAAAGGAACCTTTATTTTTTACGATGGGCCCTTCTATATTTAAACGTGAGGCTATTAATCCTATTCCACCATTTACTTTAAAACTTTTATCATTGCCGTCATTCATCTTTATATCCAGTAGAGAAGATAAGCGGCCTCCGTATTGCGCGGGCATATCTCCTTTGTAAATAGTTACATCTTTGATCGCGTCCGAATTGAATGTGGAAAAAAAGCCGAGCAGGTGAGATGCGTTGTACACCGTAGCCTCATCGAGCAAAATTAAATTCTGATCTGCACCGCCGCCACGTACGAAAAAGCCCGTGGAACCATCGCCACCTGATTTAATACCAGGTAACAATTGAATGGTTTTAAGTATGTCCTTTTCTCCAAATAATACAGGAACATTTTTTATTTCGTCAATGGATATTTTCTGTACACCAGGAAGTGTCTTTGTAATATTATCATTCCTTCTTACTGCTATAATAACTTCTTCTAATTGTGTACCGGCAGGAACCAGACTGATTGATCGCATTATATCTTTAGTGAGTGAAACTTTCAATGTGTCATTTATATAGCCGGAAAACCCTACGATCAATGTATAATTATTTTCAGGAGCACTGATAGAAAAAAAACCATAGCCATTGCTTACACCACCGATCGTAGGGTCTTCGAGCAAAGTAATACTTGCCCCTATCAAAACCTCACCTGTCTTTTGATCTTTGATCGTACCACTGATGGCGTGTTTCCTCTGTGCTATAGAAGATAGCGTTGCCGACAGTGCAATGATCAAAAAAAATACTTTCTTCACTTAATGGAAATTTGAGATAAAGAGGCTCTTGCGATGTACAAAACTAATCGAATAGAGGGGAATAAACGTAACAAAAGGGTAAAGAAACAAGGATGATAAAAATAAGTAAGAACCTTCCTGTTTCTTTTTAAGAGACAAGTTCTATAGGGATTCTCCTTAAAAGCGAAGTTATTTATACCAGTGCCAGTTCCAGTACCTGTTGCATTGTTTTTACGTAATTCACTTTCAATCCTTTTATATAATTTGGATTAATATCCTTTACATCTCTTTCGTTCTGTGCACTCATAATAATTTCGCGTATGCCTGACCGTTTGGCGGCTAAAATCTTCTCTTTAATTCCGCCTACGGGTAACACCTGTCCACGTAAAGTGATTTCTCCTGTCATCGCCATATAGGGCTTTACTCTTTTTCCTGTGAAGGACGAAGCAAGTGCTGTCATCATTGTGATTCCCGCACTCGGTCCATCTTTAGGCACAGCACCTTCCGGGACATGGATGTGTACATTTTTTTTGAAGAATACTTCGGGGTCAATACCATATTTTTTTGCATTTGATTGCAAATAGCTTAAGGCGGTGGTAGCACTTTCTTTCATTACGTTTCCCAGATTGCCGGTGAGTTTCAGATCACCTTTACCGTTATCACTTGTGGTAGATTCAATAAATAGAATATCGCCTCCTACATAAGTCCAGGCGAGGCCTACGGCCACACCTGCCATGTTTGCAGTTTTGTATATCTCATTGCTGTATCTGGATTTACCAAGAATTTTTTCGATATCGTTGCTGCTCACAGTTGGTTTCAGTTTCCCTTTTTCGGCATATTCTCTCGCGAGTCTGCGCATCACGCTCGCCAGTTGCCGATCAAGTTCACGTACACCGCTTTCTCTGGTGAAGTCGGTAATTATTTTCCCCAATACTGCATCGCTTATTTTAAATGAAACATCTTTTAAGCCATGGGCTTCTTTTTGTTTCGGTAACAGATGCCTTTTTGCGATCTCTATTTTTTCTTCTATGGCATATCCGCTCAGATCAATGATCTCCAGGCGGTCGCGCAGAGCGGGCTGAATATTTTGTAAATTATTGGCCGTAGTGATGAAAAGAACTTTACTCAAATCGTATTCAAGTTCCAGATAATTGTCGTAAAAGTTATTGTTTTGTTCCGGATCCAGAACTTCCAATAAAGCGGAAGAAGGATCGCCACGAAAATCAGTCCCTACTTTGTCTATTTCGTCCAGTATCATTACGGGGTTGGATGATTTTACTTTTCTTATTGATTGTAAAATTCTTCCGGGCATAGCGCCGATGTAGGTCTTGCGATGCCCGCGTATTTCACTTTCATCATGCAGTCCACCGAGACTTACCCTTACATATTTACGATTGATTGCATTGGCGATACTTTTTCCGAGAGAGGTTTTCCCTATTCCCGGAGGGCCTACGAAACAAAGTATCGGGCTTTTCATATCGCCTTTTAATTTAAGTACAGCAAGGTATTCAAGAATTCTTTGCTTAACTTTTTCCATTCCATAATGGTCATGATCGAGTATCTTTTTGGCCTTTTTGAAATCGTATTGATCTTTGGTATAGTCTTCCCATGGAAGATCCAGCATGAGATCAAGGTGATTGTAAACAACGGAGTAATCGGGAGTAGAAGGGTGCATCCTTTCCAGTTTTTCTATCCCTTTATTGAACATGTCTTTGGCAGCAGCAGGCCATTTTTTAGATTCCGCTTTTTTCTGCATTTCTTTTACTTCGGCTACATTATCTCCACCCAGTTCTTCTTTGATGGCCTTTAGTTGTTGTTGCAAAAAGTAATCTTTCTGTTGTTTATCAAGTTCAGCACGGGTTTTATTAGTAACCTTATTTTTTAATTCAACATATTGCAATTCGGTCTGCAATAGATTCATCAACATTTCCGCTCTTTCTTTGATGTTTTCAATTTCGAGGAGCTTCTGCTTTTCCTGTACATTACTATTGAGGTTGCTGCTTACAAAATGAATCAGTAAAGAAGGGTTTTCTATATTTCTCAAAAGAATATTGGCCTCAGCAGGTATGTTGGGAGAGAGTTGTATGATTTGACCTGCGAGTTCTTTTATAGAAGAAACCATGGCGTCGAAATCATTATCATTTTTTAACTCTTCTTCAATAAGTACCGAAACTTTTGCTTTAAAATAGGGATCATCAGAAGTAATCTTGTCAATTTTGAATCTTTTCTTTCCCTGAATAATAACGGTTGTACCACCATCAGGCATTTTTATGAGTTTGATGATTTTGGCAATGGTACCCACTTTTTCCAGGTCAGTTGCCACTGGCTCTTCTATCTGACTGTCTTTTTGTGATACTACACCTATCAATTTGTCAGCCTTGTATGCATCGTTTACAGCCTTTACACTTTTATCGCGTCCCACAGTAATCGGGATGACCACCCCAGGGAAGAGTACGGTATTTCTTAATGGAAGTAGCGGTAATTCAGCAGGAATCACTTGTTCATCGTTAGAGTCATTGTCTTCGTGTAGAGGAATTATGGGCATAAATTCCATTTCGTCTTCAGGCCCATTTAGGAAATAATTTTTATTCATATATATTTTTCACTTGTCAATCTGTCAATAATTATATCAAAGGAACGAAGTTTTTGAAGTATATACATAGTGTTCAAGATTAATGCCATGTTAAAGGAAGAAAGAGTGAGAACGGAAATCTTTTCAGGTTATTGGATCTGGTGCCTATAAGGTTGCAAAATGGCAGAAATAGTTACCTATTTTTTTTTACCGACAAATTTTAAATGAGGGTAAAAAAGGGACTGAATGATTATTTTTTAGGAAGAAGAATTGCCTTTTGCTGAATTTTCATTAATTGACTAACCGAAAATGCTTCGGGAAATGTGCCCTGATCGGATAAATGTTAGGAAAATATATTCATTGTTCATTTCTCAATTTTATTATTTAGCATTGTAATGTAAATATTTTCCTCATTTAAAAAATTAATCTATGTTAGAAGAGTTATTTAATCTGGTAAAAAGTGTGGCGGGTGAAAGTACATCCGCAACCACCGCAGTCCCTGCAGGGCAAAGTGATGCCGTAGTTGCAGAAGCTACTAATACTGTGGCATCGGGCCTGCGTAATATGGTTGCTGGCGGCGGACTTCAAAGCCTAGTGTCACTATTTAATGGTGGTGGTAATAGCCAGCAGCAATCCTCGGGCAGCTTGTTAAACAATCCAATTGTAAATATGATGGTGGGCCATTTTGCAGAAAAGCTAATGAGCAAATTTAACCTCGGAAGCGGGCAAGCGAGCAGTGTGGCATCAAGCCTAATACCTAGTGTGGTCAATGGACTGGTAAATAAAACCAATGATCCGGGCAATAGCAGCTTTTCTCTTGATAATCTTTTAAACTCTATTACAGGAGGCAAAGCGTCTGAAGTAGCCCAGCAGGCCGGAGGAAGTGGAGGATTAGGTGATATTCTAAGTAAGCTTACCGGCGGGCAAAACTCATCGAGTGGTGGTGGATTGGGAGATATTATTTCCAAATTGGCACAAGGTGCACAAGGACAGCAACAACAAAATGGAGGCGGTGGCCTCATGGACCTTATAAAAGGGTTTATAAAATAATCTTCTTAAATGCCCGCTACTAGAGTAGTGGGCATTTTTCTGAATGTAGTATTAAATACTATCTGAAAATTGTTGCGTAATTCATAATAGCCAGAAAGGATTGTTATATATCCGCATATTCCGCCTCATCCTCATCTTTCCCAAAAAGATTTTTTACACTATGAGGGACATATTTGTCGTAAATCTTTTTCCCTTTTTCCTTGATGGTTCCGCCGAGATCCTTCTTTTGTTCAGGGGTTAACTTTGAATATTTGTAATAAGCAAAAGCAGCGATGCCTGCCAAAAGCAGAGGAGCCGTAGATTTTCTTTTTTGTGACATACATTAAATTTTTATGGATGAATTATTAATGAATTAACTAATAAATACCATACCAGTTTCTGAATTTTTTGGTTAATGTTTTACATAAATGGGTTTTGGATTCTTTTTGTTGACAACCTTTTCTTTAAAGAAAGAAAGAGTGGATTATCAAAAAAAAATGTTAAATTACACATACATCTAAAACCTAATGTTATGAAATGTCTAAAGATTTGTTTTATAGCTCTGGCAGTAAGCTGTAATTCATCCTCCGTAAAGAAAGCACCTGTTATGCAGGGCGCTTATTTTATGACCTCCCAAACGGTCAATTCAGGTGATCAAACGAATAAGTCAACCACTCTTAAACAACTCAAAATTTACACGGCGAAATTTATGATGTATGCTCAGGTAAATCCCGAGGATTCGAGTTCACGATTTGGGGTAGGCTCTTATACCACTGATACCAGTGGCGTTACAGAGAATGTAATTTACAGCTCAGGAGATTCTTCTTTTGATGATTCTCCCGCGACTTATAAATTGGATGTTACCACCAATCCGGATGGATACAATCAGGTAATCTCCGGCATGGTGATAGGTGGTGAGAAATCAACCCTTACTGAAGAGTATCAAAGATCAGGTACCAGAGTAGAGACCCCGATGGATGGCGTGTGGAAAGAGATGGAGGCATATAATGTTAATGGTAATGATACTTTGAGAAAGAAGCGTACACAGTATAAAGCATTTTTTGACGGCTATTTTATGTTTGGACACACCCTACAAGATTCATCCGGAACCCATACAGGTATTGGCTTTGGTACATTCTCCATGGATGGGAACCATAAAATGAAAGAGACTGATCTTAATTCAACCTATTCAATTATTGCAGGACAGTCTTTTATGATTGATGTTGAATTGACAGGTGCAGATCATTTTAAGCAAACGATCGTTGAGCCGAATGGTGTAAAGGATGTGGAAATTTATGAACGCCTGAAATAGCTTTACTTTACCGGTAATCTCTTAACATACAAATCATCATGCTGTCCGGCAGATAGTATGCAGGAAGTGAATTACCTGCTTTGAAGTAGAGTGGTATGGATGCTTTTTGCTGACTTCACGACTGGTATGTTTGAGGCTGTAAAATGATATTTGAAATTAATATGGTTGTTGAAGTTCATATCGAGTTACCATCTTTTTATTTTTAATTTCTCAAAAAAATCATTTTCTTCTATTTCATTTATACAACCCGGAGCGAGACCTTCCAGCAATAAATTTTCGATGCTAATTCTTATGAGTCTTTTGCAATGGTGATGAACGGCCCCCATCATTTTTCTCACCTGCCGGAATTTTCCTTCATATAGTGTGATGAGTAGCCATGTATGCAAACCGTATTTCGTAGAAGTTTCGGCAAATGGATACCAATTTTCAGGATGTTCCGCGATGATAACTTCACAAGGCGGTGTAAGATAATATCCGCCACCTTCCACTCGTATAGAAACGCCTGTCTGTAACTTATGCAGGCTTTCCTGACTCACCAAATTATTTACCTGAACGAGATACACTCTTTTATGTTTTTGATCGCTTGAAAATAACAGTCGTGTTACTTTTTTGTTAGTGGTTAAAATTAATAATCCTTCAGAATGATTGTCTAATCTACCGATGGCGTGAGTGCCCTCAGGGAAATTGAAATTGATATCTCCCAGTAGGCCTACTTTGTGTGGGCTTACGAATTGAGACACCATGTTGTATGGTTTGTTTATGATGAAATACCGGTGAGAAGAAGATTCTTTGTTTGATATCATTTGAAGAGAAGTAACTGCAAAAGTCTTGAAAGAGTTTTACTTTTACACGTAATTATTTAAAAAGTTATCATGATAAAAATGGGTGAATACAATGTGCTGAAAGTGATCAAAGAAAAATCAATGGGTGTTTTTCTTGATGATGGCGATGTGGGGATATTGTTACCCAAACGTTTTGTGCCACCGGGAACAAAAATAGGGGATGAACTAAAAGTTTTTTTATATCATGATGGTGAAGACAGGCCCATTGCCACTACTCAGGAACCATTAGGAATATTGGGGGATATTGTAAAACTGAAAGTGGTCAGTGTTACGAACCAGGGAGCCTTTTTGGATTGGGGATTAATGAAAGATCTTTTCATTCCTAAATCAAAAGTAAAAAATTTTATGGTCCCCAACGGCGAATATCTGGTAAAGATAGTGATGGATGAAAAAACGGGAAGGCTTGCTGCTACTGAAAAACTGGAACCTTATTTATCAAACGAAGAACTTACGGTGCAGGTAAAAGAGGAAGTGGAACTGATTGTTTACAGGCAGACGGATATTGGCTATGAAGTGATTATAAATAAAATTCATAAAGGCATTCTACACAATAATGAGATATATAGGAATATTAGCATCGGCGACCATTTTAAAGGATTTATAAAAAATATTTTACCTGAAAATAAGATAGATGTGGCGGCGGGGAAACCCGGCTATCAAAGGGTAGAAGATGAAACGGAGAAGATACTTCGCCTGCTGGGTGAAAATAATGGTCATTTACCTTTTTACGATAAATCATCGCCCGAAGCCATTTATTCGTTCTTCGGAATGAGTAAGAAAACTTTTAAAATGACAATTGGCAATTTGTATAAGCAACGTAAAATATCATTTACTGAAACGGGGATTCAGTTGACAGAAAATAATTCAGCGTGAGCTACCAGTTGTTTTTTTGTTCTTCATTGGTTCTTTCAGGGACTTCTGCAGGATTGATTTCCCAGTCGGGATCGTACTTTACAAACATGGCGAGCCATAATGTCCGCGATATTCGCATGATAATTGGTTGTAGTACCACTAGCAAGATCGAGTTGAATATAAGCCAGTAAAAGACCCTGTCGTCATCATAAGATATTCCTATGGTGAGCCACCATAGGATAAGAGTAAACGCACTGAATGCTACGGTGACTCCGTAGCTCACATATCCAGAACCGTAATAAAATCCAACTTCAAGATCGAAATATTGCCCGCACACTTCACAGGTGTCATGCATTTTCATAAAGCCCTTTAGATAAGGCTTCTTGTTTTTGAACATGGGGCCTATCCTGCATCTTGGGCACTTGCATTGAAACAGATTTAATAATCCCGGTTTTTCTTGTTGGCTTGTACTGAGCATCGGCAGGTAACTTTTTCCCGACGCAAATGTAAGATTTGCCCGTGTAAAAGCCTATTAATGGTAAGGCTGTTATGGAAGAGAAGTATTTGTGGCCAGATTGTTTCCGTTTAGGCCTTATTTTTCACTCCAAGTTTGTGGCCATACACAGCGAAATAAAGAATGAATAAATAGCAAGGAACTAATATCCAGAACGCCTGTTGAAAACCGATGCTTTCTCCGAGACTTGCCCATATCTTAGGCAATACTGCTCCACCAGCTATTCCTATAACCAGTAATGCCGAACCTGCTTTGGTAAATCGTCCCAACCCGTGGATGGCGAGGGGCCATATAGCAGGCCATACAAGCGCATTGGCCAGTCCGAGTGAAGCGATGAATAGTACGGAAGTATATCCGGAAGTAAAGATTGCCAGCAGAGTGAAGATAACCCCGAGAATTGCTGATCCTTTTAGTGCGGTAGTTTGTGACATATATTTTGGAATGGCAACAATACCTACCAGGTAGCCGATCAACATCCCGATCATAGTGTAAGAAGTGAAATGCTTGGCGATATCGAGGCTGATGCCGATGGCTTTTCCATAAACCTGAATAATATCTCCTGCCATTACTTCTGCGCCTACATATAAGAACAGCGTAATAAATCCCATCCATAAATAAGGAAAACTGAAGATCGTTTGTCCCTTACTGTTAGAATTTGTTATTTCATCATCTTCACCTTCAGCTTTTACTTCTGGAAGGCTTGAAAAATAAATGAATATGGAGAGAGCGATCAACACGGCGGCAATGATGATATACGGCACAATAACTCTTGAGGCCAGTGTATCCAGCGCGGAAATTTTTTGTGCTACATCCATTGTTTTTAGCCTTTCTACCAGTGCGTCTGAATCTTTCAGTAAGAAAGCTCCCATGATCAATGGCGCCAGTGCTCCGGCACCTTTGTTACAAATTCCCATTACACTTATTCTTTTAGCTGCACTTTCCATTGGACCGAGGATGGTAATGTATGGGTTGGAAGCTGTTTGTAATAAAGCAAGCCCTGTACCTATTACAAATAAACCTGTGAGGAACAGTCCGTAAGTCCTGGTCTCTGCAGCGGGAACAAAAATAAGCGCACCAATTGCCATGCAAATTAAACCCAGCATCATTCCCTTTTTGAATCCGGTGCGTTGTAGTACCCATGAAGAAGGGAATGCCATCACAGCATAAGAAATGTAGAAGGCAAATGTTACCAGCACGGCTTCAGAAGTCTGCAATTCACAGGCAATCTGCAGGTAAGGAATGAGCGTACTGTTGAGCCAGGTTACAAATCCGAATATAAAAAACAAGATTCCGATAATTACGATTTGCGAAGTGTAATTTGGTTTATTGTTAGTCAGGTCTTGATTCATGATTTTATTTTATGGATGAAATGGAATAGTGAAAATAGAGAATTAACAGGGAAAATGAACATCGTTTGGTTTGCTGAAAAGCGGGAACTGTTTTTTTACGTATGAATATATTGAATCAAACGTTTGCGTAACTTTTGGAGAATGTGTTCAGAAATTTGGTCAAATTTGCAAAACAACCTTTTAATTATGATCTCTAAGGCCGCTACTGTTAATGAGTACCTGAACGAACTGCCTTCTGACAGGAAGATAGCTGTAAATAGGTTACGAAAAGTGATCGCGGAAAATTTGCCTACAGGTTTCAGAGAGGAAATGAATTATGGTATGATCGGTTATGTAGTCCCTCATTCGCTGTATGCACCCGGGTATCATTGTGATCCCAAACTACCTTTACCATTTATGAATATTGCTTCGCAAAAGAATTTTATTTCGTTGTATCATATAGGCATATACGTAAATGAAGACCTGATGAAATGGTTCACTACTGAATTTCCAAAGCGATCTCCAGCCAAATTAGACATGGGCAAGAGTTGCATCCGATTTAAAGATCCAGAACACATTCCTTTTGGTTTGATCGGTGAGTTGGCCGCAAAGATGAGTGTCAGGGATTGGATCCGATTATATGAAAAGAATCTTAAGAAATAATTCCGAAGAAAACCTTACAATTTTACCACTGTATATTTTACATAATTTTTATCGTGTACACTTTCTGTATAAGCTACCAGCACTGAATTGATATCCATACTTTTTATTACAGGGAATGTTGCATTTCCGGTTTCGGAAGTAATGTATTGTTTTAAGGGATTATTTCCGTTGGCATTTCTTAATTCTATGCCAATACGGGAAGAAGATATATTTCCGAAAGAGAAATTTTCATTCCACACAATGGCTACATTATTATCGGCTACAGAGGTGATCTGGCAATGCCTTGATGCGATTCCACTTACTTTCTCTCTTGCGGAGAATGTATTACCATCGTTAGTTGAATTGCAATAATAAACCCCGCTATTATTGCCGCCGGTGAACCAGGTAAACTGAATTCCGTTTTTATTTTCTGTCATTGCTGGCCCCGTATGCGGACAACCATTGATGACCCAATTGTCTTTACTGATTCTTTCGGGAGTGGAAAATGTTTTTCCATTATCTGCAGAAGTTGAATGTACCATATCGCGGATACTATCGTTGAGGATAGCCCTGTAAAGAATATGGACATTCTTTTTGCTATCAACATATAAATCGGTTCTGCAGCATGGGCAACAGGGTTCAGTTACCAGGTGCCCGGTTTCGAAACCTGAATTTCCGGAAGTTTCGGCAAAATATAATGCCGATCCTTCCTCGGTGGTTTTCTTCCTGTTGTCGAGCCAGATGATGGCAACTTCTCCATTAGGCAATATACCCATATCGAAATAACGTTGATCGTAACCGGCGGTATCTTTCACTAATTTTTCTGCACTGCTCCAGGTGGCACCACTGTCAAAAGATTTCGAATAATATACAACATCTGAGTAGGTGTTTTTGGGATTCGGATTTGCAGATGCCCATGCTGCAATAATTTCTCCATTATCCTTAAAAATAATTTTTGGCATATTTTCTCCGTGCGGATGAATATTCTCACTTCCGGGAATTTCGATCGCCTTACCAAAAGTTTTCCCTTCATCTTTAGAAACTGCATAGCAATACACCGAAGTGGAGGAGTCTATTTTTTTGATCCAGCTTAAAACAATATTTCCATTATTGTCTTTGGTAAGATAAGGGCATGATCCCTCCGAAGTATCTATCTGTGCTGATTTTGAGGCACTAATATGGATTTCTTTTTCACTGTTTTGACACGATTGAAAAATAAATCCGATACTGATAAGTATTAAAAAGAATATCTTTTTCATGATTTGTTGATTTCTTGGTTCATTCATTGTTAATCTAATATTTCAATATTTTTATTACTCTTGCAGGTGTAAGGGTACGCCCCTCAGGAATGGGTACTTACTTCTCCCCAAAATGATAAGCCACTCCTATATTTACGGTGCTTAATTGTCCCGGTCTGTATGAAGTACCATAAGCGCTCTTTTCTACAGTAACTGCGTAATTGTTGTTCGCGACATTGATCCAGTTGACCCATGTTTCAAAACTCTTAAATGCATATCCCGCTCTTACATTGAATTCTGTAAATCCTTTGTACTTTGAAGTGTTTTGCGGATCCGTAAAGTAAAACCCCAGGCTCTGACATTCTATCCCTATTCTGAATCCCTCTAAATGATGAGGTTTGTAAATAATTTCTCCGTTTGCAATGTACGCAGGGGATTGAGGCATATCATTTCCTGAAAAACTTTTTCCCTGCTGAATGTAGTCCACATATTTATGCTTTGCAACAGTACCGCCTACCCGAAAATTAAGGTCTGTAACAGGTGCATATTTTATATTCATCTCTATCCCCTTGTGAGAAGTAACTCCTGCATTCTGATTCTGATAACTTCCGTCTGGGAGGCGAACACTCACAATTTCGTTTTTGCCGTCGAGCTGATATAAAGAAGCTTCTGCATAGCCTTTGGCATCGGCAAAGGCAAACCATCCGCCTATTTCATAATTATTATAAGAAGAAGGTTTTAGTGTGGGAACCTGCACACCTGTGTAAAGGTCACTGATATTGGGAGGTGCAAATCCTACACTGTAGTTCACATATATTCCTTTGTTTTTTCCAAAGTCATAAGTGAATCCGATCTTGGGAGTGAAATGGTCAAAATGGTTGGTAGCATCCGGAGCGCCCGAGTATGCACTTGGTGGCAAATGGTTGTCGAATTTATAATCAAGCCGGTCGTATCGTGCAGCAAGGACGATCCTTAATTTGGAAACAGGATTGTATTCTAATTGGGTGTAGGCTGCCGTATTCAGAAGATCAACCCGGTAAGCAGTAAGTACACTGTCGGTTGGCTGATACTGATAATAAGCACCGCTTGCATCTTTATCAATATTTATAAATTGAGCAAGATAAGTTGCCGGACTGTAATCTGCACTGATACCTGTAATCCATTTTGCATTTATCTTTTTTATTTTCTTTGAATGTTGTATGATGGCTCCATAACTGTGGAATACATCGTCATTGATCTGCCCTTTTGCTTTTGATGGATTGGCTGCTATGTCAGCAATAGAATAGAAAGGATTTTGACCAATGGATGAATGTCTGTAAAAGAGTGTAAAGGTGGTGCTATTGTTTTCATTCCATTTTTTAGTAAGTGTACTTCTTAACCGTAAGGCATCTACTTCCCTGTAAGTGAAGCGATAAAAGCTCGTATAATCTTTCTCATAAAAATGAGTACTGTCGAGGCCTCCTATCTGATCTGTTTTGTAATTGATATGATCGGCGACAGTTACCAGCTTGGTTTTTTCATTGAAAGCATAATCTGCCCTGAATGTAAGTGCTGTCTTATTAAAGTCATTGTGTTTGGTTATATTCTGATTTTGATCCACATAATAACCACCCACATAGATACCGAGCTTTTTGTAAGTATTACTGATACTAAAATCGGTTCTTTTGTATCCACGTGTTCCTGCTTCTGCCTGTATTTTTCCAGAGAGAAAAGGGGAGGGAGATTGCGTAATAAAATTCAGTGCGCCACCTACAGCCTCACTTCCATATAAAGAAGAAGCCGGCCCTTTGATTACTTCAATCCTTTGCAGAGATGCCTGGTTTACCTCTATCAGGGCATTATGGTTAAAATCACCGACTGTGCGTATCGGAATTCCATCTTCCAGATAGAGGAAGAGATTGCTATAGCCTAATGGTTGGCGAACAGACATACTGTGTTGTTCATTTCCCAGATCAACCATAAACACGCCGGGGACTTTGTTGACCAGCATATCAAGCCGTGTAGCTTTGGTATCATTAATCTGTGTTTTTGATATGACGTCAATTGCTACCGGAACATCAGTTCGTTTCTGTACTTCACGGTTTGCCGATACAATCACTTCATTCAGATTCCCGAAGGATGGGGTGAGAGAAATTACTCTTTTCATTTCGGAAGTTGCCATTCTTAATGGCTGATATCCCACAGAAGTAAGTTGAATACTATCTGTTTCTTCCGGAAAATAAAAGTTGCCATTCTGATCGGAGATCCTGTTAATGTTGTTATGTAAATCTGTAATGGTTACTCCCTGTAATGCCTGATTCGTAGCGGCATCCACTACTTTTCCCGTTATTCCTTTTTGGGAAAATGCCATACTGATTGCCATCAACAGCAATACAGTTAAGCATATTCGCTTATTCATCTCTGTAAATTAAATATGATAGAATACTTCATCCTTTTCAGGATAAATAATAGTACTGTAATCATTGGAAAATAATTATACTGTAGGCGGATGGAATATGGTACTGTGGAAATGAGAAATGATGCTTTCGTCCTTAATGAAATATTTTACCTTGAGGATGGCAATCGTATTCTTTAATACAAATGGTTTGGGTATGAAAAACGGTGCTATGTCGAATCTTTCGCTTTTGGGAACCGGAGATTGCTGATCCTGTTTTTGTTGTTCCTTTATTTTTTGGGAAAGGTAACATTTACCGTCGCAATGCATCATCGGCTTGTCTTTGTTCACACACAGGTTTTTAGCAATATAGCTACGGTTTAGGTAAAAATCTGCCTGTATAATAAACGTACTGAAAGTTTGAATGAAAATACTGAAGGTTAAAAATATGGTTGCGAAGACTTTCAATTGATGGCCGGTGTGTTATTAAATTCCTGCAAAGGTAATTCAGAAAAAAGTAAACATAATATTCTAGAAATATGATTGTTGTCATTTATTGAAATGATGGAAGAATCAAGATGGAAATTTAAAAGCAGCATCATTCCGTTGGTTTATTACCCCGGGTTATTTGAGTTGATTGATTGGCAAAAGGTTACAAATTAGTAAACGGTCTGTCTGTTTTATATCCTCGCTTTATATTTTTGCTCAGTCTTAAAATTTTTTTTATAAATTGTAAGATAAAAAGGTTTTACATATATTTGGCTCTACCTGCTGTTTCTTAATTAATGGTTGCGCCTTAAAAATGATACTTATGAGAAGATTACTCTTAATCTCTGTTTTTCTTTTTATATCTTCTACTGACTTGCTCGCTCAAAATCGTACCAAAGATTTTGAAATTACCCTACCTGATCAAAAAATTAATAATAGCCTTTATAATACGGTAGAGTACATTGATTCCAGGTATGACACTACATTTATGGGGATTGTGCAGCTTGGTGCATTCAATAAGAAAGCAAGAGTAGTTCCCGAAACACCATTTTCAATACAGATAAAAAACGTATTACGTTCCCTTACAGACAATACCTCGAAGGATGGAAAATTACTTTTTCAATTAAGACAGTTCAATTTTGCCGAATTAACCGGGGCTATGAGTGAGAAAGGATACTGTTATATAAGAGCGGTTTTGTATGCGGAGATGGATGGCCATTATCAAAAAATAAATTCGATTGATACAGTGATTTTTGTAAGAGCAATGGATGTAACAAGAGCGCTTTTTAGAAAAGGAAGTAAAACAATAACCGATTTTATATCCCGCAACCTTTTGGAGAAGCCTTCTGATTCGAATTATTACTCATTTGCTGATGTGATTAAAATGGATAGCATTGAAAAGCGTACTATTAAAGTTTATAACACCTTAGAATATACGGATGGCGTTTATACCAATTACAAATCTTTTATGAATCAAATTCCTGATAAGCAAATTATAATCGAAAAGAAAAATAATAAATTAGTATCTATGGTTACTTTAAACCAGAAGGGAAAAGCAGTGAAAATAAAAGCGAACGATGTTTATGCGGTGGTAGTGGAAGGAGAGCCTTTCGTGGCAACGGATTATGGGTTTTATTTATTAAAGAAGGTTGATGATGATTTTAAGTTCGTTGGCAATGCAAAGGTGAATGCAAACACCGGTGATGTGATTACCGCCAATGTTTTCTTTGGCGTGATAGGCGGCCTCATTGCTACCAATGCACAGTCAACTTTTGAAATGAAAATAGATCACATCAGTGGAGGAATTATCCGGTTGAGAGAGATAAATAGAAGTTATTAAACAGGTTCATTTGTTTGCTATGCTGGTTCACAAATCTTTTTTACCAGCTTCAGCGCGAATTCTAATTGTTCTTTCTGGCTTAGATTGGTATTGTCAAGTTCGATAGCATCCGGGGCTTTGCGTAGAGGGCTTATTTTCCGATTGGAATCTATATAATCGCGCATAGCGATGTTTGATTTTATTTCGTCTAAAGTAATATTGGGATTTTTATCAAACATTTCAGCATACCTTCTTTCTACTCTTACGGCTTCATCGGCTATCATAAAGATTTTTACTTCTGCATCAGGAAATACGGTGGTGCCTATATCGCGGCCATCCATTACAATTCCTTTGCCTGTCCCCATTTTTTGCTGAGCCGTCACGGCGAATGTCCTTACATCTTTCAACGCAGATACGTCACTTACTTTTTCAGCTATCACGATATCACGGATGATATATTCCACATTTTCGCCGTTTAGGTAAATCTGAGAATTTCCGGTAATGTGGTCATCATTAAACTCCAGAGAGATATTTTTGAGGGCAGCCTTTATTTCTTTTTCGTTTGAAAGGTGTATATTATTTCTTAGAAAATACAGTGTGATTGCACGATACATGGCACCACTGTCAATGTAAGTATAGTTCAACCTTTTAGCAAGCTGCTTTGCCAGTGTGCTTTTGCCACAAGATGAAAAGCCGTCAATCGTTATAATTATCTTAGGAAACATGACTACAAAAGTGGCACAAAAAAAAGAAAGTGCAAAACAGAAAAAGGAATTGGTATTATATATTAATCCGGGATTATCCCTTATAAAATAAAAAGCCACCGTTTTAGGTGGCTTTTCTATTGCTAAAGTTTGAATTATACTTCTGATGGCTTCTCTTGTACCACACTTCCTTTCACTTCAAAGATAATTTTTGAATTTTCTTTGTCAAGTGAGGCTAGCAAAACATCTCCGTTCTTTATATGCATATTTAGTATTTCTTCTGCCAGAGGGTCTTCTAAGTATTTCTGAATAGCCCTGTGCAGGGGCCGTGCGCCAAATTGAGAATCGTATCCTTTTTCTGAGATGAATTTCTTGGCTTCCTCTGTAAGTTCCAGTTGTAACCCCAGGTTATCCAGTCTTTTAGTAACTTCCTTCATCAAAATGTCTATAATAGAGAAAATATTTTCTTCAGTAAGCTGATTGAAGATGACCACATCATCAATTCTGTTTAAGAATTCAGGACTGAAAGTACGTTTCAATGCTTTTTCAATTACCGCTTTGCTGTTTTCCTCGGCATGTTCGATTCGTGATGCGGTGGTAAAGCCCACACCTGCACCAAAGTCTTTTAATTGCCTTGCTCCTATGTTGGAAGTCATAATGATCATAGTGTTCTTGAAATCAATTTTCCTTCCGAGTCCGTCTGTTAGCTGACCGTCATCCAATACCTGAAGAAGTATATTGTAGATGTCGGGATGGGCTTTTTCTATTTCATCTAGCAGAATCACAGAGTAAGGTTTACGTCTAACTTTTTCTGTTAACTGACCGCCTTCTTCATAACCCACATATCCGGGAGGCGCTCCAATTAATCTTGAAACAGTAAATTTCTCCATGTACTCACTCATATCAATTCGGATGAGTGCGTCATCACTGTCAAACATATATCTTGCCAGTGATCTTGCCAATTCCGTTTTTCCTACACCGGTAGGGCCTAGGAAAATGAAAGAGCCTATCGGTTTCCTTGGATCTTTTAAACCAACTCTGTTTCTTTGAATAGCTTTTACTACTTTGGAGATAGCTTCATCCTGGCCAACAACAGCATTTTTCAGGTCATCACCCATTCTGCGTAGCTTGTCTGTTTCTTCCTGTACCATCCTTTTTACGGGGATACCAGTCATCATACTTACCACTTCGGCAATAGCTTCTTCATTAATTGGGTATCTTTTATTTTTACTTTCTTCTTCCCAATCTGATTTTGCCTTTTCCAGTTCTTCCTGTAAACGCTTTTCTGTATCGCGTAGGGATGCGGCTTCTTCAAAACGCTGGCTTTTTACAACCTTATTTTTTTCATGCTTTATTTCATCAATCTTTTTTTCCAGATCAATGACCTCCTGCGGAACATTGATATTTTTCAAATGCACACGGGCACCTACCTCGTCCATTACGTCAATAGCCTTGTCGGGGAGTAAGCGATCGGTCATGTAGCGGTCGCTTAATTTTACGCAGGCATCAATTGCTTCTGCATCATAGATCACATTGTGATAATCTTCGTATTTGCTCTTAATATTATTCAATATTTCAATGGTTTCCTCTACACTGGGTTGTTCTACCATTACTTTTTGAAAACGACGATCCAAAGCGCCGTCTTTTTCAATATACATTCTATACTCATCCAGTGTGGAAGCCCCAATACATTGAAGTTCACCGCGTGAAAGTGCCGGTTTGAAAATATTCGAAGCATCCAGCGAACCACTTGCTCCGCCTGCACCTACGATGGTATGGATTTCGTCTATGAACAAAATAACATCACGATTCTTTTCGAGTTCATTCATGATGGCTTTCATTCTTTCTTCAAATTGTCCGCGGTATTTTGTACCGGCAACCAATGCAGCAAGATCCAGGGATACCACCCTCTTGTCAAATAAAACACGGCTTACTTTTCTTTGGATAATCCGCAAGGCAAGCCCTTCCACAATGGCGGTTTTACCCACTCCCGGTTCACCGATCAGTATCGGATTATTCTTTTTGCGGCGGCTTAGTATCTGAGACACTCTTTCGATTTCTGTCTCGCGGCCTACGATAGGGTCAAGGCTTCCCATCTCTGCCATTCGGGTAATATCTCTTCCGAAATTATCAAGTACCGGAGTTTTTGATTTCGCCTGTGCTGCAGTACTCTTTGAAGGGCGCTGTTGAGAATATGATTTTCTTTCTTCCTCAAACTCTTCGCTTTCTTCATCCTGAAAATCAGCTTTAGGATCTGTTTTTACATATCCCAGTTCACTTTTAAACATATCGTAATCTACATCAAACTGATTGAGGATTTGTGTTGCGATGTTTTCTTTATTCTTCAGGATAGAGAGCATAAGATGTTCACTTTCTACCAGAGGGCTTTTGTGAGTCTTAGCTTCCAGAACAGTGATTCTGATTACTTTTTCGGCCTGCTTGGTGAGGGGGAGTGAATTGATATTAGCAATATTTTTTCCTGTTTTATCTTTTACGGCTAGTTCTATTTCCTTGCGTAATTCATACAAATCCACATTGAGAGATTTCAGGATTTTCATGGCGGTATTTTCTCCGTCTCTTATTAGCCCAAGAACAAGATGCTCCGTTCCGATAAAGTCATTTCCCAATCTTAAAGCCTCTTCGCGGCTGTAAGAAATGATTTCTTTTACTTGTGTTGAAAAATTGTTGTCCATTTATAAACAATTTAATGCTGTACAATAATAATGAATTAATTCTATTAATTAACGTTTAAAAAAATGCACAGTGTGTTAAAAAATAAATGAAGGAAAGATAAATAACCCGAAAAAGGCTCTAGAATAATTAACTATAAATAAGAGTGATGGATGAAGAAAGCCCTTCTGTTACTTTAAAGAACCTAGAAATATTTTATTTATAATTTTATTTTTTTGAAACTTAGATTGATAAATAGTTCCTCTTTTTAATATCTTTGATTCATAACTCTTTAGCATTCTTCCGCTAAATAATGAAACATGAAAGTCAAAATTGATACCAAAGAGAAAATGCAGGTAATTGTGATTCAAGAGAACATTCTGGCTGCTAATATGACAGAAGAGTTGCGAAATACCCTCCTTAAATGTCTGAATGAGCCTGTCAGTAATGTGGTGGTGGATTTTGGAGAGGTGAACGATATGGCGTTGGAAGCGGCTAACATGCTCCTGAATGTACAACAGGATTTCTATGAGGCCGGCCATTCAATGGTGTTTTGCAGGTTTCAACCGCAGGTGGAAGATAAACTGGATAAGCATGAATTGCTTGAAGTGATGAATGTAACGCCTACTGAAAGTGAAGCCTGGGATATTGTACAAATGGAAGAAATTGAAAGAGAACTTTTATAACGGTGGCTTTACTTAACCCGTATCCCCGTCATTAAACCCTAAAAGAAAAACAAGTGATTGCCGTAACTATCTTAGGAAATAATTCTGCTGTGCCTTCTCATAACAGGCACCCGACCGCGCAGATTTTGCAAACAGGAGAACACCTCGCCTTAATTGATTGTGGTGAGGGAACTCAGATGCAGATGAATATGTATAAAATAAAACGCAGCAGGATTAATCATATTTTTATTTCGCATTTGCATGGAGACCATTATTTTGGTCTCATAGGTTTACTTAATAGTTATGCACTTAATAACAGGCTAAATAGTCTCCATATTTATTCTCCCGAAAGATTGCAATCTATTATTGAGGTTCAGATGTCTGCTACCATGTCTGATTTTCCTTACAGGATTTGTTACCACCCTTTAGGTGAGGAGGGGATTATTTTTGAGGATAAAAAACTAATGGTGGAGAGTTTCAAAGTGAATCATCGGGTGGATTGCTGGGGATTTCTTTTCAGAGAAAAGAAAAATCCCCGGAAGATTATAAAGGAGCAGGTAAAAAAATACAGGGTGCCATCTTCTTTTTTTGATAATCTTCATCATGGTGAAGATTATATAAATCCTAAAAACGAGGTGATAAAAAACGAATGGCTAACCATCCCTTCTGAACCACCAAAATCGTATGCATACTGTGCGGATACTGCTTATTTTGAACCAATTTGTGAAAAAATAAAGGGTGTGGATATGGTATATCATGAAACTACTTATCTCGCAGATCTTGAAAAAAAAGCATCGGACAGGTTTCATTCAACTTCCATACAGGCGGCCATGATAGCCAAATGCGCAGGGGCGAAAAGATTATTGATGGGGCATTTTTCTTCTATGTACGATTCTCTGGATGAATTTGAAAAACAGGCGCGTGAAGTTTTTCAAAATAGTGAAATCGCCGAGGAAGGCGTTTGTTATATTGTGTAGGTTTTAATATAAAGTCATACGTATAGAATTTCCTGCCAGAAGAAGTTCTGAGTTTTATTTTCCAATTTGATAAGTGTTTCTGTCTGCTTTATGGATGCATTCGGATTTATTTCGAAGCAATATAGATTACCGAACTGCATTTTGTTTTATCGAAAAGGGCATTCACATTGGAAATACAACCATTAACCAAAGCCTTGATGGGATGAGGTTTTCCGGTTTTGTACTGCTCACTCAACATACTTACATACACGCTGTCGTACCACATAGGTTTTAGGATGTTCAGTTTAAACCCGTGGGAGTGTAATAATTGTTTCATCGCCGCCGGTGAAAAATGATAGAGGTGCCGGGGCACATCATACGCAGCCCAGAATTCTTTGTAAATTTTTGCATCAGCAGAAGTATAATTGGGCACTGCGATAAACAATTTACCATCCGGTGTCAATAATTTTTTTAATTGGCTGATGTATTCATGCAGTTCATGTACGTGTTCCAGTACATGCCATAAGGTAATCGCATCAAAAGTTTCGGGGTTGAAAGCGTAGAACTGTTCCGGTTTTTCCAGGTTTAATCCATGCAGTTCCTTCGCTTTTTCTCTGGCGGTATTGTCGGGTTCTATTCCGGTGGCATTCCAGTTTGCCGTTTTCATCGTATGTAAAAAGGCTCCGGTACCTGCACCCACATCGAGAATCTTTCCGGTTTTCATTCCCGTTGTTCTTTCTATTAATTTTTTCTTCTGTACCAGTGTATGCTTTCTTACTTTATGGTAAAGATGATTGATCAATCCTTTGGAAGTATCACTATGCGAAATATAATTGTCTGATTGATAATATTTCCCGATACCCTCTGCATCGGGGATATTTTGTGTAAACCGTTGGGTACAATTTTTACATTCCCATATTTCAAAACGATCCCCGGAAACCGTATAGTCTTTGACTGAAACGGCAAAAGAAATAGAAGAACTGCCACAGTTGGGGCATGAATCGTACACAATCATTTTATATTAATTAGCATTATTGAAGACCTGTTAAACTATTGAGGTGAATAAGTAGGGGCGGGCGATTGTGGAGAGATCTTTACCTGATTACCCATGGCGGATAATGAAGAAGAATGTTCATAAAAGTAAAAGAGTAATAGTACTAAAGCAACCGTAAGCAGAATGAGAGCAATCGTTTTCCATGTATTGTTTTTTACTTCTACTTCTTCGTTCAAAAGTAAATTCATCGCTGATGAGGTGGTCTCTTTATCTCCCACCAGCATAGTATGTTCAGTATTTTTATGAACTACTCTTTCGGCAGGTGCGGTTTCCAAAAACTGAATGGCCGGGTAGCTGTGAAAAAGAATATTTCCTGAGGTGCCTTTTTTTAAGGTGCCAAGCAGGGGGAGAATGACCTCTTCTTCGTCTTTTAGTTTAGAGACTAACTCAGAACACCATTCTTTAATAGAAGTGAAGGCATCATCAGTACTAATATTTTTTCTGGTGGCGATATATTTTACCAATTCATCAGATACTTTTTCCTCTTTTCCGGTGAATAAAACTTCAGTCACAGGAGGCAATATTTTTTTATTGATGGTATCGTGCTCGGCAGGGGTGGTAATCACTCTAAACTTGCCGATGCCCGGAAGCTTGCATTCCTTTGCCTGTGCGATAAATGATATGATCATATCCTGCATAGCAGCAAATATCCATATTTTATTTTGATAGGATAAAAAAATCATTTTTAGAAATGTACCAGGATACCGCCTATTATCTGAAATCCATAAACGGGATAATTGTTCCAGCGTTGATATTTGCTGTTCAGTATATTATTAAGATCAAGCCATACGCTGAATTGCTTGTTCAGTTTGAATTCTGCCCCTGCGCT
Source organism: Ginsengibacter sp. (assembly GCA_039937655.1). Classification (GTDB taxonomy): domain Bacteria; phylum Bacteroidota; class Bacteroidia; order Chitinophagales; family Chitinophagaceae; genus Ginsengibacter. Next base: position 26,264 of record JBDTGA010000096.1, read on the forward strand.
AAGATCTGTACCACCTTTCACGTTCTTGTCAATATAGGTTCCTGCCCCATTTTTAACAAGGGCTTTTGCTCCTGAAAAAGCACTGAGGTCTCCTTTCAAAATGACTTGCTCAAATGCGTTCCACCGGAATGAGCCGGTAAGCTTTAGCGGATACAATCCCCATGCCCTGTCGTTGTCGTGGAGACCGGTATAGGAATTGAGATCAAGTGCTCCGGTGATGGTAAATTTATCCTGGCTTATGAAATTCATATCGCCGTGAATCAGCACATTACTCAGTTTACTTTCATTGCTTACATAAAAACTGTTTCCTATGATGGAATCATTTATGAACAAAGGCATATCGGTATAAGAAATGAATGCTGCTTTGGCATTGAAGTTGAAATGCTTACCCACTGTAGCTTTGATGCCGCCATAGTATTGAATCTCTTTTGTGTTGTTTAAGAAAACCGGATCTTGCATGTAAGGATTTTTACCACTCAGTGTGCGGAAACTATTGGAAATATACCGTCCTACCCATCCTGCCTGGATCATCAATGCCTTTCCCGGTAGCTGAGCTTCTACATACATATTGGGCAATACGGCCATTTCTCCATTATTCCATGAAGGGGTGATGCCGCCATGAAAAGTGAATCGCTCACTGTAATAGGTTAATTCAGGAGCCAGTTGAAATAAATTGTTGTTGAAGGAAATAGGAGAGTTTTTGATTTTATATTGATTAAAATTACCAAGAACAGCCACTTTAATGGAAACTGCATCAGAGAATTTTTTCTCTGCGGGTAGATTTAGAATAAGAGTAGTTTCGTTCGTTTCGCTTTCTCTCGAAAATTCGTGTACTTCAATGTGCGGATCATAATTAATTCCCAGATCATTGAGGGCGGTATTCCTGTATCCAACGTTTACGGAAAGATCCTGATAGCTTCTTCTGATGGAAGGTTTTGTAAAAGTATTTATTGTGTGATCGTATCCGTACTGGTAGTATTCGTGCTGTGCAAAACCTATACCAGCGTATGTTTCATTCTTTGCAGAAAAAATGCTTCCGGTGCCTTTTATATTGATCTCACTAAAGTCCTGGTTTTGAATTTTCCCGCGGGAAGAGATATAATCACCGTACACGTTGGCAAGATTGTGTTTGCCGTCGCCGAAACTGAAAGCCCCTGAAACATAAGGAGTGGTATAGTTACCGAAGCCCACTTTCAACTGGTTTCTATCGCCCAGTTTGAGTGAGGTATCTGCCTGAAAAGCAAGTGGCCTTAATGCAATAGGCTCGTACGAATAAAATAAATTTTGAGGAGGTATAAAATAAGCAAGGTGTGGCTTTGCTGTGTCGGGAGTGATGGGCGTAGCGTAAAGATTTATTTTTACACTGCTACGCAAAGAAGGTTTATAGGAGGAAGTTATCTCTATCGTTTGCCTTCGGGTAGTATCCTGGGCTGTGGAGCGATTGAAAGAAAAGCAAAGTGGTAAAATGAAAATTATATTATAGGGAAAATTTTTCAAAATCAAGTTTTTAAGCATGTTGGACATTTTATGAAAAGTTGGATTTTTATTTTGTACTGGATGGCGTTGTTTCTACTTTAGAATTTTGTTGTTCTTCACTCACAGCGATGTTTAATTTGTCCTGTGCTTCTTTCTTCAATTCGGGAATAGTCACATTATCGGCCACACTTTTATAGGTTGCTTTTGCATTGAAATAATCTTTTTCTTTTAAATAAACATCTCCCAGTAAGATATAAGCTTTGGCAACCCAGTAATCAAAAGAACCGGTGACCTTGATAACTTCCATCGCTGATTTTTCGGCGGGTTTAAGTTGATTGAGCGTGTAATAGCAATTAGCTATTTCGTATCGTGCTTGGGCACCCCATTCCGATTTGTTGATAGCCGCAACCTGTTTAAATGCGGAGATCGCATCACTCAATTGATTATTTACCTGCAGTGATTTTCCCAATACCAGATTGGCGATGGCCTTATCATCGGTGCTAATTCCTTTTTTGGTCAGTAATTCTTTGGAAGTATTATTGGCTTCCGTAAAATTTTTAGTTTGATAATAGCTTCTAACAAGTCCGCGCAGGGCTTCCAACCTGTTGTCATCGGTGGTTGCGAGGTCCCTTAGTTTTGAAAAATAGAGAGTAGATTTTTGATAATCTTTCAAATTAAAATAATAAATACGTGCAACGGACAGAGCAGCCCTTTCTGCAAAACGGCTATTACCCTGGTTTACAACAGCCTCGTAACCGGCAGCGGCATTTTGCCAGTCCTGATTTTTTGAATAACATTCGCTTCTGTAAAAATTGGCGTTTAATGTATAGGCTCCCTGCGGATAAGATGTAAGGTAATTGGTGAAAGCATTGATGGCACCTGTGCAATCGTTATTAGTATATTTTAGTTCTGCCGATACATAGGTCAGTGAATCAGCTTCAGAGATGCTGATCACTTTTCCTGTCTTCTTTACAAAATCCACATAATCATTCGGCCTTCCCATTTCTACGTAAATGCTTTTCATATTATCGAGTGCTTCATCGGCCTCAGAAGATTGCGGATAAAGGGTTACTAGTTTTTGATAATCCTTTAAAGCTTCTTCATTGTTGTTCAGATTGTAATTGGCAAGCCCAAGTTTCAGATATACCTTGGGATACTCTGCTGAAGCAGATTTAATGTCGAGTACCTTATTAAGGTAAGGAATGGCATCACGAAATTTTTCCTGCACCATGTAGGCATTAGCGATCTGTAGATATGATTCTGAAACGAGGTCACTTTGTGGATATCGCTGTGTAAGGGTATTAAATGTTTTTATTTTTTCTACCGGATTATTAATTCCACTGATCAATGCTACCTGATACAAGGAATAATCACTCTGTGAAAGACTGTTGTTGATCACAGTCTGGTACATACTTTTTGCAGTACTATAGTTTTTTTGCATGAAGTAACAATCTGCGGCCCGCACATAAGCGTCTTGTTCCAGTGCGGTAGATACAGAGGAAACGGCTGGGGCCACTTGTTTAAAATTGGTGAGCGCCTGTGCATAATTTTCTAAGTTAAGATAACTATATCCAAGCACGTACCTGGCATCTTTTGGATTGGCTTCTCCCTGAATACCGCCATATTGAAGATAGGCATTCATGTATTTGACAGCATCTTCATAACGGGCAAGCCTGTACGAAACTTCCCCTTCCCAGAAATTGGCAAATGGAAGTGATGTGCCTGCGTTGGGGTCTTTAATCACTTTGGTAAGCAGGTTGTCTGCTTCATTTAGTTTTTGGTCATTGATATATTCTGTCGCACGACCCAGTAATATTTTAGGGTAGATTCTCTGCATCGTAGGCGTTGACTTGTCAAATGATTGATACAGCGAAAGCGCCTCTGCATAATTATTGGTGTTGGCCAGCAGGTTGATCATAATTTCTTTCCCTTCATTGGCATATTGAGAAGCGGGGTAGAGAGTAAGAAAAGTTTTCATGGTGTTTAATGCTACATCCTGGTAGCCTAACTCATAAGAGAGTTTGGCATAGTTGAATCTTGATATTTCCTGTAGCTTCCGGTTGCTGCCGTTGTCTGCGCTATAAGCAAAAGCGCTCCTTGCATTGGCCTTCTGGTTGGTACGTAAATAAAGATCGCCAAGCAGGTACATGGAATTTTGTCCCAGAGAATCTTTCTCATTGCTAAGCTGTTTAAATCCGGCAATTGCTTTGTTCACCTGATTATCATTATAATAACAATAGCTCAACTCATACATTACTTCTTTGGAAACTTTATCACTATTGTTCACATACGATTCCAGTAAAGGCAATGCTTTTGAAAATTGTTTTTTTTCAAAATAGATCTGTCCCATCAACAGGCTCAGGTCTTTGCGATAATAAATATCATTTTGAGAGAGTTTGCTTTCTCCGTATCGCAATGCCTGATCTTTATTTCCCCGGAAATAATAAATCTGTGCAATATAGTAAGGAACTAGTCCTCTGTATTTGGGAATGGATTCCACTTTTTGAAAAGAAATTAAGGCGTTATTATAATCGTGATCGCGATAACTTAAAAATCCGAAATAATAATTGGCATCATAATAATATTTATTTCCCGGCAATTGATGAATCTCATTGAATAGAGGTTTTGCGTCATCAAATCGTTCTACATTAAAATAAGAATAGGCCAGTTCAAATTTGGCATCGGCGATATCGTCGTTGCTCAGGTTGTCGTAGCCGGCCCTCTCATAATAGACAACAGCACGTGCATAATCATCTCTTGTAAAGAAGTACTGCGCCAGATGAAAACTCATTAATTGCTGACGGGGTTCATTGTTGGCGGCGTCTATAAATCGTTTGGCCTGGTCTTCAGCAATCTCCTGGTTCATTTTAAGGCCGCATACAATATAATAGTATTCCACATCCTGATTCAGATAAGCATGACTGCTTTTTGTATTCTCAGGATATTTATCAACTAAGGGTTTCAATAGGGGATAGGCAAGGCTGTATTCGCCTTTCATGAAATATTCTCTTGCCTGTTTGAAATCTCTTTCAGCGTCGGTAACGTTGTGGTTGGCTTGTGAAAAACACGAAACTGAAAAAAGTATGAATAGGAGTGGCAGAAAAAAACGGGTCATCAATTTTTTGATTTTAATTTTTCATGATTGAATTGTAAAATACCTGACAGTCTGAATTCTGAAATATTTTTTTTACTTCGCGCAAAAATACAAACACCATTCCGCAATTGCTTATCCAAAAATATTGGAGCAATATTAAAAACACTTTAAATTGCACAAATCTTTGTTAATACAATTGTAAAAAAGTTATGAATAAATTCCTTTCTACTAAATATTCCAATGGAGCCTTCAATCTGGGTATGCTTGTTTTGAGAATCGCTACAGGAGTATTGCTTGCCAATCATGGTTATACGAAGTTTCTGAAATTCAGTACACTCAGGTACAAGTTTATGAATTTTATGCATCTGGGATCAACGCTTTCTCTCTCCCTTATTATTTTTGCAGAGTTGGTATGCGGCATATTATTGATACTGGGGTTATTTACGCGGTTTGCCTGTATTCCTATCATCATTGGAATGTTTGTGGTGGTGTTTATAGCCTCCAACGGACATATATTCGCCGAAGGTGAAAGGGGAATGATCTTTCTGGCGGCTACTGTTACGATATTGTTATGTGGCCCCGGAAAAATAAGTGTGGACGGAATGATAGGGAAATAGGGTCTTTTTATAAGCCTATAAGGGTCAGCCTACTTCAACACCTGGCAGTAAGCCTTATAGGGTTTCTAATAATAAAATGAATGTTTACATCCAGAACGCAAATTAGAGTTCACTATGCCCTCACTGACCAGATGGGTGTGGTGTATCACGGACATTATGCACAATTTTATGAAATAGGGCGTACGGAAGCCTTACGTAGCCTTGGCCTTACTTACAAAGAGATAGAGTCGGAGGGAGTGATCATGCCCGTTACGGAAATTCACAGTAAGTTTATACGCCCTGCGCTGTACGATGATCTGATTACGGTAGTTACTTCAGTAAAAGAAATGCCGTCCCACCATAAAATTGTATTTCATAGTGAAATATTCAACGAAAAAAATGAATTGCTGAATGTAGGGGATGTGTCGTTGTATTTTTTGAACGCACAGACCATGAAGCGATGTGAAATGCCGGAAAGGATAAAAGAGGAGATTATTGGTTATTTTAAGTAAGAACGGAACTTTAACAAACTAATATTCAGATTTTCTTCAGAATCATTTTGTAATTTTTCAAAAAAAAATTTTGAGGATCCTTGTTATAGAAGATGAAAAAGCACTGAGTGAAAGTATTTCGGATTATCTCACTTCACAAGAATATTCCTGCGATATTGCCAGTGATTATACTACAGCGATCCGCAAAACCGAATACAATGATTATGATTGTATTTTACTGGATATTACTTTGCCGGGAGGAAATGGCTTACACATTCTTCGACAATTAAAGGAGGATAAAAAGTCGGATGGTGTCATTATTATCTCTGCTAAAAATTCATTGGACGATAAAATTAAAGGCCTTGATCTTGGTGCGGATGATTATTTATCTAAGCCCTTCCATTTGTCTGAACTGAATGCGAGGATCGCTGCTGTTATCAGAAGGAAAAGTTTTGGAGGGAACAGTATTATTGAATTTAACGCCCTCCGTATTGACACCCGAAGTAAAATAGTAACGGTAGGAGATGTTTCAGTAGATCTCACCAAAAAAGAATACGAACTGCTTCTTTATTTTATCTCTAATAAGAAACGACTGATCTCCAAAGATGCGATAGCCGAGCATTTGTGGGGAGCAGATATGGGGGGAAATTTTGATTCTATTTATACCCATATAAAGAACCTCAGAAAAAAATTGATGGATGCAGGTGATGCGGATTATATACATTCGGTGTATGGAATGGGCTATAAATTTACCGATCAATGAGATTGATTACCAGATATAACCGGGTGAATATTCCTATTACGATTGCGATGTTGATGATAAGCGGTATTGCTTATTATTTTATTCTTCATTTTGTTTTGTCGCATGAGGTTGATAAGGACTTGCAAATAGAAAAGCAGGAGATCATTCATTATGTTACTGAAAAAGATGTTCTTCCTGAATCGTCTAATTATAAAGACCAGCAAATAGAATTTAGGCCTACAGCCCTTACTCATTTTGAAACCAGACTCTCTACAGAAGAGATTTACAATAAGCATGAAGATGAAAACGAACCTTTTAGAAGAATTGATTTTCTGATAAAGCAGAATGGGAATAGCTACATCGCTACGGTGAAAAAGTCGGAGCAGGAAACGGAGGATATTGTTCAGTTGATCCTGGTAATCACTCTTTCGGTGATCGCCGTTTTGTTATTGATCCTTTTTATTAACAACCGGTTCTTACTAAATAAATTATGGAAGCCTTTTAATGATACGATTGCTCAGTTGAAGCAATTTAATCTTTCTTCCAAAACTGAACTGAAATTGGTGCCAACAGATATTGATGAATTTAGGGGACTCAATGAGGCTGCTCTTTTCATGACCCAAAAAGTAAAAGGGGATTATGAATCGTTAAAGGAATTTACCGAGAATGCGTCGCATGAAACACAAACGCCTCTGGCTATTATAAAAAATAAAATTGAATTATTATCCCAGTCTGAAAATTTGGATGAATCACAGGTTAATATAATACAGAGCTTGAATGAGGCGGCATCAAGGCTCTCAAGATTAAACGGGTCTTTATTATTATTGGCCAAAATTGAGAACCGGCAATTTGGAAGTATTCAGAATGTCAATATTTCGTCTATACTTCGCAGGCATATAGAGAATTTTGAAGAATTGGCGCAGGCGAAGAACATTCATTTTGTGGTGAATATTGCCAAAGATGTTTTTGTGTCCATGAATGAATCGCTGGCAGAAATTCTGATTTCTAATATTATTACAAATGCGATAAGGCACAATTATACGGATGGAGAGATAAAGATTGATCAGGATGAGTATGGGTTGATAGTGAGTAATACAGGTGTTGTGCCTCATGGAAAAACTTCCGGATTATTTGAAAGATTTAAAAAAGATTCTTCCTCACGAGATTCCATCGGGTTGGGATTGTCAATTGTGAAAACGATTTGCGAGACCTATGGGTTTAAAGTTTCCTATGATTACATTGAAGAGAGGCATCTGGTGAAAATATATTTTTGATAGGGACGTAGTTCATCGGATATTTATGGGGATTTAACTGTAAAAATTTATTGAAATAATATAAAAGTTAATTTTTTAAAAATGAAATTCGTAATAAAGGCACTATTGCTGTTGGCATTAAATGTACCTGCAATTGGTTTTGCACAGGATAGTTTGAGCAACCGAAATGGCTTATATCAGAATAATGTGAGTGACACTCCACTGGTAAAGAAGGTTTTACCGGAGGAAATTCCTCTCATGCATTTTAATACCTATTTTAGTTTATTGGGTACCGATTTAAGAATGGCATTTACCCAGCCTTTTCATCAAACAAATAGAGATTGGAGAACTTTCGGAAAATTTGTTTTGGCTGCAGGGGTGGTGTCCCTTGCGGATGAACCTGTTCAAAAGGAAGCGCTTCGTATGAAAAACGGTAGTACGGGACTTGATAAAATTAGTAAAGGCGTTACTGATTTTGGAGGTACGTATGGAGTTCTTACCCTGGTGGGAGTAGGATCTTTTGGATGGATAACCGGTAATCATAAGCTGGTGAATACAACCCTTTTGTCAACGCAGTCCTACATTACAGGCGCTGCTGTGGAGACAGTATTGAAATATCTTACGGGAAGAAGGAGGCCATCTTCCTATAAACCTGGAGAGGAAGCAGAGCCAAAGTTTGCGGGGTATTTTCCTAAAGGATTTAAAAATAATGGAAACACATCTTTCCCTTCGGGACATTCGACTGTTGCTTTTGCCGTGGCCACTGTTTTCGCAACGGAGTATAAGGATAAACCCTTAGTGCCTGTTATTGCTTATACTACTGCCTCATTGATTGGCCTCAGCAGGATTGCACAAGACAAGCATTGGCTCAGTGATGTGTTTGTCGGTGCCGCCCTGGGATACGTTTCGGGCAAGCTTACGGTAAATAATTATCATCGTTATAAGGATGTTAGAACTGGCAAGAAAAAGAATTCGGTTTCTTTTTCTCTACATTATAATTATGACCATGTTGAACCGGCAATGGTTTACAAGTTTAAGTGAATCGTTATTTTCGTTGTCTTCCTTAGAAATAGAAGAGGCATACCTGTTTTCTCGCTAATGATCTCTCTGCGAATTATTGACAACATTATTGACATCCATCCATTTTGATTTCTTCAAATTCTCTACAGAATCAGATGATAGCTTTGTACTTCATTATTATAAAAGATAAATTGCATGAAAAAAATATTTTGTTTTATGACAATATTATTGTCTTTAAGTACCGTAACTTTTGCACAGAGAAAAACTGAAGATAAAAAGGAAATGGAAAGTCAGTTACATGTTCCAACGACTGTGAGAACTGCACTGACAAAAAAATATCCTGAAGCATCAAAAGTTACCTGGGAAAAAGAGAAAGGGAATTACGAGGCCAACTGGGGAGGAAGAGACGGTGAAGCCAATTCTGTCCAATTTACTCCTTCGGGCGAGTTCATAGAGATAGTACAAAATATATCAGCGAAAAGCTTACCGGCAGGTGTTTTGTCTTATATGAAGGAACATTACAAAGGAGCAAAATTAGGCGACACAGGAAAGGTGACAGATGCCAATGGTATAACTTTCTACGAAGTGGAAATCAAAGGGAGAGACGTAATTTTTGATGAGAGCGGAAACTTTGTAAAAGAAGAAAAATAATAAAATAAATTGCACAATATTAGTTGTTCCGTTCAAAGCGGGATAGCTTTTGCTTAATAGATATGAATAAAAAACTGCCCATCACATTTTTCTTTTTTATTGCTACTTTATTTTCTGTTGCTCAGAATAAAGACCTTGATTATTTTTTAAACAAATCTCTTACGAACGATCCTAAAATCTCTCAATATCAGAACCTGATTTTGTCAAATCAAATAGATAGTGAAATAATTGTTGCATCGAATAAATTTCAAGTTACAGGAAATGGAAATGCGTATTATTCGCCGGTTATTAAGGGATATGGATATGATGCGGCTATAACAAACGGCCAACAACTTTCTGCTTTGGTCACATTGAACAAACAGATTTATAATAAACGGAATCTGAGTCTTCAGTTTAAAAGCCTTCAATTACAAAATGATTCGTTGGCCAATTCAGCTTTTATTTATAACCAGGATGTAAAGAAGGCGGTTATTGCACAGTACATTATTACTTATGGTGATCAACTTCAACTTAATTTTAATGATGAGTTGATAACCCTGTTAACGAAGGAAGAAGAGTTATTAAAGAAACTTACACAAAAAAATGTTTATCACCAGGCAGATTATCTCTCATTTCTTGTTACTCTTCAACAGCAGCAGCTAACAAGAGACCAGCTTCGGATCCGGTACAAAAATAATTATGCTACGCTCAATTACCTTGCGGGAATAATTGATACTACTACTGAAACCATTGTCGTACCCGATATCCAACTAGATAAAAATTATGATGAGGTTAGTTCTCCTTTCTTTTTAAATTATAAAATAGATAGCCTCCGTATTCTTAATGAGCGCTCAATTACTAAAGTGCAATACCGCCCCAAAGTGAATCTTTTTGCTGATGCAGGATATCAATCTACTTTTATTCTTACTCCTTATAAAAATTTTGGGTATAATGTAGGTATTAACCTTACGGTTCCTATTTATGATGGGCATCAGAGAAAGTTGCAATTCTCAAAACTGGATATTGAAGAAAGAACGCGACAGCAACAGCAAACATTTTTCAGTAATCAATATCAGCAGCAGGTATTGCAGTTACAACAGCAATTGAATGATGTTGAGAACCTTGCCGGGCCTGTGAATAAACAGATAGATTATCTTGAAACGCTGATAAAAGTAAATGGAAAATTACTGGAAACCGGAGATGTGAGGATTACTGATTATGTACTTTCCCTGAACAACTATATCACTGCAAAAAATCTGGTAGTGCAGAATCGAATTGCGCGCTATCTTATAATTCAACAACTCAATTACTGGAATGCAAAACTTTAAATGAAGCCTTCATGAAAAAAAATTTAACTGAACTGTTTTGTGGATCATTGATTTGTTTATTGTGTTTCAATAGTTGTAAAACCAATGAATCCGCAGCTACAGAAGCATCTTTAGCTGAAGTGCGAACACCCGTTACAGTTACTTCAGTTACCTACGGGCCTCTGCAGGAATTTATTGAATTGAATGCTACCTCAGCTTTTTTGCAAAAGAATTTTGTGAAATCGAATTTGAATGGATACATACAAAAAGCAACTATTAAACTGGGGGATTATGTTCATCGTGGGCAGACTTTATTTGTGTTGAGAACCAAAGAGGCGCAGGCCATAGGAAATGAAGTAAATAAATTAGATCCTGGTTTTAAATTTTCAGGAGTGAATGTGATACACGCAGATGCTTCCGGTTATGTGGTAGAAGTTAATCACCAGGCAGGTGATTATGTACAGGATGGTGAGCAACTTGCTGTGGTCAACGATACTAAAAGTTTTGTTTTTGTAATGAATGTTCCTTACGAATATAAATCCTACGTCCCCAATGGAATACAGGTAGAGCTTACGTTGCCCGATGGAGAACAGTTACAGGGAACGGTAAAACCTTCTTTGCCCATGGTGGATTCTGTATCTCAAACACAAGCAATTTCATTAAGTGTGAATTCTCCTCATGCTATTCCCGTGAACCTGGTTGCAAAAGTAAAAATTATAAAAACCTCAAAAACTGCGGCTATTACTTTGGATAAAAGATCGGTATTGTCAGATGAATCCCTGACTAATTTTTGGGTGATGAAAATGATCAATGACAGCACCGCCGTAAAAGTACCGGTAAAAACCGGGATAGAATCGGGTGATAAAGTAGAAATTATTTCACCCGAATTTTCTCCAAAGGATAAGGTTTTATTGACAGGAAATTACGGATTGGATGATACAGCATTGGTAAAAGTCTCCAGCCTTCCCTAACCTCTCATGGAGAGGAGAGTTAGCAAAGGCTCATATTATGAAATATCTAAAAGTTGGTTGATGAATAATGAAAATAATGATTCGGAAGATTCTCAGACTTCTCCTTTGGAGGGCAGGGAGGCCAATCTTACAGAACTCTCATTTGGAAGCCGGAGAGGCTTTTTCACCACTTATAAGAATCCGCTTGCAGTTACCCTTGCGCTCATCATTATTGCAGGACTTTTTGCTTACAACAAAATGCAAGTTTCTTTATTTCCCGAAATCACCTTTCCTAAAATAAAGATCATAGCCGATGCAGGTTTGCAGCCGGTAGATAAGATGATGGTAACCGTTACACGGCCATTGGAAAATGCTATAAAAAAGATACCTGACCTTACTGATATCAGAAGTACAACGAGTAGAGGAAGTTGTGAGATTTCTGCTTTTATTGGTTGGAAAGCTGGTGTAGATTTAAGCCGGCAACGAATTGAATCGAGGATTGCGGAGATTAGAAATACTTTACCGCCGGATGTGAATATCACGGTTGAGAAAATGAATCCTTCAATTTTACCCGTAATGGGGTATTCATTAGAAAGCCATTCTTTGTCACCGATTGAATTAAAGGATTTAGCGGTTTACACCATCAAGCCTTATCTGAGCCAGGTAGATGGTGTTTCAGAAGTCCGTGTGATTGGAGGTAAGTCGAAAGAGTATTGGATTCAACTGGATCTGCAAAAAATGAGTACACTTTCATTGACTCCTGAAGCCATCAATACGGCGCTCAATCAAACGAACTTTATAAAATCTAATGGTTATTTATCTGATTATCGTTTTCTCTATCTTACTGTTACAGATGCTTCTGCACACACTCTTGATGATCTGAAAAATATTGTGATCAGCAATAACGGCAAGCGTGTAATCCAATTGGAAGATGTTGCCAATGTGCAGGTAAAAGAAGCAGTTGAGTATATTAAAGTAAATGCAAATGGGAAAGAGAGCATCTTGATCGCCGTAATAAAGCAACCGAATGCAAATCTCATTGATCTGTCAAAAAATATGGAACAGAAGGTTGCAGCCCTTAAGAATATTCTCCCCAAAGATGTGACGATAAAACCCTATTACACCCAGTCTGATTTTGTAAGCCAGTCTGTACGAAGTGTTTCGGACAGTTTATGGATCGGGCTTTTACTTGCCATTATAGTAGCCATTATTTTCCTTCGCTCTTTTAAGGCGAGTGCTACTATTTTAATTACGATTCCCGTAACTCTTGCGGCTACCTTAATTGTGTTACATGCTGTAGGTTATACTTTAAATATTATGACACTTGGTGCTATTGCCGCAGCAATAGGTTTGATCATTGATGATGCCATTGTGGTGGTAGAGCAAATTCACCGCTCGCATGAAGAGAATCCGGATGATGAGTATGAAACTGTTGTACAAAAAGCAATTCATTTTTTATTGCCTGCAATGGTGGGTTCTTCTATCAGTACCATCGTGATTTTTATTCCTTTTATGCTGATGAGTGGAGTGGCAGGTGCTTATTTTAATGTGCTTACTAATACGATGATCATTACATTGGTGTGTTCATTTTTTGTAACATGGATAGGGCTTCCTGCAGTTTATCTTTTACTTTCAAAGAAAAAGAAAGAGAAAAAATCCATTATAAAAAAAGAAAAGCCACATAATGTAAAAAAGCAGCAATGGGTTTCATTTTTTATTCTTCGCCCGTGGATCAGTTTTATTTTTGCGGCTTTTTTAATAGGTTCCATTATTTTTATTTTACCCAAATTACAAACAGGCTTTTTACCGGAAATGGACGAAGGAAGCATTGTTCTCGATTATGTTTCCCCTCCAGGAACTTCTCTGGGTGAAACCGACAGGGAATTGAAAGAAGTGGAAAAAATAATTACCTCCACGCCCGAAGTAGCTGCTTACTCGAGGCGTACCGGCACACAGATGGGGTTTTTTATAACAGAACCCAATACCGGAGACTATTTGATTCAGCTAAAAACAAAAAGGGATAAAACGACAGATGAAGTAATTGATGATATCAGAAAAAGAATAGAATCTTCACAACCCGTATTGCGTGTGGATTTTGGACAGGTAATAGGAGATATGCTTGGCGATTTAATGACCTCTGTGCAGCCAATAGAAATAAAAATATTTGGTGACGATCAACAGAGATTACATGACCTATCCACACAAGTAGGTACTCTTGTTGGACACATAAAGGGGACTGCGGATGTATTCAACGGAATCACGATTACCGGCCCTTCACTGAAGGTGGTTCCTGATTATAGTAAGCTGGCACAGTTTGGCATTACTCCTGCCAGCCTTCAGTTTCAATTACAGACTTCTCTCGAAGGGAATCTTGTCGGAAATATTTTTGAAAAAGAGCGCGTGTATCCATTGCGGTTAGTTTATACGGGTAATACAAAGATGAGTGTGGATGATGTAAAAAGGTTGCAGATCGTTTCACCTGATGGAAGATTAAAACCGATCAGTGAATTGGCGGATGTGCGACTGAGTGAGGGCGATGCAGAGATTGCAAGAGAAAATCTTCAATCAATGAGTGTAGTTTCTGCAAGGCTTGAAAATAGAGATTTGGGTAGCACAATGAAAGATATTAAGAGTAAACTATCAACCCAAATCCATTTACCGCAAGGCTATCACATTGAGTATGGTGGTGCGTATCAGCAACAGCAACAATCTTTTACTGAGCTTTTGATGATCCTCATTTCTTCCAGTCTTTTGGTGTTTGGTGTAATCCTCTTCTTATACAAAGATGTAAAGATCGCTTTGGCCATTTTGATCATCGCGGTATTGGGGATTTCCGGGAGCTATCTTGCTTTATTTATAACCGGCACTCCTTTGAATGTAGGAAGCTACACAGGTCTTATTATGATTGTGGGAATAATAGGAGAGAACTCCATCTTTACTTTTTTGCAATTCAAGGAAAACCTGCATCAGCAGTCGGTTGATGAATCTATTGTTTATGCCATCTCTACAAGATTGCGGCCAAAACTTATGACTGCACTCGGTGCTATTATCGCATTGATGCCGCTTGCATTGGGATTAGGTGCCGGCGCCAAATTGCATCAACCACTTGCCATTGCAGTCATTGGGGGATTTTTAATTGCGCTTCCTTTGTTATTGGTGGTGCTTCCTTCGGTGATGCGGTTGCTCTATAAGAATCTTAAAACAAAAAATTGAAAAGGTTTTATCTCTGTTTCAATTTGAAGACTTCTGTTGAAAGAATCTAAACCTTACATGCTCCGACAAATCGGGGCAGGCAAGACTGGCATCTAATGTCATTTAGTTAAGGATAGAGATTCAATTGTGACAGGTAGAGGTAGTGGGAGTAGTACTTTTATTGGCTTCGATCCATTATTACTTCAGTTTATAAACCCAGACAGCAAAAGATCCTGGAATCACTTTCCTTGTTCCGGATTGAAACTGTGCAGCGCTAAAATAGATATTATGAGTGAAGGGATCGAGTGCGATTGTTTTTGCGCGATTGGTTGTAGTAAGAGTTTGTTCAACTGAATAACTATCCGCAGAATTTTGTTTGATGACGGTTGCGGTTCCGTCAGCATTGGAAACGATGACGCGTTTTCTACCGGCATCATATACAACAGCATCCACCCCGGCTCCAATGGGAATGGTGGTGATTACTTTTCCTGAATTGATATCAACCACACTCATGCCTTTATTTTCGCGGCACACGGTGAAAGCACGTTGATTAATTTTATCGAGTGCAATACCGGTAGGGCCGCCACATGGCGACAGTGAATAATTATGAATTACTTTCATCGTCTTTGTGTCTATCACATTCAAACTGCTTTTATCCTCAAGATTATTATATACTAATCCACTACCGTCTGATACGGCAAATTCAGGTGCGCCACCCAGATCAATGACACCCACTTCTTTTAATTTTTTTACATCAATGATCGCTGCATTATTACTATGCCCGCAAAATGCCAGTACTCTTTTCGAGTAGGGATCGTAGATAATTCCATCGGGGCCTTGTGTGCTTACTGGTATGGTGGCAATGGTTTTCAGGGTATTTAGATCAAAGGCTATCACGGCATCTGCTCTTCCGTCGCTTATGAATCCCTTGTTCACTTCATTCACGATTGCAATTCCATGTACTCCTTTCATGTTTTCTACGGTACCGATAATTTTTTCGGTATTCAGGTCAATTACATTTACGGAGGTGCCATGAGAGACGTACAATCTCCGGTTGATGGTGTCAATTGAAATATAGTCGTATCCGCCATCTCCGGGTACTGATATCTTTTTGTAAAACCGATACTCATTGCCTTGTTGCGCAAAGGAATATTGAAAGCATATTGATACCAGAACAAAAAGAAGGAATGAAGAATACAAATCTTTTTTCATGATTATTGTTTTATAATTGGATACTCCTGTTAATTGGGATATTCTAATCGGGACTCAAATCTATTGTATGATTCTGTGGAAAAACTGATTTCTTTTGGTTGGTTTTGAAAGTAATTAAACTTCGGTTTGTGCCCAGAACAGGAATCCCTGCCTGATTGCATCACGCAGGCAAGCCTGCCTGATTGCATCACTCACTCAGGCCTGCCTGAATGTAATATGCAATCAGGGAACCTGCACATCCGTCCATTGAAGATTATGTAATAAAAAAACCGAAGTAATTAAACTTCGGTTTGTGCCCAGAACAGGAATCGAACCTGCACATCCTTGCGAACGACAGATTTTGAGTCTGTTGCGTCTACCAATTCCGCCATCTGGGCTTAGTTAATTGATCTCAATACTCAATTTTGGGGAGGCAATATTACGCATATCATCTAATATAACCAAAATAGAAAAACCTTATAATTTCCGAGTAGTAGCCACACATAAATTATCTTTTTCATTCTGTTCCTATTATTTTTTTTTCAGAAAGAAGTAACCGCTACCCAATAGTAATATTAATATCACGGGAATTAGTATCCGGATTTTGTTGTTTTTTGTTGCAATCAATACCGGTGAAGTATCTCCCATAATCACAAGTCCGGCCCAGTATTGCGGAGAAAGCATTCTTCCTTCTGCGTGCTTTAAATAAGAAAGTTTGGCCTGGCGAAGCGCCTCATCTTTATCCATCCCTTTCAGTAAGTTTCTGTAGAAGATATCCAGTAGCAAAGCACTTGCCTGCTCATCTATTTTCCATAAGCCTGTAAGAATACTTTCGCTGCCGGCATAATTAAATGCATGAGCCAGTGAAATCATTCCTTCGCCATCCTGAAAGCCGGGCCTTCCCGACTCGCAGGCGGTAAGAACTGCCAATTGAGAGGTGAGGTTATAATTATAAATTTCATCTACAAAGAGTGAATTATCGGTATCGCCTGTTGAAATGTTTTTTGCGAAGATGAGTCTTGAGAATTCAGGATAATCATTATTGGATTCGGCATGAGTGCCGATATGTATGATACGCGTATTACCGGCATT
The DNA here is from genome assembly GCA_039937655.1 of Ginsengibacter sp. GTDB lineage: Bacteria > Bacteroidota > Bacteroidia > Chitinophagales > Chitinophagaceae > Ginsengibacter. The sequence continues at coordinate 43,298 of JBDTGA010000096.1, forward strand.
TTCTACAAAAGTATTTTTAGTGGATTCTTCATTAATAAATGTTTTGCCACCAAGTATTTTATTTATTTTTTTGGCCAGCCCAATGGAAAAAGGTTGTGGCAATAAGGAAAGGTATCCTTTATCCAATGCCGTCGAATCCCTGGAAACCTGCCTGTACTCATTTTTTATTTTATCGGAAAAACCCGGAGCAAATGCTACAAAATTATTGGTAAGCCCGGAACTTTTGATTTGATTATCTAAAAGGAATAAACTGTAATTGTACGAAATGGTATAATTCGTTAACAGGCTATTGGTAGCGAGATCCCTAAAGCCACTGATTTTACCTGGAGTTAGTATTTCAAAATTCAAATTGTATAAAATCCCATCTGGTATGATCACAATTTTTTTATGATGAATATTTTTTGCAAAAGGTGACCAGAGCTTTTGGTATAATGAATACAATATGTCAGATGTTTTTGTCTCGTCCATCCCATAATCTGACAACCAGTTGATCAATTGGCTGAAATCATTTTCACCCAGGTCAAATAATTGCTTTTGCTGGTTTTCGGCCACCAACGCGTACAAATTCTTTTCGATAAAGAAATAGCGGATCAATGTTAGGTTTGTCGGAATATATTTTTCGACTTTATGGGATGTTTTAAAAATAGAAGCATAGCGCATTTTATAGTAAGAGGGATACTCTTTTTTTATTTTTTTCTGGTACGAATTCCAGTTTTCTATTGCTTTAAGATAGCGCTGTATTTTTTCATCATGCGTACCGTCTTCCTTTAAAGCCGTGGCCATAGCGGTTTTCAAGTCTCTCTCATTTTTCTGTAGGGACAAAGGAATATTGGCAAATTGTAATGAATCATTTTTATCAAGCCTTGACCGGATTCGATTGTACATCCCTGATTCATGGAGGCTTACCAGGCGATCAATATAAACCGGGTTGTGAGTAGTGTTGTATAATTCGAGTGTTATCTTTTTGATGAATTCAATTAATTCGGTATTATCGGCCATTAGGATACTGATATCGCGGTAATCATTGATGATGGTTTTTTGCCGCTCCAATAGTAACAAAGCATCATTCAATTCATTTAGCATAGCCGAAAGGGTGGTGGCATCTTTTGTTTTTAGAAGTTGATATTCTGCTTTTGTCTTTTGTAAAACCGCTTTAGGCTTTTTCAATTCCATTCTTATCGAATCCAATAAGTTATTGCTGGTGCCAATGATATTATTTACAACAATCAGGCTTTTTTTGCTGTAGTCGAGTGTCTCATGGTATCTTCCCGACAAATAATTTACTTCAGAAAGATTCAATAACTGATAAAAGGCGATGAGTGTATGAGCACCTTGTGTTTTTACTACATAACGGTATCCTTTATTTGCTTTAGCTATCGCGATTTTAGGTTGATTATTTTCAGCGTAAAATAAAGCAGCATTTCTTAAAAATTCCAGATAGATATTGTCATATTCTCCTTGCAGCGATTGTTCATACAAACTGTCGGCTCTTTCATAATAAAGGGCAGCTTGTTGTATGTCATGCTTTGAATCGTAAAGCTGTGCCAGCGTATTACAGGCATCAGCCTGCCAGAAAAGATAATCGCCATCAGACGAAGCAATTTTTTGTAACCCTATATTCAAAAATTGTAATGACTTGTTATAATCTCTCGTGGCATAATAAAGTTGACCTAGTAATATTTGTGAAATAAATATTGCCGGATCATTGGGCGTAAGTGTTTTTTGTTTTTGCTGATATGAATATTCAAGAAGATCCTCCGCTTTTTTCAGATCACCTATTTCTTTATAGATCCCTCCAAGATTGTCGGTGGCTTCAAGTTGAAAAGTGATGGCCGTTGCTTTTTTATAATCTGGTTCTCCGGTAACTATATATTTTTTTAAATTACCGATGGTCAATTCCATCGTCTTGATCGCTTGAGTCATTTTGCCCTTCAATTGATATATTGCGGACAAGTTATTAAGTACGATGGCGGGACGAAAAAGTGAATTTCTGGGCGTTCGTTCCATTTTATCAAGTGTTTCCAGAGCTTTTTCATAATAGTATAAGGCGCTGTCTGTTTTGGATGTGTGCCACATCATGCTGCCCATTCCATTATAAGAAACATAAAGTGTCTCATAATCGGGGTTTGCTTCTGCCAATAAATATTTCAGTGAATTACGTGAGTGCCGTTTGGCTAAATTAATGTCTCCCATACGTTGTGCATAGGTCGAAAGATTATTCTCTGTCGCAGCCTTTTGGTTTCCTGTTTGGCCGGGCATTTGCAATGTATATTTGAGTACCTTCTCATTCATTTTGTAGCCTGCCGTATTCATTCCTACGGATCCATAAAACTCTCCGGCTTCAATACAAGCCTGGCGAAGGGTAGAAGGGTTGGAAGAAATATTTTTTATTTTATCCATCAGGGACAACATCTTTATTTCTGCAGTCTTTAGATTTGATTTTGACCTGCTAACTTTCCCTGTATAAAAGATGTATTTTACTAAAGAATCGGCCTGTTGTTCTTTAATGTACTGGTTAGTGATGCTTTGTAATATTCCATTTGCTTTATCTACCTGATTTTCTTTGAGCGCTTTTTCTATTTCCGCAATTCCTTTACTCTGCGATTGTGCAAAATGACAATAGCAGGTAAGGAGGAGTATCCAAAAAAAATATTTAATTATTTTCAGAAACATAGATTTTGAGAATTGGTGAAAAATGGAATGTTTTATTCTTTCAACTTCAATAAAAGCGTTTCTTTATTTTGATGATTTGATTTTTCAAAATAGGGGATTGCTTCTTTACTTTTTTGTTGCTTTACAAAGGACAAACCCAAATACCAATTGGCATCATTGAAAAAATAAGATTGAGGTATGGTTAAAACTTTTTGGAAATAGGGTATCGCAGAATCACTCTTATCCTTGGCCAGAAAAGCGGAACCTATGAAATAATTGAGCGTATCATTTGTGGGGTTTGATATCAATAATTCTTTCCACGTTTTTATGGCGCTGTCATATTTTTTTGTTTTGTAATCAATCATGGCATGTTCAAATAAATAATTATCAGAAGTACTCATAGCGGTAATCAATCCCGGATCTGTTTTATAGTATTCGGAAAATAATTTTTCGGACTTATTAGGCTGATTAAAAAACAATAAAGTGCCCAGCCCAACCAATACAATTACGGAAGCTGCTACCATCCATTGTTTCATTGAGAATACGTTGCCTTTTGGATGATTAATTTTTTTTTCTTCTGAAGAGATTCCTTTATGGAAATCTTCTATCATTTCTGTTATACTGCTCTCCTGAATGCCAACAAGCAATAGTTTCACGGATGCTGTTTTGTTTTGAAGTTCTTTATCATTCAACATCTTTGAAGTAAAAGCATCATATTCTTCCTTCGACATTTGTTTTAAAATATATCGCTCAATGACCTCCCATTCTTCGGGTAATATGTTGGTATTTCTGTTCAAGGATTGATTTTATTTTTTAATAATTCCCGGAGATGTTGCAGACAACGATACTTATTATTTTTTGCGGTAGCTTCCGTCCATCCAAATTTTTCTGCTATTACCCGCAGGGGTTCTTTTTTATAATAAAACCTTGTTAATACTTTTCTGCAATTTTCTCCGAGGTGTTTGAATTTGTTTTTTATTTCAGTAATATATTCTATATCTTCTTCCGGCAATAAATCTTCCGGTACAGAATCAGCGGAATCATTTATCCTGATTATTTTTCTATAATGACCTGAGCGCAAATGATCCAGCCATTTATTTTTTGCAATGCGGTATAGATATCCTGCCAGGGCATTTTTATTTTCCGGATAAAATTTATCCAACTGTATATTTCTCCACACAACTATGAATGCTTCCTGATAAATATCTTTTGCGTCTTCTGTAGTTCCGTTATTATTCAAAACATATTTTTCTATGGTATCATAATTATCTTCATACAATTTTCTAAGTGCACTTTCATCATTCGCTTTAATAGCGTTGAAATGTCCGAATTCACTGATATTTTCTTTTAAATTGATTTGCTGCATTTTTGGTAAATCCAGCAAAAGATAAAGAATATTAGTAAATTTTCAAATAATCTTTACTATAAATAAATCAATCTTTTTTCATTCACCTCATTTCTACCTTTATATCGGTAACCGGAACAAAAGGTCATCAATTTAATTTTTCTAGTTAATTTTTTTTTCTACAAAATAATTTTTCAAATTTATTCAAGGGATTACTTCAAATTCCTGCTTTTTTAAAAAAAATAAAAATTTAAATTTTTTAAGATATATTGTGAATAAATTTAATAATTACTATTATGAACAAAGTTTTCCTTCCTGTAGTAGCTTTTCTTTTTTTAAGCACTATTGAAGTACAAGCTCAACAGAAGTTTCTGGATCAAACTGCTATTGATAAAACGGTAAGACCTGAGGATAATTTTTATGAATATGCAAATGGGAATTGGCTGAAATCCAATGAAATTCCGGCGAATCAGAGTAGTTGGGGCAATTTTGTCATTCTTGATAAGCAAACAAAAGGTAAACTGGAAAATTTGGTAAAAACCGTTGCCTCACAAAGAAATCCATTAGGCAGCAATGCACAGAAGTTGCAAAGTTTTTATAAGAGTGGAATGGACACACTCTCCATTGAAAAAATGGGACTTCAACCATTAAAGACAGATTTTAATCGAATCAATGCCATCAATAGTCAGCAAGGTGTTATTGATGAGGTGGGTTATCAATATGCCAATTCTATCAATAAAATTGCACCATTATTTGGCATGAGCAATCTTCCAGACCCGATAAGCAATGATAAGGAGATTCTTATTTTTAATCAGGGTGGTATGGGGCTTCCAGAGAAATCTTATTATTTTGACACCGACGATAAAGCTAAAAAAGTAAGAGGACAGTACGTGCAATATCTTTCAACACTGTTTCAACTTTCAGGTGTATCAAAAGCAGAATCACAGTTAAAAGCGAGTGAAGTCCTTACGTTGGAAACTAAAATGGCCAAAGGCGCCAGGACGGCAACAGAAAACAGAAACATTCCCAGGCTTTTAAATTATTTACTCCCGAAAAACTATTTGCCAGATACCCAAGGCTACACTTCAGGGATGTTTTTCAAAAACTAAATATTCACCCGGAAAAGATGATTGTTGGGCAGCCTGAATTTTTGGATACACTAAATAATCTTTTAGAAACAACTCCTTTGAATGCCTGGAAAGATTATTTAAAAGTAAGATTGATAAGTAATGCTGCACCTTATTTGAGTAGTCCATTCACCCATGCAATTTTCGCCTTTTATGGTACCGAACTTTCAGGACAAACAGAAATGAAACCGCGTGGTGAATCTGTAATCAGGAATGTAGATGCCAGTTTGGGAGAAATTTTAGGGAAATTATACATCGAAAAATATTTTACAGCCAATGCGAAAAAGAGGATAGATGATTTAGTCCAAAATGTAATTAACACCTTTGGAGAACGCATAGAAAGTAATACCTGGATGACCGATTCTACCAAAGAAAAGGCATTGTATAAATTGTCCAAAATCAGAAGAAAAATAGCCTATCCTGATAAATGGAGAGATTATTCCGGTTTAAAAATCGGCAACAACTTTTATGAAAATGTAAAAGCCGCATCAGCTTTCGATTTTAAATTCAATATGAATAAGATAGGTAAACCGGTGGATAGAGGCGCGTGGTCAATGACGCCACCAACTTTGAATGCATATTACAATCCATTAAATAATGAAATTGTTTTTCCTGCGGGTATTCTATTGCCTCCTTTTTTTGATGCAAATGCAGATGATGCAGTAAACTACGGTGGCATTGCAACCGTGATGGGCCATGAAATAAGCCATGGTTTCGATGATCAGGGAAGTCAATTTGATGCTGATGGTAAATTCAGGAATTGGTGGACTGAAAAAGATAAAGAAAACTTTACTGCCAGAGGTAAAAAACTGGTCAACCAGTTTAATCAATATACTGTGTTAGATTCCCTACATGTAAATGGGCAATTAACTCTTGGAGAAAACATTGGTGATTTGTGTGGTATAACGGTGGCTTACCAGGCTTTTAAGAAAACACCTGAGGGTAAGAGTAATCAATTAATAGATGGGCTTACTCCTGACCAGCGATTCTTTTTATCATACGCAACTATCTGGCGCTTAAAACAGCGAGATGAAAGTACACGCACGCAAGTTTTAACGGATCCTCATTCCCCGACACAGTTTCGCGTCAATGGACCTTTATCTAATCTTCCCGCATTCTATGCTGCCTTTGGTGTAAAAAAAGGAGATAAGATGTGGCGTGATGCCGATGATCGTGTGGAGATCTGGTAGTTCAAATTTGAATAAAATAAATCAGGAAGGGAAAGATTAACCACAAAGGGGCCGTGAACACAAAAGATCGTAAACTTCTTCTGCCGATATCTGATCATGATTTTCTAAGGTTTTAATGAGTTTTCGACATAGGTTTCCATAGAAAAAAGGGGTGCCTTAAGTGGGCACACCTTTTTGATTGCCCCACATCGAAATAAATTTTTCTTGCTAAGGGAAACAGTTGGTTATTTTTGAAAGCTTTCTTAATCTACTTTTTTCATTTCCTTCCATCTTTGATCCTGAAATAAAGATGAGGGATCAAAATTAGGATTGTTGCTCATAATAAAACTACTGCCATCACTTCGGCTCCAGGCATGATTGTAACCGGAACTTAATTCTACTTTTCCTGTTGCATCCTGATAGTTTTCCACTTCTCGTATAGCTTTTACAAAATTGGTATGCATTCGATCCTGGCTCTGTTGTGTGGCTTCCCAACTTCTCATATTTACATCTATATTATTCAGGTTCTTTTGTCCGTTCCGGATGGTTTGTTCTCCAATCTGCCGTGTCAGATCATCCATCATTTTTATTTTGCCAATGTGATTTACATAGCTTTTTTGACGTACCTGGAGCCAATAATTGTCCACTGAATTTTTCCACGCTGTATTGGTTCTTACGCTACTCATGATCGTGCTCAGCATGTTGACCGCTTTGTCTCCCTCACCCGCGGGATATTTAAATACGACCCTTTCCATCGCAGAACTCGTATAGGTTTTACTGTAGCTGCCGTCATACGCATTGGGAATGATGCCTTCCATGATCAGTACACCGCAAGTAACAATTCCCTCAGAACCATCATTCCACTTAACTTTTGCATTGATCGCACTTGGATAAGAATTGATTTGACCATAATTATAACTCATCATTTCCTGTCGGTATTTTTCGGACTTTATCTGCATTTCTCTTGCTCCGGGCTCATTGGTCTTCATTTCTAAAAATTGCGGATTTCCTAATTCACGGGGAACAAACATTTGTTTTAAATAATGTTCTGCGTCTAACGGTTCACCATAGCTGCAATAAGCTGAACGTGAGTTTTGTTGTTGGAATTGTGCCAATTGTGGATCTGTGACGTAAACCCACAAAACACTCGGTAACAATTCAAAGCTATACTTTCCATCGGGAGATGTTGCTTTAAAATAACTGTTTGTGCCCGCACACGTACTTCCCGGCGGAGTCCATAGAATGTCACCTGAATATTTCCATCCCTTTGGAATTAAAAGACTGAATGCTTCCACCGGTTTAGAAAAGCCAGTTTTGTCCAACACACGGGCACGAGTGAATATGTTATAATCTTTACCTTCTGTGAATTTTGTAGAGGATATTTTTTTTGTGGGGCCAGTATTGCCCTGGCTGTTGCAACTGGTTGTGTTAAACAACATGCCCCCTAATATTCCAAGAAATAAAAGAGATATGGGTTTCATTTTTTTCATTTTAAAAAGATGTATAAAATTATTTTTGAATAATCAGTCTCTCTGTTTGAGTGTTACTATTTTTATCCCTTATTCTTATAAGATATCCACCTGCGCTTAATGGTGAAATATTAATTGTTGCTTCGTTAATATCAGTAAATGTTTTTTGTATCAATCGCCTTCCCACTAAATCAAGAACTTCCACTGCCACAATATGATTACCCTTTATTTTTAAAATATCTTTCGCAGGATTAGGCGAAATGGTAAAGTACCTGCTTGTTTTGATGCCTACAGAAATTATCGGGGAATAATCAAAACTTCCATCCTTATCTGTCATCTTAATTTTGTAAAATAAGTTTGACTGATTGTTATTATTAGATTGATCGGTAAAATAATAAGAAGAAGGTAAGGATGTATTACCATTAGCTATTACCTTTCCGATATCACTAAATTTGGTCCCATCGTAGCTTCTCTGAATGATATAATAGGCTGCATTGATCTCCTGTGCTGTAGTCCATTTCAGTTTTATTTCATTATTCGAATGCATACCATGGAATGAAATTAATTTTACAGGAAGAGCGCCTGCTGTGTGCATTGATACCGGATTATTACCTAACAGATACAAAGAATTATTTCCGGTGGCAGGACTGTTGTTGTATTCAATTACTCTGAAATGATAATTTTTACCTGCCTCAAGCCCTGTCACATTTACACTATTCCCGGTCCCGTTATAAACGATTTTTACATCAGAGCCTAAAATTGGCGCTGAGGTGTAATTGGCGTTGGCAGTATAGTCAGTGCCATCAAGTGGAAAGGAGGTAATAGCAACATCAGGTTTAATCAATAAAAGTCTTTTTGCTCCATTGCCATTTGCCCAGTTAACTGTAACAGAAGTAGCAGTAGCATTTGATAAAGTTATATTCGAAGCATTTTGTGTGGGCGCAAGCATCAGGTCCCAGGTAGGCCACGATGTTGTCGCTGAAATAATATTCCACCCAAGATTGTCAAGGGCTGTCCAAAAATTATTAGAGTTGTATCGGTTGTTCATTATAATAAACCAGTTGTAACCATTGCTGGCCCTTACTATCTGGCTGGCTGTCCCCGGAATGGCGCCGGTATGCCACCAGTTTCCAAAGCTGTTTACTGCCCACCCTTTTGCATAGTTCACATTTGCCGTAGATGGCGCGGTCATTACATTGATGGTGGCTGTAGATAAAATATCAGGCTTTGTCGCAAAACCATCTACGGCACTAAGGAGCTTTACAAAGTCACTGGCTGTGGTGATCCATCCCCCGTGCGCACTCATAGCATGCACGTTCATGCCGCCATATGTCCAGGGAGCCTGAACGCCAGTACCATACACAGAAAGGTTGGTGCCTTCAGTGGTTGTATATTCTACTTCACGCTCTTGTTTTTCGCTTAAAAGGTTATTACCAATATGCGTATCATAAATTCCCAAAGGGGCAAGAATATCGTTTTTTACATAATCTTCATAAGTCTTACCTGTAAGTTGTTCAATGATTGCACCAAGGCACAGATAGCCAATATTTGAGTAAGCATATTTAGTGCCCGGCGCAAAATTCAATCCCTTTTGTAATAAATATTTACTTAGATAATTTTCAGAAACAGGATTAGAAATTCCTAACTCCATTGATACGGTCAAGGGATTATTGATAGGGTCGCAGCCTCCAAAAAAATACGGATAAGGAAGTGTAGGGCTGGAATTACAATTTACATCTCTATCCCAGCCCTCAGTATGTTCTAATAAATGCTCCACTGTAATGTCGTAGATTCTTGCATCAGTAATGGTTGCTGTAGAAATTATAGGAGCATGTTCCAAAATACCACCCGGTCCAAAGACTTTTGAAAACATGCTGAGTTTACCATCCTGCATGAGTTTCATAATGGCTATGGCTGTAATTTGCTTCGAGCAACTTGCAATGCGAAATAAATTATTGGGTTGTACAGGAATAGTTTTGGCAATATCAGAATAACCAAAGCCTCGCATATAAACAATCTTGCCATCTTTGGTTAGCGCAATAGTCAATCCGGGGATCGCGTAAGTTGTCATAAAATTTTTGACCAGATTGTCTGCCTGTGTCATTTCAGGGACAGGAATACCGGTTTGTGCATTTGCCTGTAGAAACGAAGTAAGTAAAAGGAGGTAGAATAAATTTTTCATGCTGTAAAGTTTTATATCATTATATCGTATGAAGCGTAAAATGGTCATCATTCCTATTTTTTTCAGAATAGAAATTCAATAAAAAAGTTCATTTACTGTGTGTAAATGAACTTTTGATAACCATCTGTCTCATTCAAGATGTTGAGTTATAAAACGCCTAATAATTCACCGTAACTTCTATCTCTGTCATTCCTTCTTTTTGAAATGAGGCTATTATTTTTTCCTGCCGTGCCTTTTCTTCAAGCATCCATTTCGGTGACATTTCCATAATTGCATAAGCACTTGCCGGATAAGCATTGGTATTTGCGCCGCCGCTAATATAGTTGCCAATGTAGAAGGAAAAAATAATGGTACTGTCCTTTGCATTAGGATAACGGATTACAGGGGCTAATTTGACTCCATTTTTAATTATCGAAATAGAATAAGTGGTAGCACCTTTTCTTTGGGCAAACTCCGCGGAAACAATTGGGTTACTCGCACTATATTCTTTACCTAAATTTCCGAAGTCTTTGATAGAAATATGTCCGGTAAGAGGCACCCTGAACACATTCTTGCTGATCTTTGCTACAGAAAGACTAGTTCCTATTTTAGAGCTTGTCTGTCCGATTTTCAAATAGGCAGTTACTTTAATAGTATCTGCATATTCTTTGCCATCTTTAATATCGCTTTCCATAACATTGCACAAGTAATAAGCTTCTTTAATTGAGCTGCTGAATGCATTGCCTTTGTGACCGCGGTCATCCCACAGGTATCCATATTTTCCTGTAGTTTCCCACTGATATTCTATAACCGGTGTATTATCACCGAAGCTTGTTTTGATATTTGCAGTAAGTTTTTTCTGGTCGAGCGTCCCAATTGTAAATTCTTTAGGACTCAAATTTAATTCGACTTCTTTTGCTTTCAGGTCCCATTCTTCGAGAGTTTTGGATTCTAATATAGCTTTGGTGAGTCTTGCATAATCAACTCCTTTTAAACCCAAATCCAGCACTTCAAGAACTTTCAATAAGTTTTCAAGCCGGTCATCAAAAACCAATGCATCCTTATAATAGTCGGATCCGTTTTTTTGTACATATTCTGCAACATTATTATAGAGAAACTTTAACCAGTCATTTGAAACGTTTCCTAACCGGCTGTTAGTAATTGCAAAAAACACTTCAGTTGCTACTTTCTTATAATCTCCTGATTCAAGAGCATCAGTTGCCGCTGGAATAGCAGCAATCAGGTCTCCTGTTTTTTCAACGAGTGCTTCCAGGTTTTTTAGATTGTCCCCAATATCAAGTTTAGCATTCATATTTTTTAGAATTTCTTTATGGCCAATGGCATCGAGCACAATTGGCATAAGGAAATCAAATAACGTTGTTTGCAAGGAAACGTTCCACCATCTTGCTCTTTCATAAGTGGTCATCGCCGCAGCAACCGGAATGCCTGGCCCCACGATTCTTACTTTAAAATTTGCTTCCATCTCATTATCTTCTAATGGCACTTGTGTTGGTCCATTAGTGGTGGCGGCAAATTCTGTCCCTTTTCCTGCTGCCCAATCCTGCATCACTCCTTTATAATCCCTGATAGCACCTGTAGGTGAGATTTTAAAATTGGCTATCGAAGTTACACTTCCATTAATGCTGGTATTCATCACTGTATTCTTACCATTCAAATCAGTATAATTCATTTTATAAAGAAACGCGTAAGCTCTGCGCCTGATATTATTTGTAATGGTGAAACTATTAAATCCATTTTCGGCGAGTTGCATGCCACTTCTGATATCGTTAGCGTCAACAGTAATATCGGCTGGTCTTCTGGGTATAGTTCCCGTCTTTATTATCGCTGTCACTCGTGCTTTTAGTGCCTCAACAAATAATCCTTTCTGTAACATCAACGGATCATTTTTAAACATTATTTCCAGTTCTGTTTTCCACTCAGCAACTCCTGGGACTTTACCAATGCCGTTAATAAATTTCTCCATGATCTCATAGGGTTGAAAAGTAGTGCCCATACCAAAATACAAAAGCACTTCTGCAGTGGAAGCCACTGAAATAGTATTGGCGGAATCAGTAATGAATCCTGCAAGAATTACATTTTTATTTTTATCAAAAAGATAAACAATATTTGGAAAGCCCTGACTATACGGTGCTTTGACACTACCTTGTGCATCAACTTTAGCGGTTAGTGCCAGAGAATAAATCTCGCAGGTTGCCATATCAACCGATGAATTTTCCGGTAGAATTATTTGT